>CANQFV010000011.1 GCA_947599875.1 uncultured Oscillospiraceae bacterium
GCTATCAAATGCCCCGTTTCCGCTTCAAAAACCCAGTGTTTTCAAGGCTTTGCGGGTTTTGTCAGTTATTCCCACTCAATGAAGCAAAAAAGCTGCTGTCCGAAGGGATAGCACCTGTGGAGGCGGCAATCAGGACGGGATTTTCAGACCAGAGCCATTTTACGAATTATTTCAACCAGTTCATAGGGCTTCTGCCGGGGACTTACCGTGAAATATTCTCGGAGAAGGACGGGGATGGTGGACAGCATGGGAAGTAGGAGATCAGCCGGGCATCTGGCGGCGCTGTTCACGATCATCATTTGGGGGACGACGTTCATATCCACCAAAGTCCTGCTTACGGATTTCAAGCCGGTGGAAATCCTGTTCTTCCGTTTTGTCATGGGCTTTGCGGCATTGTTTCTGGTCTGCCCGCACCGGCTGAAAGGTGTGGATCGCAGGCAGGAAATGACTTTTGTGCTGGCTGGGCTGTGCGGGATATGCCTTTATTACCTGCTGGAGAATATCGCCCTTACATACACGATGGCGTCCAATGTAGGAGTCATCATATCGGTTGCACCGTTCTTTACGGCGATACTGTCACATCTGTTCATGAAGTCGGAAGGGAAGCTGCGGGCAAATTTTTTCATCGGCTTTGTGGTGGCGATGGCCGGTGTTGCGCTGATCAGCTTTAATGGTTCTAAACTGGAGCTGAACCCGATGGGCGATATACTGGCAGTCCTGGCGGCTTTTGTATGGGCGTGCTATTCCTTACTGACGAGGAAGATCAGCAGCTTTGGCTATCCGGTCATCCTTACCACTCGCAGGACATTTTTTTACGGCATCCTTTTCATGGTTCCGGCATTATTCCTTTTTGATTTTGAGGTTGGGCTGGAGCGGTTTGCGGATATGACATATCTGCTCAATATCCTGTATTTGGGGCTGGGGGCCTCGGCGCTCTGCTTCGTCACATGGAACCTTGCGGTAAAGGCGCTTGGGGCAGTGAAGACTAGCGTTTATATCTACATGGTTCCCGTCATAACGGTTGTGACATCCGTCCTGGTACTGAAGGAGCCGGTGACGTGGGTTTCGGCAGTGGGGACAGTTCTGGCAGTCGCGGGGCTTTTTCTTTCTGAATATAGCGGGAAGGGGAGTGGAGAGGATGAATGAACCGGCCATAAGGCTGGAGGAACAGATCATCAGCCTGTTCCCCGGCATGGAAACTTTAGTTTGCCATGGATGGATACTGAAAAAGATGGAAGGGCAGTTTTTGGTCTATCCGCTGTATTATAAATTTTCTGAGGGGAATATCCCGGACAACATACAAAGATGTGAAGAAATCAGCCGCCAGGGCGGGAGGAATTGCGTGTTCCGAATCGTGGAGCATACCAATTACCACCTAAGCGGGGTACTTACGGATACCGGATATACACTATGGAAATGCGGAGTAGTCTGCGAACTGTGTCTGACTGTTAAACGGCATTTTATAGTAGCTTCAAACTGCAAATTAAAATATCCGCTTTTGTACTTAATAAGGGCATATTCTTATCGCTTATGGAATTGTCCCAGAATCACTTTAGAGCCGCAAGGGTAAATAAACTGCTTCGCAGCCCTTGCCCCTCTAAAGCGATTCTGGGTGGCAATAATCAAGCGATTAAGAAAGGAGTTGCTTCGCCTACAGGAATATGCTGTTTGTAGTTCTTTTTAATTTGCAGTTAGATATTTTAATTTTCGGCGATTGCGCTTTTTCGTGGAAAAAGAATTTGCAGTTTAACAGTCTGACGGGTTCAGAAAGCTGTTTGAGTGAGGAGAAAAAAGAGCAGGCTGGCAGGCTGTTCCTGAGAAAAGGGACAGATGAAGAAACTATGGAATATGTCATGTCAGGGGCTGATACGGTTATTGGCTTAAAAAGGCAGGAACTTTTGTTTTTGCCGGACGGAAACCTGCCGGATGATGTGGCCATAGAAGATATTCTGCATTTTTCAATGATAAATGGGATTACAAAGGTATTGGCAGACATTCCGGCAAAAGAGGAGCTGCCGGAACAATATAAGTGGGCTGGCTTCAACAGGGCCTATCTTTACCGCTGCTATCAAAAGGAGGATATAGGAAATGGACTTACAGAATGAAAAATGTGTCATGGTGATTGACGAAAACCTGCCGCTTGGAATCATAGCAAACACGGCGGCTATCATGGGAATAACGCTTGGAAAGCAGATGCCGGAGGTGGTAGGTGCGGATGTGTATGACAAGACGGGCAATGGGCATTTAGGGATTATAGAGTTCCCGGTGCCGATCCTAAAAGGAAATGAGGAAGTGATCAAGTCTATCCGTGAAAGGCTGTATGAGCCGGAGTTTTCAGATCTGACGGTGGTTGATTTCTCTGATCTGGCACAGGGGTGCAAAACCTATGATGACTTTATTGAGAAGATGAAAGACGTTTCAGAAACGGAACTGAATTATTTCGGAATAGCCATCTGCGGGGCTAAAAAGAAAGTCAACAAATTAACCGGGAGCATGGCATTGTTGAGATAAAGGGCTATATGCAGATATCGAAATTGAGGAAACATTTTGCATGGAGATGTCTGCAAAAATCATACAAAAGATAACCGCCGCTATGGGAAAATCTCCCCACAGCGGCGGTCTGCCATTTTCCCTAAAACGTCATCTTCCAAAAGAGCAGCTCCCGGCAGCCGTGCTTCTTCTGGCAAGTGCAGCCAGGATACACACCGGATTTATTTGCGGTCCGCCCAATGAAATCTTTTAGTGGAAGAACGGGGAGAGTAGAGGTAAGATACGATGAGCTGTCGGACGGATTCAAAAACTCAACCCCTGTTATTATGAAAAGAACGGTAAAGGGGTTTTTATGTCCAGTTGTGCTATCAAATCGTGTTTTCGTGCAATCGGCATTAGGTATATTTTTATATTTTCCGATATTTTAAGTGAGAGCCAAAGGAGGGCATATGATAAAGATTGCAATATGTGATGATGAAAAGAACATAAGAAGTTATCTTATGTCGCTTATCAGAGAACAGAATACAGAATGTGAAATTACAGAGTACGCTTCTGCTGATGAATACCTGTCAAGCGGCGTGGAACATGATTTATTGTTTTTGGATATAGAGTTAAAGGGTTCAGCGTCCGGCATGGACGGTATGGGAATGGCAAAGTGTATCAGAAACACGGAACACATCAAGCAGCCCGTTATCATTTTCGTTACGGGCTATGAAAAGTATGTTTATGACGCTTTTGACGTGGACGCATGTGGGTATCTGGTAAAGCCCGTGAATGAACAGAAATTTGCAGAGGTTTTCAGCCGGGCGCAGGATAAGGTCTTATCCGAAGCGGAACAGAAAAAGAAAACCCTGCTTATCCAGTGCGCCGGGGCAAACAAAGCCTTACCGTTAGACAATATTTACTACATGGAAAGCCAGAAACATAAAATAGTGCTTTATACAAAAGACGGGGAACTGGAATATTATGCAAAAATCGGGGAGTTGGAAGAAAAATTGCAGGGGCATTTCTGCCGCATACACAAAGGCTATCTTGTCAACCTTTCCTATGTAGAAGAATACAGCAGGACAGAAATAATACTTACAAACGGGGATAAGCTGCCCCTTTCAAAATATAAGTATGAGGACTTTGTAAAGGCATATCTGCGCTTTATGCAGTAGGAGGGACAGACATTGGGCGAAGCGGGTTTTAGTCTGGTTTTGGATATAGTGGTAAGAATTGAAATACTTTTGTATGCAGTCTGCATGGCAGCTTTTTTCTATCCATTTATGACAGGGAAAAAAGAACAGAGGAAAAACAGGATTAAGAAAGTGCTTATGGTATTTCTGATTTATACAATAATGTATTTTGTGAATATGGCAACTTCTGTTTATGGTTGGTTGTGCATGATAATTGTACTTATCCTCTTAGTGGCATCTTCAAAGTTTTTGGATATGGACAGGGAATTTACATTTTTTTGGGGAGTGATCTTTTTCTGTATCAGAAATTTAAGTGTGCTGATGATGAGAAGTGTAAGCTACTTTTTAGACAAATATCTTGTGCGAAAGGCGGAAACCGTAAAAGACATTGAAAATGTTTTTCGTAATGCAACACTGAATTATATTTTTGTTGCGGTACTGCAAATTATCCTGTTTATCGTTATGTTGTATGTCGTCATACGCCTGTTGAAGAAAAAGACAATGAAGCTGCACATAAAAGAATTATGCTATCTGCTTTTAATACCGATAACTGGAATTTTATTTGTAAATATTATTTTTAATATTTTACTAATCGTGAATGAAAATTTGGTGTTTCAACTTTATGAACAGTTCCCGGTATTTCTTGGGATTGTGCCTATGGTTGCTGCACTGTTTTATGCGGGAATTTTAATTACAATAGTTTCCTACCAGAAAATGATAGGTTTGCAGGAGGAAAAAGAAAAATATTTTGTGGAACAGCAGCAGGTTCACGCAATACAGGAACGAATGGAGGAAGTGGAACACTTCTATAACGGCATACGTCAGATGAAACATGAAATGAAAAACCATTTGACGAATATCAAAGGGCTTGTAAGAAATGGCAGCTATGAGGAGATAGAGCAGTATATAGACCAAATGGACGAAAGCATGAATGTTTTTGAGCTTACCATTAAGACGGGAAATACCGTTACAGACGTGATTGTGAATGACAAGCAGAAAGCCGCAGAGAAACAGGAAATACAGTTTAAGTCAGAGTTTTCTTATCCCAAATCAGAGGGCTATAATGCGTATGACATTGGGGTTATTATCAACAATCTTCTGCAAAATGCCCTTGAAGCCTGCGGAAAAATGGCAGAGGGGAAAAAATACATTTATCTTTCCGGCAGGCAGAAAAAAAAATTTTATCTGATAAATGTAAAAAATTCATTTGAGGGGGAGGTGTTATTTGACACAAAAACCAATCTTCCACTTTCCACTAAGGGAAAGGATATATCCCTACATGGCATTGGCTTATCCAATGTAAAGCGTGAGGTAGATAAATACATGGGAGATGTGGACTTTAAGGTAAAGAAAAACGAATTTAGCGTAACCGTGTTGTTACAGGAAAGGAGAAAGAAATGAGTATTTTAGGAGTAAATGATGTTTTAGCGGGTGCATATCAATATGCAAACAGGACACAAAAAAAAGCCATAAATGGAGCAGGTTTTACGGAACAGTTACAGAAAACAGGGGAAGCAGCGAATACATCAAAGGTAGATACCTACACGAAATATCTGAAACAGAGATATGGGGCAGGGGTATCTATCCAGAATGTAGGAAAGGATCAAAGTTGCATAGACCGTATTGGTGCAGGGACAGCGGGGACTGGAAATGTAGTAATTGCACAAAATATTTTGGAACAAATGGCAAATGACCCGGAAAAAGCCGCCTATTATGAGAAAAAAATACAGGAACACTTTGATTCCCTGCCGCAGACAGAGGCTTTTATGGCAGCAATAGGACACAAGATTACTTCCTGCGGAGTAGTAATACATGAGGACGGAACTGTGACCTATTATCTTAGCGGTGAGGAATCGCCAGAAAAGAAAGCAAAGGTGGAAGCTGAACAAAAGGCAAAACAGGAAAAGAAAGCGGCGCAACGTCAAGAGAATTTGAAACGCAGTCAAGAAGCAGCGGAGAAACGCATACAGGAAATGGAGATAGCATACAGGAAACAAACTATGGAGGAAGCACTTGCAAGCCGTGTAGCAGACACAAGCAGGTTTACATATACGGCTATGTCAGAGGTTATGGGGTCTGTGGTTGCAGCTTATGAGAAGAACATCATGGGAGCAACGGGCATTTTGGAATAAGACGAAATATGCCCGGACTTATCATAAGGGGGCATAGGCGGTTCTGAATGACAGATGAGCCGCCAGTAAAAATATTGATAACAATGGAGGATTTGGAAAATGAGTGTTAGCGGTGTATATGGCATGGGAGTAAATACATATGCCTACACAAACGATAGCAGGAAAATAGCAGAAACAGGTAATTTTGCGGACGAAGTGCAAAAGGCAGAGGAAAGCCAGAGTATACAAACTAAGTCAAATTCGTCAGCATGGGTGGGGGACATGGTTGTTCCACAGCCGCCAAATTACAGCGGCTTTACTTATGACAGTTCTATTTCCAATAAGTCCAAAGAAGAAATGACAATGGACGAATACAAGCAGTGGTTTATGAATCAGATGACTGGTATGCTAGTAAGTTCATGGGTTAGGTCATCTTTTTCGTCTGGGGCTTTAGTGATTAAGGAAGAAGCATTTGAGAGAATGAAAAATGACCCGGAGTATGAAGAATATGTTTTAAACAGGGTTCGCTCATATTATTCAGCAAGTAGCGGCTGGTCTATCGGCTCAAATAATGTTAGTTATGAAGTCATTGGAGCATCGCCGGAAGAATGTTATGGTTATGCAGGACCAGTAGGGGGAAGTGGTTCAAACATTTCTGGAAATGAAAAATCATGGTGGGAAAAACGTCATGAGAGAATGGAAGAACTATTAGAGGAACAGGAAAAGGCAGCATTGAAAAAAGCACAGGCACGAAAAGCATTAGCGCAGGAAAACTACTTGAAAAGCCAATTTGAAAGTCAGCAGAGGTTACATAGTTTTTTTATGGAGAGTGCCAAAAACGGGCAGAACACTTCGGATATGTCAGCGTTTCAGTCAGTTAGTGCAGGTGCATTAGCGGCGACAGCATATGAGGACATCATAAGCACATTCAGTAAAAGTGTAATGGGAAGCCAGAAGATATAAAATATGTGGGCGGATTGCCCGGACTTATCATAAGGGGGCATAGGCGGTTCTGAATGACAGATGAGCCGCCATTAGAAGATAATTAGAAATGGAGGAATAGTGGTGGATTTCACATCAATAAATGAAATAAGCAAGAGCTATTTAGGAGGTTTTTATTGCCAGAATATTATAGCAGGGAAAACTAACTCCGTCAGTTTTCAAGCTGTTTTAGATGAAAATATGGGGGAACAGGGGTTGGAGGATAGGTTAAAAGCACAATATCCGGGATTGAAATATCATGTGTTAGATACTTCTAAAATCAATTCTTCATTATGGCAGCGCAATGACTATCCGTTTGAAATGTTTTTTGAAGATGAATTGGACGAATCGGACTTAGATTGGAAACCTACATCAAGAGAACCGTCCATGTTAGACGCAGGTGTGCAGGCAAGGTTAAATGCAGCAAGGGGAAAATTTGCAATAGTCGTTCCTCCTGTGTTGGAGGAAAAACTGGAAAATAATCCAGAACTATCCCAAAGTATTATTGAAAAAATATCCACATTGATAAAAGAACAGGATACGGTGCCAAGCTGCATGGATTCCTTTACTATTACACTGGATAACGACGGTAATATTTCAAATTACAGGCTTTCGGGCGGTGGCGGGGAAATCACGATAACAAAGAGAAGTGGGCAAAAAAGTAAAGATGAAGAAACAGAGGAAATAAAAGAACAGGAACGAAATCAAAGATTGGCAGCGAAACATGCATTACAGAGAAAAGAGCAGTTGGAAAAAGCAGAGTTAGATAAAAGGTATCAACAAAGTATAAGAGAAGCCATATATCTGTATGGACAGAATTTGTTATAGGCGGCTCTGATTGACAGGAAGATTGTGTTAGGAGAGTTGGGAAATGAAAAAGATTTTTGCAGTATTATCATCAGTTTTGGCAGTAGGGATATTTTTATTTATTTGTCAAACGGGGACAGCAAAAGCAAATACTGATACAGTATTTGACGAAAATGTGTATGCCATTGAAGAATCCTGTTTAAGTAGTGGTATAAAGTTGGAGGAACAGGAAGAAAGCCTTGCAATACATACGTTGGAAGAATCTGATAATATTCGTAAAGCAGGACTTACGATTAACGAATGGGGCTATACATACAGCGTAGGCACGGATAATAGCAGCATTATAGAAAAGGAAGTTGGCAACAATATTCTGAACAATGGATTGGGAAACAAAGGGGAAGATGAAGAAATATCTGAAATGATTTTATCGTGGAATGAAGCGCAAGATTATTTTGGATATGATACATTGTGTTGGTTAAACAATGAATATTTAAGCTCCTGTGCGGAAGATATTTCCTTTATCGTATCAGATGATAACATAGCCATAGCGGAGTATTCAATACAGACCTCCAAAGTAAAGATATATGTTTTTACGGTGCATAAACAGGGGGACAAATGTTTTGAATTTGGCAGGAACTATTCATCAAAATTATATGATATTCGTCAGATTGAAACAAATAGTATATGGCAATGTTTTTCATATAAGGGTTATGACGGTACGGAATACACAAGTGCAGTTCTGCCAGACAATAATATGGTGTGTGAAATAGTATTTGAAAAATGTGATGAACAGCTTATCTATAACGCACTTGCCAGTTACAAGTAAAGAGAAATATATTCAGTGAAAAAGGAGGTTTTGAAGATATGGAAATACAATCACTTGGAATATTGAACAACACTACGATTCAAGGGAAAGTCACAACAGTAAAAAATACAGAAAGTGACTTTAAGGAATTATTTGAAAAAATCACAGGTGGAGAATTAGCAAGAGAAATTCGTGACAACTATAATGTAACTTTGAATGTAGGTAATGTAGTAGATTGTGATCAGTTTCTGGAAACAAATGATTTGAGAGGTACAAACCATGTCATAATTTCTCCGGCAGCTTTATCAAAAATGGAAAATAATTCTGTTTTGAAAGAGAAAGTATTGAATGACATAGAGGAATTTTGCAGCCCGGAAAATCAAGCAGAAATAAAAGCATTACAACCGCCCGTAAAAAGTGCAGGTATGATTGTATATCCAGACGGCAGAACACTTTATTGGATTGAAGGATATCCGAACGAAATAGGAAGTAAAAAAATAATAAATGAAAAGGCTATCAATGAGTTGTTGCAAACGTATAGTAATGCGGATAATCAGATAACAGAAAGGGATTTATCAACTTTCATGCAGATTATGGCAACTGGATATAAAAGACAAAATACGGATTTATATTGATTATTTCAAAATATGCCAGGACTTATTGTAAGGGGGCATAGGCAGTTCTGAATGACAGGAGAATCGCCAATTAAAAATATTGATAACAATGGAGACTTGAAACATGAGTGTTAGCGGAATTGAAACAACAGGCTACCAGATAGCAGGGTATGACACAAGAAAGACAGAAAGAAATGTTGCAGGAGGAAACTTTGCAAAACAAGCGGAGGAAGCGGCACAAGCAACAGCGCAGACATCAACAGCCATTTTGCATGGCTCTGATGAAGAAACGGGGGATATTGCTATTTTTTCTAATGTTGATGTAGTAAACAATTCATCTATCACTGTATATAAAACGCAAGATTTTGATCCGAACAATCCAGTTTATAAAGTGAAAACATGGGATAATGACGGTAATGTAACAGAACGAATGATAGATATTTCTAAGGTAGACCCGAAAAACTGTGATACGGCTGAAATGTATGTGTACACCGCTAATCTGAAAGAAAGCGGAAAAGGCAGTTTTGAGGACACTGTGCTGAAAGCCGCAGTTGCAAAAGCCGTAAAAAATGCAGAGCAGAGAAATTTCGGCACTTGGAGTTTTGGGGCAAAGATGAATTGGGTGGATATTGTCAAAGATATTATGCAGTCAGAGTATAGTTATGGGGATTTAAAAGGCTATATGGAATGGCAGAAGTTTTTAGAGCTTCTGGATAAGTAAAATGCCTGGATTTATTGTAAGGGGCATAGGCGTTTCTGGATGACAGAAGAACCGCCAAAAAAGATTGATAACAATGGAGGAATTGAAAATATGGATATTAACGGAATAGGGGCGGTCGGGTATCCTGCCATGTACGGAATGAGAAGAACAGAAGCGGGTGTGGCGGAAAAGAGCTTTACAGATGAGATATGCAAAGCTGCAGCAAGACTGGAAACAGAAGAAATGGATTCCGAAAAATCCATAACAAAGATGCGTCATGCGGAAAACGATGTTAGTGATACATCAGAGTTGGAAGATAAATACTGTTCGCTTTGTGGCTCTATGATCAAAGAAGATGGAAGCTGCCCGTTATGCGGTATTCCTACATTTATATCCGGCAATGGACGGTCTGGCAATCAAAAAATTGCACAAGTTGCCAGTTCTCAAGTATTTTGAATTACACACTTTCTAGTTATGAGTAAAGAGAAATATATTCAGTAAAAAAGGAGGATTTGAAGATATGGATATACAGTTACTTGGACTATTGAGCAATATTGCAACGCAAGACAATATCAATATAGTGGATAAAAGAAATAACCTGTCATTTCCCCAAATTTTTTCGGAAATAAGGGGAGCAACTCAAATATCTGCAAAGGATATGTTTTCTACAGCATTTCCTACAAATGATGTAAGTGTAAAAGTCGGAAATTGTGACATAGCCAGCGAGATTTGGGAGAGAAAAGATTTTCCAGTATGGCGGTATTTTCAAGATGATGTAAGCGCAGGTAGTCTTAGTAATTGGAAACCGACAGGAGCAGAGCCAACAGGTGCAGAATCCTATATACAACAGGAACTTAAAAAAATAGGTTTTGGGGAAATGGTGGTAATGTTTCCAGAGAGTTTACAAAAGAAAATGGAAGCTGATCCAGAGTATGCACAGAAGATTGTAGAAAAGTTGCAAAAATGGAAAACCGATTATGACCGAATAGATAATGCTGTTGCGGCTTCTTATGGCGATGATCCTATATTGTACCAAATGACAAAAAGCTACTGCATTCAATTAGACGAAAACGGAAATGTTAAAAACTATACTGTTGTCAGTGGCGGTATTGATACAAAAAAATCAGATGATACAAATAAAACATATAATAAAGTGCCACAGAGAACAGTTGTAAAGAAAATAAAACAAAAGTCAATTCAAGGAGAAACAGCGAATACTATAACAAGATTTGAAGAAATAGATTATACAAATATTGCCCCTTACTTAGTTGATTTTTATAAAAAAAGAGAAATTTAAGTTGGGTTGGAACTTGCAGAGAGTATTATGCAAATGCAGTATGACGCAGGAAATTTACAGGGGTATCTTGATTACAAGAAATTCGTAGATTTTTTGCATAAAAAGGTATTGTGCAGAGGTACATAAATAGGTTTTTCTGCGGATTGCCCGGACTTATCATAAGGGGCAGGGGCGGTTCTGACCGACAGAGGAATTGCCATTAAAAATATTTGACGATAATGGAGGATTTGAAAAATGAGTGTTAGTGGAATTGGAACAGCGAGCTATCCGGCATGGCAGGGAGCAAGGAAGGTAGAAAGCAGTACAAAGGGAGATTTCGGGGCGAATGTAAAAGGAGTGTCAGGTGCAAAAAATGTAGTGCATCTTGCCCCAGATGCATTATTTTCCATCTATGATGCGCAGACAGGGGAAAGTGCAAACGTATACAGGGCAGATGATTACTCAGAGGAAAATCCGCTTTATCTCATAAAAGGCATGGACAAAAACGGAAATGAATATGAGCAGACAGTAGATGTAAGCAAGGTGAACCCTAATAGCTGTTCTTACAAGGAGATGCTTGCGTTAAATGCACATACCGGGAATAAATCAGACAGCAATTTCCTTAGCATGGCTATCATGAAAGATAAAGCAGGCACTTCTTCCTACCATGAGAAAGCCGATTGGCTCTCGGCGGCATATGCGCTTATGGATGATATGAAAACACTTGGAAATTGGGATGGGTATCTGCGGTACGGTAAATGGATCAATGATATTATGACTTTCTGTAAAAGCAAATCATAATTTAGCAAGAAAAATAATTGGAGGAATGGAAAAATGAGTATTAGTGGAATAGGAACAGCGGGCTATCCGGTGACGGGGTACACAGCGAGAAAGGCAGAAAGGAATGCTGAATCGGGAACTGCTGGATTTATGGAGACTGTGGCGGAAAAGGCGTCACAGGATAAAAAAGCCGATTATGATGAAAAAGCCTTTGCATCCGTAGGGGCGAATGCGCCGGAGGAAGTGAAGCAGGCGTGGATGGAGGCGGCAAAGGAAACAGGTGTGAACGGGCTTGGGATGTCCGGGAATGGTATGCTGACACACTTGTCGAAGATGATGGTGCAGCGTGCCGAGAACTGGATGAACGGCATCGGAGAGACGAATGATATCCTCGGAAGCACGGTGCAGTCGGCAATCAGGGCAACCGAGCAGGCGCTTTATGATTTAGACCACCCGCTTTCCCCGGACAGCGTAAAGAGTATCGAGGTACAGAGACAGCAGGCGAAGGAAAGGGCGTTCTACCAGATGTTTTTGGATAAGCTGGGTGCGCTGGTGTAGCGAGGATTCACTCAAATGCATATCGCCAATAGGCCACAGAGCATGGGCAGGCTTCCCCGGTTTCCGGCAGATTGGGGAATCGGGGAGCAGGGGCTTAATTTTGGAATGGGAGAGACAGATATGGGGAAGGGCGCAGGAAACGTATCCATTATAGGCGGAGCAGACGGGCCTACAAGTATTTTTATTGCCGGAAAAGGCGGTAAGGTAAAACTTACAACACGCATACAGAATTATTTCCGCAAAATAAAGAGGAGCAGGATAAAAAGGCGGATTACCGTCAATCCCCATACGCTGGAAGAAGTTGTGGACTTGCTGAAACGGGAATATGGCGCTGTGGAGGTTTCGCAGAAATCTCATAATTATCAGGAACAGAGGAAGAACTTAAAAGCATCCCTTATCATGCGCCACTGCCCGGATTTGTTAGGGGAGCTGATGGACTTGGAACTGCCGGAGGGAGAGGATATGGAATCCTTAAAGGCGTTCTGGGAGCAGACTCAGGAGAGGGAAAGAAGGGCGACGGAGATTGCAGATGATATCTTTCCCATAGATTTCCACATATATGAAATCAGATGGCCGGAGAATGGCTGGATGCAGGTAGGAGTGGAAACGGTCTGGCAGATGCTCGATGGCTCATGCAGCGGGGATAAGAAAACCATGAAGCAGTTGAAGAAGCTGTTTAAAAAGATATATCTATATTACGGTGTCACTGCCGAAGATATAAAAAATGAGACGGAAAGATACAAATCACTTTTAGGAGTATTGTGTTCATAGATGACTGTTTCCCGGCAGGACAGGAGGAGACTTAAATGGGAATTGCAGAAATAACAATGAGCAGCCGTGTAGGAAGCACAGCGGCAGGAAAGACATCATCCAAGAAAGGCTGGAAGCTGTCGGATTCCCGCCGGGAGAAGGTCACTGCGCTTGCGAAAGAGGATGCGGCGCAGAATGTATATATGGGGAATAAGTTCCTCGCCCTGCGGAAAAGCGAGGTCTCCAAAGTAGCGCCGGACAGGGCGGCGCTGATGGGGAAAGTAGACATGAAGAAGATAAGGGAAGCTGACGAGAGGTGGCTGTGCCTCCTGTTTGGCGAGCCGTATGAGGCCGAGTTCCAGTCCGAAGGTACGGGTTCTGCCGTCCACGTGTATGACGGGAACGGCGATGAGATACTGACGTATACTGCGGGCGTGGGCTGGCATGAGAAGGAGTCGAAGGCGGAGACGGAAGTACACGGGGCTTTGAAGGCTGCCTACTATGATGCGTTCTGTGCGGCAAGGAAGGAGATAAATTCCGGGATGGAAGTTCAGGGTGGGTTTGACGCGAGGGCATAGGAAGTATATACATAAAAGCGCCACGGGAGAATGGTGTGGTTCTGGATTTGGATTTTGCTGTGGGTACCATGAAGAGGACTGGAGTTTTATAGGAGGTAGATGAAAATAGACGAATGGAATATGAACACAAAAAATAGCGATAGCTGTCTTGAATTTGACAATATCCGTATTTTTCCTATAAGAAGAACAGTTTATGCGGATTGTGTGGAAGTTGTTCTGACCAGGATGGAATTTGATGTCCTGCTCTTTTTGGCTACCAACCCGGACATTGCGTTTACAAAAGAGCAGATTTATGAGGCAGCCAGCAAAGATGCATATTCAGAAGCTTCCTATGTGATCAAAGATGTGGTGTATCGTCTCAGAAATAAATTAGGGGTGCATTGCATCCAGACTTTGTATGGTTATGGATATAAGTTCAATACAGGTAAATGCGCTGTCTGAAAATGGCAGAATTTGTCGAGCGAAAAGACAATTCATCTACTTTTATAAGACTTTCTATAGAAAATTGTAGTTTAGAATAAAACCCGGCTGAGAACATTGGCCGGGTTCCTTTATGTATGTGGGAATAAGCTGTTGCTACAATAACGGGCTGCCTTTTTCTTTGATCAGGGCGGCAGCAGTGGCAGAAAGGATTTTCAGGCTGGACTCGTCACATTTGGAGAGCATAAGTAACAGCTCGTTATATGTGGAAGATGTTTTGTGTGCATCTTCAGGAAAGATACAGCTGTCTGCGGACATATCCAATGTCCTGCAGATATGGTAGAAATTCTCAATGCTTGGGGAACAGCGGCAGCGTTCCAGATCCTTCTGGAAGGACAGGGAATGGTCAAGCAGTTCTGCACATTCTGCTTGTGTCAGATGTTTTTTTGCCCTTGCTTTTTTCAGGGCAGTGCTGAAAATACGGGCATCACTGATGGATAAAGACAAGTTAATCACCTCCTGATAGTAGTGTATTGCCATACCTCATAAATGTAAAAATGGAATAAACACACCAAAAAGTAGCGCAATAAACTACTAAGACATCCGGATTTCTGGTGAATAAAAAAAACATGGTTCATCAGGGATTTATTTGGGTGTCTTTTTTGTGCCATGGGGAAGGGCGCAAAAAAGAGATTGGAAATTAGGTGTAATCCGGACAGCGGCAGGGAAATTTTGTTAAAAAAATTATAGAATTTTTTGAGGTAAAACAGACCTCGAAAGGTAGTGTAGCATACTACCTTTTGGTGGAAGATAAAAGAGTTGGAAATAAGGACGGTTATCCGGCATTTAGGGCGGGTAATGGTCCTTTTTCTTTCGCAGTAAGGTTGGTTGGAATACTTACAGTCAGAGGTCCTCCGGTCTTGCGGTTTTAACGTAACGCAAAAAGACTGGAGGACGAAAGGATGAAAGATAAGAATACGGATTCCGTGCAGAACCGCTTTACGGCGTATCTGATGGCAGCGGTAGGGAATAAACGGATCAGCTATATAGAACGCAAAATGCGTCAGTATGAAAGGGAGCAGGTCCAGGTGGATCTTCTGGAGAAGAACCATACGGATTTTGATGCCCAGTTCCATGCGTACATAATGGAGAAAACAGCATCCGGTAACTGGGAGATACTGAAAGAACTTCGTGCGCTGGCGGAGAGTGAACGGCTCATAAAGGCATTGGGCAGGCTGAAAGAGCGTGACAGGAGCATTTTGTTTGCCAGGGTGTTTGAGGAGCTTACATTTTCTGAGCTGGCCGAGAAATTCCGGATGGAACCGAAACAGGCAGAGATGGCTTATTATTACATACTGAGGAAGCTTAGAAAGGAACTGGAGGGAAAGAATGGATTTTGAGACGCTGTTAAGGGAAGCGCAGGGCGGCAGCAGGAAGGCGCAGGAAGAAATCTTCCGGATGTACCGTCCCCTGCTTATTAAGAATTCGATGGATAGGAATGTGTTTGACGAGGATCTGTACCAGGAGCTTTCAGCCACGCTGCTTAACTGCATACGGAAATTTGTGGTTTAGCTGATTTTGGGCATGGAAATCTGATTGAAACAGCAGAGGCATTTACGCAGGGGATTGTTGTGTTTTGGGTATCCTCTGCGTATAGAATGATGTGTCGCAAAAGGTATACCTTTGGAGATGTTTATTTTGATAGGTATATTTACTGTTTTTCTGTCGAAAAAGGTCTGTTTTGGATATTGCGATGTCGCAGGAATAAAAAACACCTTTTGCGACACAGAACTCTATGGAAGGAGACGCATTATGGCAGTAAAAAAATTTGGCTATGCCCGCGTGAGCAGCCGGGAGCAGAATCTGGACCGGCAGATACATATCCTGCGTGATGAGGAGGGTATCGACGAGCGTGACATATATGTGGAGAAGGAGTCGGGGAGACAGTTTGAGCGTCCGGTATACCGATCTCTGGTTGACAACATCCTGCGGGAAGGCGACCTGCTGGTAGTGACGGAGCTGAAGCGGTTCGGGAGGAACTACGGCGAGATTTACAAGGAGTGGTTCCATATTACAAAAGAGATCGGCGCTGATATTAAGGTGACTTCCATGCCGATTCTGGATACCACGCAGTCGAAGGAGCTGGTGGGGCAGCTGATCACGGATGTGGTGCTGGCAGTGTTCGCTTATGTGGCGGATGAGGACTGGACGGAGCGGCATGAACTGCAGCGGCAGGGCATCGAAGTGGCGAAGGCGGAAGGAAAGTATCTGGGCAGACCGAGAATTGGCTATCCGGAGAACTGGGAGACTTTTTATGGAATGTGGAAATCAGGTGAGATTACGGCGAAAAAGGCAATGGAGTTAATGGGATTGAAAAAGGACAGTTTTTACCGGCTTGTAAAAAAATTTGAAATAGCAGAGAAAAATTCAAGTTAAGCGCGGCTGCAGTGTCCTTATTTATTGAAAGTACACATAAAACAGAAGAAAAGGAGATTGTGTTTTTATGAAACAGGGCAGATTATTTTATGACAAAGAGTGCGGCAGGTATAATTTTCATTATGAAGACGAGGACGGGGACAGGCGAGATTATGGCGGTATCCATTGTGGAGAGGTTTTTGAATTCAAACTCAATGATGTCTGGGTTCCTGCCCGTGTGGAAATGGGCATGAATCAGGAATGGTATCTGGTGGGCCTGCCGGGACTGAAGCTGGACGAGCTGGAGGTGCGTTTAGAATAAAAATATTCTAAAGATTATATTACCGGTATAATGACAAACCGAAAGATTGGTGTTATAGTGGTTACAGGTTGAAAACAAAGCAGACCGGATGAGTCCAGAAAGGAAAAAATCATGGCAACAGTTAATTTCGCTGCGAATGGCTTCGCAACAACTTCAGTTGTTTATTATCTGCATAGCGAACACTATGAGGCACTGTTCAGTAAAGAGAAAGAACAGAGTCTGGTTAAGATGCGCTCATGCAAGATAAGAAAAAGGCGAAAAACTGTGTGATGTCTGGAGGCAGGTCTTTTAGGAGGCTGCCGGAATAGAACATGGATTTCATGTACCGCTTATCTTAAGATGAGGAAATCTCTTCGAGATTGGCGGTATTTTTATGTTCCATTAGCTCAGTTGGGAGGAGCACAAGGGATAAAAAACATCCCTGACTTTTAATCGAGGAGTCATGGGTTCAAGGTCTCCGCTCCGCTTCGGTCGGTGCTGGGCGTGGTCCACCGGACCACAGCACCCCATATGGAGCATTGCCGCCTGATATTAAGGTTTGATATGGAGGTGAGGATCATGGTGAATGTGCCGGTTATAGATATGATAAAGACAGGACAGAACATAAGCAGGCTGCGGAAGCAGGCAGGTTTGTCGGTAAGGGATTTACAGGATATTTTTGGGTTTGTTACGCCGCAGGCTATATACAAGTGGCAGCAAGGCGTTGCCCTGCCGACCATAGATAATCTGGTGGTGCTTGCAGCGGTTCTGCAGGTGCGCATGGATGATATTCTGGTCACTGATATGGCAGCGCAGATACAGATCAGCGCATGAATGAGAGATAGAAAAGAAAATAGTAATAAAACAGCAGGCTGAAAATGCCTGCAGCAAGGTTCCCTGGTCTAAAGGTTAGGACACCGGCCTTTCAAGCCGGAGGTATTGGGTTCAAGTCCCATGGGAATCATTATGGCTCCTTAGTCTAAAGGTTAGGACGCCGGCCTCTCAAGCCGGAGATGTCGGGTTCAAGCCCCGCAGGAGCTACTGTGACCATAGGATAGTGGCAGTAAAGCGAACGCAGTTCGCTATGCAGATATGTGGCTCTGCTTACGGGGCGCAAGATGTCCGGGGGACATCTGTTCTGCGCCGACCGAAGCGGAGCGGAGACCGATTCCCCCTGGTCACCCCATGGATGGGTATGCCTAGCGGCGAGGTTGCTATGGTCCGGTGGACCATGTTCAGCAACGACCGGAACGGAGTGCAGACCAGCGGACTGTAAATCCGTCACACAGAAACACCGCAGGTTCGAGTCCTGCCCCATCCACTTTCCGTTTGCGTGTCCGAGTGGTTTATGGTTCCACCCCGCTAAGGTGGTGTGCGGCAACGCACCGAAGGTTCAAATCCTTCCGCAAACGCTCTTAGAATAGAATGCACAACATAAAAAAGGACCGGTGGATACCGGTCCAATGTCATTTTATTCTTTTTGCTTCATTCTTATCTGCTCCAGATTATTCTCTTTTGATGAATTCGTGTATCCCTTTCATACCCTAATCATTTTCATAATCGGATATAACAGAGTTGACGTATTCCAAATCAAGCTGTAAAGAATCAGCAATATCTTCATTGCTGACACCCTTATGGTACAGCTTGAGAATTTTTGTAGCAAGCGTAGCGCCTAATTCAAGATTTTCTCTATCTCTTTGTAATAAAGTCATATACTCGACCTCTGATTTTGTATAAAATTAGGGGAAGTGCATACTTCCCCTTGGGTATTTACTGAAACTTATACTGTTACACTTTCATCCTGAAGGCGAAGAAGTTCCTCCTCAGTTAAACCAGTAATTTTCATTATTTTTACAATATCGATGTTTTCCTCTAACATGGATTTTGCCATATCCCTTACTTTCTGGTTACCATATTCAATCTTTTCTTTTTCATAAAGCTGTCCTAACTGCGTCATATTGATTCTCCTCCTTATCTGATCCAGATATTCTCTTTTGATAAATTTGTCACTTGCAACGATTACGCCGGAAAGGGTAAAAATCCGTTGTTCCTCATCCGTTATCTGCTCTGCCAGATCCACAACTTTTTCCAGCATTTCCTGTTTCCCTCTGGAACCGGGAACTGTCAGGGGCAGGATGACCAGCTTCATCAGGTCATCATCCTCAAGCATTTCACCGGAGTGGATTTTCTGACGGATCGTGTTATATGCTGCCTCCCCGTCTATGTGGGACAGAAAAGCCTGCTCTGTGCGGAGTGTAAGGCATTTGGTTTCAAAGGTTGGTTCAGCGCTTTTAACATCACCGGTATAGATGACAATCAGGCGCAGGTCAAAATTTTCATCCTCTTTATAGTATTTTTCCATAACCCGTGTAATATAATTCAGGTATTTTATCTTATTCAGTTTTTTAAATTCAGCTTCATAATCAACAATGGCATAGGTTCCGTCTTCCAGCAGGAACAGGTTGTCAATGTCTTTTGTGTTTGCTGAGATTTTCGGCAGGTTTGTCGGAAGCAGTTCCCGGATGGGTGGGAGGTCGATTCCGTATGCCGCAAAGCTTTTTTCTTTATAGGTCTGGCCAAGGATTTTAAACAGAATATCCTTGTTCTGGTATGCTATTCCCTCTGACATGATATCCTCCATGTAAATTTATTTGTAGGGTTTTCCGTATCTGTCTGCCATATTTACATCAGTGCCATCCCCTTTCTCATATTATAGCATGCCGCCGCAGTTTTGTCAGTTGCGGTTTAAAAATATTTCATAGGTTCTGGATGGAAACCCTATATAAATAAGTACCCTGCAGCGTTCCGGATACTTGAAAAAAGCTGCCCTTTTTACAGACAGCTTTTCCCATATTTTCATCGTAGTACAGTTATAGCAAATCTTATGCGGACAGCATCTCCAAAAACTCCTGTTCGGTCAATACCCTGACACCGAGCTGCTGTGCTTTTGCCAGCTTGCTGCCGGCTCTCTCTCCGCAGATCAGGTAGTCCGTCTTTTTGGTGACAGAGCTGCCAGGCGTGGCGCCAAGGCTGATGATCTTGGCGTTGATGCCGTCACGGGTAAAGTTCTCAAGCTTTCCTGTAGCTACGATAGTGCATCCTGCAAATTTGTTATTTGTTCCGTTCATAGTGTTCTCCTCTCCGGATGCGTCTGCATCCAAACCGTTTTCAAAGTGTAATTCTTTCTGTAAGCCGCGCCATAACAGGAGGTGGTCCGAATTGCGGAACCACTCATGGATGTTGCCGCTCATGGTATCGCCAATCCCTTCAAGACAGGTAAAATCAAAGCGGTCAAGTGCAGCCAGCTCCAGTTCCCGTAAGTTTCCGTGGAAGTGTCTGTCCAATACCCGGCTGGCAGTCCTGCCGATCAGGGGAATGTCCATTGCTACCACAAAGCGCACAAATGTTGTGCTGCGGCTCTCGTTAATGGAAGCAATCATGTTTTCATAGGATTTCTCCCCGAAGCCCTCCAGTGCAGTAATCTCCTCACGGTAGCGGTCAAGGTGGTATAAATCCTGATAACCTTTTAAGGCGCCAAGCTGTATGAGCTGGTCCAGCGTTGCCTCGGAAATGCCTTTGATGTTCATGGCTTTCTTTTCTGTAAAGTGGACGAAACGCTGGAGGATACGGCTGCCGCACTCAGGGTTGTCACAGTGGAGTGTTTCCACGATACGTCCCTTGTCACCGGCTCTGGAATAGATGCGTGCAGGCTGTCCGCAGCAGGGGCAGGTATCCGGCACCATATCCGCAGATGCGCCACGGTCCAGGTTTTCCTCCACATGAGGGATGATCATGTTGCGTTTGGATACCAGGATGCGGCATCCGGGGTGCAGTTCAAGGTTTTTGATAAAGGTCAGGTTATGCAGGCTTGCCCTGGATACCTCACAGCCGTCAATCTCCACCGTGTCAAATACAGCAACGGGTGAGATTTCACCGCTGCGTCCCGTCTGCCATTCGATGGAGCGGAAGACCGTTTCATAAGTGTCATCCTCAAATTTGAAGGCGATGCCGTCATTGTAATGGTGCCCTGTCCTTCCGAGACCTGCAGAATAGGAAAGGCTGTCATACCGCAGCACCATCCCGTCGATGGGGATGTCTGAGATCTCCGCAAGGTCTTTTAATGTCTGGATCTGTTTTTCGATTTCTTCTGCAGAGGCGCCTGCCGGAACCGGCACAAAGGGACAGATTCCGAAACCATAATCAACCATTGAAAGCAGCAGTGCGCTGCGGCTGTCCTTTATATCCTCAAATTCGTTCATGCCCTCAAGGATATTAAAGGCAAAAAAGCTGATCTCCCGTTCTTTGCAGATGTTCGCATCCAGACACCGGATAGAGCCGGAGGCAAGGTTCCTTGCGTTACGGTAGGGCTTCCCGTCACTTCCGGTCAGTGTATCCTTCAGGCGTTCAAAGTCGCTCTTATGGATAAAGCCTTCGCCCGATAATTCAAGATGCTGCTTATAAGGGATGGACAACGGCACATTCCGGAAGGCGGCTATGTTATGGGTAATGAGTTCCCCTTCATCGCCGTCCCCCCTGGTGGAGCCTTCCACAAGTTTTCCGTCCTCATAAACAAGCTTTACGGTCAGGCCGTCCAGCTTCAACATGAGCAGTGCGTCATGGTCTTTGACGAAAGAAGCCAGCTCGCTCACAATCTTGGTTTTATCCAGGGAGAGCAGCGGGATGCGGTGCCGTACTTTTTCAAGGCTGCTGACCGCTTTGTAGCCCACCGTCTGCGTAGGGGAGTTGCTTAAGATAATGCCGGTTTCTTTTTCCAGACGCTCCAACTCGTCATACAGATGGTCATAGACTGCATCGGATACGCTGGGTGCATCTTCATTGTAGTATTCGTGGCGGTAGCGGTTGAGTTTGTCTACCAGCTCATGAATACGTTCTGTTGTTTGTGACATTCGTTTTACCTCTTTTCTTTTAGATTAGTTATTGGACTCTGTGAGGGAATTTTTTCTCCTGCCTCCTTTCCGTTGCATAAAAAAAGCAGGAGCCATATAGGATACAGGGTATCCAATACAATTCCTGCTAACGTACAGCATCTGCTGCAAATAAAAAAGCCGGAAGGCATAAAGTGTCCTGCACTTTATACATTCTGACTTCGTACAAACTTAAACAACGTGTGATTCCCCATGGAAATTCAAAAAATCAATAACATAATCAGAATACCACAATATATGGGAATGGTCAAGTTATATATACAACATATAGTGCAATAGATGCTATATGTATTAAAACAGGAGAAAAAATACATAATATGGGTGATTGAAGGCAGGATGACTTCGGTTTATACTGAATACGGATATATTCCGGGAAGAATCACATTGGGAGGCAGGTATGTGCGGACGTTATTATGTGGATGATGACACAGCCAGGGAAATTGAAAAGGTAATCCGGCAGGTGGATGAAAAGCTCCAAAGAGAAAGCAGGGCGGGCGTTTCCACAAATGCGCCAGGGCTTTCGGCAGGGGATATCCACCCGACAGAGCTTGCTCCGGTTCTGGTTACAGAACACGGATCGGTGGGCTGCAGAATGCTGCGCTGGGGGCTGCCTGGGTATGTGCCAAAAGGGAGCGGCAGGAAGGGGCAGGTCATTTTCAATGCGAGATGTGAAACGGCAATGGATAAGCCGGCCTTCCGGGACGGGATACAAAGCAGGCGGATCGTGATTCCTGCGGCGTGGTTTTATGAGTGGAACCGCAGGAAGGAGAAAAATATTTTCCGGCGGCAGGACTCCCCTGTACTTTTCATGGCAGGCTGCTATAACCATTATGAAGACGGAGACCGTTTCGTCATCCTGACAACGGCGGCAAATGCCTCCATGGAGCCGGTACATGACAGGATGCCGTTGATTCTGGAGAGGGATGAGATTGCAGGATGGCTTTTTGACGGGAGCCGGACGAAGGAACTGCTGGAAAAGAAGCCCTGTCTGCTGGAGCGGAGGGCAGACTATGAGCAGATGTCGCTTTTTTCATAGATACCAGGATAAGATGGAAAAAACTTCTTGTTGCAAATAGAACATGTGTTTGCTATTATATGTTTACAGGAGGTGAACGCACGTTTGAAAATGATCATATTTCATATAGATGTGAATTCAGCCTTCCTTAGTTGGGAGGCTGTTTATCGTCTGTTCCATAAAGGTGGAACAGTAGACCTTCGTGAGATACCTTCGGCGGTGGCCGGGGATGCGGCCATGCGGCATGGCATCATCCTTGCCAAGTCCATTCCGGCCAAAAAGTATGGAATACAGACTGGGGAAAGCATACCGGAAGCAAAAAAGAAATGCCCGCAGCTTGTGCTTGTGCCGCCAAATTACAGCCTGTATGAGCGGTGCAGTGCAGCGTTTATGGCAATCCTCCGGGAATATTCGGATGCGGTGGAGCAGTACAGCATTGATGAGGCGTTTATGGACATGACAGGAACCTGCCATTTATTCGGAGAGCCGGAGCAGACAGCGTGCATCATTAAGGACAGGATTTCTTCGGAGCTTGGGTTTACGGTAAACGTGGGTGTGTCTGAGAATAAGCTGCTTGCAAAGATGGCATCTGATTTTAAGAAACCGGACAGGGTGCATACGCTGTGGCGGGAGGAAATACAAAAGAAGATGTGGCCGCTTCCTGTTTCAGATCTGTTTTTTGTGGGAAGGGCGACAGCAAAGAAGCTCTTTTCTGTGGGTATCCGGACCATAGGGGAGCTTGCGCAGTCAGATCCATCCTACTTAAAAAACATATTAAAAAAGCAGGGGGAGATCATATGGGGATTTGCCAACGGGATAGACCTTTTACCCGTGTTATCCCAGGCACCGGCAAATAAAGGCTATGGGAACAGCACCACGATTTCCTTTGATGTTACTGATGCACCCACTGCTAAGAAAGTGCTGCTGTCGCTGGCGGAAACGGTAGCGGCAAGGCTCCGGGCAGATGATGTGAAGATCGGCGTGGTGGCTGTAGGAATCAAGGGAAGTGACCTGTCCTATTGTTCGCACCAGAGGGTGCTGTCTGTGCCCACGAATATCACGGCAGAGATCTATGTGGCCGCCTGCGGGCTGTTTGATGAATTGTGGGACAAAAGACCGATCAGGCATCTGGGAATCCACACATCACGGGTATTTGCCGGAGACTATGCAAGGCAGCTTTGCCTGTTTGACGGGGCAGATTATGAAAAGCTGGAAAGGCTGGATGAGACGGTGGATGAAATAAGGGATAGGTTCGGCATGGATGCCCTGATGCGGGCATCCTTTATCGGACAGCCCATTGACCACATGGGCGGCGGTATATCAAGGGAAAAGAGAGAAGTGGATTACAGCAGGCAGAGGATTGAATAGAAGAGGAGGTGCATGGCATGGCATTCGGGACAGGGACGAACCGCCGGGTTCAAGGTGCGGGAGCTGTGCGTGGGAAACAGCAGGAGATTGCGTGTGAATGCTGGTTTACAAGTACCGGAAAGATTACACCGCTTATGCTGAAGATAAAGGATGAGGAGGGAGTCTGCCAGACGATCAGACCGATCACAGTCCGCTCCTCTGAGAAAAAGATGTATGCGGGGACGCCCTCCGTGGAATTTGACTGTGAGATTGAACTGGCAGGGAAGCTGACAAGGGTTTGGCTGATCTATTTCCAAAACGAAAACAGATGGATTTTGAATATCCGCTGACAACAGCGCAAGAGTGCAGGAACGCTGGTAATGATATGGGAAATATGCTAGACTGGAAACGGATATTTTTATGAAAATGCCGGGAGGTTTTGCCATGTTTCAAAAGAAGATGAAGAAAGAAACTTATGATAAAGAAAATGAAAGACCGCTTATCCGGGCAAGCATCTGCAATGGGGAGCAGGTAGCGGGATTTAAAAATATCCATACAGGGAAATTTACGGAGGTCATGGTTATCCGCAACAGCAGGGATATGGATGAATTTCTGGAGAAGTACGACATTGCCATTGCAGAAATGAAAAAGGAGTATTAAGAAAAAAGAAGCTGCCCATAAAGGACAGCTTCCGGTATTTCTGCATCAATTTCCTTTCTTTTTGATAATAGATGCTATACATAAGCTGCGTGGGGCAGCACTGTTTCACCATTCTTGTTGACAGATGACTGGTGGTAATCCAGTTCGCTGATCACGGCTTCCATGGTGTCAAACGCAGCCGACAGCTCCAGATACCGGGTAATGAATCCGATGACTTCCGTATAGAGGAGCATCTGCTGAGGCTTGGTCAGCCTGCCCAGGGCTGTAATCCGTTTCTGTTTTTCAGCCCATTCATCCGCACAATAGATGTTCTCATGTTCCAGAAGCTCCGTCATGTCGGTGTCGTATAACATTGCTGCCGCAGTGTTGAACCATGCAGTTGCCGTCTGGCTGCAGTCATCCTCATCACAGAAAGCAATCTTTTTAGCGGGCATCTGAAACAAAAGCTTGTTTTTTACGTCCTGCAGTTCCACATACAGGTCAGATGCCATATTGCATAGTTCATTGATCTGGTCATAGTAATAATCCCAATAGGGGCTGTCTTTCTCATTCCCGTTGTAGCAGTAGTCCATCATTTTGTCTAATCCTTCGGATATGGACCACAGATCAAGCTTTTTATAAAGTGCCATTTGAGGTTCCTCCTTTTAATATGGGTTTACAAATTCATGGATGAAGACACAGCCTTTATCCAGATGTTCCTTTAATTCTTCCAGTGTGGCGGCGGTAATGGCACCGCACTCCTCAAACCACTGCAGTAGGTTTTTGTCTGAATCAAAGTAAAAATCTGTATCATTGCCTGCAGCATCAAAGAGTGCATCCAGAGAGCCATCCTCCGGCCTTTCCGACAGATATACTTTATATTGTGTTGGAAGGTATGTTCCGTTGATGTCGGTATTGATATATATGCCGCATCCGGATTCCTCTGCCTGTAGTTCAAAACTCACATTGAAGTGTTCTGCAAGGCGTGAGTACGCCTCATACATGGGACTCCATGCGGAGTCGCAGAATAGGGTAATGTGACCATCTTCAAGGGAAGCATCCACTACATTGCTCCGGAGGCTTATGCCGTCTGTTGGAATGTTATTTTGTTCAAATATTCGGCAGAGCATGGAGTCATCCACGGAAGTCCAGACGGGATAGCAGTCAGCGATGGCCTGCCTCAGTGCGGCAAGGCCCTTTTCCTGTCCATCGCCTGCGGCATAAAATACAACGGTATCCATACAGATATTTGCCATATTACGCAACCTCCTTTCTGTCTTCCAAGTGGAAAAATTCACTGATGTCCCATGCGCCTTTTAAGTATTTTGCCGCAGGGCATTCTCCATCGTCATCAGCGTTACCGCAGGTGCAGCTTCTGCTGTTGTGCATGGAGATTAGGGAAGCGAGTGTTTCCCACTGCCTGCTTCGGTCATTCGCCTCAGCGATGTTACTGCAGCGGTGGTATCTGCCGCAGCCCTGTTCACAGTCCGACATATCCTTTTCCATCCCCATGCAGACAACTGGTGCAGTCCGTGACAGGGATAAGAAAAACGGAGGCTCTTTCGATGCGTTATGCAGGTGGTTCAGTGCCAGCTCCAGCAGGTCATTGTGCCCCATGTTGGCATCATAGATGTCATCGAAGTACGCGCAGAGCCACTCTGACAATTCGGGAAATTCCTCAAGGTGTCCTGAATGGAACCGGGTGTCCGGGTCCTGTGCGGCATCTGCGAGGGCATTGGCAAAATCCTCATCCAGATAACGCCGCTCCATGATGCGGTAGGCTTTTTCCAGCTCATCTTCCGTGAGCGTGATGGTGGTCTTTTTGTTTTCTATGGTTCTTTCAATTTGCAGTTCTCTCATTTCAGTCTCCTTTTCTTATACTGTATTGTGGCGGTCAGGCGCTCTTTTCTTTTTCCTGTGGGCGCACAGAACCGGCCTTGTAAAGTTCCAGTGGAAGCCATTTCCCATCCTGCCAGAAGCAGTGGCTGGCCACGCAGTAAATCAGCGGCGGTATATCCGGATTTTCCAGGCATTCCTGCGTGATATACAGCGCAAGGTGCCTTGCATAAAAAGGCTCCAGGTCAGCAAGGATTTTTTCCCGCAGCGTCCCGGCAAGGGAATCAAATTCTGCGATGTCCTGATGGCTGAAGGCAGCCCTGGAAAGCTGTTTTAAGATGCCGGACTGTTCAATCGTTCCATTGACAATGGCAACAGCTTCATCGAGGTAATCCCGGTGGATGCGGAGGCCGCTTAGGGCAATCTTTCCCGCATAGTCCGATGCCCTGCGCTTTATGTCTGCACAGAGTCCGGAGTAGCCTTTTTTATACTTTGTCTTCAGCACGTTTAAGGGAACCTTCTCCCGGTTATGCTTCAGGGTTTCCAAAAGCTGTGCCAGTTCCTCCCTGAGCAGGGCGGCTTCCCTGTCCTGTGTTCCATTCATGGTGTCTCCTCCTTCCAAAAGGGGCCGCCGCATATTGCAGGCAGCCCCGGATTATTATACTCAGGTTATGCAGGAATCAGGCTGTCACGCCAAAGCCCTCCCCCGGCTGGTTATTGTAGGAAATGGTGTAGATGCTGTTTTGGGTTTCAAACTGCACATGGCTGGCTGAAGCCTCTAAAATAGCCTGGACGGTGGAAGTGCGGATCAGGTTCCCCTGGTAGAGATACATGGCGGGAAGACCCGGCCTTAATACCTCCATCAGTGCGCCGGTTACGGAAACATGGGGCTTCTCCTGATCCTGTTTGTTATTTTTATTCTTTAATAAGGTAAACATATCGTTATCCTCCTTTATGCAACCTGATAGGTCAGACGGTAAACGCCGTTCCCACAGGCTATGTATTGGTCTTTGTGTTCATAGATGGTTGCACGGATGCGTTCCCGGTAGTGGGTATTTTTCTGTGCCTTCGGGTGGCGTGAGAGCCTTTCATACAGCTCTGTAAGCGTCATCTGCCCGCCGCCGCTTTCCAGTGTCATGCGGATCAGGTGGTGCCATGTCAGGGCACTCAGGTCTGTGTCTGCAATCGAAAAGCAGCTTTCCTTAGCAAAGTGAAAAGGGATCATAAATACCTCTTTTTTATGCAAAAGCAGCAGATACTCCGTGACAATCGGGATAAAGGGCTTTTTATAGCGTCTGGCATCGGAAACACAGTTGAACTGCCCCTTGACCAGAAAAGATTCAAAGCTGCCCATACGCATCATGTCATGCTGGATGGAATAAAAGTTCCCCTGGGAACGGATGTCGCCTACAAGGACAGCCAGACGGCCATCCTTTCTGAGCGCCATGTAAAATTTCCGGACACACAGGTTCAGCTTTTCCAAAAAGTCATTGTAGTTTTCACACCGCGACAGGTCATCCGGATGCGGTTTACCCCACATATTGCCGGAATACTGGATAATATTGTGGTAGGGCGGATGGAAAAAAATCAGATCCGCCGAATCTTCCACATCATTTTTCAGGGCATTCCAGCCGCCAAGCCCGGCTGCGGGTGCTGGGTTTAAGTCATAAAGAACGGACTTTACGCCAAGCCTGTCTGCAGCAGCCTTGCTGGTGCCTGAGCCGGACATGGGATCGAGCAGGGTAAACTGGGAAATATCTTTTCCATAGTAGCGTTTGGTGTCCAGAACATACCGGAGAACGGAAGCGACGACCTCCGGGGAGCAGTTGCCCCGCCATTGGCTGTTTCCACCGTTTCCGCGTTCCGGGAACGCCATGAAGGAAGTCAGCTCCTTTCCCACACGCTTCCTTAAGTTTTCTGTCCCCAGCTCCTGTGCGATGCTCTGCCAGTCCGGACCGAATTCCCGTTCCAGAATGGAGGCGGCACGTTTTACGATTTCTTCATTCATTCTGCCTACGCTCCTTTGCTTAAAAATTCATTTCCATAAGGCGTACCCTCATGCGGTGAAACCGCCCGTTGATGCCGCTTACGGTGGTGGAAAGTCTTTCTGCAATCTCCCGGCAAGTCAGTCCGTCTGCCTTTAAGCGTACCATCTGCCGTTCCGTATCCGTCAGGCAGGAGAGTACCTCCATCGCAAACAGCCTGTCGGCGGCCTGCTCCTGTAAGCCTTTCCTGCGGTCAGGCAGGATCTCATCCAGCGTCCTTCCGGCATGGGTATAGGAGTGGATGCTTACGGTAGGCGCCTTGCGCTTGGGTCTGTTTTCATAGGTGTAGTGCCTGTACAGGCAGTCCTCCATTCTTGTCCATGCGATTGTGGTAAACCGGAAGCGTGACAGGGCAGGGGTTTCGTCATATTCCTGCACCGCCTGAAGATACCCGAAGATAACGATGTCGTAGTAATCCTCAATGGAAAGCCCTTTCCGGTTTAAGAAGCGGAAAACGATATTCTGGTGTTCCTCCGCAAATTGTTTCTGTAAATGTGTCAGTTCATGTAATGTACTCATCAGTTTTTCTCCTCCTGTATGATGGTTTCTGTTAAGATGTCTGCAAGCAGCCTGGCGCATATCCGCTCTGTATCCATGACGCTGCGGTAATGCAGCAGCGCCACGGCTCCCATGGGCTGCTTTTCGGTGCCTACCGGGTAGAGGGTATCTACCGTGTAGCTTCCGTCCTCCAGCAGCGGCATCTGTTCTTTGGGGCTGTAAATATAAGGCTCCAGTCTTTGTATATGGTCCCGTGCGGAATGGGAAAGCGTGGGCACCGCCGGAATGGTTGTGACTTTGGAAGCAAGCACATGCTCCGTGTCACATATGGCGCAGGCAAGATGGTGTGTTCTGCAGAAAGCCGTAAGGTACGGCTCATACAGCGTTTCCCGGAAGCGCAGCGGCTGGTATTTGTTCAGGCTGATGCTGTTTCCTGCCACGCTTATTTCCAGTGCATCCCCCTCATGGAGATTTAGGAGCTTCCGGATTTCACGCGGCACTACGATCCTGCCCAGGTCATCCATCCTGCGGATGATGCCTGACATTTTGGCTTCTTTCATGTGGTCTCCTTTCAAAAAAAGGGAACGCCGCAGCGGGCATTCCCTTCTTAAACATTGTTTATGGTTGTCTTTATGCGGCGTTCTTAGCCGACTGCCTTGCTGCCACTGTATTCTTGGCTTTTGTGATAAGAGCCGGTGCAATGGCATGTTCCCAGCAGTCGATGTAAGAGGATACGCTGCTTAAAAGAGCAAACAGGTCAAGATCGCTCAGATTGGCAAATACTTTCCCTGCACTGACAAAGGAATTGGACTTCATGTATGTCCCGCCGTTGGTATTCTGCTGCGGGATTCCCTTGCCGTTCTCCACTTCGATGTACCAGGGCAGTTTCCGTACATTGCCCTTGCTGTCCTTTGTGGCGCGGATGATCCGTACCTTTGATACCTTTGCATAGCCCTGTTCGTCTTTGTTACCGAAGATCTTATCCTGCTGGAAGGTGTATTCCGGAAAACCGGCAGCCAGGCGGCTTAAGATAAATTTCGCCTCCTGCGGGGAGATGTTGGCACATACAGTGATGGCTTTATCCCCGGTGCCCTTGGAGTAGTCTTTCATCAGGATGCCGATCAGGGAGTGCATCCGTCTTCCGTCTGCGCCTGTCTCGCCGCCGGCGTGGATATGGGCATAGGATGCAATGGGTGCGACCTTCAGCTTGTCCTGGAATTCCAGCAGTGTTTTGCTGTTCTTATAAACTGCGATCTGGTTGGAAATGTAATCTTCATTCATTATTTGTCCCTTCTTTCTTATCTTTTTAAGCTGCATACTGGTTCTTTATCTTCTGGATGATCAGTTTGCCCAGATTGACAGGGAGCTTTTCCAGATTTGTGATGTCAAGGAAGCCGTCCCTGTAGATCCGCTGGATGTTTGGCTTGTCGCTTCCGATAGCGGCGGCAAAAAGCTGTATCCCTTTGGAGGAATATTCCTTTTTGATGCCCCGCAGGTCTGCCTCTGCCTCCGTACCGTAATAATTCTCACCAGCGGGCTGCCCGTCCGAGATGATGATCAGAAGCTTTATGGCTTCCGGTCTTGTCATCAGACGTTCCGCTACATAGCGCAGGGCTGCGCCGTCACGGTTCCCGCATCTGGCACTCATATCCATCAGCCGGTATTGGTCCTTGTTGTCAATGGAATCAAATTCCGCATAGGCATAAAGCTCCACGTCATCAAATTCCGTGTGTCCGTAGATTGCAACGGGAATATCCAGCCCCTTGCAGAAATCATGCAGGATGATGGATGCGGATCTGGCATAGGTGATGCGGTCCGAACTGCTCATGGAGCCGCTTTCGTCATTCAGGATGGCAACGGCGATATCCGTCCGGTCATTGGGAAGCTTTAATTTGTAAAAAAGCCTTCCGTCATTGCGGACAGCATTTCGCACGTTGATCCGTTTTCCCATGGGAAGGTTGTCTAATTTCCCGCCTTCCTTGTAGTCTTTCAATATCTGTGAGATCTGTTTCTGGAGCCGCTTGGAGATTAACAGGAGAGGAGGTGCGACCTTCCGGTATGCTTCCATGTAGGAAGGGTCCACATAAGCCATGCGGTTGACATTGACATGCACGCCCCGGTGGGCGTTGCCGTACCGGATCTTATCCGATTCCGCCTGCAGCTCCTCTGAAAGTTCCTGTTCATAAGAAGCATAAGCGGCATCTTCCGCAAGCTGCGTCAGGATGCGTTCCATATCATCTGCCGCCTGTGACACATAACCTGCACCGGCATAGTCGCTGGTGCGGCTGGTTCCGCCGTCGCCGTCTTCCCCGATCTCATCCGTTTTTTCCAGTTCCATCCGCCCGTCCTCATAATCGAGAGCCTGCTGGAGCTGGTTACGGTCATCCTCATCGCTTCCGGGGTCATGCTTTCCCTTTTTGCCGGACACCGGTTTCCCCAGTCCGCCCGGCAGGGGTGCGCCGCCTGCAAGCTGTTCGCCCATCTCTGTTTCCGCTTTGTTCGTGTGGTTCTTGATGTCCTCCCGCACCTGCCTGATGTAGCTTTCCATGTAGGGCCACAGGAGGAGCAGCATTTTGTTGGCGGCATCGAAGCGGACCCTTGCATCGTCGTCATAAGCTGCATCATCCACATAAGGTATGCACTCATAAACCGTGTCAAGGTAAGGTCCCTTATAGCCGCCCAGGTTGTTGATGTCGCCGGTCTTGGCGTACTGTATCAGCAGGTTTGCCACAATAAAGACTTCGTGGTGCTGATGGTCTATTTCTTCCGTGACGGAATCCATCTCTTCGGCAAAGCGCAGGTTGTTCAGAAGAATGCCTGTCTTTAAGCTGCCGGGGAAGGCATCGCACATGCGGCCTTCAATATAGACGTCTTCCATCATGTTTACAAGGGAATGCGCAATGCTTGAGAGGGCGTTTATTACCGCCTCATCCTTTTCCTCAAGGAATTCCCCGATCTCTCTGAGGCTCTTGGCCTGCTTTGCGGATAAGTCTTCCGGTTCCTGCGGGTAGAACCTGCCACCGGAGAGTGCCTGGTGGTAGGTTGCCAGCATGGTAAAGTCCGAGAACAGGATGTGCCCGCATTCATGCCCTACGATACCGAGCAGGCTGTCTGCCTTGAGACTCCTTGTGGGGAAGCTTCTTGTCAGGTAATTGCCTGCATTGACGGTAATGACGCGGTTGTCCGTATGGGCAATGTCCGCATGGGGCAGTGCGTCCCAATAGGTGCGCACGCTGCTCTTACGCCGGTAGCGGCCCGTGGTCCCTTCGGCTATGTCCGTCAGGTATGCCGCAAACTGCGGGGATGCAAAAAGCTGTTCATCCGTCAGCCTGCTTTTTTCTTCTGCAATCCTTTTGCGGATTGCTGTGTGTGATGTTCTCATTCGATCCTCTTTTCTGCGCATTATTTTGCGCCTATAATGAGAAGAATGTCCGCTAGGGCATTCTTCTGTGCGAAACTTAGAAATTCTTAGTCAGCGTTTTTGGCTGGCTTAGAATTTCTTTTCGCACTTGTACCTTCTTTCTGAATCTTATTTTGGGGAAGCTGTTCCATGAAAAGCGCATCCGTTGCCAGCCCGAATTCCTCTGCCAGTGCAACAAGCACATGGACGGGCGGCAGGCATCTGGCATTTTCATACCGGGAGATACTTTTCTGGGTGACTCCCAATTTTTTTGCGAGCATCTTCTGGGAAAGGCAGGGGCTGCGCGACATGCGCAGACGCCGCAGGTTCCTTGCCAGACAGCGCTTTAACTGCTGTTCTTTCTTAAAATCCATAGGCTTTGTGTCCCTCCTTATGCAGCAAATTTCTGCTCCAGGCAGGAGGAGAGTATGTCAGCGCGGTTTTCCGGATCACCTGATACGGAGGAAAGCACCGTATACTTTGCGGCCTCCAGTACGTTTCCGCAGACCATGTAGGACTGCACCCAGCTGATCAGTTCACGCACGCCGCAGCTGCCGTCATTGATCATGGTTTCCCGGCAGCGTTCGCTGATTTCCTGCACAGAGGCTGCCATATCCGAAACTGCTGACTTATCCGTACAGCCGGTCACCTTCATGACACGTTCCGTCAGGGTATCCACATCAGGCTCATCTATATCCATGATCAGGTTCATTCTGGAGATAACCGACTGGTTCATGTCACGGCAGCCCGCATAATTATTGTTTGTGGTTACGACCACCACCGTATCCGGATGCCTGTGGATTACTTCGCCCGTAGTCAGGGTAACGCTTGCACAGCGGTCAAGGAGGGCGTTTAAGCCAACCAGCACGCCGGGGTTTGCGATGACCGTGGGTTCCTGTATCTCAATCAGGTAGCCGTTTCTGATTGCCGTAATCAGAGGCGTTTCCACATAACGGAAGCGCTGTCCGAAGGCATTGTCTGCCATGAGCGCCTTTGCGTCCTGTGCCATTACCTCTAACAGCTTGTCGTAAACCTCTGCATCCGTAACCGTCTCATCATAGATTCCGGTCAGCTTCTTATATGCCGAGGGCGGGTCCATCTGGATGTCCGTCAGTGTGGGGTATTCCTTGCCGCAGTGGGCATTTTCAGCCGTTTCAGGAAGCATCTGTCCTAAAAAGTCGTAGATCTCCGTATTGGCAGAGCAGGTGTAATACAGGTAGGGAAGCCCTAATCCTGCGGCGATTGCTTTTGCGCCCTCAGTTTTTCCTGTCCCGGCCGGTCCGCGCATCATGAAGTTCCGCATGGGCTGGCTGCCGGATGTTGTCATCTGCGCATGTTTGCAGATGGTGACGACTTCCGGCGGAATAACGTACCAGTCTTCAATTCGGGGTACCATCAATTCTTCTTTGGGGGTAAGTGTTCTTTCTGAGAGGGGGAAATGGTTGATGAAATCATCCCTGTTTATGGAAACGGAAGCGGCAGAGGCGGCAGTGCCCGTAAGGATACGGAAGGTGCCGTACAGCACGCTGCTTGGTGAATAGGCATTTCTGGATATGTTTACGGCGGTGAGCTGGGGGAGGTTCCCTGTGCTTGGGATACTAAGCCTGATTCCGGCTGTGGAAAGTGTGTCCGCCCCCTCAATCCTCCGGTAGAGGTTGTCGCACAGGATAAATGCTGCCTTTTCTGCTTCCTCCATGTCTGCATAGCCGTCGTTCTTGCATTTTCCAAGCAGGTCGTAGTTCTCCTTAAACTCATCATCCGTCATGGCTTCCGGCATCAGCGCGAAAAACAGCGCTGTTCCGATATTTCCGCCATCCTTTAGGGAATAAACCTTTGGGGAGGCGGTAACGTCTTCATACCGGCCTACATTGAACTTGCCGTTCTTTCTGTTGAATACCGCAACATGGATTTCTCCTGTGCGGCTCTGGTATTCCGCCACTGTCTTTTCGCCCTGGCTGCCTATGGCGCTCTCAGAGGAGCTGCCCGGCGTCAGGCTGGTATCCATCTCCATGTAGGCAAGGATTGCGGCAAGGAGTGGGGAGTGCAGCGTCGCTTTTTTGGTTGCCACCTTACAATAGGTGGAGTAGTGGGTTGTGCTTACGTTAGATGCAATTTTGTCAAAAGGCTCAGGCATACTGAGCTTCCATGTCCAGTTAGCAAATAAAGGTGTTTTTGCCATGGTTCATTCTTCCTTTCTGTGTTGTTTTTCTTTAAATCCATGAAATCTGCAGGCTGTTGCCCGTGATTTTTCCTTTGAGTTCATTTTCTTCCAGTATGGATACCAGCTCCTTCCAGTAATTCTTTTCCGGGAAGGAATCAAGGGTTGCCTTCAGCACCTCTTTTTTCTGGCGGTTGATTACAATGTCGCCGTTTTCCTTAATGGTGAGCATGGAGTGCCCGTTGGCGTTTAAGTCGGTGATCTGTTCCTCAAGCACTTTCTGACCAATCAGCTCATACCATACCCTTACATCCACTACGGAAGGCTCTGCGGTTGTTTCATCTGCCGCAGCCGCACTGACGGTATTTGATCCGGTTCCGGAGGGCTTTGCAAAGCTGCCGATTACCATTGGCTCTACATGGATGCGCCCGAAACGGTCAAAGGAAATGTCCGCATGGGTATAGGTATCCATGTTCTCAACTAAGATGCGTATGGTTTCGCCGTTCAGGATGCCCTGCAGGGAGGGTGTGTCCTTCCACTGCCAGACAGACTGGGGATAGGCGGATTTCAGCTTTTCTGTGATCCGCAGCGAGATATGCAGAAGCATGGCTTCCTGTTCCCTATTGTCAGAAGCAGGAAACACAGACCCTTTTGGGGAGACCGGCTGGTCCGGTTCTGCTGCAGCTTCCTGCACCATCGCTGTCTGTACCGGTCTTTCTGAAACGGCTGCCGTCTGTCCGCTCGTCTGTTTCAGGGCGGATAAAGCAGCACGGCACTTTTTGGCCAGTTTCCCTGACTGCCGGAACAGAAAAATTCCGGCGATCACGGTAATCCAGAGGATGAGTGCAAGCACCATCAGCTTCTGGGAGCGTTCCCTCTTAAAAAAGACAGCCAGAAGGAGCAGGGAGACAATCAGGATTTTCATGCTGTGTGTGAATACGGTTTTTCTCATTTGGTTTTTTCAGTCCTTTCCTTACAAAATAAAAAAAGAGGAATCACAGCCGGGGATTTATTCCACCGGTGCAATTCCTCTTATGCCGTTTCCATGCCAAAGGCATTAGTTAAACGGCAGTCCATTCTCTCCGCAGTCTTCCACGTTCATGAAACCGTCATCTGTGCCGGCGGGTGCGCTGCTGTCTGCATTGGCATTGCCGCCTTCCGTGCGTTTCCCTGTCGGGATATAGTTCCATTCGTACACGGTGATCTTGGGGATCATGCCTTTTGAGCCGTCCGCCTTGCGGGTGAATTCCACAAGGTCAAGGTCGCCCGTGATAAAGAGCAGGCTGCCCTTTTTGACCCCGGCTTTGCTGATCCTCTCAGCTGCCTTCCCGAACAGGACGCACTGGTAAAAGTTGGGGTGTTCCTGCTCACCGAAGCCTTTGTTGACTGCCACATTGAACTGGACATATTCCGTGTTATTCTGGCTTGTCTGGAGTTCAAGGTCGGCTGTGACCCTTCCTGTGAGTGTGATTGGTGTAAACATGGTACATTCTCCTTTCCTGATGAAAATTTATTTGGTTGCATTAAAAAAAGTGCCAAAAGACTGCCATTTATCGGCATGATTCTTCTGACACTTATTTCAATCTTAAACAGCGTGTGCATCTATGCGGTCTGCATATCCCATGGGGAAGCACAAAAATCAATTACAGAAACATCTTAGCACAATATATAGATAATGTCAAATCATAAAATACAATATATTGTGCATATAGGCCGCCAGTGTTGGGCGGATGATTTTCAGATTATCTGTCATTGTAGTGCCCTTTACACTGGATCACAACAATGCTTTCATTATTGACAATATAAACAAGCCTGTCTTTTTCGTTAATCCTTCTGCTCCATTCCCCGTTAGGACTGTCCTTTAGCGGTTCCGGTTTCCCCTCGCCGGTAAATGGCTCCCGTTGGATGGATTTTAGGAGGCTGTTTATTTTTCTCAATGTCTTTTTATCCTGCGACTGCCAATAGAGGTATTCATCCCACGCATCTTCGGCAAAAGTGATCTTACTCACGTTCCATAGCCTCCAGTTCTTCCATTGTTTTTACAATTACCTGCCCGTCCCTGACCTGCTGGCCTGCTTTCCTCAGTTGTTCTATGTTGGAATCGGAGTAAAAGGGATCTAAAGGGGCAGCAACTTCAAAAGGAATACGGCGGTCCCGTAAGGCTTTTTTTGCATAGATCATAAAGAAGGTGGTAAGGTTCATTCCCATTTCATCGCACATTTCATCCAGTTGTCTTTTCATCTCATCATCAAATCGAAGGCTTACAGTAGTCATTTTATCACTTCCTTTCTAACTTCATCATACTGCAAAATGAAGCATATTGCAAGAATTATCATTCAACTTCTTTCAAATATATTATATGGAGAATGAAGAAAATTATGTTGCTTTTTTATATGAAATAGACTCCGTAGGAGGTATTTCCTCTATGCCAAGCAGGTTATCCGTCATTGCTGCTTTGGTCAGGAGTGGATTCTGTCCTGTCAGGATGCTGTTTGGATTTTTGAAATAAAAACGGTAGGAAAGACCGGGACGTATTTTGTGGTCTTTTCCGACAAGGAGAAGATGTTCGTTTCCATCCTTATCGGTAAGCAGGATGTCACAGTGGTTCCTGAAAAGCTTCGGACGGACATCTGTGCAGGTGCCCTCCAGTACCGAATAAGTCTTCTTTCTAATTTGAAGGAAGAGCTGTATGCCTTTTGCTGCGGAACCGGCAAAGAGCAGGGTACTGAGAATAAAAAAGGAAATATCATTTTCATAGAGAAAAAAGACAAGTCCGGTAAAAAAACAGCCGGTCCCGACCAGGAAAGTCAGGACCAGCCGCCGGAGTAACGGTTTTGGCATAGGTTCCATAAAAGCCTCCTTATAAAATCTGGAATGTGATCCGCTGCTTGAAGTACAGGTTGGCAATGGCGGTCAGTACAGGAAAACGGGTTTCGGAAACGCGGCAGTCTGTGACTATGCTCTCGCAGTCGCAGTCCCCTTCGCGGTACAGGCAGTCCATCAGGTCATTGCTGTCCTTTAATCGGGTTTTCCCTTTTTCCGTACACTGGATCAGCTCCGCAGTGGACAGCATTTCGTGGCGCAGCAGGGCCATGACCTGCTTTTCCATCGGCTCCAGCTTTTCTGTGTGGAACACTGACACCGCTTTTTGAAGCGGGAGTTTCCGTCCGAGAAAAAGCTTGAGGAAGGAAACCGCTTTTACCGGTATGCTGTCCGGGACAGGCTGGATATACAGGTGTCCCAGCAGGTCATATAAGGCATCTACGCCGGTGCAGTCCTTGCCGGAAGCCACCAGCCTGCGCATAATGAGGCGGTTTAAGTAGTGGTCAAAATCAAGTTCCCCAAGGATATGCAGTTCCTTTTCATAGAATTCCGCCCTAAGCTCCTGGTAGGTAAGTATCCGGAAGGCAAGGCTGGACCACAACAGCAGCTCATGTGCATCCATTGCGCAGTCCTGCCCGCCCGTGGTAACGAGGGGAAGTCCGTTTTGTGCCAGGCGGTAAGTTCCTATGGCAGTATAAAGTGTCATCATGGTATCGTCCTCCTTTTCAGCTGGCAGTCTGTAAGTCTTTGCGAAGCTTTTGTGATGCCCTTGAAATCCATGCTGCCACATGGTTTGGGGAAACCCCGTACAGGGCGGCTATCTCCACACCGGTATGTCCCCTGCATTTGAGTACCAGTGCATCAATTCCTTTTCCTGCAACGCCGGAATACCGTTTTCCAGCTTCAGACAGGAAGAAAAAAGTATCCGTATCGGACAGTGCATGATAATTCTTATCCGGAAGGGTATCCGCAAAGGTAAGGTCAGAGCCGGATGTCTGGGGCGCGTCCATGTATTCCAAAGGAGCCTGTGTCTTTGAAACCTTCCTGCAGTGCGAAATAAGTCGGTTTTTGATCACCATGCCCGCAAAGGTGGGGAAGGAAGCCCCTGCGTCTTCCCGGTATTTCAGGGCGGCATGGCAGAGCGCTTCGCAGCCGGTCTGGTATAGGTCATCGTAACCAAGCCCCTGTATGGCCTCATTGATAGAAATAGTCCCCAGTACGGTATTCCGGACAAGGTAAAGGTGTTTTTCCACCAGTTCCCGTTCTTTACTGTTCATTGCTGCCATGGTAATCACCCCGCTTTCTTCTTTGTGCCGCAATGCTTCCTGCCGGTTCAGCAGGCAATTTTTATATGGTTGTTCTGAAGCACCTTCCGGCATTCAGCCTTCAGGCAGTCGCAGCGGTAGTCAGAAAACTGACCGATATGCGCCTGTGAGCTGGGAAGGCAGAAAATATCCTGCATCCATCGGTATGCTTCTTTCCGGGACAGGATACCGGATTTCCAGATGGCGTCAAACAGCCGGTGTGTTTCGATCCGCTTGTGCCGCAGGTCGCCGTTTGCCAGCGTCCCCTTGGGGCGCATGGTCCCGGCATGAACGCCCACATAGGCATCACACTTCGGGTATCCGGTGCAGACGTAAAGGTATTCATCCAGAGCCTTTTCCTGATAGACATAGGATGCTTTCCGGAGTACGGCGCTGCGTCCGCAGTAGGGGCATTTGATTCTTGCCGGTGTATGTTTTGGTTTCTGTTTCATTTGCGGGCCTCCTTTCCTGTGTTTTGCGTATGGTATAAGTAATCTGTAAGTATATTTTAGGGGAAAAGAAAGGCGTTTCCCATAAGGGAGGCGCCTTTTCCGAAGTCATTTGCGAGTATTTTTCCAGTAAATTCCAATTTTATCCATGATGGGCAGGCAGCGTGTCAGGGAAGTGTGCCCTTACAGCCAGCCGGCCTGTTCATCAGATGGAGAATCTGCTGGATGGGGCAGTCCTTAGAGGAGGTGGTGGAAAGATCCAGCCATTTGCTGTAAAGCCGGATGAAGCACCGGCTGTCCATGATGCAGGCACAGTCCGTCCGGTCCACCCTTGTCCCCATGAAATTCTCCGCATCGGTAAGCGGGAGCAGGATAGGGCGGCAGTCATGTCCCGGAATAAACAGGAAGTCTCCGCAGCCGGATTCCCTCCGGTAGCTGCAGGAGCAGGAAACATACACGGCATTGCGGTAGTTGCCTTCCGCCGCCTCAAAGAAACCGGCAATGGTAGCATAACTGACGCTTAGTACAGGATCCATCAAAAATCACCTCCTTTAAGGTCCTGCCGGTTAACTGAATAAGGCTTCGATCTCCCTTGTGATACGGGGAATCACGGTATCGTTGAAGATCGCTGTCAGGGCGGCCAGCAGGAGTGCGCCTAACACGACGGCGATAATGATCTTGACGCCATCGGAAATGTAAAAATCGCCTGCCTCGTTTTTCAGGATCATTTTTGCACGGACTGCGGATGCAGCTGCCCTGGTTTTCAGTGTCTGGATTGCTTTACGCATAGTTTTCTTTTCTCCTTTTCAATCTGATGATGATAAATACTGTTGCTGCCGCTGCATAGATGAGCAGGGCGGGGAGTGATACAAATTTTTTCATAAGGTCCTCCATTGTGTGTCTGGTTTACGGGTACAGTGTGAGAAGAATTTCTAGCTGCTCACAGCATAGGCTGTTTCGCGGAGAAATTCTAATCTCACACGGAAGAATGCCAAATGCGGGCATTCTTCTTAGAAATTCGTTACATTGGTATAGGCACCACCTCCTTTACTGGTCAATCCGGAATTCCGGGTTTGGCAGGAAGCCTTAAAAGAAAGCGCCCAGGGAGCCGATTACCTCCACGGAGAGGACAACCACATAGATTAAGAGGATGCAGAAAAGCATCATCATGGAATATTTCTGCATCTGTTTCGGACGCTTCCCTGCTTCTTTCTTCAGGTTGTTCTGCTCGATCTGGCGCATGTCGAATACCAGCATTTTAAAATACATCTGCTGGTCATCCCCGCGCAGCGTTCCGATCAGCCCGCGCACGATGTCAGAGAGCATGGTGCTGCCCACCCGGTTCTGGAAATGGAGCAGGGCATTTTCATAGTTGCCTGTCTTCATATCCGCTATTGTGGTATCCAGCTCCTGCCCCAGATGCGGACCGGCAATCCGGCGGTAGGAGGTTAAGAGTTTTAAGACATCCCTGTCTGTGGCAAGCCCCTGCTGGATGCTGACGGCAAAACGCGGCAGTTCTGCTTCGATGAGCTTCCTTCGTTTTTTTACAAGGTCAAAGGCTTTGTAATAGGTGGAAAACCACAGCATCACTGCAAGCCCTATTATTAGGAAACCCATCAGCGGCATGAACAGGAAGAAAGGGACTCCCAGAAGCCCAGCAGAAAGCGCTGTCAGGAATGCTTTCATGGTGTAGCACTCCGGGGTCAGCGGGATACCGGCAATGGCAAGCGTCAGGGCAAGACGGTTCTTTTTGATGGGGTCCAGCCGCAGAAGCGGGGAAAGCTTTCCGGCAATCCTTGTCAGGTATACATCGAAAAGCTTTTCATTGCCGGTTCCGGTCTGCTTTTTTGCTAACATCATCATCCGGGAGGTTTTTGCCGTAGGCACGTCCACAAAGGCACAGGACAGGTTGTAGCAGCCGATTCCCGTGAAAACGGAAGCTATAAGGATCAGTAATCCGGTCATATCGTTACCTCATTTCTGCACTACGGATTGTTTTATGGAGCCGCCGGTGTGTAGTGCGCCACCGGTTTCCATGGCTATGCCTTGTATTCAATGGGTCTGGAAAGCTGCATGATCCGGGTATAGGAAAACAGCACGATCCCACAGCAGATGGCAAGGGTGATTTTTCCGGGCGTGGAGAACATCAGCGTTTCAAACCATGAATGGTTTAGTACATATAAAAGCGGGATATTCCCTAAGACAAGGAACATCATGGTGATCGCTTCCTTTTTCGGTTCATTGATGATGGCCTCCAGCTCCGACTGGATGATGCGCTGGTCGGAGAATTTCTGTACGGTAAAGGTTAGGGTATTCTTCATGCTGCGGTCACTCTGGCATTGGATCAGGGTGTTGCACCATTCATGGAAGACGCGGTTTGGTATCTTCATCTTCAGGGTATTGATGGTGGACACCATGTTGGCATTTAACATCTCCGACTCTGTGATAAATGCCTCAAAATGTGCTTTGACCGGCGGGTTCAGGTAAGGGATGTTCTCCTTTATCGCTTTTGGCAGGTCGCCGCTCCTTAAGTACGAGGTAGTAATGACGGAGATGGCGGTCTCCAGCTCTTCATTCAGGTGCTTTTTGTATGAGGCGGCAGTGGAGCGCAGATACCAGACCGGTGCAAAAGCAAGTCCGGCACCCAGAACCGGGATCAGGAAAGGGTTGTCTAAGAGCAGCGCTGCCACAGCCCCCAGTGCAAACATCAGCAGGGAGATGCGCTTAACAAGGGTAAAGCGTCCTTCCCTTCCCGTAGCAGAAAGGAGCTGTTCAATCTCCAATGTTTCACGGTTGAAAAAGCCCTTTGCCGGTTTCCCCAGCATCACGTCCACATCATCCTGCAGGGAGCTTTTTCTTGTCCTTGCAAGCACATGCAGGAAATCGTTGAAACGGACGGAGAACAGGGTAAACAAGCCGTTAATGATTAACAGGAAGATGATGATCTGTATCCATTGCATGGGGTGTGCCTCCTTTCTGTGTGTTTTCCGGTACAGGGGCGGTTAAGAACGGTGCGAGCTTTCCGGCGGGGATGCCGTTATCCAGCATCCGCTTCTTTAAGGTGTCGGAGATGCCGCCGAGCCGCCTGTGCCTGCCCACAACGGTAATCTTTCCTGCGTCGTCAGTGCGGTTATCCGATACGTCATACTGGTACAGGGGGCGGTAAATGAGCTGTCCGTCCCGGTAATCCTCCCCCTCGATGATCTGCATGATCTTGCGGCTGCCGTCCTCTAACTGCTTGGTAAATACCACGATGGGGTAGGCTTCCACCATAATCTGCATCAGGATGTCGTCTGCCATGTTGTATTTACGCTTGGCAAGTGTCATCATTCTGCGGTAGGTGGATTCCGAGGAATTGGAGTGGATGGTGGTTACTACGGTGTGGCCGGTACGGGAGCTTTCTGCCACGGACAGGGCTTCCTTTGCGGAACGCATCTCACCGACGCCGATGACATCAGGGTGCTTACGCAGGACACGCTCCAGAAGAAGGTCCTGGTCAATGTCAAGGGAGGGGTTTTCATGGGGGCGGGTGAGCAGATGCACCACGCTGTTTGTTGCATGGCCGTCCTTGTCCCTTTTAATCAGGTCAAATTCCCGGCTGCCCTCCTCAATGGTGATGAGCCTGCGGTTATCGGGAACCATGGACAGAAGCCAGCTCATGACGGTGGTTTTGCCGGAACCTGTGCTGCCTGCAATGCAGACGGAAACGCCGTAGCGGATACAGCAGGTTAAAAGGTCCAGCATTTCATCCGTTGCAGAGCCGGACTGAATCAGCTTTTCCCGCGATACGGTCTGCTGGTTGACAATACGGATGGAGGCATTGATGCCCACTTCAGGGTCTACGATGGGTGTCTTGTCCACGGAAATACGGATATTCTTGTCAAGGAAGCCGATGACGGAGGGCATGGTGTCGTCAATGACCATGCCGCAGGTATTCAAAAGGCGCCTTGTCACGTCGATGGCATGCTGGGGTGACTGGAAACGGTCAGGAATCTTCATGGAGCGTCCGCCGCTCATGATCACCTCAATATCATCATAGGCATTGATGTTTACCTCTTCCACGCCGGGCATATAAATCCATTTCCGCAGGAAAGAAATACCCGCCATGTCTTCATAGAGGGTGTCGCACAGTTCCTCTGTGGTAAAACCGTCCAGATGATAGGAACGGCTGATAATGTACTGGAGAATGAATTCCCGCAGGAGTTTCCTGGCTTCATCCTGGTTCCCTTCCGTGGTCAGCTTGTCGGAATGTTTTTCCGTGCAGTATTTCTGCACGTCCTCAAGAATCTGGTCGTAGGTAAGCACTTCTTTGCCTGCGGCAGTAAAGAACATGTCATTTAAGGATTCCATGCTCATGGTGTTTTCCCTCCTTTCCGGCAGGTGCATCCTGCCTGTGTTTTCCGGTTCCGGTCATGGGATGTGCGGGAATATCCCCATTCCATGTTTCAGATGCTGCCTGATCCGGTTGGAAGGAAGCTGCATGGCCGTTTTCTTCGGCATTGCCTCCGTCTTCGGTAAAAGAACCGCCTTCCGGGGGAAAGCCCGGCTCCATATCTTCATTTTCCATAAAGGATTCCTCCTCCGGGGGCAGGACATCAGGGCTGTCTTCACCTGACTGTTCAAGACGTTCCCGGATGAGCTTTAGGGAGTTGATGTAGCGCTGGTTGCAGTAGGCAAGCGCTTTAAACATCTGCCCGCTGGTTCCGCACCGTTCAATTTCCTTCGCATAAGGAAGCAGTCCGTCAAAACCGCCGATCAGGTGGTCCATTTCATCAATGGCGTGGAAGGGGCGTGCCAGTCCTGCAAAGGTCAGGTGGCTCCCATAATGGAACTTGTCATCCGTAAGCAGCGGTTTATGTGCCCGGAGATAGTTCAGTCCACGCAGATCAGGTGTGATAATGCGGACTACTACATCCGCAGCCTCGATTGCCGTAGGCGTAAAAAAGTTGAGCATGTTGGAACTGCAGTCCAGAATAATGTAATCTACAAGCTTTGCCGCTTCTGCGATAAAAAGCTTTATCTTGTCGTACTTAAACTCCGGGTAGGAAAAAGGGTTCTCCCCGGCGGCATAACCCATGACGCCGATAAAAGGGTATTCCTTCAGGATGGTGACACGTTCCGCCACCAAAGCTGTATTGATCTCCAGTCCGGTCAGCACGTTGCCGATGGAAGCGTTTGTTTCAAGGATGCGTTCCGGCATCCAGACGGGCAGCATGGGTGTACTGGAGTCTGCATTGATGATAAGGGCTTTTTCCCTGCCTGCCGTCAGCACTTTTGCAAGACAGCAGCAGAACATGGATTTCCCGCAGCCGGGGTTTCCCCAGACAGTGATAATTTTTGACATCTGTTTTTCCCTCCCTATTCGTTTCCGGATGTTTCTTCCGGTTCTGTATCCGGGGCGGCGGCTCCGGAAGTATCGGAGGCAGCGGTGGTACTCTCCTGGCTGCCCTCCCCGCCGGGGGTTTGTTGTCCGGAAGCATTCATGGAGGACTCCAGATCCTCATCGGACATTTCCAGACCTTCCCCGTAAAGAGTGGACAGGATTTCAGCCTGGCGCTCCAGCAGCTCTTTTGATAATTTTTCATTGCCCCGGCTGATTAACGCAACATGCAGGATGCCCTCATTCTCATAGCGTGTAAGCAGCATGGCCTGCTCAGGCGTGGCAAGGACGGTGATGGTTGCTGTCTGCTGTCTTTCCTCATCCTCCTCCGGCGGGGTGGTGTAATCCACGTCAAGCCCTTTGGAATCGGAAACGGACAGGACTTTCACAAAGCGCAGCTCCGGGATGTCGGATACCGGTTCCAGCACGTTGTTGTCATCATAGTGGTAGAGACGGATGATGTCGCCGCCCTGCAGCTTGTCAGAAAGCGATGTTGCAAGTGTCTGGGTGGTGATGGAGATGGCTACCATGCCGTCCGGGATCTCATTGAGTGAGAGGTCGGAGGACAGTGGTACGCTGCTGACCTTCTCCGGAAGGATATAGTCGCCGGGATAAAGGTCGGCAGCGGCATAGGTGCCTGCCACATCCTCCATCCTGCGGGCAACACTGTCCGGCAGGTTGAAGCCGCCCACTTCCACAAGCTCAAGATCTTCCGCCGTGATGGGCGTTCCCCGTGTCACGGCATTTTTCATGCGGACGATTTCGCAGGTACTGCTTGTCTTGCTGGTGACGGCAGGAATGGCAATAAAGGCAATGACGGCAGCGAGTACAATACTCAGGATGCCGTAGATAAAACGGTTGTTCATTTTCATATTGTTTTCGGCCTCCTTATCTGTGCTGGTCTAAGAACAGGTATGTTTTCAGTAACAGGAAATTTCCGGTTGCGGTTGCGGCAAGGAATAAAAGCAGTGCCCCTGCAGCGAGCAGTAAGATGATTTTCATGGCAGTATCCTTTCTATTACAATAATTTGCGTAGTATTTATGGAACGGTCCAAAGCAGTGTGACAGCCATGCACCCGAAAAACAGGTAGGGTGCAAAGGGGATGTTTCCTGCAGGTTTCCTTTTGCATGCCTTCCGGATGCCGAGATGGATCAGGGCAGACAGGCAGGAAAGGGCAACGGCTTCCATCAGCCCGGATGCCCCGAAGGGGATGCCGAGCAGTGCTGTAAGCTTGATGTCCCCGCCGCCGATCCCGCCGTTTGTGGCAAGGGACACGGAAAACAGGAGCAGGAATCCCGATAAAAAGCCCATGGCGCAGTGCAGCAGAATGACCGGGAAGGTTATCCACGAGCAGAAGCTGCATGCGAGCGGGATATAAAGGAGGCACCAGGGAAGGAAGGCAAGCAGGGCGGCATTGCGTATCCTGTGGTGCCGGTAATCATAAAATGCAAACCCCGCAAGGGGCAGCATGGTCAGGGCGTGGTAGAAAAACAGCGGGCTATTCACGTTTGGAATACCAGTCGTCGAACAGGCTGCCCTGGATCTGTACGGAGTCACTTACATTGACAGAGAGCATCCCGGAGGGCGTCCATGCGTCAATGATGTAGGTGTAAACGGTATAAGCGGTGCCGTCGGGATACCATACCGGCGTGAAATGCACGTTCCGGTTATAGGTAGAGTATTCGTTAGGCTTAAAGGCAAAGGTGGCCGTGCTGCCGCCGCTGCAGGATAAAAGACGCCAGTACATGTCATAGCCAAATTCCGGGAAATAGGCTACAGCCGTCTGTGCCGGTGCATAATGGCTGGTCGGTGCGTTGGAGGAAAAGTTTGCAGTGGCGCTTTCCTTGATGCCGTAGCCGCTTTTCATGGTGTCCCCCTGGGCTGTGGGTACAATGTCGTCCGGATGGATTTCCATGGCGCCTGTCAGGGAGGCAGAGTAGGAGGTGGAGGTAAAGTCATACCAGCCGTTGTCTACCCATTCGCCATTGTCAACCCAGCTCCCGTGCCCGCCGGAGCAGTTTTCCGGACAGTCCCCGTCACAATCTTCAGATTCCCAATCCCAGTCGCTTTCCCACTCCCAGTTGGCATGCCATTTTGCGCTCCAGACGCTCCATGATGCGGAGGTTTTCTGCGGGTTTGACGGCAGGGAGGGCAGGGAAAAATGCGGGTTGGTGTCGGTTGCCAGCGGATCGGGAGGCAGGTTCTCCTCAAGGGAGATGATTTTTGCAACAAAGCTTGTCTTTGCCGTGGCTGCGCCGTCCACGGATACCTGTATGGTAAGGGTGGTCGGCTCCAGAGGGGTGTGCCATTTTGCCCAGACTACCTGGGAACCGCCTGCGGGCATCACGATGTCATTGACCGTATAGGAGCTTCCGTTAATATGGAAAGTGACGCTTGCCGGATCATCCGGGTTTACCTCGACACTGCTGGTCAGCGTAATGCTGGTGATGACATCCGTATCCACCCGATAGGTATAGTCAGGCGCCTGCAGCTCTGCTTCCGGCACATCCTTGTAGCTTACGATGCCGATGCCCAGGGCAGAGAGGATTTCATCATCCGATACCTTCCCGCTGGTGGTGCCGCCCCATGCTGGATAGCCTAAATCCGGTGTTTCCAGGAAAAGGGCAAGCGGGAGGTTTTGGTGCGTCAGGCTTGTCATTTTCCTCTGCAGGTTTCCACCGGACATCTGGTTGTAGAGCGCAGCTTCCGTTGCAGTCATGGCATAATTGCGTCCGCCGTGGGTGAAATAGGCAATCGGCTCTATGACAAGTTTATAGGAACCTCCCACAAGCTCCCCGAAGGCGATGCCGGTTTTGTCTGCTACCAGCTGCGCAGCATACTCAGAACAGAAATACCGCCGGATTGCCTCGATGCTTGCGCGGGAGCTGGTGCCGCTGATAATACGCGGGAGGGCAACGCCCGGCTTGGAGTAACTGTAGCTTCCGTTTGGCGAAAGGGAAGAACCTGAGCTATACTGAAGTTTGCATACCCTGCCAAAGTTCAGTACATTATTGGCGACATTTGCATTGCTCAGGTCAAAGGGAGTGGAAACCACGCTGCCGTCCGTTGTAACGACTGTGACGCGTACTCCGTCCTGCCCATGCCAGACGTCAGTGGCGGTACCGCTTCCCATTCCACCGCCACCGCCGTCGATGTTCCCTTCCCCGGATGCAAGAACCGTCATGCCTGTTGAGAGAATAAAAACAGCGGATAGAAGAAGCGGAATAATACGTTTGATTAACTGTTTCATATGGATGTTTCTTCCTTCCTGAAAAATAGTAGAAAACAAAGAAGACATGGGGTTTCCATGCCTTTTGTATCCTGTGGTGTTATTTAGTTGCAGCCCATAGTGCCGATCTGCTTATTGATATCGCCATCGCTGTCGATATTGTCCTGCCGGGTGTCCCCGACATCAACCCATCCAAAGACCGGATCATAAACCTGGCCGGGATGGCTGTTGTCTGTACTGCCTCCGCCTGTGGGGGTGTTTCCTGTCGGTGTTTCGGAAGGCTGGGGCACGGACGGGTCATATTCCGGCTGCTTGTCGGGATTTGTGGTATCATCCGTGGTCTCAGGCGGGGTTTCCGGTTTCTCCTGTCCGGCCTCCTCTTGGGTGGAGCTGTCAGAAAGGCTTATGGTGGAGCCGGTCTCATCCTCGGAAACCACCGTCTGGGTGTTATCAGAAGATGTGCCCTGTGTCTGGGTACTTTCAGGTGTGGTATTGGATGGAAGGGGAGTATCCACATTGGAATTTTCTTCCCATGTATCCGTCACATCAGCGCGCTCCGTGGAAGCAGGAGTAAAATCCGTTTCCGGTTCCCTTGTCAGGAAGTAGGCGCCTGCAAGGACTGCAATGCACAATGCGGATAATCCGCAGGTAATGGCGGTTTTCTTTTTATCAAAATTGTTTTTGTCCTTTTTCATAATATTGAACTCCTTTCGTCGTGTTTCTATTTTATACGCATCAGATAGTGGAATGTCAACAACGGTTCTGTCAGTATTTCGTATTGTGGGAACCGGTCAGTGTAATGTGCTGTGTAATGGGCGGAAATAATTCCCCGAACATGTGGATCTGAAAAACGGCGTCACAGGTCACTACATATTCGATCTTGTCGGAATACTGGTTGAACTGCAGGCTGATGTTTTCTACCCTGTAATCTTCATTGGAGAGCTGTATCCGTTCCTCCATCCCATTGATGAAGCCTGCACGCAGGGCATCCTGATAGGCAGCACTTAAATGCAGGTCTGCCATATAGGAGTCAAGGTTAGCTTCCCTCTGTGAGTGGAAGGTATCCGCATAGATGCGGGCGCTGACATTGTTCAGTTCCATCTTGGCAGCATTGCGGATGTTCATGCAGTTGATCTTGACAGATGCGAACAGCAGCAAAAAAGACATCAGCATAACTATGGCCAGAATGATGAAAATGGTAAAAAAGGACAGGTCTCCGCGTTCATTCCGGATGGTTTTCTTGTACATGGCGTTCCTCCTTATTTCCAATAGTGTTCGCTGACGCCGGCTCCCTGGGAGCGCACATTGATGGGGACAAGGTTAAATTTCCAAAACCCACCGAGATGGCAGCGCCCCGTAACGGTAACATAGAAGGGAGTGCCAATCTGAATATGGCCTGTATCGCCGGGACCGGACACCTGATAGGAAAGCCCCTCAACATCGCTGATCTCACTGGAGAGAAAGGAAAAAAGGGAGTCGGTTTCCCCGCTGACGCCGCCGTTTAGCTGGATCTGCTTGACAAGCTGATCCGCAATATGGTCCATTTCCTGTTTCGTGGAAATGATGTGGAATACATTGATGATGAACGCTACCAGTATGACCACCACCAGAATGTAAACAAAGCTGCTGATATAAGAGGAATCACCTCTCTCGGACAGCAGGAGCCGCTTTAACTTCTTTTTCAATAGGTCACCTCCCGGATAATAAAGAACGCAGGCGGGAAGCCGGGGTGAGACTTCTTACCTGCGTTTTTGTGCGGCATGGGCTTCATATAAAGCATGGAGCTTTCTGCCTGTGTATGAATTTTCACGATACCCATTCTAACATATGGGATTTACCGTGTAAATCGCAAAGCCGTGCCAGTTTGGGAAAGTTTTGTGCCAATGTTGTGCCAAGAGAAATGCTGGATATGTAAAATTAACAGTTGTTAAATACATGTAATTATATTTGCCACATATTATTGAAAAAATATATAAAGAGTTATATAATTAGTTCGTTTATGAATGCAAAAAAGTTATTCCGTATTGACATTTGATTCATACCTATTTATAATTAACCATAGTTATTCATGATGCGTCAATATGCTAGTTGGTTTAAGTAAGGAGGTATGAAGATGTCAGAAATGGTGACAAGTGAGGAATTGCAACATATGTATAAGATAAGCAGATCCACTGTTGACAGATGGAGAAAAGACGGAATGCCTTATGAAAAAATAGGTCGAGGTGTGAGATTTGATTTGGATCAAGTAAAGAATTGGATTAAGAAAAATAAACAGGATGTATGAGATATAATAATTATGCTATATTGAGCATTGAGTTCATATAATTATAGTGTCGATTACGCCGAGAAAGGATAAGACAAAAAAGTCAAGAGGAGAAAATGATATTAAAATTAACTAAGATTACTAAGGAAGACATTAAAAAGGATACCCAAAAAGCGGTGAATGAAACATCGTTGCAAATAATGTATTTGCACAATAATGGAATAGACAATTTTCAATGGGATAAAAGAGATTTTGAAAAAGTGCTTGAAGAGGATATAGAAGAATAAGATACTTGGAGGCAATCGTGTACATTGTATTTAAAGGATTAGACGAATGGTATAAAAAGGACGAAGGATTAAAAGAAAAGTTTGAGAAAAAATATGAATTTCTTGAAGATTTTGCAAAAGATTTTGCAATAAAAATGCAAAAAATGGTAAAAGAGAAAACTGGTGAGGAAATTGAAATAAGTTTAAGTGGAAATCGCTTGAAACAAGCTGTTGTGGATGCACTAGACGACTTGGTTCGCCTCAAGATGTACCATGGAACATCGGCTCCGAATCGCTTAAAAGAAATGTCGTATTATGCTTATTGGTTTTTAAAGCATAAGCCAATGTACATTGATGAGGAAGATATAATATATAATGCAAGATTGAACAAAATAGCACGGACTAGATTACTTTTTATCAATGAGTATTTTGTATCAGATCTTATAATGGCATCTATATTTCCTGGCAGCAAGCCAAGGAAGGACTGTAAAAGTTTTATGGAGAAGGGCACAAGACAAATAAAGTATTTTAAAAGATATATATTATACTATTTGGCATATCGAGTGGATTCTCCTAAATCACTGGAAGCTATTATGTTAGGAACAACAGTATTTCCAGTTCAAGATATAGATGAAACTATTTGGTGTGCTCCAGAAGAACCAAGTGAGGAAGATTATTAAGAATGAAAATAGGAAAGTGGGAAATTACTGGTAAAGATGCTGCGTGGTTTATAATATGTCTTATATTAGTAATTGTCGGGGTTAGTGGTTTATTGCTAAGCGGTCATACAGGTGCAATGGATGTTATATCAGGGGCATCTACTTTGGTATCAATAGTACTGAGTGTAGTTGCTATTTTATACACCATGATAGAGGGGGCAAATAGTTCAAAAGTAAATGCAGAAACTATTGAAAAACTTTCTGATATAGAAAATAAATTATCAGAATTAAACGAGAAAAGCATTGCGCAGGCAAGTGCACGGAATGAAATGAAAGAGATTTTATTCGACATGATGCAACAGGCTAAGCTTAATAAGGAGAATTCAGAGTATAATGGAACCGCCGAAAAAAATCCAGAGGTATTAGATGAGTTACAAAGGTTAAAAAAGATATTGGATGATGATATAGAAGAATAAAAATACCTGCGAAAACTAATGGGATTTCGGAAGTTAATACAAAATGTAGATTAGTAGAGAAAAGGAACATAGCTATTGTAATCAGGCTATGTTCCTTCATTTTTATATATTCTGCTTAATAATCCTTGAAATCAGCCCCACTGCCACATTCCGGTCTGCGTCGATCCGTGTAACCACGAAGCTGACCTCATCCTTCTTGCCGGGCAGCCTGTTATCATAGCAGCTATGGGCGACAGCATTGACGCCGATGTGGAGGCGAACGAAGACGGTGCCCTTATGGATGTCCGTGACCGTCCCGGCATATTTGCCCTGAATTTTGCACTTGCTCAAATTCTCCTTGCTGGTGTTGCCGTTGACGCTCTTGACGTCTGCTTTTACGGAAATATCTTCAAGGGAGCGGATCTTCACGCTCAAGATGCGGACAAGGATCTGATCACCCACATGGAAGTGTTCCGTGGCATCTCCAAGCCAGTCCCAGGACAGGTCGCGGGCGAGGATGGAACATTCCGCACCAAATATCTCCACACGGACGACCTTTTCTGCGACGGCAATGACCCTTGCCTGCACGATACGGTCTTCGCATACGCGGGAGTTTCCGTCTGCATCCGGCATATAGAAAATCTGGCGTTTCTTATACATGGCATCCTTACGGCTTGCCACCACACTGCGGCTGGCATTGTCAAGTCCTTTGATGATAAAGTCAATCTCACAGCCCAGCATGTTGCCGAGGATCTTGTTCTGGCGTTGTACCAGCTCACCATAATCATGATCTTCATCTTCCACGAGGTTAATCATCATCTCAGCGAGGGGAATCACGACACGCATTTCCTTGTAATAAATGACTGCGATGGTACCGCCTCCATCCATTTTCTCAATACCGCCTAAGCTGCCTGTCAGGATTCTGCGGGTACGGTAGGCATTCTGCAGCTCATGCCAGATGGTATCTTCCCTGCTTTCCGGTGTTTCCACTTCCGTATCGGCATTTAAGGTAAGGATGGCGGAAGGGGCAGGTTTCCTCACAGGGGGTTCCGGTTTTGCTGCCGGGGCGGAAGCCTTCGTTTTTCTCTTCCTGGGAGGGGTGGAAGCTTCAGGGGCATTGTTGGCAGCGCCGCTTTCGTTTTCATCCCCGGTCTCAGGGGAAAGATCCGGAGCGGTCTCGCTTTCTTTGACAGACTCATCGCCCTCAGTTTTCACAGAACCGGCATCTACGGAATCCTCCGTCTGCAGTTCCGTCCCGCCGCTGATGTCATCTCCAGATTCCGCGGTTTCTCCGGTGGGATATGTTTCTACAGCAGTTCCGTTCCCCTCTATAATGTCATCATCAGAGGAAATATTTTCGTCTGCAGATGATTCTTCATCCATGGGGATTTCTTCTTCCGCAGGGAGGGCGTCTCCCATGGTTACCGTTTCTTCAGATTGCGCTTCCATGCTGGCGTTTTCTTCCGTTACAACAGTTTCTTCAGTTTTTGCTTTTCTGGGCATAGCTTAGTCTCCTTTTCATGTTTGTTTAGTTGCCTGCATGTGGCAGGCTGGTTGGTCATTTGGTTCAGGACATGATGGATTTCTTATCCGTCATGATAATCCCACAGTCTTCATCCGTGGGGAAAAATGCCGGCGGGTCTTCCGGAAAGTCCGGTTCCGGTGCTGTGGCAGCTTCAGGGGAAGGCGCCTTTCTGGGCGTTTTCGCTTTTCGGGGTTTTGGCTGCGGTTTCATCAGCTTTGAGAAGTCCGGTTCCGGTGTTTCCGGATTCCTGCGCCACTGCGGGATGTGGTCACTTGCACGGCTTTCCTTCAGCTTTTTGCTTTCCGGGTGGAGGGTGTAGTCATATTTCCCCACCTTCAGTACCTTCTGTCCCCGCAGGATAATCAGGGCTTCATCCAACGGCAGCCGCAGCACTTCATCCGGTGTCAGGAGCTTGCGTTTTCCGATAGAATGTGTCTCCCGGTATTCCGGCGTGTAATCCGATACCCGCCAGGTGTTTAACTGCTTTGCCTGGCTGGATACGGCCACACTGACTTCGCCGGTGCGGTTTGATATAAATTCCGCTGTCAGTTCATCGGTACAGCCTAAGAAAAGCTGTGTGTCGCAGTTGCCGATGATCTCCTGCCACTGGTTTAAGGGGTAGCGGTTCTGCATCTGGGGCAGGTTCTGGAAGATACAGCTGATGGATAACCGTCTGGAACGGATGGTGCTGATCTTCTTGGTCAGGTCTGCGATAGTGCAGCCGCCGTTTGCAAGCTCATCCGCCAGGATATGTACCGGGACCGGGAGCTTCCCGCCTTCCCCGTACTTGTCCGCATACCGCACCAGTTTGATGAAGACAAAGGACATGAACAGGGAGGAGAGGAAGTCAAAGGTGGAATCCTGGTCCGAGGTGATGCAGAAATAGGCGCATTTTTCATATCCGGGCTGCGTCAGGCTGATTTCGTTATAGCTTGTGATCTGCCGGATCAGCCTGTTCTGGAATACCTGGAGCCTTGTGCCCAGACCGATAATGACGCCGCTGCGCACCGTGTCGGATGCCTGCTTGAAAATATTGTAGGGCGCTTTTGCCGGATGCGTGACCGGGAGCAGGTCAAAGAGGCTGTTCAGCTCCTTTTCGGAATTCATGGTCAGTAGCTTGTATACCTGCCCGATGTTTTTTCCCTCCGGTGGGAAGCCCTGGTCCACATACAGCACAAGGGCTTTTAACAGGTTCATCTCTGAGTTGTCCCAGAAATGGTCACCCTTTGGGGAGCCTGTGTTTTTGATGATGACATCACAAAAGAGCTGTGCCATGATTTCCTGCCCTTCGATTTCCGCAAGGCAGTTCCAGCTGTCGGAATTTTCCGGGTTGATCAGGTTGAACACCCGCACGGTGTAGCCGTTTTCCTCAAGGTAGAGGCACAGATCCGCATAAAGCTCTGATTTCGGGTCCGTAATGATAAGGCTCTCCCCACGTTTCACACATTGGAAAACGACATTTCTTGCATACGCGCGGCTTTTCATGCTGCCACTGGCACCAAAGACTGCCACATTGCGGTTCATCCGTGTTTTTTCAGGAAGGCAGACTGCCTTTCCGTTAAGTTTCCCTAAGATGACGCCGCGGCATTTTGAGATGTCGGAAACCAGTTCCAATACTTCACGCAGCTCTGTATCGGTCATAAAGCCGGAGGTGCCGTAGGTTCCCTTGTCGGAGTAGGTCAGGTTCCGTTCCTTGTCATAGGTTCCTTTCCCATGAAAGCCCATCCGCATCACCATGAAGATCAGAAGGCTTAGGATGCCCACGCACAGTGCAATCCCATACAGGCTGTAAGGGAATACAGTGAGCGCTTTCAGGCAGGCGCCAAAAGAGCCGTCCGGGAATGCGGGCGAAGAGCCGTTTCCCGGTGTGCCTCCGGATGAAGTCCAGATCCGGTAGTTGATGATGAACTGGGATACATATCCGCCTGCATAGGCAAGTGCAGTGAGCAGGACGGGCAGGACAAGAAAGAGTGTCAGTTGTTTCTTTTTGTTTTCTGTCAGTTTCAGTGCAGGAACCTCCCTTCAAATTTTTTCAGGTCTATTGTGTCGATTGCGGCTGCATCCCCAAAGTATTGCTGCAGCACAGGTTTCTGGAAGTCAAAGCATATCAGGTTTCCCATAAGCCCATGGAAGGACAGGGCAGTGCGGAATCTGGATAGCCGCAGCATGTCAAAGTCAAAGGCAAGGAGTACCGGCATCCCGTCCGATACGGCGTCATGCTCCAGCCCGTAATCGGGGCAGGGCGGATGCAGGTCGGACAAAAGCAGGTTCCTCAGTGCTTTCAGCAGGGCAGGGGAGCAGAGCAGCCGGAGCATGGTTTCCCCGGCGGCGTCATCCGGGACATAGTGGAAATAGTCAAAACTGGAATCCAGATAAAAATAGCTTTTCTGAAAACCGCCTGTGCTTTCCATCAGCTTTATTGACGTGTCCATGCCGCTTCCGATGATAAGCGCCTTGATGGGAGTATCCGGATGGTAGCCGGTGCCTATACCTATGCCTATGCCGGAGAGGATTCCCCTGCTGGCATGGTAGGAGAGCAGAGCTTTAACCTTAAGTTCTGTCCGGTATTCCCATTTCATCAGTGCGCCGCCTGTGCAGAATACGGCGTAAATGCACTCCGGGGCAAGCAGGATGCCGATGGTTCTGGAATTGTTGATCTTTACGGCTTCCGCACCAAGTTCCTTTACTTCACGGGAATGATAAAAGGCAGGAAGTGCCATCCGGCAGGGCGCTTTCTGTAGGTCCTGGGTTCCCGGATGAAAAAGCAGAGGCTTTCTGTCACGGTATATTTCCACACCGGAATTCTGAAGCATGGCGTAGGCAATGGATGCCTGCTGAAGCCTGAGCCTTCTGGGGTAGTCACTGCGGGGGCGGTTGGTATCGGTGCTGCCGTTTAAGTAAAAGGAGAAGCGGGAAGGGTTTTCGGACAGAAGAAGCTTTTTTCCCCTGCTTGTCAGCCTGTAACCCCTTAGCCCGTCTTTATAATGGGTCCTGAGATAGTTCTCACTCTTGAGCCGGGTGATAAGCTTTTCCCCATAGCTTTTGCCGATGCCTAAATGCACCATCACGCTGGGGCTGCATTCGCCGGAAATGGCGGTCAGTTCCAGCAGACGGTATGCGCTGGTTGAAGTATCCATTGGCAGTCCTCTTTTCCAAATTTTTACCGTACACGCCTGCAACTCCGGTAAAAGTAGGCAGGCATGGGCTTTTGTTTTTCACTGTATTCAGGCGGTTTTGGCGGCATTTTTACCGAAGTCGGATTTTATTTTGAAAAACCGCCTAAAAATCCGATATGTTTTTGTTCCTGTCCTCCCGTTCCATCAGCCATGCGGGGAAGCAGCTTTTTTCCATGACGGCAAGGATGGTGCAGTCCCGTTCCCCGAATTCCGTGGTGTGGTAGGCGTCGCAGAACAGCCCGCTGTCATCCGTCATTAAGAAACCTGCCACGGTATCCAGAAGTTGCTTGCACTCCAGGTTGTCATAGTCCCTCACCCGCCTGTCGGAGAGGCTTTGATCGAATACATGGGAAAAGCAGACCACGCACTCCTTAAAATGAGGCAGGCTGTGTTCCCGTGCGTATGTTTCAAGGCTTGCATACAGCGGATCGGTCAGGAAAGTGGTATTGGTGCGCTTGTTCCGCTTCGGCATCAGGCCGGGCAGTGTGATCTCCACCTTGTCCTGTGTATGTTTTATGGAAATACCGTGTACCTGGGCAGCCGTTTCCATGAGGATGGGTTTTTGCACAAGGTCTGCGGCATAGATGAGGTTGCGCAGGGAACACGCAACCCTCTCCGCACGCCTGGCAGCATCCAGGCTCAGTTCCTCATAGTTTTTCCCATAGGTGCCGGTATTGGCTACCATGGCATTTATGGTGTTAGCAAGCCGGGGAAGTTCATCCCCTATCCGCGCAAGGCGGGATGATAAAGTGTGTCGGTCCATTAAGTATCTGAAACTCCTTGTTTTCTGTAATACTGCACTTTTCCGTCCGGCGACACCGTACAGAAAGCGGCGATGCCGGGAAAATGGAGGAGCGGTATCTGTCCGGCATGGCTCACAACAGCTATGCGGCGGGGCGAATCCTCCGTATAAGCGGAAAGGGCGTGGTTCATGAGTATTTCTTTTTCCTCCGGTATGTGGATGACATCATAGGCATCCGACTGTGTGTAAAAAGTCAGCGTTACCGGAAAGTCGCTGGCCGTATGGAAGGTAATATCCTCCCGAAAGTCCAAAAGCACCCAGAAGGCGGCGGTGGTAGACGGATTGGGAACACAGTCTTTTGTATACAGGATAAATTCCCCATCCGGTCCAAAGACAAGCCGCCCTGCCTTTTCCAGCCTTTTGAGAAGCAGGAGCAGCTTCCGGTCTGTCAGCGCCGGAAAAAGCTTCCCAAGCTGGGGAAGGCTGAGGGCATGGTACATGGAAAGCAGACGGGTGATTTCCGATAAATGGCTTTCCTGCTGTTGATTTCTGTGCTGCATGGGACAGCCTCCTTTGATTCTGCGGCAGTATAATTTTGTCCGCCGATAATGGTTGTATTATAATAAGAGGAAACTGTATGTAGGGATTACATAAACCATACATACAAAACAGGTGACAGGGCAGAAAACAGATTCTTTTTGCGTAAACAATACTTAAAGCATACATATACCCGCCTGCTGTCTGCATCCATGATGTTTGCTGTGCGTAAAGTGTATGTAAAGTATACGCATTAGACGGCTTCCGCCATCTGCCTGCGCTGTTTCTCCTTTTCCAGAAGCTTTTTCAGTTCCTCGCGGTCTGTGGTGATCAGCTCTTTTTCCAGTTCGGAAGCCTTAAATTCCACGGTGACGTTATTATTATTGGTGGAGATCAGGCCGTTGCCCCTTTCAAAGTGGGTGACTGCCATTGTCTCCGCTTCGGACAGGTGCAGGATGGACTGCACGCGCATCGCCTCCTCATCCTCAAGGTTCAGGACAATCTTGGTCTTGGAATTGTTGATGATTCCCTTTCCGTATTTGCCGTCCTCCAGCGCAAAGAAGTCGTTTAGGTCCTGTGTGGCACAGATAGCAGAGCCGCCGTAGCCACGGATGATCTTGAAGATCTCCAGCACGAACTCTGCGGCAAGTCGGTTGGATGCCGCCCCGATGAGCTGCCATGTTTCATCAATGAAAATCGCTTTCTCCACGGTACGGTCTTCCTTTGCTTTGTCCCAGACATAATCCAGCGCCACAAACATACCCACGGTCAGCAGGTCACCGGTCAGCTCTGAAATATCCAGTACCGTATACTTGTTGTCAAGGTTTACGTTAGTCTGCTGGTTGAAGGTTGAGGCGGAGCCATGCACCAGACGGTTCATGATGTTGGCAAGGCGCTTTGTGTCCGGATTCTGCTTCAGTATGTTGAATACATCTTCCAGTACCGGCATTTCCCGGTAACTTTCCGGGTGTTCCGGGTCAGGCAGGCTTTCATTGTTATGGGTGATGCCCTTCTGGTTATAGGTCTGTATCAGTGCTTCATCCAGGAGCTGCCGTTCCTCATGGGTCATATCCGGAATCAGTAAGGAAAAGAAAATATGCAGCCGCTGTATCTTTGCCGCAAGCTCCGATTTTTCCGTCTGGGGGCCGTCCAGCAGGTCATTTGCGGAGGAATCCACTTTCCGGATTTCCATGATGTTGATACAGTTTCTGGAAGCGGGTGAAATCTGGATGAATTCCCCGCCGATGTTGCTGCAGGCCCGGTGGAACTCATGGCCTTTTAAGGGGGCTATGATAAATACCTGTATGTTCCTGCGGCGCATCCGGAGCGCCATGAGCTGCATGGTAAAGGTCTTGCCGGCACCGGAGGTTCCGAGGATTGCCATGTTCGCATTCTTGTAGACACGGGAATTGAAGATATCCACAATAATCAGCGAATTGTTATGCTTGTTTACCCCTAAGAGGATGCCGTTGTCATCGCACATCTCAAAGGAAGTAAAAGGGTAACAGCTTGCAACGCTGCCTGTCAGGATGTTGCGCTTGGAACGCTCAAACAGCTTTTTCTCCAGCGATACCAGAGGCAGGGCGGAAAGCAGGGCCTGCTCCTCCCTGAAGTGGCAGGACACCGCTTCCATGTCCTGCGAAAGCAGCAGCTTTTTCATTTCATTGGTGCGCCACTCCAGTTCCTCAAGGCTGTCAGCCGTGACTGTGATCAGGATGTTCATGTAATAGAAATCCTCGTTGGAAGCAAGCCCTTCCTTTAAGAAATAACCGGAACGTATGGCACTGTCTAAGTCATCGAAGTCCGAGTTTGTATCGGAGGTATCCTTGATCTTGGAGCGGTTAATCCTAAGCTGCTGTCCGAGTTTCTGCTGGATGCGGTCTTTCGGCTGGCGGTCAAAAAAAATGTCTACGTCTATGCCTTCCCCTGCGTTGACAAGAAGGGAGATCCATCCGGCACACACCTGCGGGCGGTAGCCCCCGGAAGGGACTAAGAGGTAGGTATGGTAAGTGCCGTCCATGACGACGTAATTGCCGTGGGTATAGTCGATGGATTCCGGTGCGATGAACTCCATTGCGGGGATATTCCCGATCTCATCCCGCCTGCCGGCATTGATGTACTGCCCGATGACCTCATTGACACGCACGCTTAAAGGCTTTACCACACTGGTTTTTCTGTTCAAAATGCTGTAGAACACCTCGGCGGCCATTTCATCCTCATTGTCGGGGATTAAGAGTTCATTCCCGCACTGCTGGAGATAGGTTTTTGCCGTCCGAACGGCAGTCGTGAGGGCAGAGATGGCGTCGCTCTCCTCATTTCCACGGTTTGCCGTAAACGGCTCATACTCAAAGATTATGAAAAAGCGCCTTGTGATGGCTTCCCTGGAACCGATGCGGCGTATCAGGCTTTCATAATCCTTCTGAAGCGCAAGGCAGCGTTCATCCGTTTCCTGCCGCATTTCTTCCCGCAGGGTTTCCAAATGGCGGTTGATGTCAGCACGTCTGGTAAGGACCTTGAACTGGAGCTTTACGGGGCTTATCTTTAGGTAGCTGATAAAGGAATAAATAATGTTCCGCTGCTCCCTTGCGCTCCTAAGCAGGAAGTTGATAGGGATGACCTCTATGATTTTGACATAGCGGCGGTCTCTGGTGTATATGATGCCGTTTTCTATCTTTCGGATGGGGAGGTAGGAAGCGGCAGGGTTTAGCAGCTCCGGTTCCGGCTCCTCCCTCATGCGCTCCCGCATCTGGGAGACGGCGTGTTTCTTTTCCCGGCGTTCACCTGCAGCCTTATCAGCCGTCTGCCTTGCCTGCCTGCGTTCCTTGAACTGCCCGAATTCCTCAGCAAAATCCTCTTTTTTGGGTTTCGTTTTCTTTTCCGCTTTATTCGTTCTCTGCTTCCGCTGCTTTCCGGGTTTCTTTTCCTTCTCCGGTAGTTCGCCTGTATCCTCCTGTATTCCCACAACCCTGCGGTTTTTCAGGTATACGAAAAAGTTAATGACGAAAGAAGACAGGCTTTCCCCGTTAATGCCGATAATGGCGAACAGGGCTGCCGGGAGTACAGTCAGGCAGGCGATAATGATCTTTGTCGTCAGCGTGACGGGGATATGGAATACCGGAAAGCCGATGAGCAGTGAGAGGATAAGCGCCTCTGCCGCATTCCTGAGCTTGATGGTTCCGCCGAACACCGTTCCGGTATCAATGAAATTTGGCGGGATGATATATATGTCGTTTTCTTCTGGTCGCATGGACATTCTGTGATGCACCTCCTAAAATATTTGCTGAAGGCGGGAAAGGCAGGGATGTGCCCTTCCCGCCATGGATTACTCTGTGTATGGTCTGCCGCACAGGACAATGCTGCCCGTACTGTAAATGGGGCGGTAGACTACTTTTTTCTTGGAATAAGAAGCGTCTACCACATAACCGTCTCCGGCGTAGATTGCCACATGGCTGATATTCAAGTAGCGGTTGTTTACTTCAAAGGAGTAAAAGATCAAATCGCCGGGGGCAAGGCTGTCATAGGATACGGCGAGATTGTTTTCGGTAATGTATCTTGCCTGTGCAGCCGCTGTGTTGGAGCCACCATGCTGCAGGGAAATCCCTAACTGGCTGTATACCCAGTAGGTAAAGGAACTGCAGTCAAAATATCCTTCCTGGTTCCGCCGCTCCTGGCTGTAAGGTGTGCCCAGCTTTGTCAGCGCAAGGCGGGCCGCTTTGTTCCCGGTTTCTCCCGGTATCAGGTCCGGATTGATCTCCACCTGATACACTGTGTCAAATAAAAACAGGTGCAGGTTGGAGGCGTAGTCCTCCGCCATCTGTGCCTGTTCTGTGGTCAGGTGGAACACGTTTCCCGCAAAAAAGCTGTCCCCGGCATATTCCACCGTATATTCATAGTGGTATATGGTATGGCTTTCCCCGGTTTCTTCATCTGTTTCCTCATATTCCGTTACCTGCGTTGAATAGGTAAAGATGCCATCCGTATTGTCACGCAGTATCCGCTCCAGCTTCGGGAGGTTAATCTCACGGTAATCATCCTGCGAAGCGCAGAACTGGGAGATGACCAGTGCGCTTTCATAGATGATGCGGTCCGAAAAATCATCCGTGATGCCGTATTCGCAGTCCGGGCCGAGGGAATCCACCTCCCGCTGTATTTCTTCCAGCAGGGCATCATGTTTTTCCCGCAGGATGGCTTCGATGGAGGTTTCCGCTTCCGCAATGTTCTCCATGATGTGTGCATTGTCCCTGAGTACATCGGAGGAAGCAGTATCAAGCCCCTGGTTCCCGAAGATCAGGGATGGCAGCATCAGGATGAACAGGATTGGCAGCATCAGAAGAAAGGCAAAAGCAGCCAGTATTTTTCCAACGGTTTGCCTGTTTTCCCATAATCCGGCAGCCAGCATCCCGTAGGGACCTGCCGCAGCGCCTTTCGCAGCTCCGGCAACTGCCTTTCCGGTCTTTATGGCGCTTTTTGCGGCACCTGCGGCTGATGCGGTCATAGACAGGGCGGACTGTTCTTTCTTTTGGTTATTTTCAGCCATCTACACACGGTCCTTTCTTTTTGGCATGTCAGGGAGCTTCTGCACGATATTTTCATGGTAGGCGATTTTGCCTTCCCCGGTCATGTACGGGGTACGGTCTACCGTATCCACGGCATACTGCTTGTACCATGTGGCATTGTCTGCAGTAGTGACGGTTTCATAATTTCCTTCCGGTGCCATGTACTGTTCTGTGCTATACATGCCGAAAGCAGTGCCGTTAGGATAGTCAACAGAAGTCTCCGTACCCGTGATCCGCCCGCCGCCGATTTCCACGCCGGAATAGGTTGGTGCATCGGGGATGCCGGTCTGCCCCAGATAAGAGGTGAGGGCCTGCGCTGCCTGCGTGCCTGTCATGGAGCCGGTATAGCTGATGTTTCCTTTTGCCACGGCCCCGGTCACGCCGTTGGCAAAATCCCCGCCCTTTTTCACGGAGGATTCAAAGGCTCTGCGGCTGATAGGGTTGCTTGCATGCCCGGTCATGGTCTGCATGGCGCTCTGGGTAAACTGCCTCCCAACGGCCCCGGCAAGCCCGCCGGAGAGGAAAGATGACTGGCTGACACTGTTTGAACTTCCACCCATGCGGAAGGAGCCGCCCCGGAAGGAACTGCCGCCTGCCACGTTCTTTGCAGTGGTAATCCCCCTTGCAGCAACCATCAGCTCTGCCAGCATGGAGCCTCCGGTGTGTCCCACATTGATGCCGAGGCTGGATAAAAAGCTGTCAATCTTCTGGCTGATTTTCAGGAATGCGATAGCACATAAAAACCAGACAAACACGTTCCCGGCGGCGGTTTCTTTTCCCACTGCCTCCACATCACCCTCCGTCACGGCAAGCACAGTCATGGATTGGGAAAGGAACAGCGTGGCAGTAAGTATGAAAATGTATAATTTGTTTTTCATGTAAACCTCCTACAGTGATAACGGGTTGGAAAGGAAGCTTCCTACCATTGATGTGAACAGGCGTAAACACCACGCGTTCATCATCAGCAGGAAGATCTGCCCGCCAAACATCCGGCACCACGACTTAAAGATATTTGAGGTGGTCTGGGATGCGCCGGTGGCAAATGCCATAGGCGCCGTATACACGATCACGCCCAGCAGGATATAACGCTCTGCCGCTTCAAACAGCAGCTTGATGTAATTCCATGCAAGGATCAGCAGCAGGATGAGCGCAATCAGTGCGACGGAGCCGCTGGCGCATACACCAAGGATGGTCAGCAGGACGGAGTTGAAGTCCGCAAAGTTTAAGGGCGGCAGATCGGAGGAGAGTATCCATGAATAGGGCGTTCCCCCGATGGAGAGCACTATATCCGTGATCTGGTCGCAGTAATAGATCAGACCGATAAAAACCACAGAACGGATGCTCAGTTTAAAAGGATCTTCCGCTTCCACACCAGCAATCAGCCCGAAGTTTTTGAAAAGCTGCCATACCCAGTTTAAGAGGACAAGCCCTATTGCAGTCGCCACAAATATGCTGTACATGGTTTCCGCTGCAGGGAAATAACGCAGGAAGGTTCCCATATCACATCCAAGAGCGCCCAGTACCGAAGTGGAGATCAGGTCAAGCCCGTTCATTACCTGTTCGGCAATCCATTCCACGATGCCGTCAAGTATTCCCATGGCTCATCGCCTCCCTTCCGTTATCCGTTCCATTTTCCGTCTGAGAAGAACGGCGTGACATAAGCGAGGATAAAGCCAAGCCCGTTTAAGATCACCCAGGAGATTGCAATGCGCTTAAGCCATGCGCGGGATTCATCCACAGTCCTGCCGGATTTGGAGAAGTTCATAAGGAGCAGTGCGACGGATGCAGTCACAATAGCGGCAATGGTGGAAATGCCCAGTATCTTGCTGTAGACGTCCTTCATAATGTCCTCTGCTTTGCTCCACATATCCGAGGCAAGCACCTGGTTGCTCTGAAGGGTAAAAAAGTAGGCAAAGGCTACCGCACCCATGATGATGTTCTGGTAGGGGATGCGGAATTTCTTTTTGGTGGGAAGTGTCTTCCCGTTGTTTGAGTTGCTGTTTTCTTTTTTCAATGAATTACCTCCTGTAAAAGTTAGTTGTGGTAGAAAAAACCGGCAACCTTTTTCGGACTGCCGGTTCCCTAAGCCCTGATTTGGGCTTGTCATGCAAGAGCATGATGAACGAACTGCAAAAAAACAGCACCTGCATATTTGCAGATGCCTGAAAAATGGAATGGATATGGGTGCAGGTACAATTTTGAGCATGACCATTATAGCATGGGCAAATTTCCCTGTAAATCGCAATGATGTGCCAGTTTGCGTAATTTATGCGCCAATCCTCTGCCAAGCTGTCATTTTCTTTCCGGGAAGAACCTGTCCAGCGTTTCCAGGCAGTCTTTTGAAGTATATCCCCACAGGATAGAACTGAGTGCCTGGACTGCTTCCGGACGTTTCCGATAGTAGGTTCGGGGCGAGATATTTGCTATGTGCGGGCGCAGGCTTTCAATAATCTCATCCGTGTTCTGGAGCTGCTGGGGAGAGAGGTAGCTGTAATAGAGTATCCAGTAATATTGTTCCCCATGCTTATGCTTACTGCGCAGGATTTCTACTGCGGAATTTAGGAGTGTCAGCATCTTGTTGCTGCGCTCTATGCTCTTTGCATAATCCTCCAGCTTTGAGCCGCCGATGTCTGCTCCGGCAAGGTAGATGGAGTCTAAGAATTCCTCAATACTGCTTCCGTACTCAATCTCAAAGGTGCTGCGTACCTGCTGGACGGCCAGTTCAAGGTTCCAGACAGCATCCCGGTAGTTTTTCAACAGCTTCCATGTATCGTGGAACAGGGGATTCTCCTGTTCTGAGGGAATATTTTTATTTGGTCTTGTATTTGGCATGATGGTTTACCTTCTTTCTTCATTTTTGGTGTCAGGATGGTTTACAGGTGCGGGGGTATGGTTGTCCTCCGGTGGATTGACAGGGGAAAGTGTCAGTTCAAACCGGTAGGACATTTTCCCGTCCGGGCAGGCTATCTGTAAGGAATACTTAAAAATACCTTTCCTGCAGTCGGATAAGGGATATAACTTATACTGGGTTTTGGGACATTCACAGCACGAAATCCCTTGTGCAGCAAGGATTTGCGCCACCTTTTGAACCACTTCAGCAATGTGCGGTTTTGAAACGCAAGCGTCCTGTCCTGAAACGCTGTTTTCTGCTTCCATAATGGTGATCTGTTCATTTGTAACTGCCTCTGTTTCGGGAAGGGGCAAATCCTCCGGAATGTGTAATGGAACCTGAAATGTCATGGAAATCTCCTCCTTGTCAATCATTACATCGCTGATATTGAACATGGTAGACAGGTAGCTGCACAGATAGATGACGCTGCCATGCCTGCCGGTGAACGATACCAGGGAAAGATACTCTTTGTTTTGCAGCTTATTCAAAATGCGGCTCACCGTAGCTTTTGAGATGCCCCAGCGCAGGGCAAGGTCACTGTAGTTTGTCAGCGGGCTACCGGTGCAGTTGCGGAAGTATACCACAGGCCCTAATTCAGAACCCTGCACCTGTTCGTCGTTGTAGATGGCATGAACCCATAAGTCCAGTACAATATCCATCTCCGAGCATTTCCCCATGCTGATCAGTTCATGGACGGCTGCAACCGGGAAAAAGAAAAAACCCACATCTTTCAGACATGGGTAATTGTAATCAAGCGCCGTATTATGCTGTTTCCAGCCGGTGATACAGAATTTGATAAGATTGTTCCTGCCAAGCCGGGTGTATGTAATGTAATTTTGCTTTTGCAGGTAGTCTAAGATGGATAGCGCCTGGTGCTGGAAGCGTGTGCGGAACCATTCCGAAAGCTCTGATACCTTGCAGACCCATTCCCCCGGACCGACCAGATAGGAAATGCCTTCTATCCGGCGGTAGGAGGACCGGAAGTTGGCATAGGAGCAGAGCGTCATGTAATAAAAAAGATAGGAGCTTCCGTTAGTGCGGATGTCCCTATCTTCCATAAGGCTGCGGATGAAATCACGGTAAATGCGGCACCGTGGATAATCCACAATTTGTTTTACTTCTAATTGATAATTCATATATGTCTCCTTATAAAAAATCATGGCATTGAGAGCTGAAATATTTTTTAGTTGCGTTGAAATTATGAAATTGGCATCCCTCCTATATTCGCCCAACATCCCTCCAAATCTTTTTTGAACTGTTTTCTAAATAAAATCTAAAATTGATAAAAAGCTATTGATTTTTCGAGGGATATTTGATAATATGACCATTGTAAACGAGAAATAAAGCCTTATCATATTCGCTTACATTCTACGGGAGTCTAACCGATTCCGGTTATTATAAAAGACTTAAAATCC
>CANQFV010000012.1 GCA_947599875.1 uncultured Oscillospiraceae bacterium
CATAGATTCCTTTCTCCCCATAGCGGGGCAACAAAAACGCAGACCGTCACATGGACATGGTCTGCTGTCGGTTTGGTTGATTTTCTTCGTCCTCATGGTCGTCGGGCTTGTGGCCCATGGCGATGCGCTTGCGCTGACGTTCGCGGTACGCTTTGGAGTCGATGTGCTGTCGCATAGTTGTGGCGTCACAGACCGGGCCGGTGTCGGAGAGGGTGGCCACGGTCACAGCAGTCGAGATAAGAGCGTCAGCAACAGGGTCGAGGCCGAGGAGATTATCGCGGTCAGGATTATTGAGACTTTCGCGGTATGCGTTAAGCTGCGCACGGACTTCCTCGAAGCTCTCTCCACGTTTTCGATGCTCGTAGTATTGCTCTCGCACAGCTTCCCAACCTGTTGTTGCAGAGCCTGTAGGCGGTTGCTCAGGCTGTCTGTCTGGCTTAGTATCCTCTCCGCGTCCTTGGTCGTTATCAGCGTCGTGAGCGTTTCTTCTATTCTTGCTTGACGCTGGAGCAGACCATTGAGGAGTGTCAGCACCTCCACCTGACCGGGTCTGTTCAAGGCCTTCAGTTCCTCGTTGGAGAGCCTCCTGTCGGATTGCGAATTCATGTTCCATGTTCTCCTTCAAATATTTTTCTTCGTGTAATCTGTCGTCCCGGCATCTCATGCCGGAGGGGAGTGTGTAGGTGATATTTTTGCGCGTGTCCTCCCATTGGACGCCGATCCCGCACTTGTCTGTTGGCGTAAGCCTGTACTCGCCCATGAGCTTTATGAATTCTTCTTTGCTCCCGGCGTAGTTCATGCAGTCGTCGATGGCGTTGATGAGGCGGTACTTCCAACTGTTGCGCTTCTCGGCAACGCGGTACTCGCGGGAAGACATAGGCTTCTCCTTCTTCTCCCGCGGCGGCTCGAACACCGGTAGGCCAAGCTCGGCGCAGATCTGGTCATTGACCGTTTTCAGCTGCTGTATCGTGTCGCCATCCACATGGAGCTTACGCCCCGTCTCGAAGTTGACGCTGTTGATGATGAGGTGTGAGTGGACGTGGTCGCGGTCAGTGTGCGTGCAGACCAGAACCTCGTGATCCTTGAACTGCTCCGCCAGCTTGAGCGCGGCGGCGTGAGCCTTGTCCGGATTCACCTCCGCGCCGCTGGGGAAGCTCTGGACCAGATGGTAGAACATCCTGCCACCGTCCTTATGGTAGAGAAGCTTGGTGTTGAGGAAGTCGTCGTAGGCCGACTGCGCCTGACAGTTGACACCGGTGACGAGCTGACGGCCCTGCCACTGTGTCTTGGCGTCTTGTGCCACGTACTTCATCACCGACCTCATGCACCCACGGGACTGACTGCTCTTTGAGCGGCTGGAGTAGTTGACGAAGTTGACTATTGCCAAGAGCGTCACCTGCCTTCCTGCAACTCACGGAGCGCGCGGCCTATTTCCGAGAGTGACTGTTGTACTCCGTCCAGGTTAACCGCATTGAGCTTACCCATGTTGCAGAGCACCGTGAGCTGGTTGACGTTGTTGCCGATGCGCCGCAACTCCGTCAGCACTTCCTTGAGTCCGTCCATGACCACCACACGCTGACCGAGACAGCACTGAGTGACGTAGTCACTCTGCGAGAGGTGAGCCTTCTTGGCCTCGGCGCGAATGATGTCCAGCTCAAGCTTGGAGATACGGATGCTGAGTGTGGTGTCCTTTTTCATTTTTCACCTCCGTCATAGTGGGTCCGGGCTACTGCCCGGAATGCGTTTGGCGGGGCGCCGGGCAGGGCCCGGTGTACAGACAAACGCGATGCTTGCCTCTCCCAAGGGGAGAGTTTTTCCTCTGCCGTAACCGCAGCCTGAAAAGCAAAAAGAGCGGCTTTTTAATTCGGGCAACGCTGGCTCCGTGTTGGCTCTTAAAGCAGAGGTGACTCACGATGCCACCTCCAAGAGTTCGTGGGCACCTGCGGCGACGTGCGCGGTCACAGGGTCGCAAGGGACGCAAGTGCCGCAGGGAATGAGGGCACCGGATGTTGCGTCACTTGAGTCACTTGCGTCACTCCCCAACGCAGAGAAGGAGACTTCCACGAACCGTTGCCCGTTGCTCCGGCGGCTCTCGAACACCAGGCCCTGTGCCTCCAGCTCATAGCGCCACTTGTTCATGAGCTGCTTGAGCTTCTTGGCGGTGAGGTCCCGTCCAGCGTGAGCGTTATACCGCTCCGCCAGCTCCGTGTTGCTCCCTGAGAAGTGCACCTCGTTCTTCATGAACTCCACCAGGTCCCCAAGCTCCGGCGGCAGGAGCATCGCCGGGTCCTCCGCGCTGTCCGAGACCAGCTCCCAGGAACACTCTGAGTTTAAGAACCGCAGCTCCAGCTCCCGGTACTCGATGTCCCGGCCTGTGCAGATGAGCGCCGCCCCGGATTGGCATCGGTCACTTTTCTCCAGCACCAGCACAGCGTCCACCGCTCCGGCGATACCCGTGGTGCCGGAGAGCTTGTTCAACGGGTCGGCGGCTCCCTGCTTACGCAGATGGTGGACCAGCAGAATGGAGATACCCAGCTCATCCGCCAGTTTCTTCAGCTCCCGCACGTCCTGGTAGTCCGTGGCGTAGGAGACATCCGGGGTGGTGCTGCGGATGACCTGGAAGGTGTCTACGGCCACTAAGACCGTGTCAGGGTGAGCTCGCACGAAGTCCCGTATCTGGTCGCAGAGACCGTCATCCAATGTTTTCGCCTCTATGGAGAAGAACATGTTGGACGGTGCCTCGTCGGTGAGACTCACCAGCCGGTGCTGTATCCTCCGCAGAGTGTCCTCCAGGCAGAGGTAGAGCGTCGTTCCGCGCTTTACCTCCAATCCGAACACGCTCTCCCCCTTCGCCACCCGGACGCACAGGTCCAGCACCAGCCAGGACTTCCCGATCTTCGGCGCTCCGCCCAGAATCGTCACGCCCTGGTGGAGCAGAGACTTCACGCAGTACTGCGCCGGCGGCAGCCTCATGTCCGCCAGGGTTTCACCGTCGATGACGGTAAGATTTGTGTTTGCCATTTTAAAACCTCCTTGGCAAAATATTTCGCTCCTCACAAAAGTGGGAGCAATTTCTATATTGTCTCGGAAGGTGTTTTGTGGTAGGATGGGAAAAGGCAGGTGAGGAAAAATTGAGCGTGAAGTATCTGATCCACCGTCTCTCCGCAAGAGCGGTACTTGGGTATGCCAGGGAAGACGGAGACCACTTTTCGTTTTGTTTAAACGAGAGCGCCACACGCCGCTGCTTTGTCTATGGGAACAACGAGCAGGAGGACAACGCCCTCTTTTACCAGACCATGTGTGTTCTGCACGGTGGGACGTTTCCCTCGGCGAGCGGTGAGCGTATTCGCACGGAGCTTTCCGACGTTATCTTCTACATGGACTTCGCCGGTATCTTTGACCGGGCCGACCCGGACCGGCAGAAAAAAGCGGAGTCGCTTTTCAGACCGGAGGGAGTTACACTGGATTTTGGAACCGGCGAACACAGCTATGTCGCCTTTGAGCGCTCCGGCAGTATGAGCCGTCAGGGGCGGCTGTCCTTCATCCGGGCAGACCTTTGCGGCGAGGTCCGGCGGCGGATCATGCTAAACATGACAGTTGGCCGGTGCCAGTTGTCCAAACTCTACGCATACAACGGACTGATGCTGTCCAGCGGGACGCGGATAGACAGGATAGATATCGCCCGGCCCGGCAGGGTCGTGGTGGTGGAGAATGAGGAGTTTGAAGTCAGCTCCAAGATCGTCACCGTGGAGGGCGAGACTGTCCGGGAGGGCGTCAGGAGATACCGCCGGGTGGAGTCGGAGTCCGCGCGGCCAGTGAAGGTCACACGCTTTGACGGCGAGGGGCTGATCTCACCGGAGTACGCCAAGCTCATCGACAGGAAAACCTGCGGGCGTCATATCCACCACTCCTTCCAGCTCAGGCTCCCCTTCGTCAAGGGGATGCTCCATGAGGTGGACTTCAGGAACTTCCTTCACAGCGCCGGGTGCAGTCACGTCACGGACATCTGGGACATCCGCCATCCGGTGGACGGCGTGGACATCATCCTCACCCGGAGCATGGTCAAGGGCCTTGGGTGGATGGAGGAAAACCATCTCAATTGGAATGGCTACTGGGAGCGGTTCACGAAATACGACCACGCCCTCTACATCACTAATACCGGCAAGCCCAAGCCGGAAAAATATACGGAGCTCAACTACCAGTTTCTGAACACGCTGTCCATGACGGAGGAGGAATTTCGCCCTGCTGACCTGCCGCTGGGGTGGACGTACAGCCCAGGCATCGACGCGCGCCGGTGGATCACCAAGGCCACGGAGCAGAGATACTATGACCTGTGCGCCAGCCCCGCATACAGGCTGTCTGTTTTCACGGAGGGTAACGACGTCCGGGCGAAGGCGCTCCGCAAAAATCCGCTGTTCATCAACGAGCCGGTGTTCACTGAACAGTTGGACGCCATGGCGAAGCACACCCTGAAGCAGTACGCCCTAGGGCGGCTTCTGGTGGAGGGGGACAACCGCTTTCTCTCCGGCGACCTTTTGGAGTTCCTGACTTTCCTGATTGACCACGCCGAGGCGTTCCGCAACGCGGACAGCCGGCAGAGGACCTTTTATAGTGCCGCCATGAGCACGCACTTCAAGCCCAACTCCTTTTACGCGCCTGGAGCGGCGTATGAGCCGGGGGACGCCTGCACCCTCCTGCGCAATCCCCACATCGCCCGGAACGAGGAAATACAGCTTGAGCCTTACGGCAAGGCGGAGAATATGCGAAAATATTACCTCGGCCACCTGACGGACGTGGTGATGGTGGATGCCAGCATGTTGGCCGCGGAGCGGCTGGGCGGCGCGGACTACGACGGGGATATGGTCAAGACCATCGCGGACCCGGTCCTGAACCGGTGTGTGAAGCGCAACTACGAGCTCGGCCACATCGACAACTGGGACAACCTTCCACTTCTCTTTATTCCCTCCGAGGAGCCGGTGATTCGTGACGCCAACGACTGGCATGACCGCTTTGTCACGGTGCGGGATACCTTTTCCTCACGGGTGGGGCAGATCTGCAACGCCGCTTTTGACAGGAGCGTTATTGCTTACGACGAGAACTCCACAGCCGAGGAACGGGAGCGGTACAGGCAGGAGACGGAGACGCTGGCCATCCTGGTGGGGCTGGAGATTGACGCGGCCAAGAGTGGCGTGAGGCCGGACTTGGACGAATACCTGAAGCATAAAACCGTGCGCCGAAGCGGATTTTTGAAGTACAGGACACTCTTGGAGGACGGAAGTGTTGAGCAAAGACGGAAGCTCATTGAGTCCACGGATTGGAACGCCGTCAGCTCCAACGTGGAGAAGCTGCCGTACTACGCCTACATGCTCCGGGAGCATACGCCGAGGCTGAAGCCGAAGCCGGCGGAGGACAGCGAGCTTTTCACATTCGCGGCTGATCCAAACTGGAAGAACGAGCTTGACCCGAAGATTCTTACCGCTGTTGACGACCTCCTCCGGGACTACACCGCTTGTTTATCCCGTATCCGGGCCTGCAAAGCGCCCATTAGGAGCAGAAGACGGGAAAATGACATCCGCCGTATTCTCTATTCCCGCGGGCAGGAGGACAGGTTTGATGTGGACGAGCTGTACGCCACGTTTTCGGCGCTGGAGCCGTTGAGGGTAACGGAGCTGCGCAGGGAACTGGCGGAGCGGAGCTGGCACCTAATGGGCCGCGAGGACAGGCTTGATTTCTTGTCAGAGCTTCTGCCGGAATTTGAGGAGTGGTTCGACCTTTTTACGGATTTCCGGGCGGGTGGATACCGGGTTCTGGGTGACCTCGTCTGCGATATTGAAGACGAGAACAACTCCACGGAGCGGAAGCGGCTTCACCGGGATACGGATTCCCCCGCATTTACCGCCATGATGGACACATACGAGAATAAACCGTATTCTCAAAGCTACCGAGAGGCGGTGGCGGAGGTGTGTCGGAAGCTGTTGACGAAGATCGTAAAGTCCAGGCTGGCTGTGCGGTATGTGGTGGCCCTGGGCAAGCGGAATCTGCTGTGGGACCTGTTGCCGGAGCAAATCGAGAAGGAAGCGCGGAGGTGGACGCCGGATGATCAATGAGGTCAAGGAATTTCAGTGCTACACCGGCCCTGTGGAGTACGCCGCCGTCGGGAAGAAAGACGTGGCATGGATGCGCCGGTTCACCTTCGATATGCTGGAGCACTTCGAGGGCTTCGGACGGGTGCTGACAATCATCGCGCGGGGATACATGTTCGATAGCGGCACACCAAACATAGACCGCGCCCGCCGCGCGCTTCTGGCCTGGTGCAGTATCCCCGACAGCAAAAAGGCCAGCCCCAGAGAGGGCTGGCAGTTCAGATGTTGTTTTCCGGAGTATACCGCAGAGTTCCCGGCGCTGGTGGACTTCGAGGGCAGAGGGTGGCTTTACCGGCATGTCCACAGCGTAATCTCCTTCGTCCGGGCGAATTCCAAGGTCACTTCTGCCCACGCGCAGAAGCATTGTGAGGCATTGGTAAGCTCCTTCAATGCCGCTTGGCGCAACAAGGTCATCCAGCTCCAGGTTCCCATCTTCTCCTCTGGGGATAACGCGTGGCTCCTGAGCCTGGACGCTATTCTCGCCGACGCTTTGGAGCTGGGCCCGCTACGGGGCACGGAAATCTCCTTTACAGACGAGGAGCTGTCTCGAATTGCCGCCGTCACGCCTCCCGGTGTTCCCGTTGAGGCCGCCCAAATGCTCGTTACCTATTGCCTTGCCAACAAGCCCGCCGACTCCGATTGGGTCGTTCTCCCCGTCACCAACTTCGACGCATGGTTCGGCACCACCAGCTTCAGCCGAAAATGGCTCCCGGCGCTGGACGGAAAGGTGATTCAGCGGGACGCGCAGAGCTTTGGGGTGTGCAGATGTAAGATAGTTGCATTGCCTACATAGTTCTTATCAAGTTGTTAGGGTATTCCGCAAGTATTCTTAATAATAGAAATAAGACCACCAAATATAGAGTATGCCCTTTCCTATCATTGTAGCTATATTGCATTACTCGCCTTTAATCTCCATATTTGTTTAAATTTTTATCCTGTAGGGATCGCATTCAAGAAATTAGGTTGATATTCCATATTTAATGTGGTATAATACAAAATTAATACGGCATGCGAGGGCAATTTGATGAATGGAAGCTCTGGATATTATCAAATATGAGGGCGGCGTTGCCGCATTACTCCACGCGAGAAAAGAAAGATTCTGCTGACATAATAGTACATATTCTTGACAGCGAATCAATGAATTTGCCTAATATTTTCTTTTTCCGTATTTCATATACCGTTTTTTGAGATGCAATTTGAATATTGACTCTAATCCGCAATATCCCTAAATGCATTTATGGTGTCTTTGAAAAAAGGTAAAATAAACCTCTATAATACAACAAAGGGTAAATAATATGCTTTTTGACATTATCAATTTTTTGTTTGAAGCTATTAAAGCAATCTGGAACGCTCCTGCATGGCTGGTCGTTTCTGGGATTGTTTTAATTGCCATTGTTTGCTTTATTGTTTATTTACTAAACCCCGGTGGTGGCTATAGCAGTTATGGCGGTTCAAATGGAAGAAATAGCGGGGAATCGAGTGAAATGCAGTTTACCGAGAGCAATCAATTTAGGATAACCACAGAAAAAATTAAACAGCCGTTTTTGTTTTATGATAGCAACGGTGATTGCAGGGGTAGAGGTGATTGTTTCTACGACAGTAAGGGCTATTTTCGCAGTTGGGGCGACGGATTTTATGATGGCAAAGGGATTTATCGAAACTGGGGCGAAAACTACTATGATGCATGCGGCTATTTTCGTTCGTGGGGTGATTGTTTCTATGATGCAAAGGGTAACCTCATATACCCGGACTGGTAAACAACGATACTAAGTCGTGTCGTTGATACCTCCCTGCGTCTGCAGTATAATTTTGATTATTGCTAAACTGACCCGGAGAGGTAAAAACTGGACCGCACCCACGCCAACAGACACGACAATAAACCACCAGTCGTAGAATATTGAAGGATTACGCGGCCTTGCTCCGAATCTCAAACGGGGTGAGGCCGTTTTTCATGTTGATGCGCTCGTAGTTGTAGAAATGTATGTATTCCTGGGTCAACCTCTCCAGCGTCGCACGGTCAGGAATCGTAACGCGGTTCAGGCACTCACACTTGAATGTACCGAAAAAATTCTCCATCGTTGCGTTGTCATATGGGCATCCATATTTGTTTAAATTTTTATCCTCTCTTGTTCATCTATGGGACTTCTGCTATAATAAAACATAATGTATAAAAACCACATTTATCAGGAATGGTGAATTATGGATGCTATAAAAGATATTTTTATTTCCTATCGCAACGATGGAGTTGGGAACAACTTTGCCTCAAGATTAGCCGCTGACTTGAGGCGCTCTGGGTATAGTGTCTATTTTAATCCGGATGAGGCCCACAGCGGCGATTTCCCCACCCGGCTCAGAACCGCGATAGAATCATGCAAGGACTTCATCTGTGTTGTCACGAATGACTACCTCGAGCAGCTGCTGTCCGCCAATAACGTGTGTTGGATAAGGGACGAGCTGCTCTGCGCAAGGGAATCCGACCGGCATATCATTCCTATTCTTGTCAATGGTGCAACCATGCCAGATGATTTCTCCAGACTTCCCGAGAATATACGGTTCTTCCCGAAAATCGATGCGTATGTTTTCCCTGAACAGTACATATCATCGCCCTATTCCACCCTTTGCAATGTTCTTATGTCTAACAACGACGGAGAAAATGGTTTTCGAGACGTTTATAACTCCAACGCGCATTTTGATCCTGATAAGTCTCTGGAGGATATATTGGCTTCTGCCAACAGCGGTGACGAACATGCGATGCTCAATGCGGGGATCTACTATTATTACGGAATCTCCGGCGGCAAAGACGAAAAAAAGGCAGCGCGTTGGTTTAAACAGGTTTCCGCTATGAACGGCGAATGTGCCCCTGTTGCCGATAATTTCATTGCCCGCATGTACTATGCCGGCAGTATGCCGCGTGAGAGCCAATCTTATGAGAAAAGCTACGAATATCATATGAGATCCGCGCACGGCGATCTGTATTCGGCCGGACAGGTTGGGTTTATGCGCAGCATTGGAAGCGGTTGCAATTTTGACTATGCTCAAACCGAAGCGTATTATCTCTCTGTCCTGGACTCCATGGATAATCCCCGTAAGGACTCATTTTGCAAGTTTTATATTGAGCACGGGGAATTTAAGAAGGCCGCAGATATATACGTGAAAATTGCGGATTCATATCCCAACGCGGCATATCAGCTTGGCCTTATGTATAAGCGCGGAGTCTTGAGCAGCCCGTTTATGCCCGATTATTTCAAGGCCGCTATGTATTTTCAAATGGCGCTTGACAACGGGTTCATATCCGCCGCATACGAATTGGGAACGCTTTATTTTAATCCCACAGGTACATTTAAAAAAGATTTTGTAAAGGCCCAAAAATATTATCATATGGCTGCGGACCATGGCGACCCATACGCCCAGTACATGCTCGGCTATATGTTTTTTTACGGCCACGTCGAAAAGGATTTCCGCCTGTCCATAGAATATTTTGAAATGGCGGCTAAACAGGGCAACGTCCTCTCAGCGGCACATCTGGCGATGCTGTACCAGATCCCGGAAGTCCACAATTATGAAAAGGCATTCGACTATTGTAAATATGCTGCTGATTGCGGCGATGCGCCGTCCACATTTGTGTTAGGGACGTTATATCTTTCTGGAAGAGGATGTGAGGCTGACGAAGACAAGGCATATCTGTGCTTTATGAAAGCCGCTGAAAACGGGGCACCGGAAGCTCTGTCAATGCTAAAGCTAATGGATGAAATGGGAATTTAAATAGTAGTGCAGGGTCCTTTTGCTCATTCATCATTGCTATCAAATGGGCTCAATATTTCTAAGATTGATTTGAATATTGGAATTTTCTCAATGGCTTTTCTGCTGACAATGTGATGCTCATAAAGAAATGAATTACAGATCAGCGCAATTATGATCGCACTTACTGTTGAAGAAAAAGGCATGAACACAGAAGTTGCAGTTGGAATAATGTTATACCAAACCGCAACGCCATAGGTTATGGTTAGTATGTCAAAAATCGTGACCATTTGCGCGACAAACCGCGCACGCATAGATATGCGCTTTGCTGCCAGAAGAAGGGTTCCCAGCCCAGCGAGATTGAGGAATACCATAGCAGTGTGCATATAGGCGCTGTTAAGCGGCTCCACCGCATTTGCCGCGCTGAACCAGGTTAGAGAGTTTTCTTCGGTGCCAGTCCAGATTTTATAAATGAGGATTGCAGTATCCCTTTGCGTAAGAACCAATACAGAGACGGACAGAATTATAGAGAATATTGGAATAGAAATGATTTTTAGCATATCCAAAACGCCAATATGTTTACGGCTTGTCCAAAAACAACTCAAAATAAAAGCTACTTCCGCAAATGAGAAATAAACGCTTAACATGATCGCCTCCTTCTGGAGCAGTTTGATAAACAATACTGCTTCGAAAGAAAGGCAAAGCATCTGGACATACCACTGCCGTTCAACATCAATTGTCCCCACAGAAAACAGTGCAATGACAAGCATAAGCAAAGTCACACGTATAGGTGCGTCAGAATATAGTTCGATTCCGGAGAAGAAGAAATGATTAATCAAAAAAATCCCTGTCGATATAAAGAACAATCCATTCGCGGTATTAAGTTTCAACTTTTTGCATCCATAGTGTACTGTCCCAAGGAAATCTATTGGAAATAGAGAGACAATGAACAATGAAACACAGGTGCCTATATCTTCTTTAACCCACTTAATCACCCCGTCAGCATCTACGAAATAGTCGGCAATAAACAATTGCCACGCAAGGCAGGCACAGGAAACGCCAAGCAATAATCCCCACAGGAAAACCTTTTTATATGATTTTATGACCCATGTAAGAACTTTCTCATAGAACAATCTCAAATGTAACGCCTCCATAATTTCATACAGCTTTTGAGTTGAAGCAAATCAAAACCGGCTACATATGCACACAATTGGGTATGGATGAAATGCTTTTTAAAAAATGAGCTCAAGGATTGCAATTAAAATACTGGGCTTTTCTTCATCAAATATGCAACGAGTAGCCATTTTACATTTTTGACTCTCAAACCAACTGCATAATATAAACGCTGTCGTTCACGGCATTGTATGTGAGCATATACCCATCATCAAAAATCCTTTTCAGGTCATCGACTTCAAAGAGGCTTTTCTTGAAATCCATGGTTCTCGTCTGACCTACAGAGACACCATGGCCGTGATGTCCTCTAAGCGGATGCAGAATTGATCTCCCCCTATAAGTGTTGAAGTTCATTGTGTTTGACACTTTCTCGTACTGATATGTTGGTAATAATTCGACAAGGTCCTTTGAAGAAGATCCGATAGAAGACACGATCAGGTATTTCATCTTTTTCATAAATTCAAGAGGCGAAACTCCTCGAGTTTCACTCTCGCGAAGACTTTGAGGAATTGATTCACATACTATCAGGCATTCGGATATTGAGATGAGCTGATTAAGAACCTCAAAGCCAATTTGCAGTCCGTCGCCAAGGTGAATTACTAGATAATGGTCTTTGTTCCATGCCCTGATATATTCGCATAACTCAAGATACGATGAATACGGATCGGAAAAGAGTATTGCACCGTTCCCAGCAGGCAAACTTACCTGTGCGGAACTCAGCGTCCAATCGGCACTAAGAATCGTGGATAAAGTACTTCTGCTTGATTCCGTCCCAAGTAAAAGAAAAGGTTTCCTGATTCGTCGAATCAAGGCTTTTGCAATTCCCACCCCCCTCGATGCATCGCCGATGAAGCAAACTGTTCCATTATGGGATATTCCGGTGTTGGAGATCATTTGAGAAGGTGTACAGCATCCAAGGTCAATGGCTGGATGAGCCATCGAATTACGCAGATTGGTCGAAGTGGTCGGCGCACTTATAATCGAAATATCGGAAGGACGGTAACGTGTCAGCATGTGGTAAACTCCTTTTTCAGCCTTCAATAGACGAATCGTAACTGTGGAAATAGAAGGGTTGGTTTGAAATCCGGGGGAAGCTACAAAGTGCGTTTCCTTTCTTTTGCAACAGGGCAAAGTCGTTGTCAGCCACCACAGGTCGGTATCCCACGTGGTTCATAGGCTTTTGCATCGGTCCCGTGAACGCCCAGCTACATAGTGATTTTCCGAACCGATCCGCAAACAGTTTTCTGGAAATCTGATCCTGCGGATTCATAAGGATCAAATTGCCGAAGAGGGAAAGAAGCGCATTGCGTTCCTGCTCAGTCATACGAAGAGAGAGTAAATCCGCATTTTGCAATCCCATAAACAGGCGAAGCCCACAGGCTCGGCCAAGGGAAAGGGCATCGGCTGTGCCAACCTGTCCAATAACACTTCCCTCATCAAGAAAGAAATAATTGAGACAGCAATTGTCGGCATCGGTGGAATGCTTTAGAAGCAGGTGAAGCATTGTCTGAAACGCCTTTCTACTCCCCTCACTTTCATTTGCATAATCCATGCACAGAAAGACGAGATGACCTCCACTGCGGACGGTTTCGATGCAGGAAAACTGCCCATCTGGCGTGTTCATGCTGCCGTAAAACACGGAATGAAGCAGTACGAGAAGTTCGCTGACGATGCCGTATCCCTGACCAAGTTCGTCGCCGAGATAATTAGGAATGTGGCTGAAGAACTGCGGCTGTTGTTCTGCCAGATCATACCAGTTCAAAGGTGCGTCTCTTCGGACAGATACACGCTTTAGAAAATCGGACAGATGCCAGTTGCCGTAATAATCTCCGGTTTCACGCCGTTTGGCATCCATGCAGCGCAATGTACTGACGAGAAAGTCGTTTGCTGCGTTCTCGAAGAAAGGCTGCAGATCACTACGCTGGCTTTTCAACAGGCCTTTGGCAATGTCGCGAGCTACAATTTCCGGATCATTACCCGCTCCCAGTTCTCTGAAAATATTCCAACAGGCAGCCGGGGCAGAATGCGATGAAGGCGAAATCCTGAGTGCTCCAGGGAAGGTGCCGAAATGTTTCCAAAGCTCACCCTTGACATCAAGCAGGAAACAGTTGGCTCGCATAGCCGTTACTTGGGGGAGTATTTGTTCGATGATTCTGCCAAGCAGCACGGTTTTTCCGCCCCCTGGTGGGGCAATCAACAAAGTTGCCAGCTCCAACGCCTGATCATCAAGTTCCAAGCCGTCTGGAAGATGGATGACCGGCTGATGGGGTGTTCTTTGCGCACGGGGTGGCTTGGAAAGAATCTCGAGTCCTTCAAGCGTTTGCTTGATCACGGCCATATCAGTGCCCTCCATGTCCACCCGATCCATGTCCGCCACTGCCTTGTCCACCAGTTCCATGCCCACCGCCCGAACTTTGTCCCCCGGCGGAACCGTGTCCGCTTTCTCCGTGTCCGGATGAAGATTGTCCGCTGTGTCCATGGCTTTCCCCTGCAGAATTATGGGCATTGGAAGGTCCGCCCTTGTTGCCTGATTCTCGCCCAAGTGACGCAGGACCCGTATCGCCGCGTTCACGCCCGCCATCGTCAACGCCATTCTGCCTGTCGGCTTGCGTGCTTGCATTTTTGACCGCATTGTGGGATACTTCATTACAACGGTCAATCGTTGCCTTATCGACCTTAATGCTTTCTACAAAACTATTTCTGTCCATTGCTTTTCCTCCTTCTGGACTTGCGTTCGTATTGTCCTTTGATTGGTTTTGCGGGTGGTTATTGTGCGTCTCCCAGTTGTAACCGTGCCACCCGCTCTTTGCGTCTTTCGGGGAGTAAAAGAAGTGTTCATGCGTTCCATCAGAACGGTGAATATATGCGTTATGGTTTTTGCTGCCAAAACTGGTGTTAACAGACTTCACCATCGGCGAAGTTTCAGCAAATTCAAGATCGGATTTATAGCCACTTTTTCTGGCAAAGTCACTCGGCGCATGATCTTTACTCATGATCCGGTTGCACCTTCATTCTGATAAATATCATCCACGAGATATTCGGCCTGTGAGGCGGATCTTGCTCTTACTGTAAAGAAGCATCCGAAACGATCTTTTTTTGTTTCGACAGGGCAGTTGCCATATACATAAATCTTGTAAAGTGAACCAAAAGCCTTGTAAATCCGTACCTTGTTGTTATCCGGTGTATAGTATTCATATCCTCCACTTTGTGCCCTGCGTTTCCCCAAGCGACCTTCTTTCAGTTCAAAGATGACCAGGAGAATGATAAGTACGGCAATTCCTCCATATCCAAAAATATTTAACGAATCCATGGCGCACCTCCTACCTGAATACCGATTTAAATAACATTCCTATCCCGCCAAGGATAATAATCAGGAAAAGTCCAATGCTGAAAACTGAAACGAGTAACTCGCATAGGAAGGTGGCAACGGTCGGTGCTAGGAGTACTCCTGAAACCCCAAGCCCTGCACTCAGGCGACGAGATGAGGGTACATCTCTGTACCTGATCAGATGTGTGATTGATGGGATAAGTATCAGCAGATACAGGATAAGAAGAATTGTCCTATACATGATTGGTTACTCCTTTCTTATCTTGATTTTAAGTGAGCCGCAATCAAATGATTACGGAGTGCTTTGATTGAGAATGGATATGGCCGTCTCTGAAGAAGCATCCAACAGCACCACCTTCCGATTGCTTGATGCCGCAGGACCGTCATATCCTGCATCCCAGATGTGCCATGGATCATTTATGGAACCCAAGCCGACCGCAATGATCCTGCGCTCATCTACTCCGAGTTCAACAAGAGTACCTCTTACGGTCTCTGCTCTTGCACGAGAAAGAGATATTGTGAAATCCGAGTCCTTATCTCCGGCTGTGGTTCCCGCCAACATGATGGAAATAGAGGGGTGTTGGACGAGGTATTCGGCTATCGGCTGAAGCGTCTTCAGTGCCTCTTCGGGATTAAGATATTCAGCCTTATCGCCGATAAAAGTTACCTGCTCTTCAGTAAGGATCACGGGCTCCTCAAAAACGTTTTTCTCATCGTCAGCACTTTCTTCAAAGACCACAGGATCGAAATAGATAGGAGTATCATCGGGGAGTTCTACCGGAGTGACGGCAGGAAGCTGTGAAGTGACATCAGCAGGATTTGCAATGATCTCGTTATAAATAAAGACGCCTCCTCCTGCTTCAACAAGCCCCCCATAAATCCCCTGTAGTTTCATCCGCTGCGCTGAAGTCAGATCTTTCTGAGGTGCGGCTACATCCCCCATCTGTTGCCAGTAAACTGTGATTCCAGAAAAATCAGGTATCTCAGACTTCTCATTGAGTAAATTTACCACAACATCGGGTTCGGCAGAAATGAGATTGTTGTTGAAATCAAGTACGCCTGTAGTACTGAGACCCGTCCCAATGACAATGATCCTCTTGGAATCGTAACCTTCAAGAGAAGAAAGCGTCCTGACTGCCAGGCGGAGCGCTGCGAGGTAATCAACCTCGGGATCGTTGGCAACAACACTCTGCATACTGACAATGATATTAGTAGCTTTGGAGCGCGCATCCATGTCAAGCTTATCCTTGGACGCACTCTTGTACTTGGCATCAATATCATAGCTCGCTGCGTGAACGACCTCCGGCTTCCCATCGGCACTTACAACGCCTATGAATCCATAGTTTCTGATGGTGCTATATACTGTGTCCTGAACAAGTGGTCCATTCATGTTCAGCCCCTGCGAATTAGCGTGTCCGCCCACAACGAAGCATACTGCCGCCTTTTCAGCAGGGGTATCATTGGCAGACTCCTTAGTGCAGCCAGTGAGAGTGCTTACAAGAGCGAGCACGCAAATGAAGATAAGTACAAAAGTGACGATCTTTTTCATAGTCGTTTTCCTCCTTTAAGCGGCGACTTCGTTTGTTATAAGCGACTTGCCTTTGCTTTCGGAACCCGTGAATACTTTCGGAATTTCCGCCCGATCGAGAGCAGCAAGCTCTCGATCCAGACGTTCGAGAATGGCAACACAGGTTTCTTCAGACAGAGCGTTGATCGAGGTGGGATTTGCAAGGTGTTCCTTGAGCTTCTGCCGGACGTATTCGCAGTAGTTAATTACCACGGCACGTTGCATCTTCTTCATCTCTTCGTATTTACCTTCATCATCTTCACGCAGATGTTCGGCAAACTCCTGATCGGCATCATACTCACTGAGAATAGCATCCAGACGGCGAATTTCATCGTTCTTCTCTGTAAGCATCTCTTCAGCCGCACGCTTACGAACCTTAAGCGGGTTATAAGTAAGGAATGAGATGAAAAAAGATCCAATAGAGGTCAACATGGGAAGCCCAATCCCGAAGATCGTTAATGCAATTGCAGTCGGATCAGCACTTGTGTCGGCAGCTTTTTCGGTAACAGTCCCAAAGTAGCTGGTAGATGTAGCAGAAAGATCGGGAGACATTTGATTTATGGTTGTGAGTCTGAGTGCAATATTCATTACACAGGCAAGAACACATACCACAAACGCCAGCCAGAGAATGAATCGATCTTTGCTTATACCCTGTTTCAAACGGCGGAGCTGTATGCCGAGATACAGGGGGACCACATCGAACGCGAACAAGAAACCTGCCACCTCGATTCCAAGCATAAACGGACTGTCGTAGGAAATCATCTTGAACAGACTGATGAAGACAGAAGCGTCAACAACAGCACAGAACAACATAATCAGATAAGGAACAAAGGACTTGTCCATCGGGGTATCGGCCCTGTACTTCTTGCCGATGTGAGAGTTGAGACCCTGGTAAACGAATTCACCGTTACAGTCTTTGGTCAAAATGCTGTTACTTCTGTTCATGGTTAAACCTCCTCACATTTTGCCAGTGCATGACAGATGTTGTTGTAGTCAATCTGCATCGCATCACGCTCTTTTTGCCGCTCATCTCTGATTCTACGGATGTCATCACGATCCGCAGTACGTCTGATGATAAGACGCCGAAGCATATCGATGTGATCGTAGTGCTGGTGCCCAAGGTCGGGAAGAGCCTCTCTTGCAGCGCCGAAGATAATGGAATCAAGCATATCTCCGTTCCCGTCGTCGACCTCGCCGGCGAAGAGCTTGGCGAGATGTTCATCAAGAAGTGGAAGCATCTCCTCTTCCTGAAGCTTGTGATAGAGACGGTATTCAACCGTCCTGTAAGACTCAAAGCCATTCTTCGTAGATCTCAGTATGAAGTCATTGACAACCGATCTGCTGTCATCAACGGCATTATACTGCGTCTGCTGTTTTTTCTTTCCAATCATTATGCTGCCTCCTTTTCATCATCAGAGAGTGTTTGACTGAGCAACTCCGCTCTTTGCATGAGGAGCGTGTGTGGCTCCAAGTAAACTGCCTCTGCACGGGATTCCACCTCTACGCAGGGGATGACAGGCATTCGGGCGTTGTCGGGGTGCTTCCGCAACGCGGCATTCCAGTAGACGTCCATCCTCTGATGAAGGTGATCCTTAACTCTGTTGCAGATCATCCTCGTGGAGTTATTGTCTTCAAGAATTCGGTTACGAAGTCTCGAAAACTCGTCGATTTCAGAGAAAAGCTTACTCTGAAGAGAGCTCACATGAGACTTGAGAGGAGCCAGTCGTTTAGCTCTTTCGTGAGCCCGTCTCGCAATAACCTGTCCCTCAGTAAGTTTGCTTTCTCCATATTTGCGGGAAGTGTCTACGGACTTCTCGTCTTTGACCGCTTCCTCAAGTTCGAACTCTGCTTCCTCAAGCAAAGACCTCGTATGAACAAGTGAATCCATCAGTTCGCCGAGATGCGCGTAGGCGGTCTCTTCCTCAATCTGAAGATGCCCCCACATTCGAGAAGCAAATTCGTCGTAAGAACGAACTTCTCTGTCAAGATGAGGAGAGACCCATCCGCCTACCGTATTTTCACGAGGAAGGCTTCTCCTGCCATCAATAAAGCCGGCAATCTTCAGACTGACTTTCTCAAAGAAGCCAACCCCCTTAACTTTGCCCTTGCTAAGTTTGGAAATACGAGAGTTTTTCATCTGATTGTTTTTCATTGTATTTTTCTCCTTCCTTACACCGCAAGGTTGCGGCCTTTGTAGTCTTTGATGCGAATCAAATTATCACAGGTTATAGTATTTTCATTTTAGCGAATATTTGTGCCCTGCGATATTTATCCTTTCAAATTAAAGCATCTACTTATGTCTGCCTGTTCTTTTTTCCTAAATCATTTATATACAAATTAAAAACCTTCTGCATTATTATCTCAAGGCTGTGAGTCCAAATTAAACAAAAAAACGAGCAATTCCAAAATTTGGTTCGCTCGTTTTTTAATTAATTATAGCAGTATACAAATATCTTTATAGTTTAATTTATTAGAAATAATAATCATCGAGAAGTGACCGTCACTCCACCCCACATCTTTCCTCCGACCAAAAAGCGTTTTCGGTCAGCCTCATCAGCAACCTTTCCTTATTCATTATCGTCAAATGGATACAGGAATTTGGTAAGTCCAAGCAAAACAAGTTGAACTTCCTACAAATAGGATTGACAAATCAATTTTATGTTGCAAACGTAAAAATCAACAGCGGGTTTTCTGTTGTATCAACAGGTCTTACATAGTATAATATTTGTATGTGTGGATACCGTATTATTTTGGGTTATTTTTATCCTCTCCTGGAACTGGAAACTGTAAATCGGCAAATACACGATATAACGGAAGAGTTTGTAGTGCATTTGCCGTATAAATCATTATGGTTATGTATATTTATACTGCTCGGAATAGTTTGTAATACACCCGGGAATAGGAGGTACCTGACTATGGCTGATAATCCGCAAGCGAGGTATAAGCCAGATACGGCGGAGAACCGTCCATACCTTTTTATTAGTTACTCCAGCAAGGACTCAAATACTGTGCAGAGAATAATCCAACTTCTCCGAATCAATGGATATTATTACTGGTATGATGAGGGCAATAAGCCTGGTCGTGACTGGTCTGATTCTCTTGCAGATCGTATTATAGGTTGTGCTCAGTTTTTGCTTGTTTTAACCGAAAACTCTGCTAAATCTGAGAACGTATTAGACGAACTATATTTGGCAAAAAAATATAATAAACCACTCCTGGTGGTTTACATTGATGATATTAAAGTCAGCGGTGGATTGGACCTTAAAATTGGGCGTATTCATTCGCTCATGCGAAATAAATACGGAAGCGAGAATGAATTCAACGAAGAGCTTGTCCAAGCTCTATCTATTTCAACAAAAAAGCCGTATAAAATATCCACACCAAAACTGATATTTGATTTACGGCTCGAGGAGCGATATGAGATAATTGAAAAAATCGGGGAAGGCGCCACTGGCAGTGTTTTCCGAGGTAAAGACAGGAAAACCGGTAGTATGGTTGCGATAAAAATATGCGGGATTTCGCCTACATACAGTGGCAATCTCCTACTAAGATTATATAATAACGAGAGGGATGCGCTCAATCGCTTAGCTACATGTCCGTATGTTCCAAAGCTTGTTGATTGGTATATGGGCAAACGCGCTGTGTGTCTTATCCTGAATTATATAAAAGGGTATCCCTTGGAGTCATTTCAATTTAATGAGGTGACGATTCTGGAATTGTTCAATAAAATACTGGGTATATTTAACTATCTGGAAGATTGTGGGATTATTCATAAGGACATAAAGCCCAACAACCTGCTCATAGACGAATTGGGCACGGTTTATCTTTTAGATTTTGGCGGAAGCTATATCTGCGATGAGACTAATCCACCACAGGTAATCCGAATGGCATCTCCTGGCTTTGCGGCACCGGAGCAGTACGGAGAAATGGATATAATTCCAACATTCGCAACTGACTGTTACGGCCTTGGTCGAACCCTGCAATACCTTTTGATAAACAGATATGTATATGCTCACGACTTTAGAAACTTTTCAGGCTCTGTACATCAGGTTAGGAAGGATATAAGCGATACTCTTGCTCAGGTTTTGACGAAAATGACAAGACAAGATCCGAAAGAAAGATATCAGAATGTTAATGAACTTAGAGGTGACTTGTATAAGTGTGACAAATCTCTGTTCGCTACCAGAATCCCGTCATTCAGAGATATTATTGCCGAACAAAAAAGTTTGCAAGAATGTGATGTGCCGTACGATGGAGAAGTCGATACTAATGTGAATGTAAAAACCGATTTTATATGATTTTATATAAAGCCTTGTAAGTGACTAACTAACATTCATTTTTATTTACTTCATAAGCTATATTATACCTGCCATTAAAAGTCAACGAGTTTTCTTTCCATCCTGTTTCAGATTACTTTAATTATAAGTTTTAAATTCTGTTGTACATCTTATCAAATTCCCCCCTTGCAACAAAATTAAAATCAGCATCTGTAATGTGCCCTTCCGCATCGCGGGTAATGCTGTAAAAAATAATCACAGCATCCTTCTCCGCAGACTCAATAGTTCCCCAGAGGGGCGCGGAGAAGTATTTCTCCGCACTTCCACCAATCGTCAGGCCTTTCTCTTTTATTAGGAAAGAAACCTCCTCGCTCATGGACTCTCCAACGTCCCAAGCGTCCAGATCTCTGGGAATCTGCTCATATCGTGTGCCGCCTGTATGCCGGTGGTTCTCCCAGAAGAACACGCGGTCTACGGGATAGGGATTTCCGCCTGTGTCGATCTTTATGAAATCTCCCGTACGCGCAATCTCGCCCCGCCCGCTGACCGCCTCAAGGGAAAAAACCTCATAGGCGTCCCTGGACAGCTTTTTCAGTTTTCCCCGGGAAAAATATTCAGCCAGCAGATCGTCGTCAGTCCCCAGCTCGTATGCGTTGACGGCCTTTCCGTCTTTTTTGATAGCTTTGAACACGTCTATCTTCACCTTCCTTTTTCGCCAAATCAATTCCGTCAAAGCGCGCCGCTCTCGGTATACCGAAGCCATAAAGTTCAGAACCGCGAAACGCATTTAGGCTTCATGTTTCCCGTCGGCAATGTCCACAAAGATCTGCCCGAGATTTTCATCCCCCACATCGTTCAAATCAATAAGATAGATTCCCATTGCTTTCGCTCGGTTCTTAATTGATTGGATATCGCTGGTCAGGTGCCTGTCTTCACCCACGGCTTTCGTGGAGGAATACAGGATGACCGCCTTGCTGTTCAGGGAAAATCTTTCCGTCAGGTCCTTGATCTCGTTCAGATGATCCTTTTTGAATTTTGCGGTCTTGCAGGAGACCACTAGCGTAGTCAGTCCCTTCGTCAGGATCAAGTCAAGCTCGTTGCGAACATTCTCTTTCCATCTAAACGAGAAGTTGGCCCGGCAGTCATCGAAGTAACCGGTCTGCACAGCCGCGTTCCATGCGTAAAACTCAAGAATATTTCCCGCCGTCATCAGACAGTTCTTTACCGCCAACTCAGAATAATTGAATCGGATGGAGATGGGGGTATTTGTCAAGTCATTGCCCACACTCAGGTCGTATATCAGTCCCAGCTCCTCAATTCGCTTCAGGGCAGGGATCACGTCAGCGTATTTATAACGTTTTTCGCCGCTCTCGCTCTGAAGCCGCTTGTCCGCAAAATCGATACCCTTCTGGTCATATATCTCGACGCAGCTTCCGCTTTCCACGTTGATATATTGTATGCCCGCCGAATCGTCGCTTATGTTGATCCTGTATGGCGCAATGGCGCACCAGACTTTTTTGCTGAAAAACATGTTCAGAGACTTGAGGACATAATCATTTTTCTGCTCCGGCGCATTGCCCATGTATTCCAGAGATACGTTCAGCCCCAACCGCCCTTTTGAGGAGACATTAAGATCACGGATAAAACCCGCTTCCTCCATTTTTGCAAAGCATGTCCCTATCTCAAGGCGATCCCATATCTGCCGGTCAACAGTGGTGTAGTATCTGCGCCACGTCATGTCTTTTGCCGCCGGGTCAAATCTGAATTTTAATTCTGGCGTCCCGCTGCCGCGCCCATAGAAGAACGCGGTAATCATGGTCCAGTCGTCCTGAAACTTCCTGTAAACCTTCCAAAGCGCGTCCGTGGCACAGCTCAGCCGCTCCATATAATTTTTTCCCTGCTGTTCCGGGACGATTTCCTCCACACCGTACAGGGCGAACGCCTCTGCGGCGGAGATCGCCGCGTTGAGCCGGTAGATCTCCGCCCTTGGGTAGTTTCGGACGTTTTCCATACACCCTGTGTTCTCGTCCCGCCTGACCAGCGCCACGGTGCTGTCGGAAAGAGCAAGCTGGGTGGCGGCGACGATATGGCGCTCGTCGCCACCGGTGACATCGATCACGCAACCGGACGGGAACCCGGCTCTGAGCCGTGTTAACTCTTTGAGCACATCATTCGCCCAGAGCGATCCACTTGGAACGAATCGAATATCCCCATTGTTCCCGTGGGCTCGCAGGAAGCGGGTCAGGTTGTCGTTCCTCTCCAAGCCGTAGTAGATCAGCCTCTTCGGCTCCATGATGAGCGGCCCCGCAATATTGCTGACGAGTTGCTTGCTTCCAAGCTTTATCATGGTCAGATCCTCGTCGGCAAACAAGAGCCACAGCAGATTGTCAACGATTGTTTCATCCGGCCTCTTATAATCGCGATACTTCGTGAACTCGTCATAGATGGCAAGATCGTTCAGGACCCGCCTCCGCCCCTCTGAAGCATCCATGCCGCAACGGGAGAATGCCTCCTCCAGCGACTTCACCTCGCTGATGAGCCTGGACACCTCTGCCCTTTGGGGCAGGGATTTGGACTCCACCATGCTTTTCAAGGAGCTGTACACGCTCTCGTACTGCCAGCGGAGCTTGTCCAACTGCTCCACGGGCGCATCGGTCCCATATTCTCCGGCAGCCTCTCCGATATCCTCCTCTGCAACTGTTGACTTTAATTCAATTTGGGAGAGGAAAGTGTTCTCCATATCGCCCAGGAGTATTCTACCCGTTGTTAGATTGGAGATTCTCTTTTTTGCAAGAAGATGCACCTTGAGACTCATTTTATCCAACTCATCGTACGCGGTCTCATCAATCTGGCTGAAGCTTTCATATCTATCCCACTCCTGCCTCGCGTCGGGAAGGCACACTCCGGCTGTGGAGCAGGGCACAAGGCAATGATGTAGCTTCAGATTTGTGCTTTTGAAGGCACCGTTGAAGCCCCATTTGGAGTCAAGGAACGCATACCCGTTGATTTCATTCAAGGTTGGGAACCGATAGCCGTCGGCGGCCATATACATGATCCACCGACGGTGCTCCAGCTCCAGAAGCTCCCCTCTACGCGGGCCCCTCGCGGCGCTCAAATAGGCAGGTATGATGGCCCTGTGGTTCGTGCTGGGCGATGAATTTATGCCGAGGCTCTCCAACTTATACTTGGCATGGAGCGCGGCGGCGCAGGAGGATCTCTGCCCATACTTGTCCCCGGCAAAATTACGGGCGGTCTTTTCCAGCGACGCGTATGGGTCGGACAGCTTGTCGTAAAGATAGCTCATCCTTAATGTCCTGTGTCCAAGCTCCCGGACCACAGGAAGATACTCCGTCACATCGTCTCCGAAGGGAATCAGATGTATCCATTCAGGGAGTTCGCTCTCCTGTCCCGAATCGGAGCGTATATTTCTAGCGGCGTCCTCGGAGAGGTAGTAGTGGATCAAAGTATCTTTACCGCTTTTTACATGCAATGCCAGGCACGACGCGTACATGTCAGCCAGAGTCGAGTTCCTGTTGTTGGAGCCAAGGGAAATCACAATGTAGCGGCTAGCGCAGTATTGTTTTGCCACCTCATCGCACATATCGGGATCGAGCAAATTTTCCACCTGCCGGTAGGTGAACGTGACATACTCATGCCCATTGTTCATCTTTCCCGTGAGGTTCGAATAGTCCTCCAGAAGAGGTGCCGTTTTCAGCAGCTCATTTTTAAATCTGTCCTCCGACTCTGCGGAAACCACATGGATATAAAGCCTTGGACCAATCATCTGTCCGCAACTAATGGATGAAAGAATCATGCGCTTCACGAACACTCCGCTCCCCAAGCACAGGATATGCAAATCTCCGTCGTCCGCCTTATACCTGTACAGCGGGTGCTTTTCCAGCAGAGCATAGCTCATAAGCTCGTCCGGCTCCACATGTCTCAGGAGGTTCCCGGTCGTACGCCTTTCCCGGATCAGCCTTGACAGCGCCCGGTACAACTCCGTGGCGGTGGTGTAACGCTCGGTGACATCAGGAGAGAGGGCCTTGTTAAAAAAGGCGATGAGCAAATTGGCAAAGGTCTCCTCCCGGCTGTCCGCCCAGCCGGGAGAGTATTCGTTGTACAGTTTCCTAGTCCAACTCCTGTCAAAGCGAAGCTTCACGGAATAGACGGTCCCGGTGACGGCGTAGAACAGGATAGATGCTACTGCGTATGTGTCAGAATATGTGCCCTCCTCATATCCGGCCCCATGGTCGTTGAACTCAGCCAGCGCCATGATCTCCGGTGCGGAATAGGGGTTGCGGGTAAACCGATGGTCCGTCCTCTCCCTCTCGTCTGCAAGGTCGAACGCGCTTCCAAAGTCGATGATGCGGGGCATCAGCCTCGTGCCGCCGTTGGAGCGGATGAGGTAGATATTATTCGGGGACAGGTCCAGATGGAGCATCTTATTGTCCCCGTGAAGGCGGGACAGAATCTGGGCGGTGTCTCTGAGGATACGCAAAAGCTCGTCAAAATTTCCGTTGGCAATCACCTCGCCGTCGCTGTCCCGGATAAACCCCTGGGTGATAAAGTCGTCCAGCGACTGGCCCTGGGCCGTGTCCACCGCAAGGTAATAGTTCCCCCGCTCGTCTTTGAACGGGCCGGACACGTTCAGTACATCGGGGTTGTTCTGTGTGTCAACACCTCCAAGTCGGCCGTAGACGGAGGCAGCGCGCCTGGTAAGAGCAGCCTCCCTTCTCAGATATGCAACCAACTCATCGGGCATTCCCTCCGAGATGACCTCGCCCCTGATGGGGTCGAGAACAACAATCCTGCCGTCCTCCCCGCGCCGGACGATGCCGTTTTCTACACTGCGCGGATAGAGCTCCTTCAGCGCCACATATCTCGAGCTGCCCTCAAGATGCGCTATGTACATCAGTGCCGATCCGCCGCAGGCAATATACTCATCTATGATATAATTACCGCTCTGTGTTTTCACTACGGTTCCATTTGAAAGTCTGGTGCGGTCATCTGTTAAATCAAAGTTCACGGTTATTCGCTCCTTTACAAATATTCAAAGAAGTCACACTCCAACGGCAGGTAATCCAGCTCGACCTTTATGAGCTCCTTAGGCCGTTCTTCTTTCGTGACTGCCTGTCCGGCATTCTCTGAGCCTTTTCTTTCTCTGAAGCCCCCACGTCTGACATCTTCTCCAACCAGTCTTCTCCGCTGGACCACTCGTTTCCGCAGCAGCTCGTTTTCCGCCTTTTTAATTTCTTCCAAGCAGAAGAAGATAACAGCCAGCGGCACAGGTACATCCGCATTCAGTCTATCGTTGAGTGCCCGGAAGTCCACCAAGTCTTTTTTGCCATCGCCGTGTACATATTGGCTCATATCCGATACCGCATCGCTTTCAATAGCATAATTCAAGTCACCGAAGAACATGATGATTCGGTCAAACTCGTTTCTCTTGTCGAGTCGGTTCCACGAAAAAGAGGACAGTTTATTATTTATGAAATCCAAGAACTCTTTTCCGCTGAACCATGTCTTTATCGGAGTATGTTCAGGGGTTGTTCCAAAAAAATAATCCCGTACATTCAGCTTCTTATCCTTACTGTTGTAATATGATTTGGCGTTGTTTTCGTCAACAACACGTTCAGATGCGTCCACCTGTGGCCGAAAGTAGAAGCAAAACGAGTACATCCACATTAAAATCATCATCTCACGGGTCGGATGGTGTTGAGGCTGTATCGCAGTTTTCGTAAGAAGATTGTATATACTTTTTCCCGAGAAAGGCTTGGCGTAATTCTGGAGAAGGTTCCGAAAGCTATATTTTCTGTCTGCCTCCGGCGTGGGTCTCTCCGCATAGAGCCTCACCAACACACCTATCAGGTGGCGATATTCCTCTGTCAGGCGTTTGTGCTGTACATTATAGAACCAGGAATACCTTGCTACAAGCTCCGAAGCATAATCGCCGCTTAGCGTGCCGAGGCTAGTCACATAATTTCGCACGACTCTGGTCGAATTCTTGTTAAATGCCGCTCTTTCCGTCTCCGTACCATCGTCAATTGTCCCTTTTTCATGCAATTTGTCTAAAAGTAGCATATATATGTCCCTGACCTCTGCAAACGGATTACGTCTTTCCAAATCCTCTGTTGGTAGCCCGACCGCTCCGCTGAGAACACTGTAAATCGCCAGATGGTGGACGTTCCGCATATGGAGTCCCTGAAAGCCATAAAAGCCAAGCAGCTTATCGGTCTCAGCTGGAGTCAGCCAAAAAGCCACCGCGCAGTGCAGAATCAAATCGAACCCGTCGCCTGTGCGTAAGTTTTTTTGTCCTCCGCTGCTGGAGGACAAAAAATACGAGTAAAAAATGTCACCGTTGACGGGCATGTCAAATTTATAGCTCTCAAGGGCGTTTTTCCCATCCGAACCTTTTTTTATCACAACCTTCCTGTCAATTCCTTTGTGTCCACCTTTTTGATAGCGGCCCCGATACCAGTTTTGAACCGTAATGCACGCTTGCCTATACGCCTCAAAATCAGCCTTGCCCTGGGACACAGCTTTGGAAATATCTTCAAAGCTTTCCTTGGCTCCCGTGAATTGGCGCGCTCGGTCATAGAGAACCTTAAAAAACAGATTTTCTGCTGTAGTATGGCTCCTGATTCTGGCCTTACCAATCTTCTGACAGATTTCCTCTAACGTCCTATCATATCCTGACATTTTTCACACCCTCTTTATATGGCTTTTGTGCTACAGTAGCAATCCTGTCATATCAACCAACATGTATAAAGCCGTATCTCTGTGTTGAATTATATCACGGAAACGGTAAAACAACAATAATTAAACTGTGATTTCCCCTCAACATATGTTGTCGGTCAGTATGTGATCTACAAGCCCATAGGCCACAGCTTTATTGGCATCCAAGTAGTAGTTCCTGTCGCAGTCCTGGGTTATGGCTTCGAAAGACTTGCCCGTATTTGCCGCCATAAGCTCATAAAGTTTACGCTTTGTATAGGCAATGTGAGCTGCCTCCAACTCAATATCAGACGCTTGCCCCTGAGCGCCACCAAGTGGCTGATGAATCATTATCTCACTCAATGGCGACGCAAAGCGCTTTCCTCTTGTGCCACAGGAGAGAATGAACGCCCCCATACTTGCGGCCATACCGGTGCACACTGTTCTTACGTCACTTTGGCATCGTCTCATGGCATCTACAATGGCAAAGCCAGATGTCACCGATCCGCCAGGACTGTTTATGTAAAGTGTGATATCCCCGCTTCCGTTGGAATCCAAATAGTCAAGCTGCGCCACGACCTCCAGCGCCGCCTCATCGTTGACGGTGCTAAACAGATAGACTCTACGCCTTGCCAAAAAATCATGTGAGATGAGATCTACTGTTTCCTTTCCCAATTTTGATGTATTTGAAATATAAGGCATCATATTATGTCCAACCTCCCCGGCATACTATAATTTAATATTTCGTCCATCGGATCTGAAGCTTTTGCGCCAATGCATGTAGCAAGTGGGGGCTCTACTCTTCCGGAATTGATATCATCGATCAGTTTGGCTGGAGTGTAGGCGGCCACCGCTGCTCTTTTTTTCACCGGTATTTGATACTCCTCTCCCGTACCATATATCCTAAGGTGCTCATACTGCGAGATATCAGGTAACACGGCTTTATAAACCGTATCGTCCCGAATATAGATTGCCTCTTTGTACTCCCTACACTTTTTTAAGCGTCTCAACCATGTTACCGGAAGCAACGGTTCTGCGTTACCTGACCTGCATATGGACGTGGTCCCGCATAATCCGCTTATATATTCTAGCATTTCCGGATCTGAGCTTTGAAGAAACAGGGTGTTCTTACAGTTTCCGAGGATCGTAGACCAACTGTCAGGATAATCCGCCTCAAGCTGTCTAAGCGACTGACAAACCAGGAAAAATCGCATGAGTCGTCCTCTTGATGCGGAGATTTTTGATGACATGTCATTGACTGATACATTGCAAAACTCATCCATGACCCAGTTAACTCGACACGGCGGTTCCTTTTTGCTTTGGTACTTTTCTGCGTACACTTCGACCAACTGCGAGTAGAAAATATCTACAAGCAAGCCTGTAATGCCGTTGTACGCACTCGTTTCGTCGGGGAGAATCATAAATACGCAGGTCGGTTGTTCATACAAAGATTCAAGGTCGAAGGTTGATTTAGACAACATTTTGAGAAGATTTTCCTGAATAAGAAAATCTCTGAGAAGTGAAGCTGTGGTGGCCACAATACTCATCCTTGTTTTCTCGGGTGCACTGAGAACATTTTTGAGCATTTGTATGGAATTGTTCGTGGTATCTTTATAGCAGCTATCAATAATCGCCATAAGGCTGTTTGTACCCGTCTCATCGGCAAAGGTGGAGACTGATAGCATATTAATGTATTCCTTTATTCGAGGATTTTGCCTGCCCAACTCAAATAGAATATGGATAATCGGTATCAAATGTTGCTCTGACATAAGCTTCCAAAATGGGTCAGACTTTGTGTCATTGTATTTTGAGGACAAGACGCTGACAATAGACGTGAGATTCATCATTGCCTTGTCCTTTTTGCCCTGACAATAAAGGTCAAACGCATGTTCAAGAATATTGTATCCGTCAGATGACAGGTCTCGGAAATTTAAAAACACCTGCCGGATTCCGTTGGCCTTAAGGCATTTCCTTAACACTGCATTCGTGCTTAGTTCACCCTTCACATCAGTAATTATCATTGACTCTTTTGCGGCTGCTAAAATGGTAATCAGGGGCGAGACAAAGCAGCGCGTCTTCTTCGAACCGGTTTCCCCAACTATCAGCCAGTGCTCCGTCTCGTCGTTCAGAACAGCTTTCGAGCCTCTTACCATCAGCGGTGGTCCGCCATGCATAATGAGCCGTTTGCCCAACTCTACTGTGGAAAATCGGTGTAACAAATCATCCCCTGATGCAAAAAATGCACCTGACTCGGGATAAGCGTAACGTCCCCAATCTGCCTCATATACATATTCACTTACCATCTCTTTCCTCCTTTTCGTTTCGGAACACAGATAAGATCAAATTATGCGGTACGGTCATCGCAATCAAAGAATCCGATTCCTCTGCGTATTTTTGCAGATGCCGGATGGTAATGGTTCTGGCTGACTTATCCATATTTATCTCATTTACCAGCGCACGCAAAAAATCATCATTTCTATAATCCTCTGGGACTGCTGTCAGTAACAGCTTCGCAAGCACTTTTGAGGCATTACTGTCAAGGGGCAAGCATTCCTTTAGGTGTGCCTCGAGATCCTTAAGTTCAGACCACCTGTCATTAATAAAAATCTCGCCTTGAAGGTAAGTCCTGATGGCTATATACATTTTTCGATATTGCCATTCCTGCGCTTTTTCTAAAATGAAAGCGTATTTCCATTTGTTTCTATGGTCATATAGGAACCTTATCAGGGAAGTAAAGTATTCTTCTTTTTCATGACCAATCCATTCAGAGAAATCTATTGAAACGGTGATACCATCGTCTGAAAACTGAACTTTTTCTCTGACAGCAAGCTGAATCTGCCTAATTCCATCAAATCTTTCGTAGGGCGGCACATATGTCAGCCGGCACGATACGAAACCATTCTCATTTTCAATGTTATTTGGGCGATTTACGTACATAACAAAATCCTTCATTTTTACTCCTTCCTGTAAATCCCATAGGAAACAGTCTCGTAAGAGCGATCCTTGACTGCTTATGTGGATCGTAATATAGGTAGCACCTATATAGCATTAAACCGACTAATCAAATTAAAATACTTTCACATTATCAACTCAAGTCTGTTAGTCCAAATCAAACAAAAAGAGCGGTTCAAAAATGTGAACCGCTCTCTATCATGCCCCTGTTCATAATGTATTTAATTTTTTTGTTTTATCTCGTTCCATATAAGGGCTAATTTTGCAGACGAATATCACGTCTTGTCAGGCTATTAATTCGCAATGTATTGCGAAAATCTGCTTGACTAAGCAGAATATGCCGATGTAATATTATGATGTTGGGGTAGGGCTCATTTGTTGCATTGAGGAGGAAAGGGTATGGCTATTTCTTACAACAAACTGTGGAAGCTATTGGTAGACAAAAAGATGAGTACTGCGGAATTGAGGAAAGCGGCGGATATTGCCCCTAACACTCTGACAAGAATGAAAAAAGATCAGGAAGTAACGGTGCAGGTCCTGGAAAGAATATGTGAAGTTCTCCAAACTGATTTTGGCGAAATAATCGAGTACTGCTCGGACAATGAGCGGTAGTAGCGATGGCCCATTAAAACACAATTATCTTAAATTGAGATCGCGCTTTTCAGCCAAAGAGACAAAAAAGCACCTTAGAAATTCATCGCGAAAAGTCCCATCAGGTGAATCGAGCATAATAGGGACAAAAATACTTACAAGAGAAACGGGGTGGCACGATGCAGACTTCTTTACTGCCCTATGAGGGGACAAAAGAATATATCTTTGTAAGCTACAGCCATGAGGACCGGGCGAAAGTATTGGAAATATTGGAGGTACTTAACAAGGAAGGCTTTCGAATATGGTATGACGAAGGCATTGAATGGGGATCAGAATGGCCAGCATCTATAGCGCAGCATCTGCATGATTGCGCAGTGCTTATGGCCTTTCACTCTAAAGCTTCCGCGATTTCTACAAACTGCCGACAGGAGATTAACTACGCTCTTAAATATCAAAAGAGTATCATATCAGTATATTTAGAGGATGTTGAGCTTGAGCAGGGTGTGGATATGCAACTCACACTATTTCAATCTACCTATCCATACCAGTATACAGATCGGGATTTATTCTTTTCCCGTTTGATAAAAACCTCTTTGCTGCAGCGTTGCCGAGCCAATGGGGAAATAACTCCGCCGGTTGAGAAGACAGAAATTGACAATCATGACAACGTTTCTATAAAAGATGAAAAAATAGAGTCTACCGAAATTAACATAGATCGAGAATTGTCGAATCTGTTTAAGGATCGTTTTGGCGATTACGCAGAAAATGCAGGCGAGAGTCAAACTACTCTGGAAAAAAGGGTATCGGAGATTAAAACACGCAAATTTGCAAATGCATTAGATGCAGCAATACGGAAGCTTGATTTAGACACAGAAAAAGATATACAAACATTTAATCCAAATGTTTCACTAATTCCTATTGAATATGAAAATGATTATAGTGGTACAGTTACCGGAAAACACTTTATAATGCCCACGCTACATGGATTTAATCGCATTCTCTTTGAAGTTTATATAGGTATAGATTACAAATCACTTACACAATATTATTATCTCGAACAGCTTGATAGTGCAGAGCAATTGGCAGATGAAGACAATGCGGCAACAATGTACTTTGTCGATGACCCTATATCTGACGGCAATCAAATAGTAATCCTTGACTTTAATCCCTTTACAAATGATGTATTCATCAATGTGGGAATTTTGCTCGGCGATCAATTGAGAATTTCAAAAAAGCCTGTGCTTTTTTGTGTGATGAAACGAATTTATGATGATTATAACAGTGATGGACTGCACTTAATTAGTTCGGCATATGATTTAAAATGTATACCAGACATGCCCAAAGAGGAAACAAATGAAAGATGGTATAATGCGGAATTACTACAGAATCCTATTATTATAATTGATCCAGAAACAGCGCAACCCGTGCGACGGGAAGTGTATTTTGATGAAAAGACGGGCAAAAGGAAAGCGAGAATAAAACTAAAACATAAATCTTATTTCGCGGTTCAAATTCAGAGCATTGATAGCAATGATACAGTTGCACCGCTTTCTGAACTGAAAATTGCGTCGTATTACCGCAATGGCGAATATGGATTTCCTAAAGATGTTTTTGAAGCTATTTCACACTATGAAAAAGATGGATCAGCAGATGCCTTATATGAAATTGCAACCATATTCAGGGCCGATGAAACTCTTTGTGATGAAGATACATATTTGGAGTACCTTATAAAAGCCGCAGATATGGGTAGTGAGGGCGCAAGAGTTGAGTTGGCACTCCAATACTGCTTGAGCGAAGAATTATCTAATCGGTACAAAGGGAGGGGGCTTTTAGAAAACGTTATTGACCAGAACTCTGCAATCGGAAATTTCGTTCTTGGATATTTGATAGAGTCAGGAATCCTGACAGATGGCACAGATAACGCTTTTGACTACTATGTAGAAGCGGCACGTAGTTCTTATAAACCTGCACTTGCACGACTGTGCTGCAAACAGGAGATGTTAGACCACAAAGAAGAGCTTCTCCATTACTATTTGGAAACGCTGGAATATGGTCTAACAATTGCAAAATACTGTATGGGCTGCATCTATTTCTTTGGCTTTGGGATATCGCCAAACAAGCCCCAAGGCATAGAGTTCTTTGTTGAGGCCGCTAATCTGGGCAACGAAATGGCTACGGACGCGTTATTCAAGATTTTCGATTATGACCCTGAGTTTGAGGACAAACAACAGGCCTTGATATGGTTAAAGGCAGTCGAGAAGTTTGACTCGACGGTTGATAATGAGCTGGCGAATCGGTTGCGCGATGGGATAGGCTGCGAAATAAATGAGGGTAACGATTTACAGGCTTTTGAACTTTTTAAAAAAGCTGCAGCAAGCGGGAATAAAACAGCTATACACAATTTGGGCTGGATGTATAAAGAAGGGCGTGGATGCGAAGTTGACTATGTAAAGGCGCTGAATTTGTTCGAGGATGCCCAGCGACCTGATTCATTCTATCAGCTGGGTGATATGTACGAGAAAGGATTGGGCTGTACAGCAGATTTGTATAAGGCCATAGAGTGTTACATAAAAGGTGCTGAAAGCGGAAGTGAGGAAGCAACAAAACGGTTAGAATACTTCAACCGATCCATAGAATAACACAGGGGGATAACAGCAATGAACTTCAAAACCGCCAACAAGATAAATATTTACGATAAGCCCAAGGTTTTGTTTGTGTCTCATCCAAGAGACTTTTCTCAGTACTTTGATTTGCTGTCCAGTGAGATTTTGAAATCGAAAGATTGTGCTATTTACTACTTTGAAAACGGTGCCGAAGAGTCAACTGAGAGTTGGCAGAGCATACTCCTCGAAATGAACCTAATTGTCATCCCCATCACTTACAGCTTCTTGAGCGAACAAAACATGGCTGCGGACATATACTCGTACGCCCAGGAAAAAAATATACCTGTATTGCCGATAATGATGGAAGTGGGACTGGATCGAAAGTTTAATTCTGCTTGTGGGCAAAAACAGTTCTTGAATCGCACAGATGAAGACCCTACAAGCATCCCATATTCCAAGAAGCTTGAAGATTTTTTATCCTTAGTATTAATTGGTGAAGATTTATCAAAAAAAGTTCGGGCTGCATTTGACGCATATGTATTTTTGAGCTATAGAAAGAAAGATCGAAAATATGCGCAGCACCTCATAAGAACAATTCATGAAAATGAGTTCGCAAGAGATGTAGCCATTTGGTATGACGAGTTTTTACAACCAGACGAAAATTTTAATGAAGCAATCAGAAATGCTATACTAAAAAGCGACTTGTTTGCACTGGCTATTACACCTAATCTTGTAAACGAGAACAACTATGTAATTTCAAAAGAATATCCGATGGCATTAGACGCAGAGAAAATGATATTGCCAGTTGAATTAATAGATACTGACAAGAAACTCTTACAGAACCGTTTTCCGGGCCTCCCAAAATGTATTAGCATAAATGACTTGGAAGCGTTAAGTAATGCTTTACTGAAATCTTTATCCCATGTGGCAAAGCAACCCCAGGCTAAAGAGCCTGAACACAATTATTATATTGGTCTTGCGTATTTACATGGAATCGATGTTGAAATTGATAGAGATCGGGCAATTGAATTAATAACCTCGGCTGCCGAAAATGGAGTTCTTGAAGCTGCAAGAGACCTTGTGAAGATATACTACGGTTTCTCTCCCAATACAGATTTTTCAAAGGCAATATATTGGCAGAAAAAAGCAGTTCAACTAATTCAGGAACGATATGATAATGGCCAATCTGTGAATCTGGCGTTCGATTTGGCCGATGCATTGAGATTCTTAACGGAAATTGAGAGAAACAGTACAACCGATAACCAAAATATTGATGAGATGATTGCAAATTGCAAAAAGGCATTGGATATTTGCGATAACACCTGCTTACAGAGCGAGGAGGCAAAAAGCAGATTCATTGAATGTAAGCTTAATACCTTAAGGTCTCTTGCGATTATATATGAATACTCCGAGAATTATGACGAGGCCTTAATTGCTTATTATGGGGTGCTTGGATTACTAAAACTTGTTATCAAGGCTGATGAAACTCTTGATAATGAGTTAGTAAAGGTCATGAACAAATGTCAATTGGCTCAACTACACCATGATATTGGAATCATGTATTGCAAAGAAAGAAACTACGAAGCTGCAATATCTGCGCTTCAGGAATCCATAGAGATATACAAAAAAATTTCGGAGGAGTTCCCTGATTGCCTGCCGTTTATGGCTGGTGTATATAAAGATCTATCGAGTGCGGCAAGACATGTCAATATTACTTTGGCGGAGCAACATAGTATTATTGCTGTAGAAATATGCAAGACTCTTATTAATAACGATAAGTCCCGATACGAGTTAATCTACGCCAATTCCTTACTTAATTACGCTTCCATTTTGTCTGAATCGGGGTCGATAGATTTTGACAGGATAGAAGATTTATGTCTGGCTGCTGAAGACATTTACGAAAGGAGTATCAGTTCAGCGTCATATGAAATAAGCTTCAATTACATCTATACATTATATGAACTTGCAGGAATCAATAGGAAAAAGTATATCCTTGATAAAGCTCGATATTACTACGAAAAAGCAACGAATATCGCATCAGATTTCTTGGAAGGATCTTTGAGTGAAAACAAACTGACAATAGCTTGTATGTTTTTGGACTACGCGACATTTTTGACTATTGAAGCCCACCGATCAGATTGGATTAAATCAGTGAAATGCTTAAAGCGGGCATTATCTTTATTTGAGATTACAGGAAATGAAGGGCAAAAGTACATTGACGAAACAAATAGCTTGATACTGGCGATTGAAGACGAACTTGATAACAATGATAATTTCTTTGATAATTTTACAGATATCAGTGATGATGTCAAGAGTGATGATATCAAAAAAGCATTCTTTAACTTTAAAACTTTTTTAGAAAAGGGAGACGACGCTGAAGAAAGCGCTGACTATCAGAAAGCGTGCCTAAATTATAAATCAGCACTTGTACATCTTTCCTTGCTGCAGAAGCTCAATGGTAAAGTAGACAACTTGGTTAAGGCTGATGTGCTTGATAGACTTGCATATTGCTGTGAGATGAATCTGAACCATCCCAGTGCAATGACGTATTATATTGAAGCGGCAGATATAGCATCTATGGAGGCAAGAAAAACGCGAGAGCCTAGAGCTATCAGCGCAAGTGTAGCATATTTGCAAAAAGTGATTTCTTTCTGTGAAGATTACGGAAGAGAAGAAAATGCCGCCGAATATCGTATTAAACTGAAAGAATTAATCCAAGAATTAAATGATTATTTCTTGGAGACTGAAGGACATGATGACAATTCCGTGGAGGATGATATTATTGGGCAGATTATCGATTTTCCCGATCACAATGGAAATCCTGTTCCGTTCAAGTTCCTAGGGACTGTTAAATACGAGGACGAGCTCTTTGGTTTATTTATACCAAGCTTTATGCCAGCCATCAGTCCTGACACCTTGCTAATAGTACGGTTCGAAATGTCCCCCGATGGAGAGTTATTATATGACGATGTGGTGAAACCAGCATTAGCAGAAAAGATTTATGAGCAATTTAAGAACAACAATATTGGCCGATTTCCTTTTACGAACTGAAATGGGTTTGTTACGTGCGGAAAAAATAGTGGTTACCATTTCTGGACTCATTTTGCACGGGAGTCAAAATCGGCTGATAAAGAACGGAAATATGCCCTTGGGCAAAAAGATGTGTAATGCATTAAGTCTATGACTATTGACCCTCCAGATGTTTGCTGGCGGACTGAAAAAAGCACCGGTACGCGGACTGGCGTTTTTGTTGTAGTTACTTGCGCCCTTTGCATGCTGAGGATAAGGATAGTTTCATGTTGGGTAAAAAGTTTCTCAGTTCTCCCCTTTCTGGGTGCCATTGATAATGATGTCTATCATCTGCCTCGTCGTTATCACAAAGGGCTTCACGGGGAAGTAGCGAAGATTTTTGGTAACAAGGTGGGCGTCCTTTGGTTTGCGCACCTCCATAAGCCCTTGTAGAATGCATTGTCCTTCGCGTCAGGCGGAGTCCATTTCAACGTCTCCGCGTCCACAAAAACACCGTACTCTGTAATACCGGCGAGCTCTTTCGCAACGTATTTCAGAATGCCTTTTAATAATGCGGATAATGTCGTTCACAAATCTCTTCTCGATAAAGATTCCTCCCACGATTGATTCATGCAGCCTGTGAGTATCTCCATCATCAACCTTGCTCCCAATATAAACGCCTCACGGAAGCGCTTTTCCTGAATGATACTGTCGACCTCAAGCCGGTCATCCTGGATGGCGTGGAACAAGGCTTTCTCCTGCTTGTTCAGGCTTTCCTCAAGCTTATCCTCGCTTTCATGAAGCCGTTTTAATATAGTCTTTGCCTCCGGGGTCAGCTTGCCCATCTGCTCGACAGGGCGAATATTTCCGTAGTAAAGTTCGTTTATGATGCTGTCCATTTTCAGCCCTCCCTTTGGCAACACACAATACCGCAGAGAGGTGAAAAAGTCGAGAAGAACCTGACTGTCAAAAGGGAGAATTCTTTATGAATACGAACTCGCTAAATTTACCCGGCGAAGTGTGTGTCTTTCGTATAATACGAAACGCCCCGTACTGGCTTTAACAGTACCGGGCGTTTTTCGTGAACGTATTCTCCTAGTCTTCCTCTTCCTGGGCGTCCTCAATTATGATGTCCAGCATCTGCCTCGGCGTCACCACGAAGGGCTTTACCGGGAAGTGGCGCAGATTTCCTGTGACGAGATAGGTGTCCTCTGACTTGCGCTCCTCCATAACCACCTCGTAGAACACCCTATCGTTGGCATCGGGCAGATTCCACTCCTGAGCCTCCGCGTCCACAAAAACACCGCGCTCTGTTATATCGGCGATGACGTTCTCGATGATTTCCGCTGTCAGGTGGAATTTTGGCCGCGCCAGGACATTGCGGTATTCTGCCACAATCTCCTCATTTAATACGGGGACGATCACACCGTCAAAGGCAAGCTCCAGCAAACTGCCGGGGACGGATCGCCACCGTAGCATGGCGGAGACGATGACATTGGTGTCCAGAACGGCGTAATATTTCACCGTGACCCCTCCCTGCGGGCGGCATCAATCTCGTCGTTGATTTCCTCCAGCGTCATTTCGGCGTTCCCATGCGCCTCCGCTATCCGGCTGGCCTCCCTCATGGCCCGGAGACCACGGCTTTCCGCCTTGTTTTCCAACGTCATACTGAAGGGAACGCCGTTTTCCTCGATGAGCCGCGCCATGCAGATGCGAAGATAGGTGGGGACATCGATCCCCAGCCTCTCACAGATGCCCGCCGCCTTGATGCGGGCCGTCTCCTCCATGCGAAATTGTACCAGCGTGTTCGCCATACTGACCCCTCCTTTTCGTTACGCGTATAGTATAACACATGCTGATTGCAAATACAATCATCTGATTTGCGTTTTTTTCTCTTTACATTCCCTCCATACACCCCGCGCACAAAACTGACCAATGCGCGAGAGCGTTCGGTTCGCATCCGAGAGGTCGAGAGTTCGAGTCTCTTCAGGTCCACCAGCACAAGAAAAACCGCCCCAAAAGGGGCGGTTTTTCTTGTGCTGGCGCGGCGCGTTGCGCCGGGGGTTATTCAATGAGGGGGAGAGATCATGCGATCTCTCCCCCTTTGATGTGTCAGGCTGTGACGCAGTTGGGTCAAAAGAACCGTCCCGGTGTCTCCTGTCACCTCCTGCCCGCCTAAAAAGGCGTAGTAGCTCTTCACGTCGTGCATATACCGTCCGATGGTGTGGGGGCTTCGCTCCAGGCGGAGAAGGCTGTCCTGAAACTCCGTCACCGTCTCCGGTGTGATGATCCGTGCTGTCATTTGTGTTCCTCCTTATAAATAGTACAATTTATTTTTTCCCCTTTGGGGTAAGTCCAATGTATCACTTTTTCCCCCGTTGAAAAAGGGGGAGAAAACAGCAAAGCGGAGAGATCAAAAAGATCTCTCCGCATTTGATGTGTCAGCCCGTGACGCAGTTGGGACAAAAAACCGTCCCCGTGTCCCGTTTCTCCTCAGCTGAACAGCGCGCCGAGAACATCCTTGACGCTGTCGTCGCCAAAGCCGCTTGTGAGAACGCCGCTTTCAGCCAACGCTTCGGAATTGCTGTTGATGGACTTCATGGCGGCAAGGAGGCCCGCCATATCGTCTTCGCCGTTTACGGCCATGTAGGACTTGTACCCGGCGCTTTTCATTATGGTCTCGTTCATCTGTTTCACCAGGTCACCTGCTTCGCTTGCATTGCTCACCGTGGAAAGCTTAGCCGATATTTCGCTGTAATATTGCTGTACTGTCATTTCCTCACCGGTGGACGGATCGGTGACCATATTTGTTTTGCCATCCGGGGAGTTGGCGTAGCCCGTCACCGCAGAATAATTTAATGCAAGTCCCGCAGCAGTACCAACGCCAAAGTGGCCAGGCTTTACCGCAAAGGAGCCGCCGTTAACCGCATCGTACAGCTCCTCAACAGAGTATTCTGAAAGCATTTCTGCCGTTCCAAGCACAAGTGCGTTTGCAAGAGCCTGTTCATAATCCGGTGAGGACTCGTCTATACCGGCCATTGCCAAATAAGGGGCCAATTCATCCTTCATCATATTGTACATAACCGGAGGCAGCGACTTCATCTGAACCTGCGCAGCTCCGGCGACATTGTTCACCTCGTCCATCAGCCCGCCAATGCTTATGTTCTTGCCGAACGAATTGTTGAAAGCTTCGGCCTCCGCCTCGTTGATCACGATCTCGTATGTGTGGCCGTCCTTTTCCCACGTCCAGGTCGTGTTGCCGTCCGCGCCGGTTCCCTTGTTCGTCAGCCTGCTTCCGTCGGCGAAAATGAAAGTGTTCCCCCCATTCATGCTCCCGTAGAAGCCCTGCTCCTTATTGTAAAGGAGTCCCTCGTAGACATTAAACTTTTTGTCCTCGTTGCCCTGGAAGTACCTGCTAAAGGAGTCGTTGAAATTGTCTGCGCCGGCAACGGTAACTTTTGAAACCTTCTTGTTGCTCAGCGTCGCGACCGCCTCTTCCGGCAATCCGGAAATGCCCTCGTCGATGCAGGCCGAGCGGAACGCCTCGTTCACCGCGCCTAACAGCGCCAAATCCGCGGCCTCTTGGGCCTTCTTGATGTACCCCGTGTACACGGGATACGCCACCGCCGCCAGGATCGCCAAGATCGCGATCACGACGATCAGCTCCACCAGCGTGAAGCCCCTGTTTTTGCCTTTTTCTGTTGAAGAATTTTGTTTCATGTCTGCCCTCCTGATGTTCTTTCCCGGAGGCTCCTCCTCCGGCCTCGTCTTGGTGCATAAAAAGATGGAAGAATCGCCTTTTGACCTGCCCCTCCCCACGCGAAAAATGGACATTATTGATATAATGTCCATTTTTCTGTCGTTCTCTTGGGTTGTCTTAGGTACTTCTTCCACTCGTACTTTAGCGAGGTGAACACCTGAGGGTACGCTGACGCTCACCCTGGCCCCTTTCCGTTTTCCGGAAAGCTCCAGAGTGCGTCGCGGCGTGGTCTTTTTCATTTTTTTCGGGGAATTTGCCTAACGGCACTTGACATTTTAAGGTTTTCGGCTATAATAAGTACCGAAGAATTTCGTTAGGCTTGCGCTTCCCCATCGCGACCTAATGGACATTATATCAATAATGTCTCTTTTTCTTCTTCCCCCTCCTGGGCTTCTTCCGGGAGGGGTTCTTTGTTACTGTTTTTGGTGTCTCCTCCTCCCGGTATAAGAGTCCAAGGCTGTTGATGAGCTTCCGATGCTCATCCCCTGTGGACTTGATATAGATCCTGGTGGTCTCGATGCTGCTGTGGCCTAAAACGTCGGAGAGCTGGGGCATATCCCCGCCATTCTTGAGGAAGGTTCTTGCGAAGAGCTTGCGCAGGTTGTGGGGATGGACTTTGGAGGCCAAAACCCCGGCCCGCTCGGCCGTCTCCTTCATGATGGCCCAGATGCGCTTCCGGCCCAACGGCCGGCCCTTCTGACCCCGGAAGATGACCCCGGACGTGATGCCCCGCTCCTTTGCGAATTTCTCCAGCTTGACGCAAAGCGCCTCCGGCATGATGACGCTTCGATTCTTGCGCTTGCACAGCACCCCCACATCCCGCCGCTTCACGGCCTCCACGGTGAAGTAGCGAAGTTCAGATACTCGTATCCCGCTGGAGCAGAGAGTTTCCAGGAGCAGCCGGTCCCGGGGGTTCTTGGCGGCCTTTAAGAGCTTCTCGTACTCCTTCTCGGTCAAGACCTTTTCCTCCGGGAGGTAGGTCGTCCGTTGAATGATCATCCGTTGCGTTCCGCAGTCAATCCACTTCATGAAACTGAAGAAAGCGAAGAGGGATGCCAGGATCGTGTTGATGCTGGATGGCTTGTACTCCCGGTCAACTAAGCTCTGCTTGTACGCGTGGGTGGTTTCCGAAGTCACCTCCTGCCCGCCCAGGAAGGCGGAGTAGCTGATCACGTCGTGGAGGTAGCGCCCGATGGTGTGGACGCTGCAGGAGTTGGAGATGAGCTGCGCCCGGAACCCCGCCACAGCCTCCGGTGTGATGGTGCGAGTTGTCATGGAAATGATCCTCCTTCATAATAAAATTCTATTTTGCGCGGTGTAGTACAACTGTATCATGAGTGAGTGGTTTTTGACAAGTAAAGGCGGAGAGATCAGAGATCTCTCCGCCGTAATGTGTCAAATGTGCCGGCAAGCGACAGAACCTGCCCAAAAGAACCGTCCCCGTGGGACATCAAGGCCGCCGGCCACCGCGTCCAGCTCCTTCTCCTGATCCAGAACCTCTTCTCACTTCTCTTCCGGCAGGGTGATGGTCTCCATGACCTTGCTGATCTTCTCCGACCATCCGCCCTTCAGGATGGCGCAGGCGGCCATATCCCGTCCCATGATGTCGTCCGGGGTTGTCTCCAGCGCGCTGGCGCGGCATCCGCCTAGGCAATACCGGGCGTGTTCGCAGTCGCGGCACTCCGGGTTGTGCGCCAGCACCTCCGAGCCCCTTGTCTCGATGAGCCGCATGTAGGACGAGTCGGTGATGCACTGCTTCAGGCCCAGCTCCGTGATGAGGGGGTAGTTCTCCTGGATGGGCATCCCGGACAGGGACATGCAGGGCAGCGCCCGCCCCTCCGCGGAGATGTACATCACCATGCGGGCGTGGCCGCAGACGCACTCCCGCGACGGGTCCTGGCACCAGCTCTTCTTCAGGGGGATGTTCCAGGCCTTGGGCCTGCTGGGTGAGGCGCTGAAGAACCCGCCCAGCTGCAGCGACAGGGGCATACCGTCCTCATAGTACTGGGGGATGTAATCCAGGTAGACCTGGAACAGCTCCATGTCCGGCTTTCTCAAAAAGGTGGCCCGGCCTCTGCTCCGGTCAACCAGTGCGAAGGGCAGCTTCTGCCAGCCCCGCAGGGCGTAACGCTCATTTAATATGTAGTACATTTTTTCCTCCTTCACAAACGTCAAATGGTTTTGTGCCATATTTTACGTTAGCATAAATATAGCACAACAAAGTCGAACTTCGGGAAAAATGCCGGATTTGGTCGATTTGATTCCCAATTTGGTCACACAAAGGAAAAAGAGGGCCCCCCGACCCCCCAATTTCAATATTTTTTGCGGGGCTTCGCCCCGCAAAGAGCCCCCCGGACAGATGAACCACCCCCCGTCCCTAACCCCCATTCAATATTTTTTCCAAGGACATGTGCCTTGGAAAAAATCCCTTATGCCGCGCAAGTGTGCGGCCCTCCGGGCCGTGCGCGCAGCGCGGCAGCAGGAATAGGGGGCGTGAATTCCGCAGAATTCACACCCCCTATTCCGCACGCATCCCCTTGGCATTGGAAGGCCGCAGGGGTTGCCGCCAGGGTTGAAAAGGTGCGGAAAGCTCCCGCTCCAGAAGACCCCTGTGGCCTTCCAAGCCAGCTTAAACCCCTGCGGCCTTCCAAGCCAGTTATAATCTCTTTTCCACCGTCAGGATATTCTGCCCGTCCCTGTACTCGTACCTCACGTCGTCCATCGTCTTCTTCACCATGAAGATGCCCAGACCGCCGATCTGCCGCTCCTCCGCGGACAAGGTCACGTCCGGGTCGTCCTTGGCCAGGGGGTCGTAGGGCTTGCCGTGGTCGATGAAGGTGATGCGCACCGCCAGCGGCTCCCGATCCACATCCACCCGCACCGTGGCCGGCCCGGTGGCCGGGTCATAGGCGTATCGGGCGATGTTGCTGAACAGCTCGTCGATGGCCACGTCGATCTGCATCTGGGCCTTTATGGGGCAGTCCAGCTCCTCCAGCCGCTCATCCACAAAGGCCGTCACAGCGGGGATATTCTCTAAGGAGGCCTCCACGGTCATTTCGTTGGGATCGGATGTGTTCATCATTTTCTTAAACTCCAGGCAAAGCATTGTGATGTCGTCAAACTGGGGCGCGTCCCCCACGAAGGCGTCGATGTCCGCCTTCACCGCCGGCAGAAGCGCCCCCGGCGCGGCGTCCGCGTTCCGGTTCAGCACCGCCTCTAGCCGCTCCATGCCGTACAGCTCGTTGTTGGCGTTGGTGGCCTCCGTCACGCCGTCCGTGTACTGGAAGATGGCATCGCCCGGCTCCAGCTGCAGGGAGCCCATTCGGTAGCGGGTCATCTCCATGCCCGCCAGAACGAACCCGGCCCGGATCTTCTCCGGCGTGTACTGCCCCCTCCGGCGGATGAAGGGCATCTCGTGGCCGGCGTTGACGAAGTTGAACTGCCCGGTCTCCAGATCCGGCACGCCCTCGAAGGCGGTGATGAACAGCTCCTCGCCGTTCCCCTCGCACAGGAGCTTATTGACCTCCATGAACACCTCCCCCAGGTCGCGGCCCGGGGTGGTGTGATCCTTGATAAGCGTCTTGCCGATGACCATGAACAGCGCCGCGGGCACGCCCTTGCCGGACACGTCCGCCACGACGATGGCCAGGTGCGTGTCGTCCACCATGAAGAAGTCGTAGAAGTCGCCGCCCACCTCCTTGGCGGGGTTCATGGAGGCGTAGATATCCACCTCCGGCCGGTCCGGGAAGGCCGGGAAGATGCAGGGCAGCATGGAACTCTGGATGTGAGTGGCGATGTCCAGCTCCGCGCCGATGCGCTCCTTCTCCGCCGTCACCGTGGTCAGATCCCGGATGTAGAGGTTGATGTCCTCCTCCATCTGCTTCATGGCGTGGGACAGGTTCTCCACCTCGTCGCCGGTGCGGATGTCCAGCCGGGCCAGGGCGGAGACGCCGCCGCTGGCCGGGTCCTCCCGCTCCTTCATGTAGGAGCCTGCCGCCGCCGCCAGGGCGTTGATGGGCCTGACCACCGCCCGGTTCACCGCCAGCAGCAGCGCGCACACCATAGCCGCCGTCACAAGCACCAGCACCGCGCACAGCCGTGTGAGGTAGCTCTGCCGGTCGTGCATCACGCTGTCCATAGAGATGTCCACAAACACATGGGCGATGACCTGGCCGTTCTCATCCGGCACGGCCACACCCGCCGAGCAGAGCCAGCCGTACTCCTCCGTGTCGGTGATATAGGCGTCGAAGCCGTCCTCCGGGTGGGTCATGGCCTCGTAGTTGTCCGGGTAGATGATATCCCATGTGCCCGCCGGGCAGCCGGTCTCGGTGTTGTCGGCGTCCAGGATATACACGCCCGTCATGCTCTCCGGATCCATGTAGGAGATATACAGGCTCACCACGCCGTTGGCCAGCTTGATCTTCTCCAGCATCCGGAAAAGCTCCCAGTACCCGTCGTCCTTCAGCCCGTCGTATTTGGCCAGATAGTCCTCCAGCTCCCGGTCGGACTCAAACTCCGGCGCCGGGTCGGCAAGGTAAACCGCCTTCACGGCATCGGTGTATTTTCTCACCGCGGACTTGTCCATCACATCCGCCGCCGTCTGGGCGATGTTCTTCGCCATCATCCGGTAGTGGTTGTCCATCGCCCCCGCGTAGACCCGGTAGCTGATCAGCCCCGCGGCCAGCGTCAGGGCCAGTGCCATGATCAGGATGCCGCAGACCGCCTTCGTCCTCAGATGGATCTTCATCCCGCAACTCCTCCTATATCTTGATAATCAGGCTGTTGAAGCCCTGGTAGCGGCGGTAGAAGAAGTCCTTTGCCTTCTCCCGGAGGACAAGCACGCCCATAGCGTCCATATCCACGCCCTCCCCGCTGCCCATCCTCTGCGTCTTCATGGAGAAGGGGTCGAAGGAAACGGCGTTGTCCCGCATCAGAAGGGAGAAATCCCCGTTCTCCTCGGCGATCAGCGTGATCTGCAAAAATCCGTCCGGCTGGTTCTGGAAGCCCTTCAGCTGGATCACCGTGCAAAGCTCCTCCGCCGCCATCGTGACGAAATACGTCTGCCGGGGCGTGGCCTCCCGCGCCTCGCAAAACGCCTCGATATCCGCCACCAGGCAGGCGGCCTCCTCGTTTCTGCTGTGGATCGTCCTGCGGAAGATGCGCTCCGGGGCCAGGGTGTCCAAACCCTTCAGGGGCCGCCTTGAGAGGAACACGGCGATGGCGCCGATCTCCGTGGCGGGATACAGCCACCAGAACGCCCGCGCCCCCAGGAGGGAGAACAGCACCGTCATGGGCAGGAGGAACACGGCGCCCCGCAGGGTAGCCAGCAAAAACGCCTTTTTCTCCTGTCCGCAGGCCTGACAGCAGCTCTCCAAGACGGTACTCATACCGGCGAACACGCCGCCCAGGCAGTAGACCCGCAGCGCGTACCGCCCCAGCTGCAGCGCCTGGGCGTCCTCCACGCCGAAGGCCCGGCACACAAGTCCCGGGCAGACCGCTATGAACAGCACCGCCGCCACGCCCGCCACGGTCCCCCAGCTCAGGGCCAGCCGTCCTCATTGTATTCCCCCACATAGGTACTCAAAAGGGGCTGCGCCGCCTGGCCGGAGGCGCCGTAGAGATACATCACCAAAAAGGACGCGTTCTGCACCACGTCGAACACGGCCACGCCCACGCTCCCACTGGCCCGCAGGAGCATGTGGTTGGCCACCAGCAGGAAGATCATATTGAATATGTACTGGGTGGAGGTGGAGAGACCGTTGCGCAGGCATGTGGCCGCGCCGCGCACCACGGGCCGCGCCGGGGTCAGCTTCAGCGACCCGGACTTGCCGAACAGGCCCGTGACGTAGACGGTCAGGGTCACGCTCTGGCCGATCACCGTGGACCACGCCGCCCCGGCCGCGCCCATGTCCATCCACAGCACCAGCACCACGTTCAGCACAAGGTCTATGATATTGCCGGCCGTAAAGCCCGCGGAGGCCAGCTTGGCCTTGTCGTCGCTGCGCAGATAGTAGCCCATCACATAGCTGGCGAAAAACACCGGCGTGCCCCACAGGATGATGCGCACATAGCTCCGGCAGACGCCAAACAGCTGCCCGTCGCCGGGCGTCGTCCCCAGCGCCGCCAACAGCAGGCCCGCCAGGACTGTCACAAGCATCACGCCCTGAAAGCCCGCCCGGGCCTCATCGCGCTCGCCCCGGGCAAGCTGTGTCGCGTAGCGGATGGAGCCTCCGGCACCCATGCCGTGCATCAGGGTGTTGTAGACCATAAAGACCGGCAGGGCCAGGCTCACGGCCGCAAGGCCCGTCACGCCCATGCGCTGGCCGATCACAAGGGCGTCCGCCATATCGGCAAAGGCCAGGCCGAAGGCGGATACCAGCGCGGGGATATACTGCCGGCGGAACATCCGCCCGGTGAAATAGTCCTTTTGTGTCGGGTTCATTCAGCTTCTCCCCTCATACATTTTCAGCATCTCGATGGGCCGCATGATCGACTTCATCAGCCTCAGCCCCTCCGACCCCAGATCCTCCTCGGCGTTGATAAGCGTGAAGCACCGATCCAGTGAACCGATCAGGGCCTGCCGGGTGTAGACCGGCAGACCGCGCAGGCGGTTCTTGGCCTTGCAGAAGCTGATGTCGAACACGTCCTCCCCGATGGGGTACCCCGCCGCCGCGGCCAGGGGCACGCCGTCCACAAAGGCCAGCACGCCGGTGGCGTCCAGCGCCTGCCAGTTGTCCACCAGCAGGCGCACAGCGCCGCCGTCCGTCAGGGCCGGCCCGTGGCCGCCCTCCCGGTTCCAGGCGGTGTATATGTCCCAGAGCAGGGGAAAGTCCCCCGGCCCGATGCTCTTCCAGGTCAGGGTGCGCCCGCGATGGGCCGCGTGCAGATCGTTGCGCAGGCGGACGAACCGGCCGCCCGCCAGGCTCTCCTGCCCCTCCCGGTCGTATAGATACTCGTGATCCTCCGGCCGCTCCAGAACGGAGAACCGCCCCGGAAAGCGCCGGTTCAGGAGCGCGGCGTCCTCCTGCCGCATGTAGCACAGCGTAAGGGGCCCCGTCCCCAGCAGCTCCTCCAGGAGCCGGGACACCGCCTCCTCCCGGCCGCAGGGGAAAAACCAGGCGTTATCCCCCCGCCACCGGCACCGCACGGCGAACGCATCCTCCCGGAGGAGGATGGATAGCCCCATGTCCTTCTGCCACAGAAAGAGGGAGGCGAAGGCGTGGGAGGATGCCCTGTGGCCCGCGGCGCGGCGGATACCGTCAACGTGGGCCTTCATGTCCAATGTGATTGGGTATGTCTCCATTGTCACAGCTGTCTGATTCTCTCTCCCCGAATGGTCCCGCCCCTCACGGGCAGGCCGTCTTCCCCCGCCGGGCGCAGCACGCCCCCGGTGACGCCCCAGGTCTGGCCGCCGGCCCGGTAGACGCACTCGTAGCCGAAAAAGGCCCGGAGGATGCGATCCGCCTCCCTCGCCGGCGTGTCCGGCCCCATAGGCCAGTCCGTCTCCGAGGGGCAGGGCCAGTACTCCCCCGGCCCCTGGGGCCGGGCATTGGCCCACAGCCCGTCAAAATCCCGCACCAGGGCGGCCATCATCCCCGGCAGACGCCGCCGGAGCTTCTCCGTCAGCGTCTCCAAATCGTCCTCCGGCGACACAGGCACCCGCTCCTGGAGCAGGATATCCCCCTCGTCAAAGCCCTGCGTGACCTTGTGCGCCGTTATCCCCGTCTCCGTCAGTCCCCGGAGCAGTACCACGGGCATGGGCCAGGCGCCGCGGCCCTGGGGCAGCAGCGACGGGTGTATATTGACGATGGGGAACTGCCCGTCCACCGGCAGGCGGTAGTAGTAGCCCGCGCAGACGGCGCCGTGGCAGCCGTTTTCCCGGAGCCGGGCGATGTCCCGCCGGGTCACTCTCCCCACGGTCAGGGGGATGTAATGCTCCCGGGCGCAGCCGCACACGCGCAGGTTGAACTCCGTGTCGTTGTCCGTCTGGCAGGTGAAGATCTCCCCGATCTCGCACCCGGCCTGCGCCAGCGCCGGCAGCGCGGGATACAGGGCGTCATAGCCTATGTACGCCAGCTTCATCCTCACTCGATGGTCAGGATATCCACAAAGCCCGTGACCTCGAAGATCTCATGGATCGTCTCGTTCACGTTTCTGATCACCATAGACCCCTGCCGGTTCATGACCTTCTGGGCGCTGAGGAGTACGCGCAGTCCCGCGGAGGACAGATACTCCAGCCCGGAGAAGTCCAGCACCAGCTCCGTGACGCCGTTCACACTCTGCTTCAGCTCCGCCTCCAGCTGGGGCGCGGTGGTGGTGTCCAGCCGCCCCTCCAGAGCCAGGTCAAGATGGGAACCGTTCTGATTTTTCGTGATTGTCATTGTTTTCTTCCTCCTTGTTTCTTATAACAGCTCATGCTACGACTCATTATGATTCGGCTTATTATAACACGCCAATCCCGGGAATTGGGGAGAATGTCGGATTTGGTCGTTTTGATTTCCAAATTGGTCATGGGCAAAAAGAAAAGCCGCCCGGAGGCGGCGTCAAGCGTCTGAGAAGGCCGGTGTAACAGAAAATTTTCCCTTAATCCCGTCCTTTGAGAAAGTGGGACAGCGGGGACGGAGAAAGGTACATCTACGGAAGCCGGTGTGACACGGGGACGGTTCTTTTGTACCACCGCAGCTTCAGCGGAGGTGTGACAAAAGAACCGTCCCTCTGTAACGCCGGGTCAAGGCCTCCGTATAACGGAAACTGCCCAGCCCCGTATCCCCTCATTCCAAATATTTTTTCCAAGGACATGTGCCTTGGAAAAAATCCCTCTTGCCGCGCAAGTGTGCGGCCCTCTGGGCCGTGCGCGCAGCGCGGCAGCAGGAAAGGGCCGCTCGAATTCCGCAGAATTCGAGCGGCCCTTTCCGCACGTCCCTCTTGTCGGGGAAAGCCCGCAGGGCTTTTTCCGACAGTAAATTTACGGGTTCAAAATCACGCGGGCGTTGCAGATCCCGTTCTCCATCTTGTAGTTGATCTCCCCGTGGTACTTGACGGAGGAGGAGATGATGCTGTCGATCCCGACTCCCCGCGCCGCCGGAAGTCCGTCCTCCAGCTTCAGATCCGGGCCGCAGGGGTTGCTGACGGCGATCACCGTCTTATTCCCCACATTCCGGATGCGGGCGCGGATGGGGCCGGAGCTTTTCTGGGCCACGCAGGCGTTCAGGGCGTTTTCCAGGAGATTTGCCAGAATCGCCACAAAATCCACGTCGGCCACACCCGACTGGGCCGGGGTGTCCGCCTGGGCGATAAACTCCACGCCGTTGTCCTTCGCCTTCCCCGCGTAGGAGTTCAGCACGCCGTTGACCGTGGCGTTGGGGCACCAGGTGGGAAAGCTCTCCAGCGTCTCCCGGCTCTGTCCCAGATACGCCAGGATCCCCTGGGTGTCGCCCGCCTTGGCCATTGACGCGATCCTCTCGTCGTGGTGCCGCAGGTCGTGGCGGATCCGCCGGTTCTCCTGCTCGGACTTCCGCGCATTGTCCACATAGGACATGAGATACTCCGCGTTTTGCCTTACCAGCTCGTCCCTGGCCTCCTTCCGCATCTGATGGATGTTGCTGATGATTAGGATGCTGGCCACGGCAAAGGAGCTGACAAGCAGCAGGAAAAGAATCAGGGTGTCCGGATCGATCCCGTTGTCCGCGCTGATTCTTGACAGGAGCAGCACAAAGGTGAGAAGATAGATGAGGGAGGCGGCGCTCAGCGATATCCAGTTCCTTGTGCGAAATCCGCTGATCTCCCGGATGACCGGCCTGCCGAATTTATAATATGTCAGCAGAAGGGCAGAGCAAATGGCGCCGTAGATCACGCCCCGCAGAAAATACGCAAGCGTGTCCGAGGCGCTGGGCACGATCAGGTAGCAGACATAAAAGGCGACGGACAGGGCGATGCAGAACACACAGCCATAGGTGATCCACAGATAGCACTTCTTCCAGAATCCGTCAGCCGACACATAGATAAAAACGGCCAGGAAGTAGAGATACGACAGCAGCAGCGAGACAGGCATCCTCCACGGCTTGGACAGGGTGAGAAAGCACAGGCTCACCTCCAGGAAGAGGAACACCCCCGCGGACGCCCACAGCAGCGCCGTCTTTTTCACCGAATATTTTCTCACCTGCAGCAGAAGTCCCGCCGCCACATGTGTGGCGAAAAACAGCAGGCTGACAAGAAAGGCGATCAGGACGATTTGAACCGCCGGCATCAGTTTGCGGCCTCCTTCGCGTAAAAATCAAAATATGCCTGCTTCACCTCGGCGCGGCACCGCCTGGGGACGGGGATGTGTGTCCCGTCGTCCACAAGCAGGTCGGCGCCGGAGAAGCTGCAGACACGACTCAGGTTGACGATATACGAGCTGCCGCAGGGCATCATGCCCTTCTGGCTCATAATGCTGTCCCGGGACTGCGGCGGCAGTGCCCACACGGGGATGGAGATCTTTTCCCCGGAGGTGAGGGCGAATTCCCGCCGCTTGTCCCTGGTCTCGATGTACAAGATGTCCTCCAGGGCGATGCGATGTACTCTACCCTCGCTGCGCAGAAGGATCCACGTCCTATGCTCATGCAGGGCGATGACCCGCTCCAGGGCGTCGTCAAACTGCTCCTGCGTGTAGGGCTTGCAGATGTAGTCCGCGGCGTGTATGGAAAAGGCGTCCACCGCGTAATCCGGGCTGGTGGTCAGAAAGACGATGTCCGTGTTTCTGCTGACCCGGAGGATGTCCCGCGCCAGCTCCGTTCCCAGCATCCCGGGCATACAGATGTCCAAAAGCGCGATATCGGGGCCGCCGGACTCATCAAAGGCCTCCAGCATCTCAAGCGCGGAGGAATAGACCTTAAACTCGATACCACACTCGCTATGTGACGCCGCGAAGGCCCGGAGATTTTCCGCGATCTTTTCCCTCTCCTCGACCTCATCATCACAAACCGTTATTTTAAGCATCGTTCCGTTTCCTTTCTCTGGGGCGCCGGAAATGCAGCCGTCTCTTTTGCGCATTACCACAAGATACATTATATACCAACCGTTTCGCCTTTGCAATAGGCCTTTTTGCAAAGCTCCCCGGGATGGCGCCCCGGGGACGCGCCAAAAAACGCCCCCGGGTTCGAGCGTCTCGAAACCGGGGGCGAGCAGTATCCAAAAAGGGTGAAAACTCAGCGCTTGGAGAACTGGGGCGCGCGACGTGCGGCTTTGAGGCCGTACTTCTTGCGCTCCTTCATCCTGGGGTCGCGGGTCAGGAAGCCGGCGGCCTTCAGGGGGGCGCGGTAGCTCTCGTCCACCTCCAGCAGGGCGCGGGCGATCCCGTGACGGACAGCGCCGGCCTGGCCGGAGACGCCGCCACCGGTGACGGTGGCCTCGATGTCCACCTTGCCGGCAACGCCCACGGTGTTCAGGGGCTGACGGACGATATACTTCAGGGTGTCAAGGCCGAAATAATCGTCGATATCGCGGCCGTTGATGGTGATCTTGCCGGTTCCGCCGGGGAACAGGTGGATACGGGCGACAGAGGATTTCCTGCGGCCGGTGCCGTAGAGATAGGGCTTTTTAGATGTGTACATTTACTGTTCCTCCTTACTCCTGAGTCCAGGCTTCCGGCTTCTGAGCCTCGTGCTTATGCTCCTGCCCGGCGTAGACGCGCAGACGGGTCAGCTGCTCACGGCCCAGAGAATTCTTGGCCAGCATACCCTTGACCGCCTGAGTCATAGCGAACTCGGGCTTCTCGGCCATGATCTTGGAATACTGAACCTCCTTCAGTCCGCCGATCCAGCCGCTGTGGTGACGGTAATACTTATCCGTCAGCTTGTTGCCGGTGAGGACGGCCTTGGAAGCGTTGATCACGATGACAAAATCGCCGCAGTCAACATTGGGGGTGTAATCGGTCTTGTGCTTTCCGCGAAGGAGCGTAGCCGCCTTGACGGCAGTCCGTCCCAGGGGCTTGCCCGCCGCGTCAAGGACGTACCATTTACGGGAAACGGTCTCCTTTTTAGCCAGTGTAGTGGACATGGTGTTCCTCCAAAATGAATATTGTAAGTTTATGTGGAAAATTTAACGTGCCCTATTTTTATAGCACAATCCCTTTTGTCTGTCAACACTTATTTTTAAAAAAATTTATTTACCGGTTTACATTCTCTCAAAATCGCCTGTTTTCTTCGATTTACTCTTAAATGCTCCGTTGCGAATTGAAAATTATTTTGCCCGCAGCGCCCCCACAGCGGCGCTCACCGCCCGGTGCAGGAGCCAGCCCAGCAGGATATTCAGGGCGAAGGCGGCGGCGTAGTAGAGGTAATGCCCGGGGCCGGGGTCGAAGAACCGGCGGAGAAACTCCGTCTGGGAGAAAAAGCTCACGTTCAAAAGGTAAATTTCCAGGCTGTTCTCGCCCAGAAAGCGGAGGGCGGCGCGCAGGTGCTTCACCGGGAGCTTATCCATGCACCAGGCGAAGAGCAGGCACGCGGGGACCGTCGTGAAGGCGAAGATGTAGGCGCCCTGGGCGTAGGATCCCAGGGAGGGCCGAATCAGGGCGTAGACCGCGCCCAGCACCAGGCTCGCGCCCCAGACGATACCGTCACGCAGGGGAAAGCCCCTGTCCTCCGCGACGTGCAGACCCAGAACCAGGCCGGCGGTGTAGATGGGGACGCGGTAGATGATGTCCAGATGGTACCACCAGGAATCCCGCATGAGGATCTGGCTCACCAGGAAGGAACCCGCCGTCACCCCCAGCAGAAGTGGAATTCTGGCGCCGGGGCGGGACCGGAGCAGCTTTACCGCGGGAGGGGTCAGCACATACAGCGTCATAATGCCGGTTATGTACCAGTTGAAGCTGCCCTCGCAGCGAACCCAGTAGTTCAGCAGGGCACTGTTCCACACGAAGGTGGACAGCGTGGCCTTCCCCGCCAGGTAGAGGCACAGGGTGTAGGGGAGCATGACCGCAAAGTACGCCGGGAGGATCCGCCAGAGCCGCTGGGACATAAACGCCCCGTACTCCCTGGGCCGCCGGGTCAGGGACATGGCCAGACCCAGGCCGGAGAGCAGAACGAAGACATCCACGCCGCCGAAGCCCAGAGAACGCAGGTTGTTCAGCACGCCAAGCCCCAGATTCAGATCCTGGGCGTGAAAGAGCATCACGGCGATCATGGCGATGCCCATAAGCTCGGAGCGGTATTTACTGAGCAGGGAGTATCTCATTTTCGCACCTCGAAAAGCGGCGCGGCGGATAGCCGGATCCGCCGCGCCAGATAAAGTGTCCTATTTCCAAAAGGTCGAACCCGAAAAGGCCCTTACGCCCTGTCGATGGGAAGGCCCTCGGCCTCCCGCTCGCGGATGGCGTCCTTGCGGGAGATGTTCCAGCGGCCGCGCTCGTCGATGCCTAAGAACTTCACCCAGGTCCAATCGCCCACGTTCAGCACGTCCTCCACCTTCTCGGTGCGCTTGAACTCCAGGTCCTTGATGTGGCACATGGCGTCCTTGCCGGGAACCAGCTCCACGAAAGCGCCGATGGGGATGACGCGCACGCACTGACCCCAGTAAAGCTTGCCCACCTCGGGGACGAAGCAGATGTCGTCAATGATCTTCTTGGCGGCGCGGCAGGCCTCGATGTCCTGATGGCTGATAAAGACGGAGCCGTCGTCGTCGATGTCGATCTTGCAGCCGGTGTCGGCGCAGATCTTCTGGATCACCTTTCCTCCGGAGCCGATGACCTCCCGGATCTTGTCCGGGTCGATGTGCATGGAGATCATCTTGGGCGCGGATTTGGCCAGCTCGTGGCGCGGCTCGCTGATCACGGGGAGCATGATCTCGTCCAGGATCTGGATGCGGGCCTCACGGGTGATGGCGAAGGCGTTCTCAATGATATCGTAGGTCAGACCGTCGTTCTTCAGATCCATCTGAATGGCGGTGATGCCCTTCTTCGTTCCGGCGACCTTAAAGTCCATCTCGCCGTGGAAGTCCTCCACGCCCTGGATGTCGATAAAGGTCTTCCAGTCGCCGTTGTCGTCGTGGATCAGGCCGCAGGAGATGCCGGCCACAGGGGCCTTGATGGGCACGCCCGCATCCATAAGGGCCAGGGTGGAGCCGCAGATGGAGCCCTGGGAGGTGGAGCCGTTGGAGCTGAGAACCTCGCTGACCACGCGGATGGCGTAGGGGAACTCCTCCTCGGAGGGGATGACCGGCTCCAGGGCCTTCTCGGCCAGGGCGCCGTGACCGATCTCACGGCGGGAGGTGGAGCGGGAGGGCCGGGCCTCACCCACGGAGTAGTTGGGGAAGTTGTAGTGGTGGATATAGCGCTTCTCCTCCTCCTCCCAGATGGTGTCCAGCTTCTGGGCGGCGGAGAGGGTGGCCAGGGTGCAGACGGACAGAACCTGGGTCTGGCCGCGGGTAAAGAGACCGGAGCCGTGGACCTGGGGCAGGACGCCGACCTCGGCGGCCAGGGGACGGATCTCGTTCATGGCGCGGCCGTCCACGCGTTTGCCCTCCAGCAGCCACTGCTTGACCACCTTCTTCTGGATCTTGTAGGTGATCTCCTCCAGCTGGTCGGTGATCTCGGGATACTCCTCCCCGAACTCGGCGATCATCTTGTCCACCACGGCGTTGTACCGCTCCTCGCGGATATTCTTGTCGTCGGTGTCCATCGCGTAGCGCACATCGTCCAGGTACTTGTCCACGATCTTGTCGAAAAGCTCCTGGTTGAAGGATGCGTGTTCATAAGCAAACTTGGGCTTGCCCACCTCGTCCACCATCCGGTTGATCAGGGCGATGACGGGCTTGATGGCCTCGTGGGCGGCGATGATGCCCTGGAGCATCACGTCCTCGGGGATCTGGTCGCCGCCGGCCTCAATCATCACGATCTTCTCCATCGTGGCGGCGATGGTGCAGTACATCTGGGAGACCTTCCGCTCCTCGGAGGTGGGGTTGATCACATACTTGCCGTCAACCAGGCCCAGGCCCACACCGGCGATGGGGCCGGCAAAGGGCACGTCGGAGATAGACACCGCGGCGGAGGCGCCGATCATAGCGGCGATCTCCGGGGCGCAGTCGTGATCCGTGGCCATGACGGTGCAGGTGACCACCACGTCGTTGCGCAGGTCGGAGGGGAACAGGGGACGCATGGGCCGGTCGATCATACGGGAGGCCAGGGTGCCCCGCTCGCTGGGCTTGCCCTCGCGCCTGGTGAAGCCGCCGGGGATGCGCCCTACGGAGTAGAGCTTCTCCTCAAACTCCACGCTGAGGGGGAAGTAATCGATGCCCTCCTTGGGACGGGGGCTGGCGACCACGGTGCAAAGCACCACGGTGTCGCCGTAGGTGACCAGGACGGAGGCGTTAGCCAGCTCCGCCAGCTTGCCCACCTCCAGCTTCAGGGGGCGGCCGGCCAGGGTCATCTCGTACTTTTTGTAGTTGGGAAATTCTCTGTGCTTGATGATCATTTTCTGACTCCTTTGTATCATTTGTTTTTTTTGAGGAGTCCCGGCCTTTTAGCACTTGGATCACCGCCCGCCGCACGGACGCCGATCCAAATACTAAAACGGCAGGACTCCCGGTTGCCTGGGTCAAATGCAACAATGGGTATTATATGCGGATATTTCGCCGCATATAATACCCTTGTTTGCTTACTTTCTGATGCCCAGCTTGGCGATAATGGCGCGGTAACGCTCAATATCCTTCTCCTTGAGGTAGTCCAGGAGACGGCGGCGGCGGCCGATCATCTTGTACATACCAAGGCGGGAGTGGGCGTCCTTCTTGTGGACCTTCAGATGCTCCGTGAGCTGATTGATGCGCTCCGTGAGGATGGCGATCTGAACCTCCGGGGAACCGGTGTCGTTCTCGCTGCGGCGGTTGGCGTCAATGACAGCTGTCTTCTGCTCTTTGGTGATCATGGGAAAACTCCTTTCTTTTCATAGTCCCCGCTGAACCGAGTATTGGGATGAAAGGAACCCGGCAGCAATGCCGGAACCTCCGCAAAACCAGGTAGAGGGGCAATCCATGCTATTTTAGCATACCTTTCCCCGCTTGTAAAGGGGGAATTTTCATTTTCTGTCCTACAGAATTTTCATTTTCTGCCCTACAGAATTTTCACTTTCTGCCCCGCGTTTTGCGGTGGAGGCGGGAAAAATGAAAATTTCCTCTTGACAAGGGGCGGGGGAGCTGATATACTATGCAGGCAAAACAAAGCAGAAACGGCAGTTTCTCACCGTTCCGGATTCCGAGTTCGGTCAACAGCGTGGTTTACCCGGGGCCAGTGCGGCCCTGTGAGCGCGGATGCCGTTTCGGTGTCCGTGTTTTTTGTTCGGAGGTGTTTTCAATCGCTAACTTGACTCACCAAATCAATGACGAGATAACCGACGCCCAGGTCAGGCTGATCGGCGAGGACGGGTCGCAGCTGGGGATCATGTCCGCCGCCGCCGCCCTGGAGATCGCCGAGGGCAAGGGGATGGATCTTGTGAAGATCTCGCCCAACGCCACGCCCCCGGTGTGCCGGATCATGGACTACGGCAAGTACCGCTTCGAGCAGACCAAGCGTGAGAAGGAGGCCCGCCGCAACCAGCATGTCATTGAGATAAAAGAGATTCGCATGTCCCCCGGGATCGCGGACAACGATTTCAATGTCAAGCTCAAGAACGGTCAGAAGTTTCTGAAGGACGGCGACAGGCTGAAGGTCTCTGTGCGCTTCCGCGGCCGGGAGATGGCCCACACCTCCATCGGCGAGGATCTTCTCAACCGCTACGCCGCCGAATGTGCCGAGATGGCCAATTTAGACAAGGCCCCCAAGTTAGAGGGGCGGAACATGAGCATTTTCCTGTCCCCCAAGCCCAATAAATAACGTATATTTCCGCGCTTTACTGCGCGTTAATAGGACGGCTCGCCGTCAAAACAATGGAAGGAGTAACCAAAGATGCCCAAGATCAAGACCCACAGCGGCGCGAAGAAGAGATTTAATCTCACAAAGACCGGCAAGGTCAAGCGCGCCCACGCATACAAGAGCCACATTCTGAACAAGAAGACCACAAAGCGCAAGAGAGGCCTCCGCAAGGGAACCTACGCCGACGTCACCAACGAAGCGGCGATCAAGCGCATGATCCTGTATAAATAAGGAGGCAGACGAACATGGCAAGAATCAAGGGCGCGATGATGACGCGCAAGAGAAGAAATAAAGTCCTGAAGCTGGCCAAGGGCTACTGGGGAGCCAAGTCCAAGCACTTCAAGATGGCCAATCAGGCCGTTATGAAGTCCCTGACCTACGCCTACATCGGCCGCAAGCAGAAGAAGCGCGATTTCCGCAAGCTGTGGATCACCCGCATCTCCGCCGGCTGCAAGGCCAACGGGATGAACTATTCCACCTTCATGCACGGTCTGAAGCTGGCCGGCATCGAGATGAACCGGAAGATGCTCTCCGAGACCGCCATCCACAATCCGGAGGCGTTCTCACAGCTGTGCAGCACCGCCAAGGCCGCCCTTTAAGAGAAAATTCTCCCACCCCGGGAACCGCGGGTGGGAGTTTTTTTGCCCATTTTTGGCCGTCGGGGAGCGCTATTGCCGGATCCACACGTCGATCTCCTCTTTCGTGGGCGGCTCAAAGCTCCGCTGAAATTTCCGGGCCAGGTTCCCGTCGATGATGTACGCCGTCACCTCGCCGGCCTCCACGGCCCGATTCCTCCCGGCGATGCGCGCCTGCCAGGTGTCTTGGCTTACGTCCAGATAGCGCATTTCGCAGTCGATACCCCGGCTCCTGTAAAATTCCTTGGCCTGGTCCCTCCCGGCCCTCGTCCAGAAGCCCCAGTCCAGGATCACGTCCACATCCGCGCAGAGAAGCTCCAGGGACTTCTCCAAGAGGAACCCCCGCACCCTGGCGGCGTATTCGTCGTGCCTCTCCCCCGCGTAGAGGCCGAATACCGCCAGCATGATCTGGTCAACCGACAGGAGGACGGCCCTCCTCTCCGCCTGAATGTGCCTGGCATATGTACTCTTGCCGCAGCATATTTTCCCGCACAGTAAAATCGCCTTTGCCACAGCGCCCCGCCTCCTTATCCCTTATACTCATACATCGAACAGAAACACGTTTGGCACCGAGCCGGAGCCGAAGGTCTTTACCGCCATCCGGTACATGGCCTTTGCGTGGATCCTGTCGTGCCATATAAAGCGCCTCAGCACCTTTCTCAGCGACCACTCCTCGTCATAGCTGCCAAGATAGACTCTATTTCTCAAAAAGTCCTGCTGGCCCTCCAGGGCGGCGAATCCCCGCTCCCTGCACGCCAGGATCGTGCCCTCGTTATCCGCGCAGACGCCTATCTCGCCAAAGTAGTATTCGTTGACGCTCTTTGTATGCGCAAGCATCTCCGACGCGGTGCGGGGCACCTGGCCGTAAAACGTCTCTCTGGCCGGCAGGCAGCTCCTGTCCTTGTCGGGTATGGCCTTATACAGCGTGAGGAAGTCAAGCGCCGATCTCAGGGCGAGATCCCGCAGCTGCGTGTACTCATGCAGGCTCAGCTCCCCCCTCTCCGCGTCAAACAGGACGTCCGAGTCGGCGTCGGAGACCGCCAGCTCAGAGCGCTTTTCCTGGACGATCTCAGGCTCCAGGCAGTCCGGCACGGCGCCGCCCCTCCAGCGGAGATAGGATCTGATCTCGGCGGGCATCTTTTCAAGTGCCGCCTCCCTGGAAGCTCCCCTTGTGAACGCCCCCGCGAAGTCCGCCGCGTACAGCATACTGTCGCCGCCGTTATGCTCCCACACGCATCTTATTGTCATGGGCAAATCTCCCCCTCCCCGTAAATCCCGGCGGCCAAGCTCCGCCCCGGATATGGCCTATTATACCGCGCAAGCGGGGAGAAGTCTACCGCCCGTTTGGGCAGTTGACCGGATTTTTCGCAGACGAAGAACAGAAAGTCCCGGCGTGGATTTGAAAGAATCCACGCCGGGGCTTGCGTCTTTTCCCAAGGGGTTGTTTTTATTTTGCCAGCTGCTCCACCAGCGCGGCAAATTCTCCCACGGTGCTGATATTCTCCAGCCCGTCCTGGGGGATCATGATCCCGAAGTGGTCCTCCACCTCGGAGACAAACTCCACCAGGTCAAGGGAGTCGATATCCAGATCGGACTTGATGTTTGTCTCGGGCTTCAGACTCTCCTCATCCAGATCCAGTGTCTTAGCCATAATGCCGCGGACTTCTTCAAACATAATACATACCTCCTGTATTCAATGATCGGTCTTCTTATGGGTTGGAATCAGTTCCACTCCCGGACGGTCTTGTCCACCGGGGGCTTTTCAGGGGCGGGGGCGGCGGGAGTGCCGTAATTGGAGCGGCCGGAATACCCGCCGGAGGAGCGCCGGGGACGGCTGTCCCGTCTGTCACCCCGGTCGCCTCTGTCGCCCCGGTCGCTGTAAGTATTCCGGGGGGCGGTGGCGGCATCGTAGGCGATGACCACGCGGCGGTTCGGCTCCGTGCCGGTGGAGTAGGTGGTAACGCCGTCAAAATCCTGAAGGGCCGTGTGGATCACATGGCGCTCGTAGGCGTTCATAGGCTCCAGCGTCTGGTTGCGTCTGTAGCGCACCACCCGGGCGGCTGTCTTGCGGGCAAGGCCGGTGAGGGCGTCGGCCCGCTTGGCCCGGTAATTCTCCGCGTCGATGTTGACCCTGGTGCGGTCCTCGGAGCCGGTGTTCAGGACGTAGTTGGTCAGGTGCTGGATGGCGTCCAGGGTCTCGCCCCGGCGGCCGATGAGGGCGCCGACCTTGCTCCCCTTCAGCTCCACGTTCAGGGTGTTCTCCTCACCCCGGGTGATCTCGGCCGTGGCCTCCACGCCCATGCGCTCAAAGAGGCCGGTGAGAAAATCGTTGACCCTGCGGGCGTCGTCGCCCTGGGCCAGGGGGGCCTGGGGCTTGGGCGTGGGAGCAGGGGCGGAGGGGGCGGTGGCGGCAGCCCGGGACTTGGGCGCGGGCATGGGCGCCGGCTTGGGGGCGGGCTTGGGCGTCTCGTCGGGCACCTCATAGGAGACCCGAACCTTGGCCGGAGAGCTGCCGATCCCGAAAAAGCCGGACTTTGCCCGCTCAAGCACCTCAACGGACACGTCGTCACGGGTGAGATTCAGCTCATCTAAGGCGGCCTTTATGGCCTCATCCTCTGTGCGGCCGGTTTTGTCAATGTATTTGATCATATCAATCCTTTTCTCCTGTTATTCATCCCCGGAGTTCTCCTGGGGGGAATCGGGGGCGCTCTCGTCCTCGTGGGCCGCACGCTCCAGCTTCTCCTCGATGTCCGCAAGATCCGCGTCCATCTGGGAGGTGTCGCTGACAGCGCCCTCCACGCCGTTGAAGGCAAACCGGTTGGGGTCATAGCTCCGGCCCCTGGCGTAGCGGCGCGTGCCCACGCGGCTGGGCTCATATTTTGGCTCCTCCGGGTTGTTGGCCCGCTGCCACTCCAAAGCCCTGTCCGCGGCCTCCTGTTTTTTCTTCTGCTGCTGTTTTTTCTTGGATGTGTTTTCGGTCTGCAGCTCTGCTCTCTCCGCCCGGCGGCGCTCGGCCTCCTGGCGCTTCGCCTCAAGCTCCGCCTCCCTGGCCTTTCTGGCGGCCTCCTTCTCGGCGAAGTCGGACATCAGCGTCTTGGAGTAGAGCTTGGTGAGGAAAATGTCCACCAGCATACTGAACAGGGCGTTGACCATCCAGTACACGCCCATCGCGGCGGGGAGCATGAAGGCGAAGACCAGCGACATGACCGGCCCCATCAGGAGCATCATCATGGAGTTGGACTGCTTCTCCAGCTGCTCCACATTGGCGCCGGGAAGTCCCTTCTGCAGCTGGGTGGCCACCTTGGTGGACAGCCACTGGAAGAAGGCCGTGATAACGGGGATAAGGAAGAGTCCCAGGGCCGGCCACAGGACGGCAAAGGAGGAGAAATCAAACTCCCACACATGCCAGCTGGGCACGGCGGACAGATCCAGCCCGAAAACGGTGAAGTCCATCTTCTGAAGGCCGTCGGAGACGAACTGGCTGAACTGGTCAAAGTTGTCGTTGATAAACTTTGTGGCGCCGATCTGGGACTGGGCCAGCTGCTGGACGTTGTAGCCCAGCTCCTGGAGCTTCTCGTAAATGGCGCCGCCGGAGGCCAGCATCTCCTTGGAAACGCCCATCATAACGGTGATGGGCTTGCGGATGGCCTGATAGAGGGCGATGAGGATGGGGAACGGGAGCAGGGTCCACAGGCACCCGGACATGGGGCTGACCCCGGCCTCCCGGTACACCCGCTGCAGCTCCTCGTTCATCTTCTGCTGGTTCCCCGCGTGCTTCTTCTGGATCTCCTGGATCTCAGGGTTCAGCATCTGCTGGCGCATCATGCCCTTCTTGCTCTTCATCTGGAAGGGCATCAGAAGCAGCTTGACCACCACGGTGAACAGCACAATGGCGAAGAAATAGTTGTGAGTGATGTTGTAGAGGAACAACAAGAGCAGACCGAAGGGTCTTGCGATGGCGTCTAACATATGTTCACTCCGATTCTGATGGTTTAGGGAACTGGGTCGTAAGGATCGTGCCTGCTGAAGGGATTGCACCGAAGGATCCGTTTAAAGGCCATCCAGCCGCCGCGAAGGGCGCCGTACTTCTCCACCGCCTCCAGCGCGTACTGGGAGCAGGTGGGGATATAGCGGCAGCAGGGGCGGTGAAGGGGCGAGATGTTCTTCCGGTAAAACCGGATGAGAGCCAGAAGTACCCGCTTCATACGAGAAGCTCCAGTCTTCCGGCCAGCTCCAAAAGCTCCGTCTCCAGCACCCGGTAGGGCGCGTCCATCCCCCGGCCGCGAACCACGATCACCAGGTCCACGCCCCGGGAAAAACGCCCCTCGTTGAGCCTGTACGCCTCCCGAAGGCGGCGGCGTACCCGGTTGCGCCGGACGGCATGTCCCAGCTTGGCGCTGACGGTAATGCCCACCCGGTTGCGCCCCGTCTGACGCCGGCGGGCGTACAGAACGATGTGTCTGCCGGCGGCGCTCCGCCCCCTGGCGTAGAGACGCCGGAACTCAAAATTCTCTTTTAAGGATTCGGAGAATTCCATCCCATCCTCCCGGCGCGCAACGGCCGCAAGGGCGAGTCGCCCCGCCCTTCAAAAACCTCTATAAACGAATACCCCGGAGACAGCGCCCATCAGTGGGTGAGTCTCTCGCGGCCCTTGGCACGGCGGCGGGCCAAAACCTTGCGGCCATTGGCTGTGGCCATGCGCTTGCGGAAGCCATGCTCCTTGGAGCGGTGGAGCTTCTTGGGCTGATAGGTTCTTTTCATCTGTTTACACCTCCAAATCATGATGTTTATACTCGACATCGGGCCGTGTGCCCGAAGCAGTAACGGGTTTTCCTGGGGGATCTCCCCGCAGGCACTCTATTTTAACCTATCATTGGCATTATTGTCAACAATTATTTTATTTGACCTCCGCCCTCTTGCGCTGAGGACCGGGATTTGTTATAATATGCCCATCATTCCAGGAAAAAATCTATTCCGTGGAGGTAACTTGCCATGATTCGGACAGACAGGACAGACAAAGTCAACTATTATCTGGACATCGCCGAGACCGTCGCCGAGCGGTCCACCTGTATGCGCCGCCACTACGGGGCCATCATCGTCCACGAGGACGAGATCATCTCCACCGGCTACAACGGCGCGCCCCGGGGCCGGAAAAACTGCGCGGATCTGGGACGCTGCCTGCGGGACGAGCTGCAGATCCCCTCCGGGGAGCGGTACGAGCTGTGCCGGGCCGTCCACGCCGAGCAGAACGCCATCATCTCCGCCTCCCGCCGGGACTGCCTTGGCTCCACCCTGTATCTGGCCGGCCGGAATCCCAAGACGGGGGAGCTTCTGTCCGACACCACCCCCTGCTCCATGTGCCGCCGCTTCATCATCAACGCCGGCATCCGCCGGGTCGTCTGCCGCACAGGTGAGGGGGAGTACACCGTCACCGACGTGCGGGACTGGATCTTTAACGACGACTCCGTGGATATGAAAGCGTGACGGGGAGGTCTTTTGCTTTGAGCCAGGGCTTTCCCGAGATCCTCACCAGTCTCCGCTCCGAGCGGGGGCTGTCCCAGCGCAAGGCCGCGGCGGATCTGGGCATCTCCCAGGCGCTTCTCAGCCACTATGAGAACGGCCTGAGGGAGCCGCGACTGGAATTCGTGGTGCGGGCCTGCGACTATTACGGCGTCAGCGCGGACTACATGCTGGGCCGCAGCTACGACGGCTACCAGGAGTTTAAAAAGCTTGTGGCCCGCCTGTCGGAGCTGTCCTCCCAGGCCTCCCGCCTCATTGAGGAGATAAGATAAATCCTCCGAAAAAGCCCTGACGGGCTTTTTCGGAGAGGGGGAACGTGCGGAACATTTTTCTGAATTTTGCGAAATTCAGAAAAATCTTCCTGCTGTCGCGCTGTGCGACCAGTCTGCGGACTGGTCACTTGCGCGACAAGAGGGATTTTTTGCAAGGCGCATGTCCTTGCAAAAAATATTTGCCCTTGAAAACTCGCCTAAAATCTCCGATCTTGCAGGACTCCCTTTTCATTTTACTTCCTCGGCGGAAGTGAATTCCGCCTGCGGCAAGGTTTTGCTTCGCAAAACGCTTGTACGCGCCACCTGGCGCGGCTGCGTGGACTTGCCGAAGGATACCTGAGGTGACTTATGACAGATCAATCAAAAATTCGCAATTTCTCCATCATCGCTCATGTGGACCACGGCAAGTCCACGCTGTCCGACCGGCTCATTGAGCTGTGCGGCGCTGTGCCCAGCCGGGAGATGGAGGATCAGCTTCTGGACAATATGGATCTGGAGCGGGAACACGGGATCACCATCAAGGCCCGTGCCATCCGCTTAGATTACAAGGCCGCCGATGGGAAGAACTATGTCCTCAACCTCATCGACACCCCGGGTCATGTGGACTTCGGCTATGAGGTGTCCCGTTCCCTGGCCGCCTGCGAGGGGGCCGTTCTGGTCGTGGACGCCGCCCAGGGGGTGGAGGCCCAGACCCTGGCCAACACATACCTGGCGCTGGATCACAACCTGGAGATCCTCCCCGTCATCAACAAGATTGACCTGCCCGCCGCCGACCCCAAGAAGGTGAAGGAGGAGATCGAGAACGTCATCGGTCTGGAGGCGGAAAACGCCCCGGAGATCTCCGCCAAAACGGGCTTGAATGTGGAGAGCGTGCTGGAGGCCGTGGTCTCCACCATCCCCGCCCCCTCCGGGGACAGGAGCGCGCCGCTGCGGGCGCTGATCTTCGACTCCCAGTACGACGCCTACCGGGGCGTGGTGGTGTATGTGCGCCTCATGGACGGGCAGCTCCACACCGGGGACCGGGTGCGGATGATGGCCTCCGGGGCGGAATATGACATTGTGGAGTGCGGGCACCTGCTCCCCAAGGGCTACCGCCCCGAGGAGGGGCTGTACGCCGGAGAGGTGGGCTACCTCACCGCCTCCATCAAGAACGTCCGGGATACCCAGGTGGGGGACACCGTGACCCTGGCCGCCTCCCCCGCCGCCCAGCCCCTTCCCGGCTACCGCCCCGCCAGGCAGATGGTTTACTGCGGCATCTACACCGAGGACGGCAGCAAATTCCCGGATCTCCGGGACGCCCTGGAGAAGCTCCAGCTCAACGACGCCAGCTTGAGCTTTGAGCCGGAGACCTCCGCCGCCCTGGGCTTCGGCTTCCGCTGCGGCTTTTTGGGGATGCTCCACATGGAGATCATCCAGGAGCGCTTGGAGCGGGAGTTCGATCTTGACCTGATCACTACCCTGCCCTCCGTCATCTACGAGGTGACAAAAACCGACGGCACCCAGGTCTTTGTGGACAACCCCCACAACTATCCGGATCCCTCCGCGATTTTGGAGACGCGGGAGCCGTATGTGGCCGCCTCCATTATCACGCCGCCGGAGTTTGTGGGCAATATCATGCCCATGTGCCAGGAGCGCCGGGGCGAATATAAGGATATGCAGTACCTGGACACCAACCTGGCGGAGCTGCGCTACAATATGCCCCTGGGGGAGATCATCTACGACTTCTTCGACACCCTGAAGGCCAAGACCCGGGGCTACGCCTCCCTGGACTACGAGTTTTTGGAGTACCGCCCCTCCGACATGGTCAAGGTGGACATGCTGTTGAACGGCGACCAGGTGGACGCCCTCAGCTTCATCGCCCACCGGGATAAGGCGTACCCCAGGGCCAGGAAGCTGTGCGAAAAGCTGAAGGACAATATTCCCCGTCAGCTCTTCGAGGTCCCCGTCCAGGCCGCCATCGGCGGGAAGATCATCGCCCGGGAGACGGTGAAGGCCCTGAGAAAGGACGTCCTGGCCAAGTGCTACGGCGGCGACATCACCCGGAAGAAGAAGCTTTTGGAGAAGCAAAAAGAGGGCAAAAAGAAGATGCGCCAGCTGGGCACCGTCCAGATCCCCACGGAGGCGTTTATGGCGGTACTCAAATTAGACGAGTAGTAACTGGCTTGAAAGGCCGCAGGGGTTTACGCTGGCTTGAAAGACCTCAGGGGTCTTCTGGCGCGGGAGCTTTCAGCGCCTCTCCTACCCTGTCGGTAAACCCCTGCGGCCTTTCAATGCCAAGGGGGACGTGCGAAAGACCCGGTGTGAATTCTGCGGAATTCACGCCGGGTCTTTCTGCTGCCGCGCTGCAGCGCACGCCCAAGGGCGCACGTTTGCGCGGCAAGAGGGATTTTTTCCAAGGCACATGTCCTTGGAAAAAATATTGGAATTGAGGGATGCGGGACGAGGATTTTTTGTTGATTGGGGGCTTTCACCCGGCGTTACAGAGGGACGGTTCTTTTGTCACACCTCCGCTTCGCTGCGGTGGTACAAAAAACCGTCCCTCAGTCCCGCCTTTTACGAAAAAACTTCCCACCTTTTGAGGAGGTGGGACAGCGGGGACGGTTTCTTTGTACCACCAGTGCGCACACTGGTGTGACTAAGGAACCGTCCCC
>CANQFV010000013.1 GCA_947599875.1 uncultured Oscillospiraceae bacterium
CGGGAGGTGGAGATCACCGCCGTGGCCTCGCCGCTCCCGGAGAGTACCTGGTCGCCAAAGTGCAGCTCCCGCAGGGGCCTGGTAGACCCGTCCGCCATCGTGATCAGCGTGTCGCCGCTGAGGCACGGCGGGTAGGAGTCGATGATCTCCAGCTGCGCCGTGGCCTCCCGTGATTGCTCGCTGATAAACATAAGCACCTGCCACGATCCCATCTGGAGCCGTGCGCCGGAGGTTTTGAAGTCAAACCGCCCGTTGCGGACAGCGCCGTAGCCGGCGATAAAGTCGTAGCTTGTGAAGTGGCGCTTATAAAAGCCGCTGTCCAGCTCCAGGCCGGTGTGGCAGCATGTGTCGCACCCGGAGCCGTGGCAGATGGGGCATATGTTTTCCGGGTCTTGCGTCTCGCTGCAATACTGTTGCCAATAGTCGTTCCAATCCTTGTCCGCCTCGGGGTAGAGCTGGATGTCTATGGTCGCGCCGCCTATCTCGGCTGTCGTCCACGCAAAGCCCGTGGACTCTTTAAATTTTTCGGTGTCCACGACCTTGAGCGTGCCGGTGAAATCCGACCGTACCGTCAGGGAGAAGCCATTTTCCGTCTCATCCCCGATCACCAGGGCGTCGGCTGTCCCGGACGCCGTATAATAGCTATAACGCCGGGAGTTTTGGGCCTTTTCGATCTCCATCCGATACATCCGCCCGGGCTTGAGTCTGCCCGCGCCAATGGTTACGGCGGGATTCCAGGAGCGCGACGTAAGCTCCACGGAGCTGCCGGAGATACTGCCCGGGAGATTGCAGGTAAATGCCCGCAGATACGGCACCCCGTAATTTCGCATGTACACCACGCCGGAATCCGCCGGGGCCGTCCCCGTGACGCGCACCTCCAACTCCGATCCGCCCAGCTCAACGCCCGTGGTGTTGGCCACCGTCACCGGGAGGAGGCCCAGCACCTTGACGCCGCTGTCCAGCTCCTCCATGACCTCCGTATCCGGCTCATAGTCAAAGCCCTCGATGGTGATCTTGCAGTTGGCCAGCGCCGTCGCCGTGGGGTCGCGCAGACAAAAGGCATATATCGTCTTCGGCCCGCCCACCAGCCAGTCCACGTCCACGCTCCAGTTGCCCGCCTCGTCCACCGTCACCGGCGCGTCCGTCCACTCGTTTGCCAGGAGATCCCCGGGGCGGTGGGAGTACTCGATATAGCTACACGGCCCGGTGATATGCACCTTCTCCGTTACGGGCGACACCTTGCCGTACACCCGGTGTACCATGCCTTGGGCAAAGCTGCACTTGGCCATGACGATGCCGTAGGGCCGCTCCGTCACGCCCAGGGTGTATGTAGGCTCGCGGTAGCTCCCCTCCCCGTCCGCCACGAAAAAGCCCGTGCCCTGCATCTGGGTGTACCCCTGCTCCGTCAGATCGGGCATGTTGTACCGCACGGACATCATCTTGCCCACGCCCACCAGCATCCGTGAGTAATCGTTGTTACGGATCATTCCTCTTTCGTCACCACCAAATCCTGTACGAGTAAGACCACGTCCCCCGCCTTGTACCGGCTGAAGTCCACATTGCCCACGGTCTGATTGACAACATACAGGCTCACGCCGTTGCCCGACCCCGCCTCGCTGGTGTAATGCAGCACCCCGCCTTGGACTTGGAGCCGGATGTTGCCGTGCATTAAAGAGATATCCCCGCAAAACGGCAGGGTCAGCGCGGACAGGCTGTTTTCGGATTGGATCGTCTGCATTACCGTTACGCCGTCCGCGTCCTTAAAGACAAGACGCCCCGTGCCGTCCCGCTCGTAGTATACATACAAGTTCGTACCGTCGAGTGGCAGCGCCTCCTCAAGACGGACGCTCATATACCGCGGCGTCAACAAGGACGAGTGAGCCGGTGAGCTTGTGGGGTTGCCCAGTGTGAACCCGTCCGCAGCCTGTTGGAATAAGAAGGATGTAACATCCGCCGAATAGCACGCCACGGACGACGCGGAATAGGTCGTGAAAACAATAACTACAGCCTTTTTCCCGCTCCGCTCCTCCGATACGGCCCGAACCTCGCCGTAGGCCCTATTGAAGAGGAGATTGCCGTCAAAATATGGGTCTTCGGCCTTGATCAGATACTCATTATCCGTTATCGTCAGCGTGGTGTCGATCACGTCCCCCACCCGGAGCATCCGGTGGATAGACTGCGCCGTCACCGTCACCGCCGCGCTGGTGCCGCCCTTGATCTCCACGTTAAGGGTCATGGTCAGCGCCTCTGAGCTTCCCCCACCCCCGGACGGCTTGACCCACATTTTACCCTCGTCGTCTATGTGGACTTGCTCCGTCTCGGCGTTTGTTTTAGCCGGGCCTTTAACGCCGCCGATAGCGTTTGCGGAGGCCACCGGCAGGGTGTAACTGTCTCCCCCGCCGGAGGATGCCGCCGGGACGTACAGCTTGCCCTCCGCGTCAACGGCCACCTCCACGGTCTCCGCCTCGGTTTTGGCCTTGGCCTTGACCCCGCCAAGGGTCTCCGCCGACGCCACAGGGAGGGTGTACGCGCTCCCTCCGCCGCCCTCACCGTCCGCGCCGTCCTCGATGGTCGCCACATGCGCCCCCTGCTTGTCCGTGATGGTGATGGTGGTGGTCTTGCCCACCTTTTCAATTTTCACCGTGGGCGAGAAGCCGTCCTCGCCGGGGTCGCCAGGGTCGCCCTTGGCCCCGTCTTTACCGGGGGCGCCGTCCTTACCCGCCACGCCGTCCTTACCGGGAGTGCCAGCCTCGCCCTTCGGCCCCCGGATATTCATGGTCCCCGGTGCCTCGCCGGTATTTTTTCCCCAAGTAAGGTCCCCGCTCTCCGCGTCATAGCTGGGCACCCATGTATCCCCGGGGTCGCCCTTGGCCCCGTCCTTACCGGGGGTGCCGGGAGTACCGTCTTTACCGGGCGCGCCGTCATTGATGGTGGAGGTGTGCTTGCCCTGGGCGTCGGTGATGGTGATCGTGGTCTGCGTGCCCGATTTGGACACCTCCACCGTGGGGGACACCCCGTCCTTTCCCGCCGGGCCGCTGGCCTGGATGCTCTCCAGCTTGACCTTCGTGGTCTGCGTCTCCTGCCAGAGGGGGATGAGGTCGCTCCCCTGGGGCGACGCCGCCTCCGGCAACTGGTCAATGCGTTTTATGTCCATACAATCAGCTCCTCTTTTTAATTGGCCGGAATGTTTGCCCCCATGTATTTGCTCAGCTCAGACGCACTCCTGAATACGGTGGGGCCGTAAACACAAGAATACGGGAGAGTGTAATATGACGTAAAGGCCACCGACGTTTGATAATATTTTACATTCCCGGACACCGTGTAGTTGATGGTCGCAAAATCATCGCATCCGATCAGCTTGTCATTGTAGTAATAGCACCGGGCGCCTTTAAAGGTCTCCGTGTCGCTGATAATCGCGAATGTTGGAAATATTGCGGGATAAAAAAAGCCTATACTCCCTGTGTGTATGCAGACGCCGGACTTCTCGATCACCGCGCCGTCGTCCGCAGCGAAAATGACGCCGATCTCGTCATACGGCCCAAATTCTTGATGCTCCCATGGCGGGTTATTGATGGACAATATCTTGTGGATCGCCGCTCCCTTGGGCACCCAGCCGGGGAGTGCGCCAATGGCGCGCATCCAGGGCAAGTTGCCCCGGCAGGCAAATCCCGCGGCCATCCCGGCCAGAAACGACGCCTTGTCATAATCCCCGCTCCCGCCGCCGGCGCCGGCCGCCACGCGGGATGACTTATGCGCCCGGAGGCGAGACCCCACGATCCAGCCCTGCAAAAACACATTGTGATTCACCACGTCACCGCCATTTCGTGGCCGTCATCGTCCGTGATCTTCACGGGCCGCCCCTGGCTGTCAAACTCCACCTTGTAGCTGTACGGCTCCGCGATGCCCTCCACCGTCTCCGTAAACGTCCCGTCATCCCACCCGGAGAAGTCCAGCGCCGTGGTCTTGCGCAGGCCGTAGAGGTCAAGATACCCGTCGTCCCCCGCCACAAAGCCGATGTCCCCGTTGTCTGACAGGTGCATAAGCTCCAGGCCCTTGCGCCGCTTAACCAGCGTGGACTTGTGCCGCCCCTGGGGATTGCCCGCGCCGAAGGTGTCCACCGGCGTGTACGTCCCGTCGATGTCCTCAAAGCCGATGGAGCGCTTGACCAGCTCCTCATAGCTGTACACCATGACCGGCCAATCCGTCTCCGCCGTAGTGGTGAAGATGCGCTCCCCGTCCCGGTAGGGGTAGCCGTCGGCCCCCAGGTCGGCCCCGTTGGGGTCTGCCTCCCAGTAGATGGGCATACCGGAGGGGTTAACCGCTTGCTCCGTGCTGCCGTCGGTCTCGCCGGACACAAACTCAACGTACTGGTCGTGGACGCGCACAAAGTTGTCGTCCGTGGTATCCCCCGCCAGGTACTTGACGATCCGGCGGGAGGTGGACAGCCGGTCAACGGTGAGGTCGGCGATGTCGCCCAGGGCGGCGTACAGCGCATCGGCGCTGAGCTGCCCGGACACATCGACATTGCCCTCCATCTTGATGTATCCGGAGTAGGCGTTTGGCCCGATCTTGATGGTGATCCGGGCGTAGACCTGCCCGTCCGCCCCGGCCTCCGTGGCCGTCTCCAGCCGGATGCCGTCAACCTTGGTCTCGATCTCGGACGTCCGCGCCTCCCCGTCCGTGATCCGCTGAGAGATGGCGTCAAGGGAGATATCTACCTCCGCCAGGGCGTTTGTAACGTCGTTTTGGACGTACAAACGCAGCTCCTCAGCGGATTTCTCAATGGCGCTGCGCGTCTGGGCCAGCTTGCGGTTGATCTCCTGCGTGTACGGGCCGGCGGACGGGAATTCCTCCTCCCTTTCCGCCTCGCCCGGGGCCGCGATATCCGGATACCCCGTGCCGTCATCGTCGATCTGCGCCAGCACGGAGCGGATGCCGTCCGCCTCCACCAGGTCCCCCAGCTCCGCCGCCGGATCGATGTTGACCGCCGTGGCGTCAAACATCTGGTATTGATGCCCAGCCAGCCGATCCAGGATGGTGTCAACCATAGTCTGCGTGGCAAAGGGGCAATCCGCCGAAAGCTCCAGCCCCGTGTCGTCCCCCGCCGTGACCATGTTCTCATCGTCCCGCAGGAGCGTCACACGGGACACGGGCCGAAGGAGTCCGTTATTGTGCGCGCTTGTCAAGTCCTGCCCGGTCTCGTGGAGCGTCCGGCCACTGGCATCTGCCGCCGCATCCGCCCGCAGGGCCAGGAAGAACCCGCCAAAGTCCAGGGCCTCCCCGTCCTCTGTGCCCAGCACCTCTACAGCCTGCTTTTCCAGCTTCTCCAGGGGCACCAGCCGCAATTTACCGTCCGGGGCCATGATAAAGTTGCCGCCGTGGGCCGCCGCGATCCACCGCCAGATCTGCCGGATGGTCGTATCCGTGGCCGGGTAGTCGATGGTATACGCCTCGTTAAGCTCCGTCCGCGGGTCGATCTCCACGCCGACAATGGCCGCAGTCACGCGCATGGCCTCCGGCATGGACATGGGGAATACAAGATCCTGATCCGGCTCCCAGGGGATCTCCGCCTTGAGGATCGCGTCAAAGCAGTGGAGCGACAGGACGCCGGTCTCGCTGTCCGTTTCCGGGGTGTCCACATAAAAGGTACCCTTTGGCACCCACTCGCTTGACTCGTCCCCCAGGGTGAGCCGGCAGCTGAGCCTGACCTCAGCGCCCGCCGGGACGTCCCCTGGCATACAGACGTTGACGTCCGCCTGACGCGAGACCGCGCTGCCAATGCAAAGAGAGTCCCGCTCAAAGGCCCCTCCGTAGCTCTCCGCCGAAACAATGCGGGACTCGTCGTAGATCTCGCCGTTTATCACAACTCGCTGCTCTTTGACGTGCCCCGGATTCGCCAGGAGCCGTTTATAGAGATCGCTGGTCGCTCTCAATCCCGCTCACCTCTCTTCAAGTGAGATGGAGCATCCGGAAAAATATGTAATTCCTCCCGCGACCTCTTCCGCGCCGCCGGAGAGATCCGTCACCAGAAAATAAGCGGTTCTCTCGCCCAGGGTGTCATCCACATACTTGACCTTGACCGGCCTCGTTGCAACGGCGCCGTTGATTGCGTACCAGACAACGTCACGCAGGCGGATAAATTTCGCGGAGATCCCGCGCTTGCGCTTCTCCACCAGGTGCTTCGTGCCGTCCAGAGTTATCACGCTCCGGCTGATGCGCACGATCTCGGTTTGCGCAAGTCCGTCTTTCTCAAGCCAAAGGCTTACGTCATAGTCATTCAGGACAAGCTCCACGGTCATACTTTTCTCCCCTTATACCGGCACCGGATTCGCTCCCCGCGCCCTCGTGTCGTCTCCCTGGCGCTTTGTGACGATCTTGCCCACTCTGTGGCCGTCCATAACGACGGCGGCGCCGTCGAGTCCCTTTGTCACCGCCTCGGCCAGACGATCATAGTCAATTTGGCCGCCCCCGTCGTCCTGATCCGTTCCGTCGGATCCGCCCGGGCCGCGGCGCTTGGTCACGGCGTTGGAGGTCAGCTCATCCATCGAGTATTCGATTCCTTTCTTCACGGCGCCGAATCCCTTCGCAAAATCGATATTGGCGGCGGAGAAATCAAAGGACAGCGCCTTGTCAAGCTGCGCCTGGACGAGCTTCGCGTTTTGTGCGATCCCCTTGGCGTAAAGCTCCATCATGTCGGGCGCATAGGTGTGAAAATTGGACAGCGGCCCTTCCTTCGGCTCCGAAAAGCCCAGGAAATCCTTGACGGTCTGGGCTACGCCCTTCACCTTTTCCTTCAGCGCGTTCCACTTTTCGGTGATACCGCCAATGAAATTTTTGATCAGATCCTTGCCCCAGTTTTTGGCGTCCTCGATTTTTTGTTTCACGCCGTCCTTTACGGAGGAGACGATTTCCTTTCCTTTTTCGACCAGCCTTTTGATCCCGCTCGCGATGCCCTCGATGAGCTTTAAGACTATGGTCAATCCACTCTCGATGACGACGCTAAAATTCGCGGCAATAGCCCCGACGATTGCCATAATGATATCCGGTATCGACTTCACCAGATCCGGGATGGCGGACAAGATGCCGAAAACCAGGTTCATGAGGATCTCAATTCCGGCCCCGATGATATCCGGCAGGCTGCTCTGGACAAAGCCTGTGATGGACTTCATCACCTGCGGGAGCTGCTCCACGAGTGCCGGGATGGCCTCCAGGATCCCGTTAACCAGGGAGTTAATGATCTGTACGCCCTGCTCCAGGATCATTGGCAGATTTTCGGTTATGTAATCTACGACTTGCGAAATGATCTGGGGCAGCTTTGCGGCCAGATCCGGCAGCCCGCTCTCGATGCCCTTCGCCAGCTGGGCAAGCATCCCCATTCCCGCCGTCAGCAGCTGAGGCAGGGCCTCCAGGATCCCGGAGGCCAGAGTCGTTATGATCTGGCCCGCCGCAGTCAGGAGCATCGGCAGGTTTTGGATGAGCATGGACGCCAGCTCTGTTATGATTTGGGACGCCGCGGACGAAAGAGCCGGGGCGTTCGTAACAATCGCCTCAAGGAGCGTTGAGATAATTTCCGTCCCGAATTTCCCAAGGTCTGGTAATACGTTGGAAATAATACCGGTAATGACCGGTAAAATTGTCTTTGACAGCTCGGATATTTTACCTATCGTCGCTTCGATCGCTGACGATATCCCGCCGATCCCGCTGGAGATCATCTCGTCCGCGTAATCCTGGCCCGTCACAAGCCGGGTAATCCCGTCCATCAGATCGGTGAGTCCGGGCATAAAATCAGCGGTGATATTTCTCGCCGCGCCGGAAATAGCGGTTTTCATATCCTGGAGCGTGTCTTCGTACTTCGCGGCGGCCTCGACCGCCTCGTTGGACATGACTCCGCCCAGCTCGTGGACTTGCCGGCGCATCTCCTCCACGTCTTCGGCGCTCGTGTTAAGGAGCGGCCCTAACTCTGTGGCGCCCCTCCCCAGGAGCTGGCCGGCCAAATACGTCCGCTGCGTCTCGTCCTGCACCTGCTGCAGCGCCGTGATCGTGGCGGAGAAGAGCTGCTCCTGATCCATCCCGGCGATTTTATCCTGGGTCAGCCCCAGGGCATCAAAGGCATCGTTCCCGGTCTGGGCGGCGGTGGCCAGCGTCTTCATGCCCGACTGCATGGCATCGATGCTGGTGCCGCAATGCTCCATTATGGCGTCCCATTCCTGGTATGCCTCGGCGGACATGCCCAGTTTTTGGGACATCTTGTCGATGTTGTCCCCGTAGGACGCCGTATTATTGACCCCGTCCAGCAGGGCCTTACCCGCCGCCACCGTCGCCGTCGCCGCAGCCGTCACAGCGGCGGCCGCCGCTTTCGCCGCGGCCGCAAGCCCGCTCTTTAGCTTATCGGCAAATCCGGACGCTTTGTCCCCGGCGTCCTTCATGGATTTTCCGGCGTCGTCGGCGCTGTCCGACAGATCGTCAATATCGTCTTCGGCGCCGTCGGCGGCCTTCTCCAGCTCGCCGATCTCCCGCTCATTGCTCGCGGCTTCGCTGGTCATCTTATTGAGACTCGCGGTGGTGTTGTTGATATCGGCCTCCAGCTTGCTGCAGGCCGCCGCCTGGCGGTTGTAGGCGTTCTGCGCCTTTCCGGCTTCGGCGGAGTTCTCTCCAAATTCCGCCTTGGCTTTCTCCAGCGCGTCCCCCAGGCTGTCCAGTTTCGCCTTCTGCCGGTCGTACTCGCTGTTGAGGAGGCCCAGCTTTTCCTTTGTGGCGGCCATCTGCTTGTCCAGCACGGCGTTTTTTGCCGACAGAGACTCTATGCTCTTCTCGTTCTCCCCGAAGGCCGACGTCGTAGCCGCCATCTCCGCCGCAAGGGCCTTGATGTTGCCGTTTATCGCCTTGATCGCCGCGTCAAACTGAGCCTCACCGTCAATTTGGAGCTTTGCTCCGATATCATAAGCCAAGAGAGGCCGCCTCCTTCCCTGAGTCGGCCCCTCTCGGCCCTTCCCGCCCACCTCTTAGGGCGAGGTATCGCTTTTTACTTTGTCCCGGGGTTCAACCCCGCTCCTGCGGACTCTGATCACCTTGACGCTCCCGTCCCGCATGGGGACGATCTCCGCCCTGTCCCCTTTCGACAGGACAAGCTCCAAGGAGTCCAAAAAATCACCGATATCCATCCCGCGGAATGTCCCTTCCCCTTTTTCGGCCTTTTCCATTTTCTGCCGCTCCTTACCCGTAGGCCCGTTGCATCTGCTCCATGAGCGATCCTCCGGTGGCCTTCTTCTCCCGGGCGCCGCACTCGGCGATCTGGTAGCAGGCTATCTGGTCAAAGACCATCCCCAGGGGGAGATTTTCGATCTCATCCCGGGTCATTCCGGCACGCTGGCCGTTGTAGTAGAGCCACGCGGAGCTTGGTCGTCCCGCGTGGCCTCCGCGTTTTTTGGCACGGTCTCGACTTCCCGCTCCGTGTCGCCCCGCATGGCGGCCAGGACAGCGCCCACCGCCTTTGCGGCGTCGGTGTCCAGCACGTCGATGGGGTCGCACGGCAGCTTGGGCGGCAGATCCGTCCCCAGGATGGACTCATAGCACCGCCCCGCCTTAATGAGGATCTTCAGGGTCTCGTTGAGGGTGTCCAGCAGAGTATCCATGTCGGCGCTGTTGGAGAGCTTCTCGCCAAGCTTACTGAGATCGCCGAATTTGGCGTTAAGCTCTTTGACCGCCCTCAGCGTCAGGCGGATGGGGTGCTTCTGCCCCGCAAGCTCGATATACCCGGTTTTCCGCTCGCTCATACCGCGCTCTCCTTAAACGTCTGCTGGATGTACGCCAGCGCCGCCCGGAGCGTGGGGAACATGGCGCTCTCGTACCAGGGGCTGCCGTTTTTGTCCTCGCCGGCCACCTGTCCCGTGATCTCGGGCGTCTGCCACTCGATGGTCTCACCCTTTGTCTGGGCCGCCTCATTGGGCGGGGTGAATACCACCTCCCGGTAGATCACTACCTCGTGATAGCCGGCATCGTTGTCGATCTGGTGCTGGCGGACGTAGGCCGCGCCCACGGGGGCGGACTTCTCCGCGCCGGTGTATTTCAGGGCCTTGCCCTTCTTTTCCTCCTCGTTAAGGCCGGAGGACGCCTCCTCGTCGGAGATCGTCACATCCTCCACCTTGATGCCGAAGAGATCCGCCGCGGCGTCCCGCCCCAGGGTGTCCAGCGTCATCGTAAGCGTGCCGCCCGTGCCGGAGGTGGTGTCGTTCTCCTTGGGCCTGTTGTTGGCGTAGAGGGGACTTGCCTGTGAGGCGCGCCGCTCAAAATTGGCCGAAATGGCCTCGCCCATCTGCTTCATGCCGCCGGTGTACCCGGTAACGACGCCGTCCTTCTTCACGCACTTGGCGTAATAGACGCCGTACATGCCGTAAACAGCCATGATTTGCTCATCCTTTCATAATTTTTTCCAATTCTCGGTCGAAGGCGTCCTGCATGGCGTCCACCGCCGCCTTTGCCGATCGCCGCTTGGCCGGCCCGACGAAGGGATGCTTTGGGGTTTTGCTCGTCCCGCTCTCCATGATCCTCGCCATCATGGCGTTGGGGATCCCCCGGTCGTTGTACCCCTCAAAGCCCACCTTTACGTCGTATACCCCTTCCCGCTCGCCCACGGGGGAGATGCCAAGGCCCTCCTCAAGCCCGCGCTTGGTGATACCCGTGACCTCCGGCAGCCCCTGGATCCCGCGGTTGATCTCGTCTTTGACGATGGCCGCGCCGCCGGTCAGGGCGCTTTCGATTGCCCTTTTGGATTCGTTCCCCAGGGCGTAGATCCGGTTGGCAAATTCAGCCCCCGTTTTGATCACGAATCTCGCCATCCTCGATCTCCCACCCCCATTCGTAGTGGAGGAGTCCCGTGTCCTCCTCGTACTGTACGGACAGCAGCCTCCAGGCGCAAACCCCGTCCAGGGCCTCCTGGACGGCTTTTATCAGCGGCTCCCCGTCCCGGTTGCGGGTGAACAGGTCAACGGTGCCGGCCACGGATCCCGCTCTCTTTCTCCCGCTGCCGAAAACCGTGTCCCCGGCGCCGTACTCCGCCCACACGATGTAGGGTCTCTCCCGGCTTTCCGGCTCCGGCATGGCCTTAAAATGCCAAACGTCTGGTGATACGGCCAGGAGCGCCTGCTTGATCCGCTCATCGTATGTCATAGTCCTTATCCAGCCTCCTGAGCGCCAGATCCATGCAAGGCGGCTCCACATCCCGGGGGTGCTGGATCTGGGTGATCTGATACTGTTTCCCGTCGTTGGGGATCGCGATCTCCAGGGCGGAGACCGGGACTCTCTGGCACCGGAGTACCAGGTCCACCCGGTCGCCCGCTCTCAGCGCCTCATAGTGCCGCGTGACGCCTACCGTCCGCTCCTCATACCGGAGCGTCACCTCCGGCCGCAGGACAGGACGTGGGGCCTCTCCGGGCTTTCCGGCGTTGTGTGCGGAGTAGATCCGCACCACGCCGTCACAATAGCTCTGGGTGTTCTTGGTCAAACCGGCTCACCTCTCCTTCCGCCCGCAGCTCATTGAGCAGCGTGGCGTAGTCCCGGGCGAAATCCGCCAGCACATTGGCCCTGGCGTACCGGGCGTACTCAAAGAGCAGCTCCCGCGCCCTCGTGCCCTCGTCAAAGCTCAGCGTGCCCCCGCTCCGCCCCTCCAGATAGGTTTTGCCTCTGGCCAGGATCCCCAGGAGCTTTTGATCTCCCCCGGCGTCCTCCCAGGTGATATCAAGATAGTTCCGGAGCGGCGCCAGCAGCTCCTTATCCATCGGCTCCCTCCAGGGTCGCCCCGGAGAAGTCGAGTGTCGAGATGGTCTCGCCGGCGGCGGAGAACGTCACCCGGGTGCCCTTGATATTCTCCACCCGGATCGTCCAGTAGCGATCCGTCTCCGTCTTGGGCTTGCCGTCGCCGTTATCAACGGTGATGGGTACCCCCTCGTACTTCTCGGCCAGCTCCACGGGGAAGAAGTGGCCGGTCTTCTGCTTGGCGCTGAAGGCCGCAAAGTCCTTCTGCTCTTTGATGGTGCCCTTGACGGCTCCGTCCACGCCGCTCCACTCGATGGTGCAGTCAGCGCCGATCAGCTCCGACACCGGCTTTCCGCCCAGATAGTCCAGGGCCTGACCCTGCCCGGGCACGCTTACCCGGTCAGGCCCGCTCAAGGGTTTTCCACTACCTCCACCTTGAGGTTGGTGGGCTTGAGGCCGGAGATGTCCAGGTAGATAAAGGCGTTCTCGTCCATCGCCCGGCCGTAGCCGTAGAGGTGAACGGCGTATACCCGGTTGCCCTCCAGGAACTGGTAGTGGTCGCTGTACTCGATCTTGCCGCCCTTCTGGGTGCCAAGGCCCATCAGGTACTTCTTGGGCAGTCCGAAGATCGCCTTGTTCTCCGGGACGGCCGCGGACTGGACGACGGTCGTCGCGAACGGGAACACATCCGTGGCGTACCTCCCGTCAGCGCTGCGCACCGTGCTGCCGGGGAAGACCTTGGTGAAGTAGTCCTTGGGATTGACGGCCAGCATGACGCCGGTCACGGCCCTGGACTTGCCGTTGGGGCCTTTGGTCAGCGTGGACAGGAGCGTCCCGTAGGTTGTGGGGCTGAGATCCGTCACGGTGACGGTGTCCTTGGCGGTGTAAACGCCGTCCAGCGCCCCCGTGAGCTTGCGGTTCATGCCGACGGGCATGTCCTTGCCGGTGCCGTCGATGATCCCCGCCTCCAGCTGTGTGGCCGTGGCCTCCCCCAGCAGCTCCCGGACGTACCGATCCATCCACTCCGGCCCCAGATCCAGCACATACTTGGGCACCGGGATAAAGGCCGTCAGCTGCGCCAGGGTGAGATTGGTCTCCGTAAACTCGGCGCTGAGTTCGTCGGTGATCTTCTTCCCCAGGGGTCCCCAGGCGGCCACGCCGCCGCTCTTGGAGGTCAGCATCTTGATCAGCGCCCCGGTGGACTGGAAGTTGACCAGGCTCAGCAGGGGGTGGTTCTCCCGCAGATCCTCAAAGACGGCGTCGATCACCGTCTCCGGGAGGACGGTGTTCACCCCCGTCAGGGCCTGCTGAGGCGCGTCGGAGCGCATCGCCTCCATAAGGCCGGTGTAGAAGGTGCGCTCCTGGCTGGTCAGGGCACGCACGCCCCGGGCGGTCAGGATCTCCGCGTCATGGGAGGCCTGCAGCTCCCGGATCTCCCCCCGGATGTTCTCCTCGATGTCCCCGGCCAGGTCGTCAAAGGCCTGGGCGAAGGCGTCGGCGTTGTCGTTTCTCACCGCGTCGGCAAGGCGCTGGAGGATGTCGTTCCTCCTGCTCTGCTGCGCGTCAAGGTTTCTCATGGGCATATTGTTTTCTCCTTTCGTTTACCTGGCGCCGAAGGCGCTCAGGAAGCTTTCAACTGTTTTCTTCGCCGGCGGCGCCGCCGGTGTCCTCTCCCCTGTCAGGAGCTTGGCCACCGTCTGCCTCACGGACTGCGTGGGCCGCCCCTCCCCGTCAAAGGGATCCTCGATCTCGGTGACAAAGCCCCACTCCAGGGCCTCCGCCGGCGCCATGAAGCGATCCTCCGTCATCAGGGAGACCACCTCGTCCCGGCTCCGTCCCGTCCTGGACACATAGGCCGTCACCGACTGTTCCGTCACCGTGTCCAGATTGTCCGCCTCCGCCCGGAGCTGGGCGGCGTTGCCCGCCGCATAGGTACTGGCGGGGTGTACAAGGATGCAGGAACAGCTCCTGGCGATCCTGCGCTCACCCGCCATCAGGATGACGCTGGCGGCGCTGCACGCAAAGCCGTCCACCACCGTGGTGACGTGGGCCGGGTGGGTCATCAGCGTATTCATAATTGCCAACGCCTCGCTGACCTCCCCGCCGTAGCTGTTGATGTGGACGCGGATCTCGTCGGCGTCGATCTTAGTGATCTGCGTGGTGAGGCGCCAGCTGGATACGTCGCTCTCCATCCAAGGGAAGCTTGTGATATCGCCGAAAATGTAGATATCCGCCTCCCGGCTCCCCTCGTCCTGCACAAGGCTCCAGTATGTGGCGCGGGTCTTGTTATTGGGCATCGTTTTCACCTCCCTTCAGCTCCTCCAGAAGCTTCTCGATACTGGAGTAATTTTTTGTCATAAAATGCTCCCAGGCCCAGGCCTCCTGGATCAGCGGCATCCCCAGGATCCCGCGGATATCGTTGACGCACAGCACCCCGCTGGAGACCAGCTTGTCCACGCCGGCCGCCACGTCCAGCACGTCTATGTGCCTCATGGCGCTGGTGTCTATCCGGACGCAGGATCCGCCCAGGTAAGCGCCGCGCCCGTACCTCTTTCGGTTGATCTCCTCCTGGAGGAGATCCGCCAGCGGGTCAACGCAAAAGGTCAGCGCCTGATCCGTGGCGGACGCCACATCCTGCACCGTCCCGTTTACGATCTGCGCCGGGATCCCAAAGCCCCGGGCCGTGAAATCCGTCACGTCGTCGATAAGCGCCCGGATGTCCCGGGTGGAATCGTTGGTGTAGGTTTTGTGGGTCAGCTCCTGGAATTTCATCCCCTTGTACAGGGGCAGGACGGCGTTCTCCGCGTCAACAAATTTTTTAAACTCGTCGTTGCGGATGCTCGTGAGCCGGTCGTTAAACTGCTTGTTCCCGCTCATCGCCTGGTCAAGCTCCAGGGTGCCCTTCGTCCCGCGGGATCTCTGGTAGCTCTTCATCCCGTAGGTGATGAGCTTGCTGTAGGACTCGTAGAGGCCCTGCAGCACCTTGCCCACATCCCGGTCGTTGAGCCTGAAATATAAGACCTCGTTCCCCGGGAAGACCCGGGAGAAGGTAAAATCGTCCACCGTCACCTGGCGGAACACGTCGGGATAGAGGGCGTATGCCTCCCGGCTGTAGTCGTCCGCCACATAGAGACGGCCCCCATGCTCCACCACCAGCGCCTCGTTCCGCCGGTAGAGGCTGAAGATGAGCTTGTGGAGGAATACGGAGCTTGACTGATTTTGATTCGGCTCCACATTCCAGAGGTAATATTCCGGCCCCTTCACCTCCCGGCCGGAGCTGAAGGTTTTGAATTCGCACTTTGATATGGCGTTGGCCACGAAATTCACGCAGGCGTGGAAGGCCAGCTCCCGGATGTATGTATCCGTGTACAGGTCAAAAAACTCCTCCTCCGTGATCTCCTTCGGCTCATCTTTGCCGAAGAGCTTCCGGAAAAGCTTAAACGCCATATTCCACCGCCTCCTTCCTCATGCCGATATGACGCCCATATCCAGGCCGCCCTCCACATCCTCGTCGTTCGTCTCCTCCACGCACATGGAGGCGGCCAGCGCCATGAAGGGATCCGTCTTTCGGCTTTTTCCCTCGATTTTAGCGTAGTAGTAATTCCCCGTGTCCGTTCCGCCGCTCTTGCCGGCGCGGACAAGCTTGGTGTTATTGGCCGCCCACCGCAAGACCGGATCGTCCCCCCAGGCAAACAGCTGCTGGGAAAAGCAGCTGTCTATCACCGGCTGGACTCGCATGATGTCCGACGGCCGCACCAGGTAGACGTTGCCGTAGAGCTTGGGGTCAAAGCCGATGGAGCGCAGCGCCTCTTTGACCAGCGCGAAGCGGAAGCTGTCCAGGGCCACCGTCTTGATGTAGTGATTCTCCGCCTGGGCCAGGATCCAGTTGGCCAGCAGCTGCGGGGAGATCTCCACGTCGTCCACCGGCGTCAGGAGGCCCCGCTCCGCCCACTCCCTCCAGGGCGCCTTGATCCTCCCCAGATCCGGCGAGCGCAGGCAAAGCCAGGAGTGGTGTACGTCCAGGCGCCGGTCTCCGATCCGGCAGTGGAGGTTGGCGGAGGCAAAGTCCCGGACGGATGCGAAGTCTATGCCCACCGTGCAGACAAGCCCCGGGCGATCCACCCGGTTCGGCCTGCTTGTCGCGGCGATGTTCGCCCACTCCGTGACGGCGATCTCCATGTTGGAGCGGGGCATGTTCATTCGCTTTGTGTAAAAATCCAGCTCCACCGTTTTGGAGTGGGGCATCTCGGCAAATTCCTGTTCCATCTCCACCCGCAGGGTGGGGAAATAGGGCAGGGATGGGTTGGCCTTTACCCACATCTCCCGCTCTTTGACCTCGTCCTCGCTGTCCACCTTGTAGATCAGGGGGCACAGGCGGCTTTCCGGGATCTCCCCGTCCAGGACGGACGCGGCCAGCGCCAGATCCGCGTCCAGGACGCCGTCGCGCACATAGCCGTTGGTGGTGATCTTAAAGATCCGGCAGTGACGCCGCTTGCCAAAGCCGGAGCGGAAAACCCGGATATTCTCGTCGGACTCGTACTCGTGTTCCTCGTCAAAGATGAGGCAGGCGGAGCGCTTTCCGTCCTTCGTCCTGGCGTTGGAGGTGTTAAACTTGATATAGCTGCCCGTCCTCAGGGACGTGATCTCTTCCTTCGTCCGGGTGTAAAAGCGCTGGAGCTTGTCCCAGTTGAGGCCCAGCATATCGTAGACATCCTCAAAGGACGTTCGCGCCTGGTCTTCGCTGTTGGCGATGATGTCCACGTTGTAGCCGGAAACGCCGTGATCCGGCGTCGTCAGGTACCAGGCCAGGGCGGAAATAAAGCCGTTTTTCCCGTTCCCGCGGCCCATCATAATGAAAAATTCCGTGAAGACCAAGGTGTCGTCCGGGTAGTAGCAGTGGATCAGCGCCAGGACAAAAAGCTCCCAGTCCAGGAGCTTCATCCGGAAATACCGCTCGATAAGCTCCCGCGCCCGCTGCGTCTTTTCTGTGTCCACGGTCACGGTGGAATCGGACAGCTTCCGTTCCACAAGATCCATCGCCTTCAGCATTTCCCGGCTGGCGGGGGTCTCCCCGCTCCGCAGTTTCTTGGCGTACAGGTCAATATAGGGGCATCCGGTGATCAAAGGGTTTCATCCCCATTCAGCATCTTTGCCTTTGAGGGATCCATCCCCAGGGTGTCCAGGATCTTGAGCATCTGGCTGTTGACCTTCAAAAAATCCTGGAGGGAGTCGTTTGTCTTGAGATTGCCGGTGCCGTTGGCCATGTAGACCGTCACCTTGGCGCCCCGCTGCTTGATGTCCCGCAGCAGCTGCGTCTTGGTGTCGTAGAGGCTCATGTAATCCTCCACCATGTCCTGGATGTGGGCAAGCTCCATCCCGCGCTGCCGCATGTAGTCCGTCAGCGCGTCCTTCACCTTTTTCTTCGCCGGCCTGGCCATCTTCCTCACCCCCCAAAAAATTCTGTGATCCGTAAAATGCGTCCGTCCCCGGCATACCCCCGGCATCCCGGCAAAGACTTCTCCGCCCGGCCTTCTCCGGCCCCAGCGTACCGCCGGCATCCCGGCCGCCGTCCCAGGACTTGATTCCCGTCTCCCGGCATAGGCGTCCCCATCGGCATCCTGGCCGCCGTCCCCGGACTTGATTCCCGTTTCCCGGCATCGGCGTACCCATCCGGCATCCCGGCCTCCGTCCCCGGACTTGATTCCCGTTTCCCGGCATAGGCGTCCCCATCGGCATCCTGGCCGCCGTCCCCGGACTTGATTCCCGTCTCCCCGGCATCCCGGCCGCCGTCCCCGGACTTGATTCCCGTTTCCCGGCATCGGCCCCCGTCCGGCATCCCCCCGGGTCCCGGAAAAAATCCCCTCACGCGCCCGCGCACACGCCCGCGCATACCGCGCACACGCGTCGCCGCCATCTCTTGTCCTACCTGCAGTCGAGTAGGTCACAAAGGATTAAAACGCGTTTTTTCCGACCGGGGGGTATTACCACCGCTCCGGTATTGACGACTCTTTTGGCGCATATTTTTTAACGCGCCCCGGGTGACACACCGTTTCGTGGCATTTTTTGCACACAGTTATCAGATTCCTCTCGCGCCGGCCTGTCCTCGGATCATCCACCCACATCATAAGGCCAAACTGGGGGTAATCCTCCAGGTGATAGGCGTGATGCACCATGAGGCACTGCTTTGTCAGGATCCCTTTGCTCTTGCAAATCTGGCACTCATAGTGGTCATACTCCATCACCTGGCGCCGCATCTTGCGCCATGCCCGGCTGTCATAAAATCCAATCTTAGCCATCGACACCGCCTGTAGTAATATTAAACACCCTTTTTTCCTTTACTTGGTACCCAATTGGGTACCTGTCAAAAAATTATTTTTTAACCCCCAGGAGCCAATCCGCAGAGACATCCAACTCCTCACAGATCACTTTGACGGTCAATGCGTTGGGGATCCTCTCCCCCCGCTCGTACCTCCCGACCATGTTGCCCGATAGACCGCATCGCTCACTCAATACTCTTTGCCCCAGTCTGCTCCTCAGTCTTGCCTTACGCAGGCGCACCGGGAAATCGTCCACGCCGAGCCCTCCTTCCAGTTTTTCTCAGTTTGTTAAACTACGCGACCCATTTACAAGGCTAACTAACGGCCCGTCCCTCCGGGCCTTACCTCCTACAATTTTTATCTTTGGGCGGCACCTTAACATATTTAAAATATATAAATCCGTACTTGCCCGCTCTTGTATCCACCAGCTTGTACCCCTTTGGCGGCCGCGGCGGATTATGCTCCGTGTAATTGCGCTTGATAACTTTTGGCTCTTCGGTTTCCGGCCTGATCAGATTGTTAGTTTGCTTCCAGCGCCGGCGTCCCCCTTGCTCCGGTGTCCAGTGATCGTGCAAATATCGGGCCAGCCCGGAATAGTCCCGGCCATGATCTACCCCGTTATAATAATTGTGTTCCCTCAGAGGTTCCACTCGCTGGATCGTTCCATATTTCCAGTATTTTCTTATTTCCTCGGGCGGCACTCCGTCCGACACTATGTGATAGTGGATTCGATGCGTGTGCTTACCGCGCCCCATCACCGCTACTAACCTCACATCCGGATAATGGTACTTTAGGACTCTTATGTAAGCATTTAGGAGGATCTTTGCCTCCTCAAAGTCGTGGCATTCGTCTTCCGGCCCCAGCGTCAGCGTGGAATAGAGCGCCGTCGCCGGGAAGCAGTTAAGGATCTTTGTAAATCGCCGGAGCGAGACAGCGTTGTTAAAGCTGTCCCGCTCGTCTTGATTTGCAAATTTTGGTTTTCGCTCTTTCCTCCACAGGCTCCCGGAGCCGTCCTTGACGCTATAGACAATCTGCTCGCAAACGTCGCCGGCAAATTCCCGCCTCTTGACCCTGATCATCCCTTATCGTCCTCCATCAACGTCTCCACTCTCGCCATCACACCCTCCGGCACCTCCGGCAGCAGGCCGGGCGGCAAGTCCTCATATTGTCCCGTTGGCGCGAACCCCTTTTCCGTGGCGTCTGGCATTGTCTCGTGCAACCTCAGCGCCCCGACGCTCTGTGTCACGTCTCCACGGCTCCGGCTGACGTACCTGGCCCAAGGGTAGGCGCGGCGGAGGATCTGGAGCAAAAGGCGGGAGTCGTCAGATATGGTCATTTTGGGCATCTAATCAGCTGCCCCCTCTTCGCTTCTGCCTGGCGTCATGGGCTTTGTTTTCGCCGGCGAAAAGCCGGCTCACCGGCATGTAAAAGCAGGCTTGTCCCCCGGCCAGAGCTGACATGAGGGCGCCCATCACCTGCTTGGCCTCGTCCATGTCAGCATATCGAGCTATTGTCACCGCAGGACGGTCATCCCGGTAACTGGCCACCACCAGCACCACGTCCGTTTTGGGGGCAAGGCAGTACCGCTCCGGGATCTCCGCGTTTAGGATTTGTTTGCCGTCCTCACTCATGATCCACATGGCCGCCCGCTCCCCTCGTTTACCACCCACACCTTGTATCTGCCTGTCAGCGCGTAGCAATCGGCGTGGCTGGCACACGCCACATCGATTTTTCCCGGTCCAACGCCGCGATCCTCCACAGTGTAAAAGCCCATGCCCTCAATGTATATCTCCGTCCCAAAGGCAAATTGGTCACACATGGCCACTGTCCGTCCCACCTCAGGAGGGATGCCGGATGCCGTGACGCCCACCCATCGGCCTTGACAGTGTGCGCACCACAGATCATAGCCCGTGACGGTGTATGTGCCCAGGTACTTGGCATTTTTAAGTTTTTGGCACCTCCACCACTCATCTGATAGTGCTTTGATGGCCGGATCGTCCTCCGCGACGCCCAAACTCCGCAAAAGCTCCGCCGCCGCGTGTACCTCTTCCTGCCGGGATTTGAGGCCGTCGCGATCTTCTGTTGCCCCGGCATCCGCGGCCAGCACAGCCAAGGATAAGGCGATAACCGCAGCTGCCGCCAAAATGTAAGCAATGATCTTCTTCATTTTTCGTCCTCCAATTCGATGCAATCCCCCGACTTAACGGAGGGGAAAAGCCGTGCCTGGGTGCTGGATATACAGTCGCCAGGATTGGACGGAATGTAATACTCCTCGTAATCTTTGGATACTTTAGGCTTGTCCGACCATAGGTAAACATCGTCAAATCCTTTATCCCGGCTCACCCACTTCGCCCCCACCGCCCGCATAATGGCGATTTCCGGCTCAGTGAGACGGGACAAATCCCAAAGATGAGGCCACGTTTTTGCCGCTTTGCAAATGCCTTTTTCTCTGAGTACGCATCCATCCGCATCTTCGCAAGCTCTCACTTCCAAACGTTCTCTAAAATCAATACAATACTGTTGTGCCTCATCAAGCGTCCACTCGCTCAGGGGCTTGTCCTGTTTTCCCATGTTGTCCTCCTCAGTTGGTGTATCCTCGTTTTCAGTTGGTGTTTCGGTTGACGAGTCGTTTATTTCTTCCAGCTCAAGGCGCTCAAGCCCAAACCGTTCAACAAGATGGTCAAAATAGTCTCCAGAATATGTATCCCCGGTCTTCTTGTTTCTGTACCTCATTTCGTTACCTCCAAAAGCTCCGGGTTATCCCAGATATTGCCGACGACCTCCCAATCCTTGGGCCGTGATGTATCAAGCCTGTCCGGCATACAATTCTCATGCTGCGTGTACCACCCCATTCCCCGCCAATGGACGCGGTAAGGCGTGTTGTCGTCCTGGTCGCCCGTGTACCGGAGCAAGTCTCCCTCGAATATCTTCTTACCGATCTTGTCCGGCATCCCCGTGTACTGGCCGATGGTGGCCGGGTCAACATTGTAGTACGCGCCGAAATCGTCCGGATCAACAGGCGGCGTCCAGATGTACCAGGGGCCGGCGTAATCGGGCATCTGGATCGCCGAAGGCCTCCGCTCCAAGTATCCGTATACCCAGCCGCCGTTATCTGTCCGCTGGCCCCGGAAAAGTATCTCACGTTCCATCCTTCTCCCTCCCCATCAGCTCCTTAACGGCATCGGATGCCGCTTCCAAGAAAGTCGTCAGCGCCTGGGCGAGTTTTTTCGCGTCCTCGCTTTTCCCGCTCCCCGCCATGTTTTCGACGCACTCAAGCATTTTGTTGACGCACTCCTGGCCCTGGGCAAACCAAAATTTAAAGCTCACTTTCTCCGGGCTGTCCGCCAGCGCCAATTTTTTCCTTAAATCCGCCAGCTGTTGGTTTGCGATCTCCTGGGCCTTTTTAGCCGTATCCTCAGCGCTGTCCTTTTCCAGTGTGGCTGCCTCCAGCTTTCGCTCCGCCTCGTTTTTGTCCTTGACCGCCTTGTCCCGCTCCTTCTCGGCCTTGGCGATCTTGGCCTTCAGCTCCTTTTCGGCGGCCTCCCGGGCCTTCTGCGCGGCCGCCTTTATCGCCTCCTCGTCAATCACCGTCTCGACGGCCACCTCCCGCGGCGCGTTTTGGAGTGCCTCAAGTTGCGCCTGAAGCTCTAAAATTTTACTGTTTTTGGAATCCAGTATTTTCGTGGTGGTGTAAGCCCGCTCTATCATGGCGTTTAGCTTTTCTTCTGCTTTGGCCACCCGGGCCTCCGCCTCCCTCGCATCGTCAGCCCTTTCGCTTTGTTCCAGCTCCAGCTTCAGCCGGTATCCTTCGGCCGTATTTTGGGCCTCCGTCAGCTGCTCCTCCCGCTCCCGGATAGCCGCTTTAAGCTCCCGGACAGAGAGTCCCTCTGCGCCCACCTCCTGGGCGAAGTCCTCCCGCTCCTCTGCCGGCACCTCCAGGAGCGCCAAGGCCTTGGAATAGCTCAAATTACCAATCGTTTGGGAGTTTGCGGATGTCCCAAAGAGGCTGCCCTGGTCAGCGCCGTACTCGCTGTAAAGCCTCATAAAATTGTTGGCGGTGGACATGGAGTAGCCCGTCTCCCCCCGCACCCAGTTGCCAAAATCACCGTGAGGGAGCAGCTTTTTGGCCTCGGTAAACCGCCGGCCGATCTCCAGGATCCCGGAAAGCACAGATCCTGTCAGCGTCCGAATTTCCGCTGCGATAATATCCGGAGTACGCGCCGCGATGTCAGATTCCGCGGTTACAGTTGTAAGATTATTATCCATATGTAAGCTCCTTTCATGCCGCCGGCGTCCCGGCCGCCTTTTTTCTATCCACTTTTTTGATGTAGTTCAGCCACCGGCCCACAAACTCCAACACTTCCGGGCACGTCTCGTAACTTGCGTTGTATCGAGTCCTGCACTGTACAACTTTGCCACGGCGCAGCTCCAGCGTGTACCAAGGCTTTTCCGGCTCATCTTCTCGGCGGACGAAGAATATAGCCGTCTCTCCCTCTGACATGCTCTTGGCATATCTCCCGACGCAATGGGAAAGTGCCGTCCCCTCCCGTATGAGTTCCGCAGGCGTCGCCGCCGGCCGGATCAGGATCCCGCTCTCACTGTAGATATACCTTTCCAATGCCACGGAGCGTTTTCTAAACTTTTCCATATCTATTTTCTTTTCCCTGATTGCCACCAGCTCCGCCGTTCTGGCGTGCGCCTCGGAAAAGTTTTGCGGGAAAAGGATTTGACGGTTTTTTAAGCCCATCTGCAGCTCTCTGCACTCCTCCAGGTAGTCCCTGTAAAGCGATATCCCTTGTTTTTCGGCGTACTCTACGATTTTTCCCGCAGGCGCCTTTCCCAGCGCGGGGTAAATCCATTTAAGTACTACGTTTTCGCTTGTGATCAAAGCTACAAGTTCTTCGTCCTTCAGCTTCACCGGTTCCGGGTAATCGAGACTACCCGTTATGATCTTCCAGAGATCCGCCATCCTGCTTATCCTATTTGTAGTCCAGTCCTCGCGTGGCAGGAGCTTTAAAAAACGTGCCGGGAATTCCAACGAATCTCTTATGCTGTGCTTGCGCCAGTTAACCGCATTCCGCGTTTCCCTGCCCGTAACCCGTTCTCCTACCACTCGCTTATATCCCGCCTTCCAGTAAAGTTCGATGGCCGGATATCTGGCCCAATCCAGCAAAAAGCGGATCATATTTTTCTTCCCAGTCGATCTCTCGTATTGTGCCGCCTCACAATACCGGAGGCCTGTCCCGGCAAAAATATCCCTCCAGTTCTCCGGGAGATAAAAGTAGTATCTGTAGTCGGGGAAGTCGTTAATCTTGCCGTTGACTCGCGTCCAGCCGTCCAAGTCTTCTCGCCAAGTACTCATGCAGTAATTGTATTTGTGTTCGGCTTCCCATTTCGCGGCCTTATTCCCCCGGATCCCCCAGCGCACTATTTCCTTTAATTTTCCTGGTATATCCTTCCACTCGGCTGAGTTGTCCCTCATTAAGTGCCAAAACCGGACAAACACCGTTGCTCCATCCCGGCCCCGCTGAACCGTTGCTATGTTACCCACATAGTTTGATTCAAAGCTTGCTCCCCCCATGAGGACGCATTGCAGCTCCTCCCCGCAGGCTGGGCAGATGGCAAATTCACCCTGCTTAAATCGTTTTCCGGCCTCTCCCGCCGTGATATGTGCCCCACACAAGCAGCAAGTCCCGCTCAGATTGCCGTGCTTGTAGAGGATAAATCTGTCACTCCGGAGCATCATCCTCCGGACAAACTCCTCCAGCCCTGGCGGCAGCTCCTTCGGGCACAGTGCATAATCACCGTCGTCGAGTTCCCCAGCTGCCACCCTTCTCCTGTTTTCGGCTTCGTCCCTGGCGGAGCGGATCCAGGCGTCCAGCTCGTGCATCAGGCGCTTTTGGGGACGGGATTCCATTCCCAGGAATCCCGCTATTGTCTCTTTATCCCCTTTGCTCAACTTTGTGCAGCATGATTCTGGGTTTGTCGAGTAAGGACTCATTGCCTGCCGAAGGTCATGGCTTTTTGCGCGCCCGCCTCTCCACATTACATCAGCATCACTTTTTTCGGCCCCTTTCCGGCAGACGGCCCGAAATCCGCCGCTTGGGACAATTATCCATGAATTACCATATTTTACAGGATTCGGGACGAACGACACCGCCAGCCACTCTTCATCGCGGATCGTCAATTTCTCAGCGCTGACAAAAAAATTGATTTTATCGCTTTGTCCTGCCGCTTCCGGCCAAGGGAGTATCTGTATCTCTTTCGGTATTTTCATTTTGTTCACCACAAATCATCCAGATCCAGAGACATTCTGGCCGGACGCTCTTTCGCTTTCGGCGCCGTCATTCCCACAGCCTTCCATTGGGCCGCCTCGTCCGACGGGAACCCAAAATACCGGTCAACTTCGCCAAAAACCTCCCCAGGCGTAAGCACCGCTGTGGCGCCCTGCTTCTTGCTTTGAGCGAGCTTATATACCGCTGACATAGCACCCTGCAGCGTTTTCGCGCTCGTAACGCTTTTCCTCGCCTCAGGCGCGGCACACCTGTCAATGACGTATTGCCCTATAATCTCAGTGTACCTATCGTCAGGCTTTTTTTGGATCTCCGCATTGATCCGCTCGATTACATCCATTTTCCTCCATCCTTTCAAATTCTCTTGTTTTTTAAGGATGAATGCGGTATAATCTCCTTGTAACACCCCCGCATTATCCCCCAGCCGCCGCGGTTCCGACCCGCGGCGGCTATTTTTTAGCTCTCCAGGCTCCTGACCCTGGTCTCTCTCCTGCTGATCTTGACATTGCCCTTGGATGTCGCGCTAAGTATGGCGACGCAGACATCCGGCACCGTTATGCGTATATCGGATATGATATCCCCGGCGCAAACGTCCCCGGCCATGAGTTCCGCCGCCTCCCTCAAGTAGTCAAGGATGCGCCCCCCCACCGTCCTCTGCCCATATTCCGCGGCGCCGGCGCCAAAGATCCGGTCAATGTTTTTCCCGGCCTGCTCCACCCGCCTCTGGCGGTTGCGCTCCCTCGTGGCCCCGACGCAGTCGCATTTTTGGGCCGCCCGCTCGTCCGCCTCCTCCTGGGAGGCGCTGAACGACACGATCTGCGTCTGCCCGCAGTACCTGCACGTCCCGCGGATAATATTGACATCATCTTCCGGCATATTGAGTATGTCCCCCTTCTACGTTCTTCGCGTCGCAGATCTGGATGATCCTGTCAACGTCGTCCTGGCCTGCGTTGCTGATGTAGATGATGACCTCTTCGCCCATGCGCGAGATCTTGACCGTCCGCTTTCGCGACCTAAAGGCCTTCGCAACCCGCTCCGCGGCCTCCCCGATCGCCCAGACCGTCGCGGAGATGAGGGTCAACGTCCCCGCCCATGTCCAAAAGCTTGTCAAGGCAAATTTTATAAGTTCCATTTTTTTGCTCCTATCGTTTATTTTTCACCCATCATTGGGCTTGTCCCGCAGTCTCTCTTACGGTCTCATAGGGCACCACTCCGGCGGCACAACGTTAGCCGCCAGGTGATCAGCGCCGTCGTTTAGAGGCCTGTCCACGACACGCCCATAGGTACGGGTCCCCGGTTCTCCGGTCACTGGATCCAGGAGTCTCCCCTCCGGATTGCGGCAGCGGTAAAAGATCTTGCCCCGTACAGCTGCCTCCGGCGTTGCCCAGTGGCATTTGATGCAGGTCAGCACAGCTTTCGCCTCCTCCCTATCCGCGCAAAGTGGCGACTATTTTGCCATTTTCAGGGGCGAATGTCGCCCTCCCGGCAAATAGGCCGTTTAGGTACCGTGCCTTCAGCTCCAGCGCCGCCCTCTCCTTGACCTCTGGCGGCAGATCCGCGAATTCAACAAGATCGCCGTTTTGTCTGCGTACATATGACCTAACTGTGATTTTTTGCTGCTTTTTCAACGTCCGCCGCCCCCCTTCACATATGGTATTTGAGATCCGGATTGTCCTATTCCGACTTGGATAATTCTTGCCTTTTTTTGCGGCAAGTGTTGCAATCTTTCTGTTTAGAGATGTATAATGGTGAAACGTAAAGGAGGCTTTCGCTATGCACAAAAATGTCTATTATCTCCATTGTCAGGATCCGTTCCCAGATGATACCATCTATGCGGCCCTCCGCTTTGAAAACTTCCCGACAACATTGGATAGAATTTTTGATAATTCAGTTTTGATTTACACCGACGCCTCATTCAGTGATGTAAAAAACGCCCTTGTGACGTATTGTGCGAAGGTCAACCACATCGACCCGTATTTTCTTCTCAAGGTCAAACAGGGTACGCCTACGCTCACTCGCTTTCTTCAGCGTTCCACGCCCCCAACAGATCCAGGAGCCACTCCAGCCCCCGCTCCCCGTCAGGAGTAAGCTGGAGCATCCGCGTAGTGGCCACCCCCGCCGCCTCGACCGTGACTCTTACGATTTTCCCGCCCGGCCCCGCCGGGCGGATCTTTTTTTCATCCATCCCGCTCACCTCCTCTCTAATCCCGGGCAAGGATTTCCCCGCCGCTGTCAGGCCCCCTTTTCTACTAAAGTAGAGTTTTCGGCCAAAAGAAAATCAGCCACCGATATCCCTGTGATCCTTGCAATATGGTTGATTTGACCCACCGTGGCCCGCGAAACATCTTTTTCTATTTTTATATATGTACTCCGGTCCACTCCCAATCTTTCGGCCATGTCCGCCTGTGTCATATTTGCGTATGTGCGAGCCTGTTTAATTGTAAATTTCATCGCACTCACCTCCTCCTTGTCCCGCATTATAACTCTACTATAGTAGATTGTCAAGCGCAAAAAGAAGAAAAAGTAGAAAAATTAGTTGCTTTTTTCCCACATCTGAGTTATAGTACAGGATAGAGGGAGGAACGAAGCATGAATATCTCCGAAAAAATATATCGCCTGCGTACCGAGAACAATTTAACGCAGGTGGAATTTGGTAAAATTGCCGGTGCAACAGATAAGGCCGTTTCAACATGGGAACGTGGCGAAAAAGAACCCAGAATGAAGTCCGTGCAGAAGATTTGCTTGCACTTTGGGATTGATTTAAATAAATTTATAGACGCCCAGTCCGATGTTTATACACAGGACGAAGTGCAATCCATTAGTCATTACCCCGCATCGTTTATACGCGCCCTTAAATCTCTATCTGATGCTCTCGATCAGCTCAACGATGAAGGCCAGGAAAAACTCCTCGACTATGCCGATGACCTTGTCTCCTCAGGTAAATATAAAAAATATGACTCGGGTAGCATGGTTAAAAAAGAAGCATGACCGCCACAAATAGCAACGCTCCCGACGTCAATTCCCGGAGCGGGAATAAAATAACATGAACAGATGGAGGGATCATAATGAAAAAGCAGTTTAAGAAGTATTGGAAGGTAATAGTAGGTGTACTTTTTATCATTGGCGGCCTTGCTAATTTTGGCAATGACAACATTGCCGCCATATTTGGCTTAATAATAGGAGCAGGTTTTTCTGCGTGGTGGTTTGTTTCACGCAGGAAAGCAGCGCCCGGGCGAGAAAGTAACCCACCTGCTCAAAAAACAGGCTATACGTTTGTTGGTAGCACCGATTCAAACAAATATCACTGGCCTACATGCCCTTACGCCCAGAAAATACCTCGCGATAAACAAGTCTGGTTCAAGACAAAAACAGAAGCCGAAAAAAAGGGTTATAAACCCTGTGATAAATGTCGCATATCTTAATTCCACCCCCCTTGAAGGAGGTCACTGTCATGGATCAGCTTCTCCCCCCGTACCGTTGCGATGATCTCCTTCGGTCAGGAAAATATCAACTTTGATGAGGGATCTTTACTATGCAAAATAACGGATTTGCAAAAATGCGGGACAGAATCTATGGGATCATTGAAGTGGCGCAAGAGCATGACCGTGCGAGCATGATTTATGACGCATGTATGATGATCGTTATTTTTGCCAGCCTCGTCCCGCTCGCCTTTAAGGAGACCAATACGGTATTTGGTATTATTGACTCAGTTTCCGCAGTAGTTTTTATTGCAGATTATCTTCTCCGATATTTGACGGCGGACAAAAAGCTCGGCAAGGGCTGTATCTCATTCCTTGTTTACCCCTTTACTCCTATGGCAATTATCGACCTTGCCGCTATTGTGCCTTCTTTTACCGGCCTTTTCCCTGGACTCAGGCTTGTTAAGCTCTTTAGACTGTTCAGGACATTTCGGGTTTTTCGCTCGTTTAAAATGTTCCGGTATGCCAAAAGTATCCAAATCATTATGGACGTGATAAGAGAGCAGCGCGCCCCCCTTCTGGCTGTCTGCTCCCTTGCTACCGGGTATGTGCTTATCTCCGCTTTGGTTATCTTCAACGTTGAGCCGGACACCTTTAATAATTTTTTTGAGGCCGTCTACTGGGCCACCGTGAGCTTAACTACTATGGGATACGGAGATATATACCCGGTAACAACTGTTGGGCGCATTGTGACAATGGTGTCGTCATTTGTTGGTATTGCCATCGTTGCACTTCCCTCCGGTATTATTACTGCCGGGTACATGGATAGGCTTAATAATAAGCGCGACGGCGAATAAACCGATAGTTAGGAGGCTCACGTTATGGATAAGATGCTCCCCCGTACCGCTGCGGCGTACATCCGTGTCTCCACGGACGAGCAAGCAGATCAGTCGCCCGAAAGTCAACTTATTGAGATCCGCAAGTACGCCGGCGCCAACAATATCATATTACCAGACGATTTGATTTTTGTGGATGAGGGCATTTCCGGCAAGCGGAGCGAAAACCGCCCCGGTTTTCAGAAGATGATCGGCGCCGCAAAGGAAAAGCCCGCTCCTTTTGACGTGATTCTGCTGTGGAAATTCAGTCGCTTCGCCCGAAACCAGGAGGAGAGCATCGTCTACAAGGCCCTGCTCCGCAAGCAATGCGGCATTGACGTTGTCTCCGTCTCTGAGCCTCTTCCCGGCGGCCCGTTTGCCTCCCTCATAGAGCGCATTATCGAGTGGTTTGACGAGTTTTATTCCATCCGCCTCTCGCAGGAGGTCAAGCGGACGATGCAAGTCAAGGCGGAGCGGGGGGAATTCCAGGCGTCGCCATCCTTTGGCTACAAAGCGCACATGGAGCCGGGCGAAAAAACGACTCTGGAGGTTGTCCCCGATGAGGCGGATATCGTGAGAGAGATCTATCGGCGCTTTAACGCCGGCGAAGGCTGCTATGTGATAGCCAAGTGGCTGAATTCCCAGGGGGTCAAGACACACCGCGGGAACCCCTTTGAAAACAGGACGATCGAATATATCCTGCGTAACCCGGTATATATCGGCAAGCTCCGATGGACGCCCACAGGCCGCACAAGGCGTGATTTTACAAATCCGGATACCATTGTGGCCAGCAGCTCCCATGAGCCAATTATATCAGAGGATGACTTTGCCGCCGCCCAGAAGCGGCTTGATGAGATCAAGGCGGTGTGGGGTTATAAGGCACGCCCCACTTACGAGCTTAAAGACTGGCTATCCGGGCTTGTGCGATGCTCAGAGTGCGGAGCTACTCTGACCTTTACAAAGCCGCACTATTTTAAATGCAACAACTATGTACGGGGCAGGTGCAAAAGCTCCCAACATATCAATGTCGATCTATTGCATGAGGCCGTATTGGATAGGCTTAAAGCGGATATCTCATCGCCGCACCCCCTCAGTCTCTCCATATCACGCTCCGGCCCCTCCCATGATGATCTGACCAGGCTCCGGACGTTGCTCAATGATCTGCGGCGTAGAGACAGCAGGTTACTTGATGCGTATTTGAGCGGGACAATCGGCCTGGATCAGTTTACAATGGCAAAGCGGGCTTTGGATGCCCAAATCAAAGACGCTGAGGATGGCATCGCCGAGAAGGAGGCGGCTTCCACCTCACCGGAGAGGATCACGGCCGCGCTGTCTGAGAGCATCAGACAAGCGTATAATACTTTAATCGCCCCGGATACATCTTTGGAGGACAAAAATATGGCTCTCCGCAGCATAACCGACCGGATAACATTTGATAAATCAACAATGTCGCTGGATATCATATACCGTTTTATTTTTTGAGCTGATATAATAGTCTGATGCAATAAGGTGGTCCGGACGGGGAGCTGGGCGCGTCTCTCCGGTATCTGAGTCAGCGGTATTCCATGCCCTACCCGGAGCTGCAGGGGCTGCTCACGGACATCGGCGTGGAGGAGCTGGGGCATTTTGAGATGGTGGCGGCCATTATCCACCAGCTGACGCGGGATATGACCCCGGAGGAGATCAAAAAGGCCGGGTTTGACACATACTTTGTGGATCACACCGCCGGGGTCTATCCCCAGTTCGCCTCCGGCACGCCCTGGACGGCGGCCACCATCGGCGTGAAGGGCGACGTGATCACGGATCTGACGGAGGATATGGGCGCCGAGCAGAAGGCCAGAACCACCTACGACAACATCCTCAGGCTCAGCGACGACCCGGATGTGAACAACGTCATCAAATTCCTGCGCCAGCGGGAGGTCGTCCACTTCCAGCGCTTCGGCGAGGCGCTGGGCAAGACGCTGGAGAAGCTGGATCAGAAAAACGTGTACTACATGAATACGGCCTTTGATAAATAAAGGTTTCCGGCCTCTTCCTCCCCTTCGGGGGAGGTTTTTTCTTTTGTGCCGGCGCGGGGGGTATTGCCGGGGGCGCCGGGTTTGCTTTGGGCAAAATATCACAAATTCGCATTTACCTCTTGCTTATTTTCGTCAAATATTGCATAATAGGTGTGCGGCGCCCGGGAGAAGCGCCGTGGAAACGAAATGAATCGGGAGGAATGTTTATGAAGCTCACGCGGTTTCAAAAGATCGCCTACGGCATCGGCGCCGTGGGCAAGGACATGGTGTACGCGCTGTCCGCCACCTATGTCATGTACTATTACAAGGATCTTCTGGGCCTGTCCTCCGCTTTTGTGGGGACAATCCTGATGATCGCCAGGGTGTTTGACGCCCTGAACGACCCGTTTATGGGGATCCTTGTGGCAAAGACCCGCACAAAGTGGGGGCGGTTCAGACCCTGGCTGATCAGCGGCTCCGTTCTCAACGCCTTTACGCTATATGCCCTCTTCACCGCGCCGCATGTGGAGGGTACGGGGCTTATGGTGTTCTTCACCGTGATATAAATCCTCTGGGGCGTTACATACACCATGATGGATATCCCGTACTGGTCTATGATCCCGGCCATTACCGACACCGCCCCTGACCGGGAGAATCTGTCCGTCATCGGCCGCACCTGCGCCGGCGTGGGTTCCGCGCTGATCACCGTGGGCGCCGTGAAGATCGTAGATCTCCTGGGCGGCGGAAACGACCGGGTGGGGTTCAGTCTCTTCGCCCTTATCGTCGCCGTTATCTTCGTTGTGGCGGAGGTCATCTGCTGCCTCAAGGTGAAGGAGCATGATATCGGAAAGATGGAGACCTCCACCATTCCCCAGATGTTCAAGGCCCTGTTCCGCAACGACCAGGCGATGATCACCGTTCTGGCCATTTTGCTGATCAACTCCGCGCTGTACCTAACCAGCAATCTTGTGATCTACTTCTTCAAATATGACATCGGCGGCGCGGGCTGGAAGGACAGCTATACCCTGTTCACAATGGTGGGCGGCGTGTTCCAGATCCTGGGCATGATGGTGGTCTATCCCCTGCTGCGGAAGAAATTCGGCAACACCCAGATTTTCAAGGCCACATTGGGGACCGCCATGCTCGGCTACGCCCTGATCCTGGCCGTGTGCTTTGCGGGGTTTGCCGACAACATGCTCCCTATCTGCGTGTGCGGGGCGCTTGTCTTTGCCGCCAACGGCATATTGACGGTACTCACCACCGTCTTCCTCTCCAGCTCCGTGGACTACGGCGAGCTGAAGACCGGCAAGCGGGAGGAGTCCGTGATCTTCTCCATGCAGACCTTCGTGGTGAAGGCCGCCTCGGGCCTTGCGGTGTTCATCACCGGGATCGGGCTTGACCTCATCGGCCTTGTGGGCAACAACGACACGGAGGAGACGGTGGTGGCCGTCCAGTCCGCCCAGACCATCATGGGGCTTCGGCTCCTGATGACGATCCTTCCCATTATCGGCCTTGTGACGGCGTTTATCTTCTTCGCCAAGAAGTTCACACTCACCGACGAGCGGGTGCAGGAGATCACCGGCGTTCTGGAGGAAAAGAGGGAGGTAAAATAATGCTCTTTACCTGGAAGGCAGTCGTTGACACCGGGGATGGCTGCGCGGAGCTTACCGGGGAGCAGCTCTTTCAGTGGGGAGACACGCTGCATGTCCGGGCGGAGCTGCCCCAGGGGCATATCCGCTCCGTCAGCGCCCGGGTGCCCCTGTGCGCCCTGGACGGGGAAAAGATCTTTATGAACGGCTACCAGACGTGGACCTCCTGCCCGGAATACGGGGTGGATGACCGGATCATCGGCCTTACCGCCCTGCCCCGGAGCCTGATCCAGGAGTTCGGCTACGACAGGTACGGGGACTACCACTTCGTGAAGTACCCCAACCGCCGGGGCGTCACCCACGGGGAGAGCTGGTGTTATTTCCGCGCTCTTGGGGCGTACAGGCTCATAGCGTCCCTGGACGAGAAGCCGGGGTACACCCTTTTTCAATATGACGCCCAGCAGTCCCTCCTCACGGTGAGGCGGGACTGCGAGGGGATCCGCTGCGGCGGGACGTATCCCCTCTTTGACCTCATCTGCCTGCGCGGCGGCGAGGGTCAGGTCTTTGACGGGTGGTTCGGCGCCCTCGGCGTCTCCCCCCTGCCGGCGCCGAAGCTGCGCGGGTACACAAGCTGGTACAACAGGTTTACCGCCATCACGGAGGAGACGGTACGGGCCGATCTGAAGGGGTGCGTCTCGCTCCTCTCCCCCGGCGATCTCTTCCAGGTGGACGACGGATGGGAACCGGCGGTGGGCGACTGGCTGGAGCCGGACAGGGAAAAATTTCCCTCCGGCATGAAGGCGCTGGCCGACGAGATCCACGCCGCCGGGTTTAAGGCGGGGCTTTGGCTCTCCCCCTTTGTGGCGAAAAACGACTCCGCCCTGGTCAGGGAGCATCCGGACTGGGTCTTGCGTGTCAACGGAGAACCCTGGTCGCTGGGGGCCAACTGGGGCGGGTTCTGCGCCCTGGATGTGAACAATCCGCAAGTCCTGGACTATGTCCGGCGCGTCCTTGACCGGGTGATCCACCAGTGGGGCTTTGACCTTTTGAAGCTGGACTTCCTCTACGGGGCGGCGCCCTTTGGGACGGAGACGGAGACCCGGGCGGGCAAAATGATCCGGATGATGGATCTCCTCCGCGAAATTTGCGGGGATGTGCCCATCCTGGGGTGCGGCGTCCCGGTGATGCCCGCCTTCGGGAGGGTGGAATACTGCCGGATCAGCTGCGACGCCTCCCTCACCTGGGACGGGAACCCCAGGGAGAAGTTTTGCCACAGGGAGCGGGTATCCTCGCGCCTGGCAATTTTGAATACCCTGTTCCGCCGGCAGCTGAACGGCCGCGCCCACATAAACGATCCGGACGTGTTTTTCCTCCGGGACGACAATATCTACCTGACCCAGGAGCAAAAGCTCCTTCTGGGCCGGATCAACGCCCTTTTGGGCGGTGTCCTGCTCATGTCCGACGATCCCACCTCCTACACCTACGCCCAGAGGGAGGCATACAGGGAGCTTGTCCGTCTGTCCACGGCGGAGAATGTCCGCTTCGACCCGGACAGGTTCGAGATCACCTTTACGCTGGACGGCGAGGAGAACGTCCTGCCCATCCCGCTGGAGCTGTTTTGATTCGGAAAAGCCCGAAAATTATCCCATTCTTTAGTAAAACAAGACAGGGATCGATGATCCCTGTCTTGTTTTTTATGGGGCGTTGGATCCTTTTTCTCCAATCTGATTGAGTACTTTGTTAAAGTCATTTTAACCAAATTTGTGTTGATTTCCGGAACTATTTCTGTTAAACTGTTGATATTGGGAAAAAGGAGGAAATTTCATGGAAAAGATGAAGCTCAACAACAATCGGACGATCCTTGTGGGGCTGGCGTTTCTCAGCATCAGCGCCTTCTGGCAGATGTACGACAATGTCATCCCCAAGATCCTGAAGCTGACCTTCCAGATGCCGGAGACGCTGACCGGCGCGATCATGGCGGCGGACAACATTCTGGCGCTGTTCCTGCTGCCGCTGTTCGGGGGACTTTCGGACAGGACAAAAACAAAGATCGGCCGCCGTATGCCCTACATCCTGGCAGGTACGGCCGGGGCGGTGATCTTGATGAACATCCTGCCCATCCTGGACAACAGCTACGCCGCGGAGGCCGCGCCCTTTAAGTTCGCCTCCTTCGTGGTGGTGCTGGGTCTCCTGCTCATCGCTATGGGCACCTACCGCTCCCCCGCCGTGGCGCTGATGCCCGATGTGACACCCAAGCCCCTGCGCAGCCGCGGAAACGCCATTATCAACCTGATGGGCGCCGTGGGCAGCATCATCTACCTGGGCGTGGCCGCCATACTCTACCCCAAATCCAAGGTGGAGGGGCTGGCCCATGTGGACTACCAGCCGCTGTTTATTATCGTCTCGGCCCTCATGGCCGTGGCGGTGATCATCCTGCTGATCACCATCCGAGAGCCTAAGCTGGCGGCGGAGAATCAGGCGCTGGAGAAGAAGCACCCGGAGTGGGATCTGGCTAAGGAGGACACCTCCGGAAACAAGGCCCTGCCCAAGCCCGTAAAGATGTCCCTGATCTTCCTGCTGGCCTCCATCGCCCTTTGGTTCATCGGCTACAACGGCATCACCACCTGGTTCACCACATACATCGACGTGGTCATGGGCGAGGGCCTGGGCGGCGCGTCCACCTGCCTCATGGTCGCCACCGGCGGGGCCATTGTCAGCTACATTCCCATCGGCATCGTGGCCTCCAAGATCGGCCGGAAAAAGACGATCCAGGCGGGGGTCATCCTGCTGGCCGTCTGCTTCCTGCTGGGTGGCCTGCTGACAAACGTCTTTGACTCCATCAACATCATCATGTACATCGCCTTCGCCCTGGTGGGGCTGGCCTGGGCGGCTATCAACGTAAACTCCCTGCCTATGGTGGTGGAGATGTGCAAGGGCTCCGACGTGGGCAAATTCACGGGGTACTACTACACGGCCTCTATGGCCGCCCAGGTGTTCACCCCAGTCCTCTCCGGCTGGCTCTTACAGCATGTGGGCTACTGGACGCTGTTCCCCTACGCCGCCCTCTTCGTGATGCTGAGCTTTGTCACCATGCTGTTTGTCCGGCACGGCGACGTGAAGGCCGTGGCCAAGAAGGGGCTGGAGGCCTTTGAGGATATGGACGACTGAGGAGGCGGGAGAGCATGAAAAAACCTTGGAAAACCGGACTTCTTGTCACATCCGCCGCCGCTTTAATGGCGGGAGCGGGGGCCGCGCTCCTCGCCCCCCGCACGGGCCAGCCGGGATGGGAGAGCTTCACCCCTTACCGCTACGCCCACAGAGGTTTACATAATGTTAGTGAGGGGCGGCCGGAGAACTCCCTCTCCGCCTTCCGGGCGGCGGTGGAGCGGGGCTTCGGCGCCGAGCTGGACGTACACCTGATGCGCGACGGCAATCTGGCCGTCGTCCACGACAGCGACCTTACGCGTGTTACGGGGAAAACGGCCATTGTTGAGGAGCTGACGGCTGAGGAGCTGGCCGGCTATCCCCTCACCGGCTCCGGGGAGATCATCCCCCTCTTCGGCCAGGTGCTGGAGGTGTTCGACGGGAAGACGCCCCTGATCGTGGAGCTGAAGACCCGAGACGGCAACGCCCAGGCGCTGACGGACGCCGCCATAGCTCTCCTGGAGGCCCACCAGGTCACTTACTGTGTGGAGTCCTTCGACCCCCGGGCCGTGATGTACCTAAAGCAGCGATACCCCCAGGTCATCCGGGGACAGCTGAGCGAAAATTTCCTGCGCTCCGGCTCGTCCGACATCTCCCCCCTCACCCGGGCGGCCATGACATATCTTGCCACCACCGGCCTGACAAAGCCGGACTTTATCGCCTACAACCACGCCCACCGGAATAACGCAAGCCTCCGGCTGATGAAGCGCCTGTACGGCGTCCACGAGGTCAGCTGGACTGTCCGGGACGCGGATACCCTGCGGGAGCTTGAGGCGGAGGGCGCCCTCGTCATTTTTGAGGGGTTTGTCCCGGAATAACCCGACACTTTTCAGAATTCTGTCCATTAGAAATCCACAGACCCACCAAATCCTGCCTATTGTCTTGGGCGGGATTTAGGTGTATTATGTACTCAGAAAAAGTGACACTGTGTATATGTAATGGAGGTGTGAATATGTCGTACAGAATTATTTCCGACGGCTCCTGCGATTTGCCGGAGGAGATGGCGAAGGAGCTGGGATTTCACATCGTCCCCTTCTATGTGACGATGGACGACAAGACATACATCAAGGAGAACGTGGATATCTCGAAGTCCGACTTCTACCAGTGGATGGTGGATCACCCCGACCGTTTCCCCAAAAGCTCCATGCCCCCCACCAGCGACTTCCTGGAGGCCTTTCAGGAGGCGGCCAAGGCCGGGGAGGATATCATCTGCATCACCATCACCCGGAAGTTCTCCAGCTGCTACGACGTGGCTATGGCGGCCCGGGAGCTGCTGCTGGACGAGTACCCGGAGCGGAAGGTGGAGGTCATCGACTCCACCGTGGACACGGTTTTGCAGGGCCTTGTGGTGCTGGAGCTGTGCAAGCTGCGGGACGCGGGCTTTGACTTTGATGAGACGGTGCGGCGCATCCGGGAGGTTCTCCCCACCGGGCGGATCTTTTTCACCGTGGGGAACCTGGACTACCTCCGGGCTGGCGGCCGCATCGGCAAGCTGGCCGGCGTCGCCGGGGCGCTGTTGGGGATCCGTCCCCTCATCACCCTGAAGGAGGGGGAGATCTTCCCCTCCGGCATCACCAGGTCGCGGAAAAAATCTATGGACATGGTGGGAAAGCTGGCCGCGAACTACGTTAAGGAGTGCTTCTCCTCCCCTGACGAATACGCCGCCACCATCGGTTACGGCTACGACTACGCCGAGGGCGAGGTCTTCCGGGACAAGATCCAGGAGCATTTGGCGGGGATCGGCCACAAGGTGGATCTGCCCATTCACCACATCGGCGCGGCCATATCTGTCCACACCGGCCCCTATCCCCTGGGCTTCGGGATCCTGAAGAAGGCCTCCCTGACAAAGTAAACCCGGACTTCTATATTTCCCCCGCCGCGTGGAGCCGGCCTTCGTCCATTGTGTACACCGCCGAGTATCTTTTCGCGATCTCCGACGTGAGGCGGTGGGTGACGCTGATGCAGGTAACATTGTCCAGGGACAGGATACTGCTCTCCACGGCGTTGGCGGTCTGCTCATCTAAAGCCGAGGTCGCCTCGTCCATCAGCAGCACGTCCTTCCCGCGAAGCAAGGCCCGGGCGATGGCTATGCGCTGACATTCCCCGCCGGAGAAGTTGCCGCCGTTTTCCTCAACCAAGGTATCAAGCCCTTGCGGCTGCTGCGCGATAAACTCCGTCAACCCCGCTCTCTTCGCGGCGTCCATGATTTCCGGTTCCGGATAAGACTTCCACATCGTGATGTTATTGCGGATGCTGTCCTTAAAGAGGAAGGTGTTTTGCTGGATCATGGCCACGCCGTCAGGCAGCGCCGCGGCCCCGTCGGTGCAGATCTCCCCGTCAAACCGGGGATAATACCCCGCCAGGAGCTTCAGCAGGGTGCTTTTGCCGCTCCCGCTCCTCCCGATGACGGCGTACTTTTTCCCCTTTTCAAAGTCGGCGGACAGATCCCGCAAGACGGCCCTGTCCCCATAGTGAAAAGTAATATTTTTCAAGGAAACGCGGTTCTTCACGGGAAGGATCGCGTTTTTTTCGGCCGCTTCGGGATGGGAGAGGGCGCAAAGTGTCTCAAGCACGGGCCTTGCGGATCTCAGCTCGCCGATCTTCGCCGAAAGCTCAAAGGCGGGAGAGATCACCTGGCCCGTAAGCTGTGTGACCGCCACGATACTGCCGATCGTGATGTATCCCTTGACCGCGAAAAGGCCGGCCAGGCCCATGACCAGAAACTGCACGGCGATGGAGGCGAAGCCGGTAAGGCCGTAAAGCTCCGCCATCCGCGACGAGAGCCGCTCCCTGCTCCTCTCCAGGCGCTTGGCGCACGATGAAAACTGGGTGAACATCTCCCCCGCGGCGTCGTAGGTCTTGATCATCTCAAAGCCGCCCAACAGGTCGCTGACCTTCTCGTTGTACGCCGTGGTGGATTCCATGACCGCCCCCGTGTCCCGGCCCAGCGCCTTTGTGAAGAGATTCGGGAGCAGACTTGGGATCGCCATTGCCGCGATGGAGATCACCGCGATCACCGGGTTCATCCGGATCAGCACGGCCACGGCGAGTACGATGCTTATCACGGACTCCGTCAGGGAGATCCGGTTTTTCAGGACTTTTTCCTCAATCATGGAGAAGTTTTGGTTAAACGCCGTGACGTAGGGCGCGCTGCCGGTGTTCTCAAAATCGGCGATGCCCGTCTGTAGGGTGCCGCTTGCCAGGTCGTTTCGCATTTGAAGCAGGGACTTTCGTATAAAGTACGCCTTATACCGCCCGGAGGCGAAGATGAGAAGCCCCGTGCAGAGGCCATATAGGACGCTGACAAGCAAAATGTTTTTCAGATTACCGGCGTCTTGGGTGATGATGGACGTCTCCGCGGCGTCGATCAGGGCGTTCAGCAAAATCGCCACCCCCACGGACGCCGCGCTTGTGAGAAGCTGTAAAGCAAGGAGCGGGACATATTCCCATTTGACTTTTTTGCCTCTTTTCATACCGATCCCTCCTGGATTATTAAGGGGAGGATCGGGCGGCTTTCCTGTCAGGTGAGATGCCTGCAAAAACGCCGCACCCCCTCCCCTTTTCTTCACAAGGTGAAGTATAGCGGAGGAAATGCGGCATTTCCATATCGCACGATGTATAGTTTCAACTTACGTCATCTGTTAAGTTCCCTATCAGCTTTCAAAGAGTACCAGGTTCTCGTGGCGGCTCTCTTCGTGCTTTTGGTCGTCCAGATACTCCTGCGCCAGGTCGGCCATCCGGTCTTTTCCGATGAGCCTCATATAGGGGATCAGCGCCTCCATGCGGGCGCGGCACTCCTGGGATTTTCCCATATTATCTAAAATCTGCGCAATGCTGAATTCAATTTCCGGCAGCATAAACTGCTCCGGCCCCCGGATGCTCAGCTTCTCCGCCTTCTTTGCGTATATAAGCGCCTCATCATACCGTTTTTCGCTTAACAGGTACTGGCCCAAATTATGCGCGAGATTGATCTGGAAAATAGTAAATTCGGAGAGGCGGCTCTCGTTCCTGTCCAGCGCGAACATAACCTCTTCGCCCAGACGAATGGCTTCTAAAACCTTCCCATCCGTATATTTTACATTCGTCAGCATGACAAGAATATTGACCTCTGTGGGGGAAAACAGCTCCCCGCGGCAGTCATTCAGGTCGATGTTGGGCCTTGTCAGGCGCAGAGCGTTTTCCAATTCAATTTCTATGCTTTCATCGGCAGTGCCATCTTTTATATTGATTGCCGCAAAAAGCATTTTCGCGTGTTGAAGGCTGGCGGGATCCATCTTTTTTGCGGAAAGCTCCCGCAGTGCTGTCCTCGCCGATTTTAGATCGCCGGATGAGATCTGCGCCTCGATCTCATCCAGGGAACGGCGCAGGGAGGCCTGCTGTTCGCTCTCATAATAGACGTTGCAGAGCTGATAAGTCCCGGTACCGAGGCGCTCCAGAAGCTGTTCCAAGACCTTGCTCGATGGCATCTGGTTCCCGTTTTCAATGCGTGAGACGGATACGGGGGAGCAAATCCCCTCCGCAAGCGCCTCCTGGGTCAGGCCCGCCCTCTTTCGCAAGGTATAAATGATCTCTCCCAGGGTATTTGTTCCCATGACAAGTCCGTCCTCCTTTCCGGGCAGACACCTGAGGGGGCAGTCCCCTCACTTGCGCATTTTTTCCGTGAGAGACACGACCATCCCCGTGAGCCTGGCAAGCTCCTTGGTGGCCATCCCCTCGCAGTCCCGGGCGGCCAGCACCAGGCGGTTGACGGCGTCCATCAGGCGGCGGTAGGCATCGTCGGCGCGGCGTCTCGCGGGGCTGACGGGCTTCTCCTTGCGCACGCGGACCCCCTCGGTGAGGCGGACAAACTCACCGGCCGCCAGGTCGAACTCCGTCCCGGAATAGGGGGCCATCGCGTCAAAGCCATGCTCCTCCCGGAGGCAGCGGGCAAACTCCTCGCAGGCCCCCTCGTCGCCGTGGTTGACGAAGATCTTCCGGATCCCCGGCTCAAACCCGGCGATCCAGTCCAGAAGCCCCTGCTTGTCCGCGTGGCCAGATACGCCCGGGAGATACTCGATCCGGGCGTTGACGGCCACGTCGTCGTTAAAGAGCTTGACGGACTTGGCCCCGTCGTAGATAAGCCGCCCCAGGGTCCCCGCCGCCTGGTAGCCCACGAAAAGGATCATGCACTCCGGCCGCCACAGGTTGTACTTCAGGTGGTGGCGGATGCGTCCCGCGTCGCACATGCCGCTGGCAGAGATGATCACCTTCGGCTCCATGTCCGTGTTCAGCGCCCGGGACTCCTCCGTGGAGGTGGTGAGCCGAAGCCCGTCAAACACCAGGGGGTTCTCCCCCTGGGCCATGACGGCCCTGGTCTCCTCGTCCAGGTACTCCGCGTCGCACTGCATAAAGACGCCGGTGGCCTCGTTGGCCAGGGGGCTGTCCACATAGACGGGGAAGCCCTCGTGCCCCTTGACAAGGCCGGCGTTTTTGATCTCCCGGATGAAGTAGAGGATCTCCTGCGTCCGGCCTACGGCGAAGGAGGGGATGATCACGTTGCCCCCCTGATCCAGCGTGGTCTGAATGAACCCCGCCAGGGTGTCGATATATTCCCGCCGCTCCCCGTGGAAGCGATCCCCGTAGGTGGACTCGATCATCAGGTAGTCGGTCTTGGCCACGGTCTGGGGGTCCCGGATAATGGGCTGGTTTGTGTTCCCCACGTCGCCGGAAAAGACGATCTTCCGCTCCTGCCCGTTCTCGCTGAGCCACACCTCGATGCAGGCGGAGCCTAAAAGATGCCCGATATCCGTGAAGCGCACGGCGATATTCTCGTTTAAGCGCAGGACCCGCCCGTACTCACAGCCCCGGAAGAGCTTCAGCACCCCCTCCGCGTCGTTCAGGTCGAAGAGCGGCGCCACGTCCGGTTCCCCGGCTCTCCGCGCCTTGCGGGTCTTGTACTCCGCGTCGGACATCTGGATGTTGGCGCAGTCGCGAAGCATGATCTCGCAGAGATTTCTGGTGGCCTCCGTGGTGTAAACGCCGCCCCGGAAGCCGTTTTTGTAGAGCAGGGGCAGGTTGCCGGAGTGATCCACATGGGCGTGGGTCAAAAGGACGCCCTCGATGTCCTTCTCCGCCACGGGCAGCGGCACATTTTCAAAGGCCGTGGACCCCTGCTTCATGCCGCAGTCAACGATCAGGTGATGGCCCCCGGCCTCCAAAAGCGTGCAGCTGCCGGTGACATCGTGGGCCGCGCCAATGAATGTGATTTTCATAAAAAGCACCTCCGGGTTGAAGTATAATGGGATATCATCCTGTGAGGAGGAATGTTTGGGAAGTCAACGCCGATATAGCGAAAAGACTTGCAAAATTAGATGCCTTGTGATACGATTCTTTTTGAGGTGATTTGTATGGACACACGGCAAAAGATCAAAAGCTCCGCCGAGGCCAGGGCGTACAGAGGTAACTTCAAGGTTCTGACGGCGGCGTACCTCTTCCTGCTCATTTTTATGGCCGCCCTGGTCTGCGTCTGCATGTCCGGGTTCCCGGAGGGCAGAAACACCCTGCTCCTTGTCTTTTTTGGGGTACTCACCGTGTGGTACGGCCCCTTTGCTTTCTACTACGGCGTGAAGTACGCGGCGCTTTTCAAGTTGCCGGAGAGCTATGTCTTCTCCGACCAGGTGTTGGAGGAATTTGAACACGCGGGCCTTTTGGGCAATCGCGTGACCTTCCGTGTCGCTGTCCGGGACGCCGGCGGGAACCCCGTCAAGGTTCAAACGAGGCCCGTCTACTGCACGAATTGGAAGCGGCCGCGCTACGGGGACTTTTTCCGGAAAGAGGTCACTGTGGGGTACAATGCCGCCACGGGTGAGGTCATTCTCATCGCGAAATAGCCCTATCTCGGGAACATATCCATCGCCACGGGGGTGTAGAAGAGCTGCTCCACCTCCGGGGCGTTTTTTGTCTTGCCCAGGATCCACATGAGCTTTGCCACAACGGCCTCCGTTGTCATATCGTAGGCCTCCAGGACGCCCAGGTCGCTTTTCAGCCTGTGCCCCACATGGTAGACGGCCAGGTCTGACCCCTCGTTCTCCACCTGGGTGGTGAGGACGGCCAGCCTCCCCCGGCCCTGCCACTCCCGGACTGACTCGAAAAATCCGCCGGCCTCGGGAAGTCCCCCCACGCCGAAGCTCTCGATGACAACGGCGTCGTTCTTTTCAAACAGGTAGTCCAAAACATCCCGCCGGACGCCGGGGATCAGCTTCAAAAGCGCCACGCGGGTATTCAGGGCGCCGGAGAATTCCGGCCTGTCCCCGCACTCCTGTCGGATGAAGCGCAGCACCGCCCCGTCCCGGATGACCCCCAGATCCGGATAATTGATGCTCTCAAAGGCGGAAAAGCTCTTTGACCTGGTTTTCTTGGCCCTGGTGCCCAGGATGATCTTGTGGTCAAAGACGATGGAAACCCCCGGCATATCCGACGCGGCGCAGGCGAAGGCGTCCCGGAGATTCTCCTTGGAGTCGGTGGAGTCCACGTCGATGGGGCGCTGTGCGCCGGTAAGCACGATGGGCTTGGGACTGCCCTTTACCAAATAACTCAGGGCCGCCGCGGTGTAGGCCAGGGTGTCCGTGCCGTGGGTGATGACAAATCCGTCAAAGGCGTCATAACGCTCCACGATGCACCTGGCGATCAGGAGCCAATGCTCCGGCGTGATGTTGGTGCTGTCCAGCCTTAACAGCTCCGCCGTCTCCACCTGAAAGCCCCGCCCCAGCCCCGGCACACGGTCAAGTAGTCCCGCCGCCGAAATTTCCGGCGCCAGGCCCTCCCCCGTCTCCTCCGAGGCGATGGTCCCCCCTGTGGCGATCAAAAGGATCTTTTTCATCTCTCTCCCCCGTTTTCTCTGTAGTCCGGCGAAACGGCCGTCATTCCCCGTTAATCCTTTAGAGACCGTCCCGTACTCCCTCAAAAATGCAAAATCAATAACGCTTGAAATACCATGTCGGCACCGGGTTGCGCATGTGGATCGGGCACTCCATACATTTCCGGATTTTGTGATCCAGCTTCCGGTTGAAACGGCTCTCCCAGTCCTCCAGCGTCTCCGGGGCCGGTATCGAGTGGATTTTCTGCAAAATCAGACCGGCATCCAGGCCGTAGGCGTATTGCCGGGCGTCCGGCAGGAGGGGAATCGCCCGCTCCGCCTCCTCCCCGTCGATCCAGGTCTGAAATGTTCAAAGACTTTTGCCCATAAACCTTTTCGGTGTTTTACCGTAGTTGACCAAGCTAACAGCCTGAATGATTTCCTCTTTACGGCTTTCCGCGTTTTGTAGATCACAGACGATATCGTTTAAATCATACGGCCCATTTCGGAAATGACCGACTGCCGCGCCATGAAACTCGCCATCGATCAAAAGATACTGCAAAGGTTCGTGATCATACTCAAGTCCTTCGGTTAGCTGCTTTGCCTGTTCTTTCAAAATATGCTCCTGAACCTTATAGATGAAGTCATTACGGTGAATCGCATAAACAAAGCTCATCTCCTTTGGCTCATAGCTTTCAAGCAGTTGCGCGTCACTTCTCAGCATATAGCCTGAACCTGATACCGCAAATTTGCCTTCAACGACCAATTCTCTCACTGCCCGTTTAATCTCTTTTTCCGGGATCCTGTAAAATGACTTTGCCATCGCCGTATCAAACTGTACGGTTCTATACGCAAAACGCAGCAGGATGATTTTGAGCGCTTCAAGTCTGGTGTATTTATGCAGGTCTGCTTCCGGAAATATCTCAGCAAATTTATACCAGCCGCGATCCCATTCACTGTCATACTGATCTTCATAAATCAGGAAGGCCTCCTGCAGACGGTGAAGAATCGGCGTAATCTGCTTCACGAGCAAACCGGTTTTTTCTTTGATCTGCTGTATATTGAACGGTCCTGCTTTTTCAATCAGCTCCAGAATCTGTAATTGCTCCAGCGTCGGTTTTGTAAGCGGCTTTTGGTAAAGAGCAGCAAACAATTCCATATCGCCAGGCTCAATCCAACCCAGGTTTCTACCAGCAAACCGTCCCTTAACCAGTTTGTGTTTCAGCTGCCGAGTCCTGTTAAATTCTATATCGTTAAAGCTCGCACGAAATGTAAGAGATGGCGGATCACCAAATCCGTTCCAATATACATTTTGTCCCGGCTGCATATCCCGATACAGCTCTACGTATTCAACCTCATCAGCCTTGTTTATAAAGCATTGGCGCTCCATACGAAGAGAGATTATTTTCGCATCCATTTTAATTCTTTCCTTTCGACTCAGCATACCAACGCCTGCACTGCTCGATTCTGGCTCCCTGAGGAATGTCGCCATGCTCAGGATCGCAGGAATACTGCATTAGAAGCTCACAAGGGATATCCGGGCATTCACCGCAATGTACAATACCTTTGCCCTGGCAGCAAACTGCAACGGGGCATTCACCGTGGAACGGGTGCCCATTTGTTTCGATACAACCGCCGCAGCCGCAAGTCTCCTTATATTCACATCCGGTACAATGCAAACCACACCTTGAATCAACCATATGGTTAACCTCCTGTTTTTTCTTTCATTGTACCGCTTCAAACACGACAGCAGTATGTCATGTTTCATATAAGTTTTTCATAGAATCCAATGTGGACTTCATTACTTTAACCATTTCCGGAGGGTCAAGGACTCTCACCTTATCGCCAAAACTCAGGAACCATTCCACAGCGTTTTTTTGTGTAGTAAATCCCCACTCCGTATACAATCTTCCATCTTTCTGTTCCGTAAAACAGGCAGGTCCATATTCTTCAATCAATCTGTATTTTACGCAGGGTTCATAAACAGCGGTAATCACATAATCATCCGTAATATGCGAACCAAACTGCTTTTTCTCCTCCGGAATGTCCCTGACGGCAAAGGATTCTTCCGTTGTTTGTAAGTTCCACATACGGCGGAGCTTGTACATCCGAAAATCCTGTCGTTCCCTGCAAAAACCGAATACATACCAGTCTGACCATTTAAAGACGATCAGGTATGGTTCGACCAGCTTATCTGCTTCACCTTTGTCGTAACAATAACGGAAAGTGATGCATTGGGATCCTTTCATTGCTTTTTTGATTTCATCAATTTTATCAGCAAGGTCATCTTTATAAAATGAAGACAGGTCAATAACCATGTTATCTGCCAATCTGATCGCTGAGCTGCCACCCATTTTCTGAACGAGCTTTTCTGCCAAGGCAGAGTTGGAAACACTGTCAAGCGATTTGAGGCCCGTAAAGACAGCCGCGAGTTCCTGATCGGTAAACACGGTAGTATCAAGGGAAAAGCCTTCCATGATTGAAATACCGCCGCCCACACCCTGTGTTGTGACGATAGGGATGCCGGCCTTGCAAATGTCCTCAATATCACGATTGATGGTACGCCGGGATACCTCAAATTTCTCAGCAAGGTAAGGCGCGGTCACATGCTTTTCCTGCTGCAAGGTCGTGATGATTCCAATAAGCCGGTCGATTTTCATGCATTCATATCCCTCAGATATTTAGTTGACACACCATATTATAAATTCATTATCCTCCGGAGAAAAGTCAACGCGAATTTACTTCGACTGGATTTCTCCCTTGGAAAGTTGAACGACCGTCTCCACATGTTCGGTTCTGGGGAACATGTCCACCGCCTCGGCCCGGGTGGGGGTCAGGCCCGCTTCGGAGAACAGCTTCACGTCCCGGGCCAGGGTGGCGGGGTCGCAGGAGACGTACACCACGCGGTCCGGGGACATCCGGACGACGGCCTCGATGACCGCCGCATCCAGCCCCCGCCGGGGTGGATCCACCACGACCACGTCCGGCCGGGTATTCCTGGCGGCAAGCCCGGCGGCGATCTCCCGGGCGTCGCCGCAGAGAAACTCCACATTCTCCACATGATTGCGCCGGGCGTTTCCCCGGGCGTCCTCTATGGCCTCCGGGACGATCTCCGCGCCGATGACGTGCTTTGCCCTTTTGGCAAGGGCCAGGGTGATGGTGCCGATGCCGCAGTACAGATCCAGCACCGTCTCCCGCCCGGTAAGGCCCGCCAGCTCCACGGCCCGTTCATAGAGGACCCGGCACTGATCCCGGTTGACCTGGAAAAAGGAGGGCACCGACAGCTCAAAGGTAAAGCCGCATAGTGTCTCCCGCAGGCGCGGCTCCCCCCACAGAGTCCTATAGGATTTGCCCAGGATCACGTTTGTTCCGGATGTGTTGGCGTTGAGGACGACCCCGGAGAGGCCGGGGACTTTGGCGCGCAGAGCGTCCACAAGCTGCGCCTCCCGTGGAAGAGGCGCGGACACAGGGGCGTTGACCACAAGGCACACCAGCGCCTGTCTGTCCCGGTTCGTCCGGACATACACATGGCGCACAAGGCCCCGGCCCTCCGTCTCATCGTAGGAGGACACGGCGTATTCCTCCATCCACCCCTTGACGGCGGCGCGTGCCCTTCCGGCGCTTTCCGGCTGGAGGAGGCAGTCCGGCACGTCGATCACGTCGTGGCTCCTGCCCCGGTAAAAGCCGATCCTCCCCTGGGATACGGGAAACTGGGCCTTGTTCCTGTAGCGCAGGATGCTCTCCGCGCCGTGGATCACCTCCACCGGGAGGTCAACCCCGCCGATGCGCCGCAGGGCGTCCTCCACCTTGCGCCGTTTAAACCGCAGCTCCTCCTGATAGCTCATGTGCCGGGTGCGGCATCCCCCGCAGGCGGGGTAATAGGGACAGTCCACGTCCAGGCGCTCCGGGGAGGGCTCCAGGATCTCCTCCACCTTGGCAAAGGCGGCGTTTTTCAGCACCTTCAGGATCCGTGCCCGGCACCGTTCCCCCGCTATTGCCCCGGAGACAAAGACGGCCAGCCCGTCAACCCGGGCCACGCCCATCGCGTCGGAGCCGTATCCGCCGCAGACAAGCTCCACAACATCGTTTTTCTTCAGCATTATCACTTCCCATGTAAAAGCCGGGGCAAGGCCCCGGCTTATTCCTTTACGCGATGATCACGGTGATAGCGTCACCCTGGGCGGTGAGGGCCACATGGGTAAGCTCACGGTTATAGTTGTCAATGAGATCGCTGGCCAGCTTATCCTCGATGTCCTTCTGGATGGTGCGCCGCAGGTTCCTGGCCCCGAATTCGGCGGAGTAGGACTTGCGCGTGAGGTAGTCCAGAACGGAATCGTCCCAGGTGAGGGTCATGGCGCGCTCGGCCAGGCCGTCCCGCAGCTCCTTGAGCATCAGCTCCGCGATGGATCGGAAATTCTCCTCGGAGAGCTTGTTGAAGTACACCACCTCGTCCACGCGGTTGATAAACTCGGGACGCAAAAACTCCCGCAGGGCCTTCATGACCCGCTCCCTGTCCTGATCCCGGGCGCTCCCGCCGAAGCCCACGGCCCCGGAGCCGCGCCTGTCGGAACCGGCGTTGGTGGTCATGACGATGACGGTGTTTTCAAAGTTTACCACCCTGCCCTGGGCGTCGGTAATTCTGCCGTCGTCCAGGATCTGGAGCAGGATGTTCATCACGTCCGGGTGGGCCTTCTCGATCTCGTCAAAGAGAACCACAGAGTATGGCTTGCGGCGGATCTTCTCCGTCAGCTGCCCGGCCTCGTCATAGCCCACATATCCCGGGGGTGAGCCGATGATCCGGGACACGGCGAACTTCTCCATAAACTCAGACATATCAAGCCGGATCAGGGACTCCGGCGCGTGGAAAAGATCCTCGGCAAGGCGCTTGACAAGCTCCGTCTTGCCCACGCCCGTGGAACCAACAAAAATGAAGCTGGCGGGCTTGTGCTTGGCGGAGATCCCCACGCGGTTGCGCTTGATGGCCGCGCAGACGGCCTCCACGGCCTCATCCTGGCCCACGATATGCTCCTTCAGCCTGTCGGACAGGTGGGCCAGCTTCTCCTGCTCGTCCTCCCGGATGCTGCTGGCGGGGATCTTCGTCCACAGCTCGATGATCCGGGCGAAATTGTCCAGCTTCAGCTCCGGCAGGCCCTCGCCCTGGAGCTTCAGCTTCTCGTCGGAGATGGTGATCTCCCTGCCGCGCAGCTTGGCCAGGCGTGCGTAGTCCTCCTCCGCGTAGGGGGTGGAATCCGTCTCCGGCCGCTCCAGCAGCATCTCCCGCTCCTTGGCGATGTCCGCCATCTCCTTGTCGATCTCGGCAAGGCGGGCGTAGTTCTTGCATTTCAGGTTCACGTCGGAGCAGGCCTCGTCTATAAGGTCGATGGCCTTGTCCGGCAAAAAGCGGTCGGTGATGTACCGCTCGGAGAGAAGCACCGCCTGGCGGCACATGGCGTCGGAGATCCGGACCCCGTGGAATTCCTCATAATAATGGGCGACACCGCGGATGATCTTGATGGACTCCTCGATGCTGGGCTCCAGGACCGTCACCGGCTGGAACCGGCGCTCCAGGGCCGTGTCCTTCTCGATGTGCTTGCGGTATTCGTTGAAGGTGGTGGCGCCGATGACCTGGATCTCCCCCCTGGACAGGGCGGGCTTCAGGATATTGGCGGCGTTCATGCTTCCCTCCGCGTCCCCCGCGCCAACCAGGGTGTGTACCTCGTCGATGACCAGGATGATATTGCCCACATTTTTGATCTCCTCGATAAGGCCCTTCATCCTGGACTCAAACTGGCCGCGAAACTGCGTCCCGGCCACAAGGCTAGTGAGATCCAGCAGGTAGACCTCCTTATCCCGGAGCTTGTAGGGCACATCCCCGGCCTCGATCCTCTGGGCCAGGCCCTCGGCAATGGCCGTCTTACCCACACCGGGTTCGCCGATGAGGCAGGGGTTGTTCTTCTGACGGCGGTTGAGGATCTGGATAACGCGCTCCAGCTCCTCCTCCCGGCCGATCAGGCGGTCAAGCTTGCCCGCCTTGGCCCGGGCGGTGAGGGATATGCAGTAGGTATCCAGATACTTGCGCTTCTTCTCCCGCTCCCGGGGGCGCTTCTCCGCGCCGCCTCCCTGAGCGCCGCCGTTTTGCGCGCCGTCGGACTCCTGGGCGCCGAAAAGCCGGCCAAGGAACGGGAAGGTGGCCGTCTTGCCGGACTCGTCGTCCCCCTCCTGCTCATTTTCCGCCAGCTCCTCCGCCCCGCCGAAGGCGTCCATCATCTCGCCGGCGATCCCCTCGATGTCGTCGTCGGAGATCCCCATCTTCTTCATGATGTCGTCCACGGGCTTCATGCCCATCTCCCGGGCGCACTTGAGGCACAGGCCCTCGCTGGTGGTCTTGCCGTTTTCAATTTTCGTCACGAATATGACCGCCACATTCTTGTGGCACTTGGCGCAAAGTGTAGGCTGCATACTATAAGACTTCCTTTCCATCCCCGCGGCCGCGGGACAGGGGCCGCTTCAGACCGCGCCTCCCGCCAACGGCGGAGAGGGTCACGGTGTAGCTTATGAGAGTCTCCATACGGAGTATAACAGGGGGATCAGGTTCCCGGCGGGGATCCCTCCCCCGGAGGATCAAATCTTTAAAAGATCAGCCAGCTTGTTTGTTTCCACAAGCCGCTTGAAAATCACCGTGCCGTTCATGAGCTTGTCCGGGATGAGGATACCCAGATACCGCCCCAGGCACCCCAGAACCACAAGGATCATCAGGCCCCGGATCACACCCAGCGCCGCGCCGGTGATGTGGTTCAGGTTCTCATGCCCCGGAAGGCCGAAGCTCAGGTCAAATACATTGCCGATGACGGTGAAGATGATGGCGATCAGGGCGAAGGCGATGGCGAACAGCGCCACATATGCCGCCCGGTCGCACAAAAGCTCCGTAAGCTGGTTGGACATCTCCGCGTTCACCCGGTCCTGCTTCTCCGCCGTGGCTCTGGCGATGGATTCCGCCGCGCCCCCGGCCAGGCCCAGGCGCTCCAGGACTGCCTTGGAGACGGTGTACACGTCCAGCTTCTCCACTTCCTCCACCGGCATATCCTTGTCGATGACGGGGCCGGTGTCCTCGTCGCTGTCGTCCTCCTTGTCGCCGCGCATCACGTTGTCCACAAAGCCCACGGCGAAGGGCTGCATCATCCCGGAAAACTCGGTGTAATAGGCGGTGGCGATCAGGTTGGCCCCAAAGATGGCGATCACAAGGGCGATGATCCACGAAACGCCGTTTATTATACCCGTGCGGAAGCCCCTCCAACCGCACAGGGCCACTATGCCCACCAGCACAAGGTCAATGAAAACACTTTTCATACCGTTCCCCCCTGAGGACAGGCTCACGCCTCGTCCTTCCCGTATACATACGCCGAGAAAGTCCCGGCGGCCAAAACCGTGCCGTCCGTGCGGAGAATGACCCGCTCCGCGCCGAAATCACAGGCGTACCGCTCCCTCTCCTGGAGATTCGGCCCGTAGACCGTGAGGACCCCGTCGGACAGCACGGCCCTGCGGTCGTCCATCACGTCCAGATCCGCCGCCTGGGCGTCCAGCTCCAACGATCCGGCGTTCTCCCCCTCGGCCGTAATGAAGCTCAGTGTCCGGCCCCCGCCCACCTGGAAGTCGGACAGGGACAGCAGGCACCCGGACGGAGACAGGCTGTAGTTCTCCAGATATCTCCCCTCAAAATCGGCCCGCCAGCGCTCCTCCAGCGCGGAGCTGAGACCGATCAGGTGCTGTGTGGTTATCGCCGCCACGCCGGCGTCGGTAAAGGCGGCGTCCAGGATAAGGCCGGGGTATGTATACTCCGCGCCCAGCTCCTCGCTGTCCAGACGCATAAGCAGGACCCGGCTGCCGCCGCGGCCCACCGTCACGACCATCAGCTCATCCCGCCCGGAGACGCAGGCTGTCAGGACCCGGTCGTTCCCGGCAGACCAGCGGTAAATGGCCGTGCCCAGGGAGTTGTAGACGGTGACGATGCCCCTGTTGTCCTGCTCGGTGCAGACGGCGGCATATCCCTGCTGGTTCACGCCCACGGCCACAACGGGATCCTCCGTGGCGATCTCCTTGATCACCTTGTCGTCGTCAAAAAACAGGGCAAGCTTGCCGCCCACATCCCACGCCGCCCCGTAGTCCCCCTCCGTTTTCACGGCCGGGGACTGCCAGGTGTACAGTCGGGAATAGGTCAGCTCACCCTCGCTGTCGTAGACGTAGAGGCCGGAATTGGAGGCCACGGCCAGGCCCAGATCCAGGGCGGCCACGTCTCCGCCGGAGGCGTTTTCAAAAAAGAACTCCTCCGCCCCGTTCTTCCCCCGCAGGCTCCGCCAGAAGGAGCGCAGCCCGCCCTCACGCTGGCTGCGCACGGCAAGAGCCACGGCAGCCACAGCCGCCGCCAGCAGGAGCGCCATACCCAGCACCCTGAGAAAGCCGTTTTTTCTCTTTCGCCTCTCGCCCATAGTGACCTCTCCGCCCGGGCGGCCCTGACGCGAACCGCCCACAAGTATACTATCATATTATTATAGCACAAAGATTAACATTTTGCAAATTCAGTCCGGATTTATCGCTTTAAATTCCTGTGAAGAAAGCATCATGTCCCCCACAGGCCCGTCATACCACACCCGGTTGAGGTATAGTCCCTGGGGCGGCACGGTGGGGCCGGTGAGCCGCCTGTCACGGCTGTCCAGCAGCGCCGGGATGTCATGGGGGTCAAGCTTCCCCTCCGCGCAGTAGATCACCGTGCCCATAATGGCCCGAACCATGTTGTAGAGGAAGCCGTCGGCGCACACCCGCATGGTAATGAGGCTCCCCTCCCGCTGGATCTCGCACCAGTAGATGGTGCGGACGGTGGTCTTTGTCTGCGTCCCCACGCTCCGGACGGCGGCAAAATCGTGGGTGCCCACGAATTTTGAGGCGGCCAGCTCCATGACGGCCGTGTCCAGCGGCGCCGGGTAGAAATACGCCCTGTCCCGCTCAAAGGGGTCGCGGACGCGTGTGTTGCGGATGCGGTAGATGTACTCCTTCTTCCGGCAGGAGAGGATGGCGTTAAAATCCTCCGGGGCGTCAACGGCGTCAAGGCAGGCGATGTCCTCCGGGAGCCGGGAATTCAGCGCCAAGGGCAGGCGGTCTGCCGGGATGGAGCAGGAGGAGCGGAAATTGGCGCAGTAATTCAGGGCGTGAACCCCGGCGTCCGTCCTGCCGCAGCCGATGACCCGGACGCGCTCCCCGGTCAGCCGGAAGAGGGCGTTCTCCACCGTCTCGGCCACGGTGACGTCGTTTTTCTGAACCTGCCAGCCGTGATAATTTGTGCCGCTGTAGCGCAGCTTCACCGCGATGTTTCTCATAGGCCGAACCTTCTAAGCACGGTCACCGCGGCGATCAGGAGGATGCCCAGGGCCAGGGTGAGGTAATCCCTGGTCTGCATCGTCAGCACATTCAGCCGCGTCCGGCCCTCCCCGCCGTGATAGCATCTGGCCTCCATCGCCGTGGCCAGCTCGTCGGCCCGCCGGAAGGAGGACAAAAACAGCGGAATGAGGATGGGCAGCATGGCCTTGGCCTTCTCGATAAGATTCCCGGTGTCAAACTGGGCGCCCCGGGCCTTCTGGGCGGACATGATCTTGTCCGTCTCCTCGATAAGCGTGGGGATGAGCCGCAGCGCCATACTCATCATCATCGCCAGCTCGTGGACGGGGACCTTGATCTTCTTCAGGGGGTTCATCAGCAGCTCCAGCCCGTAGGTGAGCATGATGGGCGACGTGGTGTACGTCAGCATAAAGGTGCCCATCACGAGCATCACGATGCGCAGGACCATATAGATGGCCCGCCGGATGCCCTGGGCGGTGATCTTAAAAATCCAGAAGGTGAAGATCGGCTCCCCCGTCCCGTAGAAGAGGTTCAGCAGGGACGTGAGGACGACGATAAAGATCAAGGGCTTCATCCCCTTGAGCATCGCCTTCAGCCGGATCCGGGATACGGCGATGGACACGCCGAGGAATACGGCCATCAGGGCGTAGCCGCCGGGGGTGTTGGCAGTGAACAGGGCGGCGATATACAGCGCCACCATGACGATCTTCGTCCTGGGGTCCAGCCGGTGGACCACGGTGGTGCCGGGGAAATATTGGCCCAGGGTGATATCTTTAAGCACGGCCAAGCCCCCTCTCCAGCTGCATCAGGGCGTCCACCATCTGCTCCACGGTGTACACCGTCCCGGGGAGCCTGACGCCAAGCCCGGCCAGCCTCTCCGCCACGTCGGTCATCACGGGGGTGTCCAGCCCCATCCGACGCAGCTCCGGCCCGCGGGAGAAGATCTGCTCCGGCGCGCCGTCCATAGCCACGCTGCCGTGGTTTAAGACGACCATCCGGTCTGCGTGGCGGGCCGCCTCCTCCATCGAGTGGGTGACGATGACGATGGCGGCGCCCGTCTTGTCGTGGTAGCTCAGGATATTCTCCATGATGCTCTCCCGCCCCGCGGGATCCAGACCCGCCATAGGCTCGTCCAGAACCAGGACCTCCGGCATCATGGCGATGACCCCGGCGATGGCCACCCGGCGCTTCTGCCCGCCGGAGAGATCAAAGGGCGAGCGCTCCAAAATCTCCTCCTCCAGGCCGACAAAGCCCGCGGCCTCCCGGACGCGCCTGTCTATCTCCTCCCCGGTAAGGGACATGTTCTTCGGCCCGAAGGCGATGTCCTTGTATACCGTCTCCTCAAAGAGCTGATACTCCGGATACTGGAACACAAGCCCCACCCGGGCGCGGGCCTGGCGGATGGATGCCTTTGAGGCAAAGATGTCCTGCCCCTCTAAAAGCACCCTGCCAGAGGTGGGCTTTTGCAGGGCGTTGAGATGCTGGATCAGCGTGGATTTGCCCGATCCCGTGTGGCCGATGATGCCCAGGATCTCGCCCTTTCGTATCTCAAGATTCACATCCCGCACCGCCGCCAGCTCAAAGGGCGTGTCCGGCGCGTAGATGTGGGTCAGATGTTCGGTTTTGATGATAGGTTCGTTCATGCCGTTTCCTTTCGGTGAGATTCCTCTCCAAGGATACCTCCCGGTTATCTGTTTTGAAAATGATCCGCCAGCGCCTGGGCGCACTCCTGAACGCTCAGGGTCGTGAGGGGCACATTCACCCCCCGGGCGCGAAGCTCCCACATGAGCCTGACCGTCCCCGGGACGGCAAGGCCAAGCTCGTCCAGCTCCCGGACCCGAGCAAACACCTGGCGGGGCGCGCCGTCCATGACGATCCGCCCGTCGGACATGACCACCGCCCGGTCGGCCCGGGCGGCCTCCTCCATGTGGTGGGTGATGAGAATCACCGTGGTGCCGTACTCCCGCCGGAGTCTGTCGATGATCTCCATCACATCCCGGCGCCCCCGGGGATCCAGCATGGCGGTTGGCTCGTCAAAGACCACGCACTCCGGCCGCATAGCCAGCACCCCGGCAATGGCGATGCGCTGCTTCTGCCCGCCGGAGAGCAGATGGGGCGCGTGGGTGCGAAACTCCGTCATCCCCACCATTTCCAGGGCCTCATCCACCCTGCGCCGGATCTCCGGCGAGGGAATTCCCAGATTCTCCGGGGCGAAGGCCACGTCCTCCTCCACCACGTTGGAAACCAGCTGGTTGTCCGGATTCTGAAAGACCATCCCCACACGCCGGCGGATCTCCAGCGTCAGCTCCTCGTCCCTTGTGTCCATGCCGAACACCTGCACCGTGCCGCCCTTGGGCAGCAACAGGGCGTTGAGATGCCGGGCCAGGGTGGATTTGCCCGACCCGTTGTGCCCCAGCACCGCCACAAAGGACCCCTTCTCCAGGGATAGGCTCACCCCGGAGAGTACGTCCTCCGGCGCCCTCTCCTCCTCACCGGAGGCGTAGAAGAAGGTGAGATTTTCGGTTTTGATTGCCGTGTTATCCATAAACGCGCAAGCTCCTATCGATCTGCCGGCGCCGGTCAGGCTCCGGCGGCAGGGCCGTCAAATTCCATCCTGCATGTACTGCCGCAGGGCAGGACAAGTCCCGTGGCCGTCACGGGAAGGCCCAGCTCCTGACTCTCGGCGCGGCCGCCCCGGCCGGCGAAGGCCGTCTCGGCCACATAGCCGATGGTGGAGGCCGACAGGCCCGTGGTGTAAGAGTTGATCATAACGAAAAGCGGCCTATCGCTGAGGACTCCGGCGCAAAGGCGCACAAAGGGGAAGAGATCCGCCTCTAATTTCCACACCTCGCCCCCCGGTCCCCGGCCGTAGCTGGGGGGATCCATGATGATGGCGTCATATTTCCGGCCCCGGCGGATCTCACGTTCCACAAACTTGGCGCAGTCGTCCACGATCCACCGCACGCTTCTGTCCGCCACCCGGGAGGCGGCGGCGTTCTCCCTGGCCCAGGCCACCATGCCCTTGGCCGCGTCCACATGACAGACGGACGCCCCGGCCGCCAGGCACGCCGCCGTGGCGGCGCCGGTATAGGCAAATAGGTTCAGCACGCTCACGCTCCTTCCGGCGGAGCGGATCTTCCGCATGGCCCAGTCCCAGTTGACGGCCTGCTCCGGAAAGATCCCGGTGTGCTTGAAGTTCATGGGCTTTACGTTGAAGGTCAGCTCCCCATAGCCGATCTGCCAGCTCTGGGGCACGTCCCTCTTGTCCCATGCCCCGCCGCCGGAGCCGGACCGCTCATACCTGGCGTCCGCCTGACGCCAGCGGATGTCCCGGCGCTGGGTGTCCCAGATCACCTGGGGATCCGGGCGGATCAGGATCTGATCCCCCCACCGCTCCAGCCTCTCGCCGCGTGAGCAGTCGATCAGCTCATAGTCCTTCCATTTGTCGCTTGACCACATAAAAATGACCTCAACTCAACAGAATATTCCAAATATATAGAATAGCATTTCAGTTCTTTAAAGTCAACTGTTTTGTTTGCCTTGATTTTTTCAGAAAAAGTTCCGAAAATTATTGATTTCGACCTATTCATCGTGTATTATTAGCTTTAGAGGGGCTGATTTTTGTGCTTTTTGAGTTTACCGAGTACTCTCAGCTGAAGAAAAATAAATTGATGGAGATCTACCGCCAGGGAAATCTGGAAACCGCCGACCGGCTCTACCCCCATGTGGCGGACAGGAGGTTTGCCCTGCGTCTGGCTGAGCGGGACTTTATCGACTTCCTGGCCAGGGATTTTTTCCGCCCCGGCTGCTCCTATATGGTCCTGGTGGTGGACGACGTGTGGCTCTCCGCCCTGCGTCTGACCCTGGTGGAGGAGGGGCTGTACTACATTGAGGCCCTGGAGACGCGCCCCGACCGCCGCCGGGAGGGCAACGCCGTCCGGCTGCTGCGGGCGGTGATCACCGTGCTGTCCCACCGGGGGCCGTTCATCCTCCGGGACTGCGTCAGCAAGGAAAATCTCCCGTCCCTCCGCACCCACCGGAAGGCCGGCTTTACGGTGTACTCCGACGTGGGCTATGATTACCTCTCCCGGGAGCATAAGCCCCATTGCTACGGGCTGGAGTACCGCTTCACCCCGGAGCGGGAGGCGGAGCCGTGAGAAAGCTTTGACGGTTTGGGAATATTTCCATATCTACGGCGAGGGCCAGGTACAGGTGTACCTGGCCCTCGGGGGTTTGTATCGTTTCGGAGGGATGGCAACGGGGAATCAGCCAAAATGTGTCATGTTACGACGTGGTTGAGACAAAAGAACCGTCCCGGTGTATCTCTTTCGTCCGCCGGTGCTACATGGGGACGGTTCCGCAGTCACACCTTCGGTGCTACAGCGAAACCGTCCCCAAGTCACACCTCCTCAGAAGAACGGACGTAAAAAATCTTTCGATGACAGAGCGGTTTCCCGCGGGACTGAGGGACGGTTTTTTTGTCACACCGAAGGTGGGACTAAAGAACCGTCCCTCTGTCACGCCCGCAGGGGGTTGGATTATATTATGTCAGGCTGTGACGAAGTTGGGACAAAAGAACCGTCCCGGTGTACGCCCCACACAATTTTTCCTCGCTCACCTCCTTCCAAATAACACGCACGCGAACCAGATCACCCTAAAGTTAATGGACCTCGACATGAACTGTATAAATAGGCTGCTGCCCGCCTCTTTTTTCTGGGCCTTTAAATGTTATAGTAGCGCTTCCTTTACCCACAGCCGTCACCGTTATTATTTTCCCGGTTACACTAATCGACACAACACCTTCTTTGTCTACGGTCGGATCACCTGTAATGGTCAAAGACGAGTTGATTGTCCCGGTTTTATAACTTTCATCTTCAAGACTCAACACCAACGTGCCTTTATCGCCGCTGCCTTGATTTTTACTTCCAATCTTTATGGTTTTGTTATATTTTACTACAATCTCCTTCTCCCTTGGATCGGCGTCCTCTGAAACAACGCCATTGAGCGGAACCGTTAAAAGCCCGTCAACAGATTTTACATTTATTATAACTCCGTCTGTAACACTGCTCAGGTTATAATCTGGGCTTATCAAATTTTCCGGTGTAATATCGCCGCTCAGAACGGAACCAACCATCGGGATATAGCCAGACATAGCACTCAGGTAATCATCATCTTTGAGGGGAGTACCGCCTTTGGCTGTCTTCACTTCCTTGGCGGCCTGCATCAGTGCAAGGAACGCCTGCGCGTCCTGCTCAGCCTTATTGCTGTTTTGGTAATCTGAGATGATTGTACTCCAGTTACCAGACGATTTGAAAGATGCGCTAAAGTAGTCGTAACCGCCCTGCACTCGAAGTTTTTCCAAATCTTCCTTCATGTCCTCTGTGAGGCTCGGATGGGTTTTTGCATAGAGGTAGAAAGCATAGTTTCTGGTCAATGTTGCGCCAAGCTCGGTTGAAGTTGCCCGCTGAGTTTTACTCGGGTCAGAGGGGACAGGCTCAAACAGCTCAAACGCACTGCCACTCTTCCACGCATTCAAAAATGTTGAGCTGTCAATCGTTGTGGTTTTTTCCACAATCCTTTCAAGGTAGTCATTCGCGCCCTCTGTGTCAACCTTTACGCCCTCAAACATGTCGGCTTTTCCGTTGAGACCGTTTACAAGAGTGGATACGATGTCCCAAATCTCATCGACGCTTCCGGCAAAGGAGCTTGCGCCCTTCGTCTCGATATTGTTCAAATATTTTTTTACAGTATCGTTATTTTGGATTCCCGAAACAACGGAATTAAGGTCAGCAGGAACGGGATTGCCCCACTTGTCATAGGTCAGCCGTATGCTGTCTATGTCTCCAAACGCATCAGTAAGAGCGGCTTTCACCTCCTCACTGGCAGAGCCGAGAATTTTAGGAGCGCTGTCTGCTGTTAAAACGATCATGGCGCTGCCCGTGGAATCGGGGTAAGAGTAGCCGGCAAGATCAATCGCGTGGATGATCTCACCAACTAAATCCTTGTCCACGCCCTTGTTGGCGTAGTTGATGTACCCCGTGTAGGCCACAGCGCCCACGGCGGACAGGATCGCCAGAATGGCGATCACGACGATCAGCTCCACCAGCGTGAAGCCCTTGGTTTTGCGTTTTTGTGAAGAATTTTGTTTCATGGTTGCTCTCCTTGTATAAATATTTATAGAAAGCGGTCGTGCCGCGATCTACCGGGTTTTGCGTCTACGGGGGCCGGTGTGACATGGGGACGGTTCTTTAGTCCCACCAGTGTGCGCACTGGTGTTACGAAATAACCGTCCCCACTGTCCCACCTCCTCAGTCACAGAAGACTTCCCCGCGGGACTGAGGGACGGTTTTTTTGTCACACTGGAGCGTAAGCGGAAGTGGGACTAAAGAACCGTCCCTCTGTCACGCACGGCAGAGAGTCTGTCCTGTCCCCCGAAAACAAAAACGGGGGCGTCCCCGTGTCCCACCTGCGGTGGCACAACGGAACCGTCCCCAGGTTTGCCCCGTCAAAACGCACAAAAAATCTGCTGAACCTCTCGTTTACCCGCCCCTCCCCACCGGATTACAGGACATTATTGATATAATGTCCGATTCGGCGTGCCGCAAGAAACAAAAAAGCGCGGTGTTTTCACCGCGCAGAGCTAATTCGGCCTGATCAAATCGACGGAAAAGCCATTTTTGGGCACGCCGCGACGCCCCCACCGGCCTTCCAATTTTTTCGGAAGCCCGTGAGGGCGCGTCGCGGCGTGGAAAGTTTATGTAGCCATTAGAAATTTTTAGTGAAATTTTTCAAAATCTCTTGACATTTTAGGCGAATCGCCTATAATGGGAGACGAAGAATTTCGTTAGGCCTGCGCTTTCCCGCCGGATGAACGAGACATTATATCAATAATGTCCTGTTATCTTTTCGACCGTTTTGACCGTTTGCCCTTCCTGCCCTTGTGGGTATGGCGGGGCTTTTTTGTTGTCTCCGGTGCCGCCTTTGGCCATTTCGGCACAAGTCCAAGCGAGTTCACAAGCCGCCGATGCTCCGCGCCGCTGGTCTTGATATAAATTCTCGTCGTCTCGATGCTGCTGTGACCTAAAACGTCGGAGAGCTTGGTCACGTCCCCGCCGTTCTCCACGAAAGTCCGTGCAAACAATTTCCGGAGATTATGCGGGAAAGCTTTTGAGCCGCTGACCATAGCGCGGAGGGCGGCCATTTTCACGATGAGCCAGATCGTCCGCCGGTCTAAGGGGTTGCCGTGCTTGCTCCGGAAGATGATCCCGGAGGTGATGTTCTGCTCCTGGGCGTATGCCTCTAAAGCTAAGGCCAGGTCGTCCGGGATCATAATGGTGCGAATTTTCCGCTTGCAGGTAACCTGAATTTCCCGTTTATGCACGGCCTCCACGGTGAAGTATTGCAGCTCCGAGGCCCGGATGCCGGAGGAGGCTAACGACCATATGACCAGCCGGTCACGCTCGTTTGCCGCCGCAGCCATCGCCCGGTAGTCCGCCTTGGTGAGTTCCTTGCTCTCCGGGCAGTAGGCGTCCTTCTGGATGTTCATCCGCTGCGTCCCGCACCCTGTCCAATCCATGAATTTGAAGAAGGAGAACAGTGAGGCCAGCATGGTGTTGATGCTGGAGGGCTTGTAGGCCCGCTCAATGAGCGTTTGTTTGTAGGCGCAGGTGGTCTCGCTTGTCACCTCCCGCCCGTCGAGAAAAGAAGCGTAGACGCAGACGTCGTGCAAATACTTCTTGATGGTGTGTACGCTCCGATCGAGGCGGACGAGATGCGCCCGAAACTCCCCCACAGCCTCCGGTGTGATGATTCTTGTGTTCATAAAAATTTCCTCCTTGCGTGTATTTTGCCCCATATGGGTGTAAACAATCTAACACGCAAAAGAGGGGGATGGTCAAGAGGAAGATTGCCTTGCATTTTTCGCCGCCGCGTGCTACACTGGGACAAAACGACATAAATCCACGCGGATCAGGAGTGATTACATGATCAAGAAATGGCAGGTTTACCTCCCGGAGCTTACCGGAGACAAGCCCCGGTACGCCTACGTCTACCTCCCCCGGGCGGCCCAGGAGGACCCCCAGGCCCGGTTCCCGGTGCTGTACATGTTTGACGGGCACAACGTGTTTTTTGACCAGGACGCCACCTACGGCAAGAGCTGGGGGATGAAGGAGTATCTGGAGGCCACGGACACCCCGCTGATCGTGGCGGCTGTGGAGTGCAACCACGGCAATCACGGGGAGCGGCTTTCGGAGTACGCGCCCTTCAGCTTCCAGGCGCCCAAGCTGGGACGGAAAAAGGGCCTGGGCCGGGAGACGATGGAGTGGTTTGTCAACTCCTTCAAGCCCATGATCGACGAAAATTACCCCACCCTGCCCGACCGGGCAAACACGTTTATCGCCGGAAGCTCGATGGGGGGCCTGATGAGCCTTTACGCCGTGACGGCGTACAACAGCGTCTTCTCCCGGGCGGCGGCGCTGTCCCCCACCGTGATCGTGGCGCCGTCCAAGCTGGACGAGCTGCTGCGCACAGCGCCCCTGGATCCGGACACCGCCGTGTATATGGATTACGGCTCCGAGGAGCTGCGCCATCTCCCCGGCATGGCGATGGCCCGGCGCTTCGGCAAGACGGTGTCCATTTTGATGGAGCGTGGCGTCTTTGTCACCGCCCGCATCGTCCCCGGCGGCCAGCACTGCGAGGCCAGCTGGGAGAGGCAGATCCCGTTTTTTATGAACGTACTTCTGTCGAAAACGCCCTGACGGGCTTTTCCCGGCGAATTTGTCCGGAATTAAGTTTCGTGCTTTTCGGCAAACTGTATTGCGGTATCTCATGTTGAAGGAAGCGTTTTTGTACGGTGAAAAACATCATTTTTATCTCCCCCAACTTCCCCGCCAACTACTGGATCTTCTGCCGGGAGCTGCGGGCCAACGGCATGAACGTCCTGGGCATCGGGGATGAGCGGTACGAGCGGCTGAGTCAGGGGCTGAAGGAGAATCTCACCGAGTATTACAAGGTGGACAACCTGGAAAATTACGACTCCGTCTACCGGGCCGTGGCTTTTCTCATCTTCAAATACGGCCCCATCGACTGGCTGGAGTCCAACAACGAGTATTGGCTGGAGCGGGACGCCCGTCTGCGCACGGCCTTCCACATCACCTCCGGCTTTCAGGAGGCGGACATGCCCGCCATCAAGCTGAAATCCCAGATGAAGGAGTATTACCGCCGGGCCGGCATCCCCACCGCCCGGTATCACCTGGTGGAGGGGCTGGAGGATTGCAGGGCGTTCATCCGGGAGGTGGGCTGGCCCGTGGTGGTCAAGCCCGACAACGGCGTCGGGGCCTCCGACACCCACGCCCTGCGGTCGGAGGAGGAGCTTGTCCGCTTCTGGGAGAAGCGCCGGCCGGAGATCAGCTATATCATGGAGGAGTACGTCCACGCGGAGGTCAACTCCTACGACGCGGTGTATGACTCCAAGGGCCAGCCCATGTTTGAGGCCGGGAACGTGACGCCCGTGTCCATCATGGACATCGTAAACGACGGGGACAGCTCTATCTACTATATCCTCCGGGATCTGCCGGAGGACACACGGGCCGCCGGGCGGGCCACGGCCAGGGCCTTCGGCGTGAAGAGCCGGTTCATCCATTTTGAGTTTTTCCGCCTCACCCAGGATCAGGAGGGGTTGGGAAAGCGCGGGGATCTGGTGGGGCTGGAGGTAAATATGCGCCCCAGCGGCGGCTACACCCCGGATATGATCGACTTTGCCCACGGCACCAACGTCTACAAGGTCTGGGCCGACATGATTGCCTTTGACAAGACCTCCCTCCCGGAGAAGGACCACTATTTCTGCGCGTACCTGGGCCGCCGGGACGGGAAAAAGTACGTCATGAGCCACGAGGACATCATGGGCGAGTACGGGGCCAGGATGCGCCTGGTGGGCCGCATCCCCCAGGTTCTGGCCGGGGCGATGGGCGACCAGATGTATATCGCCGTCTTCCCCACCCGGGAGGAGATGGACGGGTTTTACCGGAAGACCCTGGCCTGTCAGTGAAGAAAAAGAAAAAAGTGAGCCGCCGGCGAATGCCGGCGGCTCACTTACGGTCTGTGGGAAAAGCCCTGTGGGCTTTTTCCGCAAAGGGGACGCGTGTGGAAAATGTCTCTGAATTTTGCGAAATTCAGAGACATTTCCCTGCTGCCGCTTGGTGGGCGCTTTTGATCTTAATGTGACTATCCACCTTACTCATATAATTGTGGAGTTCATTTCTATATCGATCTCTTTGAGAAATGTTTCCATAAACGCGTGTCGGGATTCTGCTATGTGTTTTGCCTCATCCGTATTCATTTCGTTTTTTAACCGTAAGAGTTTCTCGTGAAAATGCCGCATCGACGCTTCTAACGGCCGGTCACATCTGCCGCCGAAAGCGAATGTCCGTGCGATCCCAATTGCGCCAATCGCATCTAATCTGTCAGCATCCTGCACGATTTTCGCTTCAATGCTTTTTGGCGTTTTCCCCCTGTTCATACTGAATGAGACGGTGTTAATGGCATTGCAAATTTGCTCTCTTTTTTCCGACTCGATGTGGTGCATTTCCAAAAAGCGCCGTGCATTTGCATTGTTTTCTGTGGCAAATAATTTGTGGTCATCCACGTCGTGCAGCAAAGCCGCTAAAGCAATTATCATCGTATCACAATTCGGATAGTATCCTGCGAGGTACATTGCGTTTTGATATACCCGTATAGAATGGTTTGCGTCGTGTCCGTCACTGATGGGGTTTTACCTCGCAAATAATCCGCACGTCCTCCTGTCAAAAAGAGAGCCGCCAAGCTGGCGCTTGGCGGCTCTCTTTTTGCTCATTTAAGGCCGAACTTTTTGTTGAACTTATCAACGCGGCCGCTGGTATCGACAAGCTTCTGCTTGCCGGTATAAAAGGGGTGACACTTGGAGCAGATTTCGACCTTGATGTCACTCTTTGTACTGCCGGTCTCAATGACCTCTCCGCAGGCGCACCGGATAGTGGTCTGCTCGTACTTGGGATGGATGCCCTCCTTCATTGCGTTCACCTCTTTCATAAATTCATTTTCACGCAAAGGTTATTCTAACATGGGATGCGGGCGTTGTCAACCATTTTTTTATTTTTTCCGCCCTACAGCTTGTCGGGTTTACAATGATGTGTGACAAGTAACAAAAAAGGTAGCGAATAGGAAGTACCCGTGTTAAGGTATAGTT
>CANQFV010000014.1 GCA_947599875.1 uncultured Oscillospiraceae bacterium
TTTCGCACGTCCCCCTTGGCATTGAAAGGCCGCAGGGGTTTACTGCCAAGGGGGGAAAGGCGCTGAAAGCTGTCCGCGTCAGAAGACCCCTGTGGCCTTTCAAGCCAGATTAACCCCTGCGGCCTTTCAAGCCAGTTATCTTAGTACCTCGTCAGTTTATACTCCGCCCGGGCCGTCTCCTGGGCGGTGAGCCGCCGTCCCCAGTGGACGGCGCCGTTGTAGTTCCCCTCCGCCACGGTGACGCCGTCCTCCTCCACGGTGAGGATGATGACCGCGTGGGTGTCCCCCTCCAGCCGCAGGATGTCCCCGGGGCGGAGTCCGGACAGGGACGTGTCCTCCTCCCGTCTGGCCGGAAGATCCGAAAAGGCGGCGTCCGACAGGAGGAAGGCAAAACCCATGCACCCGTATCCCACGGTGAAGATGCCGCCCCGCCAGGCGTAGGAGTTCTCATTCGTCCACGGCGTCCCCTGGGGATACCGGCTCTTCATGGCCAGGATGGCCCTGGTCACGGCCTCCGGGTCGGGACTTTCGGGGCTCGGCAGCTCCACCCGGCTCATGCGGGTGAGGACCGCGGCAGCCTGGGCGCGGGTCATCCTGTCCCTCCCCTCAAATTTGCCGGTGTCGCCGCTGCCGTTCATGACCCCCAGGGCGTACACCGCCCTTATGGCCCGCTCCTGCCTGGGATACAGGGCGATATCCGGCACGTCCACCGCCTCCAGCTCCTCCCGTCCCGGCATTTTCGCCCCGGCGGACTCCAGGGCGTTCACCGCGCAGACGGCCAGCTCCGCCCTGGTCATGGGTTCATTTTCCCGCAAGCCCGGCTGAAAATCCGTCCCCGCGAAGACGCCGTGGACGGTGCAGATGCTGATGTACGCGGCGTACCAGGGGCGAAGCCCCTCCTCATACTTCTCCTGCTCCCGGGGGAACAGCACCCGGGTGATCATAGCGGCAAATTCGGCGTAGGTCACCTCCTGCCCGGGCCGGTACAGCCCGTCTCCCACGCCCCGGACATATCCCCGGGCGGCGGCCTCCTCAATATACCCCGCCGCCCAGTGGCTGTCCGGCACGTCCCGGAAAAGCCCCGCCTGGGCGCCGGCGGCCGCCCCCAGGGACAGCGCGGCGATCAAGGCCCCGCAAATGATCCTCTTTTTCATCAAAAAAGCCCCCTTCCGGCCTATAACACGCTCACAGCTCCGTCCCCCGCTTTTTGCCGGGACACATCCGGCGCGGGGAGAAGCTCTGACTGCATTGTAGCCCGAACGGGGGACTTTTTCAACCAGTAGATTATGTAAACTTGAGCATCATACGCCGCTGGCGCCGTAATTTGCCAAGACGCGGGCGGAGGGGTCGTCCACCGCGCAGTTGGGCCAGGAGCGGTTGGGCATCCAGTAGTCCACGATCATCTCCGCCTGGCCGGGGTAATATTTTTCAAAAATATCCCGGTAGAGAAGGCTCTCCTTGGTGAAGGGCGGGCAGTAGGCGTACTTTTTCCGCCCCTCCTCAAAGGCCCGGTCGGTGTACACCGACTCAGCGTAGGCCTTCAGGTCGTCCACCATCGAGTGGCCCACCGCGTCGGAGAAGGCCGCCTTCTGCCGCCACAGGATGGGCCCCGGGAGGATGTTGTCCGCCTCAAAGGCGTGGCGCAGCAGGTACTTGCCCATGCCGTAGGTGTTCATCTTCATCTCCGGATCCACGGCCATGACGTACTTCACAAAATCCAGATCCCCGAAGGGGACCCGCGCCTCCAGGGAGTTTACGCTGATGCACCGGTCGGCCCGGAGTACGTCGTACATGTGCAGCTCCCGGATGCGCTTCTGGCTCTCCAGCTGGAATTCCTGGGCGTCGGGGGCGAAATCCGTGTACTTGTAGCCGAAAAGCTCGTCGGAGATCTCCCCGGTGAGAAGCACCCGGATGTCCGTCGTCTCGTGGATGGCGCGGCACACCAGGTACATGCCCATGCTGGCCCGGACGGTGGTGATGTCCCAGGTCCCCAGAGCGCGGATCACCGTGTCCAGGTTCCCGATGACCTCCTCCGGCGTCATGTACACCTCCGTGTGGTCGGAGCCGATGAAGTCCGCCACCTGGCGGGCGTATTTCAGGTCGATGGCGTCCTTCTCCATGCCGATGGCGAAGGTACGGATCTTCCGCCCCAAAATTTTGGCGGCGATGGCACACACCAGGGAGGAGTCCAGCCCCCCGGACAGCAGGAAGCCGAAGGGAGCATCGGAGTCCAGGCGCTTCTCCACGGCGGCGATGAGCCTGCCCCGGATCCCGGCGCACACCTGGTAGGTGGAGGCGGCGATGTACTCCCCCTCCACCCTGGCGATGTCGCAGTAGCGGGTGAATTTTCCGTCCGCCCAGTAGCACCCGGGGGGAAAGGGCATCACCTTTTGGCAGATCCCCGTCAGGTTCTTAGGCTCGCTGGCAAAGGCCATAGACCCATCGGGAAGCTCCCCGTAATACAGGGGCCGGATGCCGATGGGATCCCGGGCCGCCACAAGCCCGCCCCTCTGCTCGTCGTAGATGATCATGGCAAACTCCGCGTCAAGGCGGGCAAACATCCCCAGCCCCAGCTCCTTGTAGAGGGGCAGGATGATCTCGCAGTCGGAGTCGGAGCGGAAGGTATATTTTTTCGTCATCCGCCGCTTCACCGGCCGGAAGCCGTAGATCTCCCCGTTGCACACCACCTTGTTCCCCTCCAGGCAGAAGGGCTGCATCCCCTGGGGCGTCAGGCCCATGATGGCCAGGCGGTGAAAGCCCAGCCACCCCTCCCCCGCCTCCTCAAAGCGGCTCATATCCGGCCCGCGGGACACGGTCTGGGAGAAGGCCTCCATCGCCGTCTCCAGGGGGATGGAGCGGCGGGTAAAGCCGATTATGGAACACACGGTAATCCCTCCAAAAAAAGGGCGCGGATCTGCCCAAAACGGGCAAATCTGCACCCTTGCAGATTTAAAATTCATAGACGCAGGGTATTTTACCGCGAATATCGGGATTTGTCAAGAGAATTTGCAAGATTCCTCCCCGTCTTCCTGCAAAAGCCCTCCAGGCCCCGCTCCCCCGCCCTCCGGCCTTTCGGCTACCTGACCAAATCCCCGCCGCAATTTCCGGGCTTTTTGGGCTTTCCACAGCGTTGACATCGGCGTGGTTTGCGCTTATAATTGAGCTAAAATGGAGTAAAAGGGGCCGTAAGCATGGTTAAAGTAAACAAAAACTTCCAAAAGCTCCCCGGCGGCTATCTCTTCCCGGAGATCGGGCGCAGGACCCGGGCCTTTCAGGCCACGAATCCCCCCATGCCCCTGATCCGCATGGGCATCGGCGACGTGACCCGCCCCCTGGCCCCGGCGGTGATCCGGGCCATGACCCTGGCCACGGAGGAGATGGGCCGCGCCGAGACCTTCCGGGGCTACTGCGAGGAGACATGCGGGGCCTACGATTTCCTGCGCTTCGCCATCCAGGCGGCCTACGGAAGGCGGGGCGTGGACATTGACGACGACGAGATCTTCGTCTCCGACGGGGCCAAGTCCGACTGCGGCAACATCGGGGACATCTTCGGCCTGGACAACGTGGTGGCCGTGTGCGACCCGGTGTACCCCGTGTATGTGGACACCAACGCTATGGCCGGCCGGGCCGGGGACTACGACGGCGAGAAGTGGACGAACCTGGTCTACCTCCCCTGCACGGCGGAGAACGGCTTCTTCCCCGATCTGCCGGAGCGCACCCCGGATATCATCTACATCTGCTCCCCCAACAACCCCACCGGCACGGCGGCCACAAAGGAGCAGCTGAAGGTCTGGGTGGACTACGCCAACGAGAACGGCAGCGTCATCCTGTTTGACTCCGCCTATGAGGCGTTTATTTCGGAGCCGGGCATCCCCCACAGCATCTTTGAGGTGGAGGGGGCCAAGACCTGCGCCATCGAGTTCCGGTCCTTCTCCAAAAGCTCCGGCTTCACCGGCAACCGCTGCGCCTATACGGTGGTGCCCAAGGCCCTTGTCCGGGAGGGCGCGAGCCTCCGGGACATGTGGAACCGGCGCATGGGCACCAAGTTCAACGGCGTGCCCTACGTCATCCAGCGGGCGGCGGAGGCCGCCCTCTCCCAGGAGGGCTGGGAGCAGGGCATGGAGTCCGTCCGCTACTACCTGAACAACGCCCGGGTCATCCGGGACGCCCTGTCCGGGGCGGGCCTGCCCGTCTACGGCGGCGTGAACGCCCCCTACATCTGGTGCGGCACCCCCGACGGCATGGGCAGCTGGGACTTCTTTGACAAGCTCCTGCGCCAGGCGTGCGTGGTCACCACCCCCGGCGCCGGTTTCGGCCCCAGCGGCGAGGGGTATGTGCGCCTCACCGCCTTCGGGACGTATGAGAACACCTGCGAGGCGATGGAGCGGATACGGAAACTGTTGAAATAACCCCACAAACGGGATCCCCGGCCAACGCAGTCCGCCGGGGAGAGGAGCAGCGAACACTGCGCCTGAGCCGCCGCGGGAGCGCGGCGGGGAGGTAAGGCGTGCTTTTGCGACGACGAGGAGGAATTATGGGAAAAGCGTACTTGATTCTGGAAAACGGCAAGAAATATGAGGGCGTCTCCTTTGGCAAGGCGGGGACTCATGTGGGGGAGCTTGTTTTTACCACCGGCATGACGGGCTGTGTGGAGAGCCTCACGGATCCCAGCTATTTCGGTCAGCTGGTGATTTTTACGTTCCCTATGTTTTGTAATTACGGTGTGGCGGACGCGGACATGGAAAGCTCGGACATCCATGTCCGCGGAGCTATAGTCAGGGAGGTTTGTGAGGAACCCAGCAACTTCCGGTGCGAGGAGACCATCCAGCACTTTATGGAGCGGATGGGCATCGTGGGCATCTCCGGGGTGGACACCCGGGAGCTGACCCAGATGATCCGGGACGGGGGCGTGATGAACGCCGTCATCACCGACGACCCGGATTACGACTGGCGGGATCTCCACAACTTCCGGGTGGAAGGCTCGGTGGAGGCCACCAGCACCCGCGAGCCGGAGGTACTCCTGCCGGAGGGGCCGGTGGGACACACCGTGGTTCTGATGGACTACGGCGCCAAGGGCAGCATCACGGAGAACCTCTTAAAGCGTGGCTGCAAGGTGGTCATCCTGCCCTACGACTCAAGCTATGAGGAGATCATGGCCTGGAATCCGGACGGCGTTATGCTGTCCAACGGCCCCGGGGATCCGGCGGACAACGTGGGCTGCATCGACGTGATCCGCAAGCTTCTGGGGAAGATCCCCATGTTCGGCATCTGCCTGGGGCACCAGATGATGGCCCTGGCCGCCGGCGGCACCACGGAGAAGCTGAAATTCGGCCACCGCGGGGCCAACCAGCCGGTGAAGGATCTGGAGACAGGCCGGGTCTACATCACCTGCCAGAACCACGGCTACGCGGTATCCGTCAAGGACATTGAGCGGGTGGGCGGCAGGATGCGCTTTGTCAACGTGAACGACGGCACCTGCGAGGGCGTGGACTACCCGGAAAAGAGGGCGTTCTCCATGCAGTTCCACCCGGAGGCCCACGGCGGCCCCAGGGACACGGAGTGGGCCTTTGACAGATTTATCAACATGCTGGAGGTGCGGTAATGCCTTTAGACAGATCCATTAAAAAAGTGATGGTGATCGGTTCCGGTCCCATCGTCATCGGGCAGGCGGCGGAGTTTGACTACGCCGGCACGCAGGCCTGCCGCATCCTCCGTTCCGAGGGAGTCAGCTCCGTCCTGGTCAACTCCAACCCCGCCACGGTCATGACCGACGGCGAGATGGCCGACAGCGTGTATTTAGAGCCGCTGAACGCGGAGACGGTGAAGCGCATCATCCTGAAGGAGAAGCCGGACTGTCTCCTGGCCGGTCTGGGCGGCCAGACGGGCCTCACCATCGCTATGCAGCTGACCCACGAGGGCTTTTTGGAGAAGCACGGCGTGCGCCTCATCGGCACAAACGCCGAGGCCATTGACAAGGCGGAGGACCGGGAGCTTTTCAAGGAGACGATGGAGCAGATCGGCCAGCCCATCATCCCCTCCGACATCGCCAACGACGTGGACACCTGCCTTGCCATCGCCGACCGCATCGGCTATCCCGTCATCGTCCGTCCCGCCTTCACCCTGGGCGGCGGCGGGGGCGGCGTGGCCTACAACCCCCAGGAGCTGCGGGAGGTGGCCTTTGTGGGGCTGGAGACCTCCCCCATCACCCAGGTGCTTATCGAGAAATACATCTTCGGCTGGAAGGAGATCGAGTTTGAGGTCATCCGGGACGGCGCGGGGAACGTGATCACCGTCTGTTCGATGGAGAATTTCGACCCCGTGGGCATCCACACCGGCGATTCCATCGTTGTGGCCCCGGCCCTGACGCTGATGGACAAGGAGTACCAGATGCTCCGCTCCGCCGCCCTGGATATCATCACGGCCCTGGGCATCGAGGGCGGCTGCAACTGCCAGTTTGCCCTGAACCCCGACAGCTTTGAGTACGCGGTCATCGAGGTGAACCCCCGTGTGTCCCGCTCCTCCGCCCTGGCCTCCAAGGCCACGGGCTACCCCATCGCCAAGGTGGCGGTGAAGATCGCCCTGGGCTACACCCTGGACGAGATCCGCAACGACATCACCGGCAAGACCTATGCCTGCTTTGAACCCACGGTGGACTACTGCGTGGTCAAGTTCCCCAAGTGGCCCTTTGACAAGTTCCACGGCGCCGGCCGCCGTCTGGGCACCCAGATGAAGGCCACGGGCGAGGTGATGAGCATCGGACAGAATTTTGAGTCCGCCCTCATGAAGGCCGTCCGCGGCGCGGAGATCGGCCAGTCCACCCTGAACCGCGCCCCGGAGCCGGGAAAAACGCTGGAGGAGCGGCTGGCGGCGATGGACGATCTTCGGATCTTCACCGTGTTCGAGGCGCTGAAGGCCGGGGTCAGCCCGGAGCATATCCACCAGGTCACCATGATCGACCGGTGGTTCCTCTCCAAGCTCCAGAACCTGGTGAACTTTGAAAACACCGTGGCGGAAAAGGGCATTGACGGGGAGACATACCTCCGGGGCAAGCGCTACGGCTACACGGACGCCGCCCTGCGCGCCCTTTCCGGGCAGGAGTGCATCCCCCACTTGGATCCGGTGTACAAGATGGTGGACACCTGCGCCGCGGAATTTGAGGCGGAGACCCCCTATTACTACTCCGCCTACGACGAGAAGTGCGACTCCCGGCCTCAGCCCCGGCGGCGCATGAGCGTCATTGTCATCGGCTCCGGCCCCATCCGCATCGGCCAGGGCATCGAGTTTGACTACAGCTCCGTCCACTGCGCCGTCACTCTGAAGAAGCTGGGCTACGACGTGGTGATCATCAACAACAACCCGGAGACCGTCTCCACCGACTACGACACCGCGGACAGGCTGTACTTTGAGCCTCTGACGCCGGAGGACGTGATGGGCGTCATCAAGGTGGAAAACCCCGTGGGGGTGGTGGTGGCCTTCGGCGGCCAGACGGCCATACGGCTCACGGAGTATCTGGACAAGGCAGGCATACGCATCCTGGGCACCAGCGCTGAGGGCATCGACCTGGCGGAGGATCGGGAGCGGTTTGACGCCCTGCTGGAAAAGATGGAGATCAAGCGCCCCCGCGGCTTCGGCACCCACACCCTGGAGGAGGCCCTGGAGGCCGCCAACACCCTGGGCTACCCGGTTCTCCTCCGCCCCAGCTACGTCATCGGCGGGCAGAACATGGTCATCGCCCGGGAGGACTCGGACGTGCGCAGCTATATGGCCCTGATCTTTGCCAGCACCGAGCGGGAGGACAACTCCGTTCTCGTGGACAAGTACATGCCCGGGACGGAGCTGGAGGTGGACGTGATCTCCGACGGCACGGACGTGCTGATGCCCGGGATCATGGAACACATCGAGCGGGCCGGCGTCCACTCCGGGGACTCCATCGCCGTCTATCCCCCCTACAACCTGACGGATAAGATGATGGCCCGGGTGGTGGAGTGTTCCACCCGTCTGGCTCTGGAGCTGGGCACCAGGGGCCTTGTGAATATCCAGTACCTCATCTACAAAAAAGAGCTGTATGTCATCGAGGTGAACCCCCGGGCCAGCCGCACCGTGCCGTATCTGTCCAAGGTCACCGGCATCCCGATGGTGGACGTGGCGAGCCGCGTCATGATGGGCGCCACGCTCAAGGGCCTGGGCTACGAGCGGGTGCTGTGTGACACGCCCCCCTATTACGCCGTAAAGGTTCCTGTTTTCTCCTTCGAGAAGATCACCGACGCCAACTCCATGCTGGGGCCGGAGATGAAATCCACCGGCGAGGTGCTGGGTCTGGGCCGCACCTTCTCCGAGGCGCTCTTCAAGGGCCTGCGCGCCGCGGGGTACAACCTGTCCGGCGCCTTCACCCCCGGAAAGAACGGGGTGCTTCTGTCCATCGAGAACCACGAGCTGCCCGAGGTGGTGAAGCTGGCCAAGAAGGTGAACGACCTGCATATGCACCTGTACGCCACGCCGGACACCGCCCAGGTCATCGAGTCTCTGGGCCTCCAGGTGACACGCGTCAGCCACGTCCACGACGCCTACTCCCTTATGGACGAGGGGCGGATCAGCTTCATCGTCTACACCGGCGCGCTGTACGACGACACGATGGGCGACTATATCGAGCTGCACGCCAGGGCGGTGCGCCTGCGCATCCCCTGCATCACGAGTCTGGACACCGCCGACGCCGTGGCCGACACGCTGATGAGCCGCTTCACCAACGAGAATACGGAGCTTGTGAACCTGAACGACATGCGCAAGTCCCGGGAGCTGGTGAGCTTCGCCAAGATGCACACCTGCGGCAGCGACTACATCTTCTTTGACAACCGGGACGGGCGCATCACAAGCCCGGAGTCCCTGAGCGTCACCTTGTGCGACCGGGTCACCGGCATCGGCGGTGGGGCGCTTGTCCTCATTGAAAATTCCGCCGGCGCCGACGCCAAGATGCGCATCTTCAACCAGGACGGCACCGAGGGGCGCATGGCCGCCAACTCCATCCGCTGCGTTGGCAAGTACCTCTATGACAAGGGCATCGTCCGCCATGAGCATATGACCATCCAGACGGACACCGGCATCCGCTCCCTCCAGCTGTACACCCGCAACGGCCGGGTCAGCACCGTCAGCGTCCACATGGGCACCGCCTTCCTGGACGCCAGGAGGATGCAGGTGAATCTGATCGGCAAGTCCCGGGTGGTGGACGAGCCTGTCACCGTGGACGGCCGGGAGTACCGCATCACCCTGTCCACCCTGGGCGTGCCCCACTGCACCGTCTTCACCCAGGATCTGGGCGGCGAGGACGTGACGGGCAACGGCGCGGCCCTTGTGAATTCCGGGCTTCTCCCCGAGGGGGCGTTTGTGGAGTTTGTGAAGGTGGTCAACGACGACACCCTGCGCATCCGGGTCTACGCCCCGGACGAGGGGGAGACCCGGGCCAACGGCACCGCCGCCTGCGCCGCGGTCATCGCCGCCACCGAGCGCGGCAGCCTGAAAAAGGGCCGGGACATCACCGTAAAGCTCCCCGGCGGCGACGTCACCGTCAACTACTCCGATGAGTTCGTCACCCTCACCGGCGACGCGGTGATGGTGTTCGAGGGGGTATACGAATATTAAGCTGGCTTTGAAGCCCGCTTCGCGGGCTTCAAATGCCAAGGGGACGCGTGCGGAAAGGCCGGGTTGAATTCTGCGGAATTCAACCCGGCCTTTCCTGCTGCCGCGCTGCGCGACCAGTCTGCGGACTGGTCACTTGCGCGGCGAGAGGGATTTTTTGCGAGGCAAAGCCCCGCAAAAAATATTTGGATTGGGGGGCGGGACGAGAGATTTTTCGTTGACCGGAGGCCTTGACCCGGCGTTACAGAGGGACGGTTCTTTAGTCCCACCTGCGGTGTGACAAAAAAACCGTCCCTCAGTCCCGCCTTTTTCGGGGGCCTGGGGACGGCATACCGGGGCCCCACGCAATCACGATTGCGTGGGGGGAGGAGGAGCAAAGCCCGCGCCTGAGCCGTCACGCTCGCGTGGCGGCGAGGTTAAGCGGCTTTCGCGACGACGAAAGGAACCGTCCCCGTGTCACACCGGCTTTTCGCAAACGTCGCAGGGCGGGGCCCTGCGAAAAAATCCCGAAATGTTTGGCAAAGATGTGACCTGGCGGGGAGAAATGTCGTGTATTGTAGTGAAAGGCGCGGCGCGCTACGCGGCGCTCCTCCGAGAAAAAGTCATTTTTTCTCGGAGGACAGTATCAGGAGGTGGTTTTTTTGAAGGATGAAGAGATCGTGGAGCTTTACTGGGCGCGGTCGGAGCAGGCGCTGGCGGAGACGGAGAAGAGCTACGGAAGCTACTGCCGCTCCATCGCCCGGGGACTTCTGCCCCAGGAGGAGGACTGGGAGGAGTGCGTCAACGACACCTACCTGCGGGCCTGGGAGACCATCCCCCCGCGCCGTCCCGGCAGGCTCTCCACCTATCTGGGGAAGATCACCCGGAACCTGGCCCTGGACAGGTGTCGGTACGGCGGCCGGGAGAAGCGCGGCGGCGGCCAGGCCCCCCTGGTGTTGGAGGAGATCAGCACGTGCGTCCCCGGGTCGGACAGCACCCAGGCGCTTATCGACCGGATGGCGCTGGTGGACTGCTTTGACCGCTTTCTGGCGGCCCTGCCCAGGGAGAGGCGGGACATCTTCGTGCGGCGGTACTGGTTTTTCAGCTCCGTCAAGGAGATTGCCGCGGATTTCTCCGTCAGCGAGAGCCGGGTCAAGATGATCCTGCTGCGCACGAGGGGCGAATTGAAGGAGACTTTGGAGAGGGAGGGACTTTGGATATGACGGAAAAGGAATTTTTATCGGCCTTTGGGGAGATCAGCGAGACGTACATCGAGGCGGCCGCGGCCACCGTGGGAGGGGCCGGAAAGGCCCCCTCCCGGCGGATCAAAAGCAGGCTCTCCCTGGTGCTGATCGCGGCGGCGGTCTGCCTGCTGCTCATGGGCGCGGCGGCCGCGGTGGGGGCCATATACGGTGAGGACATCCAGAGCTGGTTTTCCCACCAGTGGGAGCTTGTCACCCGGCGGAACATGAGTGAGGGTCAGCTGGCCGTCATTGACCACCTGAGCCAGGACATCGGCCAGAGCGCCGCCGTGGACGGCGTGACCGTCACCGTGGACTCCGCCACCGTGGGGGACGGCAGCTTCTACCTCCTGCTGCGGGCGGAGGGCGTGAAGTTCTCCTCCAGGTACAATTACGGCTTTGGCGACATCCTGATGGAGCTTTCCCCGGATCCCCGGGATGAGGGCGAGACCTTTGGCGGATACGGCTTCCAATACCAGGGCCTGGACGGGGACGGCGCCGCCCTCTTCCTCATCAGCTTCAACTACGCCGGATGGGGGGACGCCGGAGGGGACACAGGCCCCCTCCGGGTGACGCTGACCCTCAGGGATCTGACGCGCAGCCCCGAAAGGCGCACTGTGCTGGCCGGGGAGTGGGCGCTGTCCTTCTCCATCGACCGCTCCCATCCCCCTCAGGCCGCCGCCCTGCCGGACACGCCGGTGACGCTGGAGGATCACCGCACTCACACCGGGGTGACCGTCTGGCTCCGGGACATCCGGGTGACGAACACCGGTATCCGTTTCCGGTTGGACGACGCCTCCGGCTCCCTCGCCCCCTTCGACGGCCTGCGTCTGATCCTGAAAAGCGGCGCGGAGGTGGGCAACGACGGCGGCTACGGCGTCCCCCTGGACGGCGCCTTTCTGGAGTGGTCGTACATGTGGCAGTTCCCCGTAGACCTTGACGAGGCGGCGTATGTCTGCATCGGCGGCAAGCGGCTGCCCCTCCCCTCCGGGGAGCAGCAAGGCCAAAAGCCCTGAAAAACCGTATCTTTGTGCAACTTGCCATCTTGTCTTTTGGATAATGAAGTGCTATGATATGTCCAACGCAATGCCCGCGAGGTGCAAAGATGAACGCTACCCCCCTCAAAGACAACTATTTCGGCTATTATTTCAGCTTTACCTTCTTTTTTGGTAAGGTTTGATGGGTTTGGCTGGAATAGGTTGACGGGCAGATCAAAAAACGCCTCAATTCCCACAGCCAAACGGCTGTGGGAATTTTTTCGGGCATGAACGGAGGAAATTTCTTATGATCGTCATCTTAAAAGAGAACCCCAACAAGACCCAGGTGGACTCCCTTGTGGCCTGGCTGGAGAGCAAGGGCATCGAGATCCACACCTCTGTGGGCGAGCATCAGACCGTCATGGGCCTGGTGGGGGATACGTCCCAGCTGGACATGGATCTGCTGCTGGCCCTGGACATCGTGGAGGATGTGAAGCGCATCCAGGAGCCGTATAAAAACGCGAACCGCAAGTTCCACCCCAACGACACCGTCATCCAGGTGGGGGACACCAAGATCGGCGGGGGGAATCTCACCCTCATCGCCGGCCCCTGCTCGGTGGAGAATGAGGAACAGATCGTGGCCGTGGCCAAGGCCGTGAAGGCCTCCGGCGCCACGCTGCTCCGGGGCGGCGCCTTCAAGCCCCGCACCTCCCCCTACTCCTTCCAGGGCCTGCACGAGGAGGGGATCCGCCTTCTCAAGCTGGCCAAGGAGGTGACGGGCCTGCCCATCGTCACGGAGCTTATGGACGCCAGTCACCTGCCCATGTTCAAGGACGTGGACATCATCCAGGTGGGCGCCCGGAATATGCAGAACTTTGAGCTTTTAAAGCTCCTGGGCCGCCAGGAAAAGCCCATCCTCCTAAAGCGGGGCCTGGCCAACACCTACGAGGAGCTTTTGATGTCCGCCGAGTACATCATGGCCGGCGGCAACCAGAACGTGATCCTCTGCGAGCGGGGGATCCGCACCTTTGAGACGTACACCCGCAACACCCTGGACATCAGCGCCATCCCCGTTCTGAAAAAGCTCTCCCACCTGCCGGTGATCATCGACCCCAGCCACTCCGCCGGGAAGTGGGAGCTGGTGGAGCCCCTCTCCTGCGCCGCCGTGGCCGCCGGGGCCGACGGGCTGATCATCGAGGTCCACAACGACCCCGCCCACGCGCTGTGCGACGGCCCCCAGTCCCTGAAGCCCTCGGTCTTTGACCACCTGGCGGACAGGCTCCGGGCCATCCACGCCGTGGTAGCTGAGAGCCTGTAAAAAAGGCCGCAGGCCTTTTTTACAAGGGGACGCGTGCGGGAAATTTTTCTGAATTTTGCGAAATTCAGAAAAATTTCCCTGCCGCCGCCCTGCGCGCCCGGCCCGGAGGGCCGTACACTGGGGCGGCATAAGGGATTTTTTGCAAGGCGCACGTCCTTGCAAAAAATATTTAAGTTTAAGTTGTAAGATTCGTAATTTGAGATAAGGAAGATTGATTATGTCAACCATCGGCATTGTGGGCCTTGGCCTTATCGGCGGTTCTATGGCCAAGGCGGTGAAATTTCACACCGATCACACCGTCTACGGCGCGGATCTGGACAGCGGCACGATGGCCCTGGCCTTCGCCTCCGGCGCCATTGACAACGTGCTGGACGGGACAAGCATGGGCGCCTGCGACCTGATCCTGGCGGCCCTGCCCCCCCGGGCGCTTGTGGAGTGGGCCGGGGAGAACGCCCCCCGCATCCCCCCCTCCGCCGTTTTGGTGGATCTGTGCGGCGTGAAGCGGGTCATCGTCCAGGCCATCCGTCCCCTGGCCCGGAAATACGGCTTCTCCTATGTGGGGGGACACCCTATGGCGGGGAAGGAACACGGGGGGTTTAAAAACTCCACCGCGCTGCTGTTCTCCGGGGCGTCCATGATCCTCACCCCCGACGGGGACACCGGCGCCCCCCTTTTGGAGCGGCTCCGGCGCTTCTTCCTCTCCCTGGGCTTCGGGGGGATCACCTACTCCACGCCGGAGGAGCATGACCGGATCATCTCCTACACCTCCCAGCTTTGCCACATCACCTCATCGGCGTTTGTCAAGTCCCCCACGGCCCAGACCCAGATGGGCTTCTCCGCCGGCTCCTTCCGGGATATGACCCGGGTGGCGTATCTGGACGAGAACATGTGGACGCAGCTCTTTCTGGCGGACGCGGACTTCCTCACCGGGGAGCTGGACACCCTCATCGGCCATCTGACGGAGTACCGGGACGCCATAAAAGCCGGGGACGAAGGGCAGCTTCGGGAGCTTCTCCGCCAGGGGCGGGAGCTGAAAACAACGGCGGGAGGCACATAATGGACAGTAAGACCTTACACGTTGACGCCGGAAACGGCTATGATATTCTGATCTCCCCCGGCATCCTGGACGGCGCCGGGGCGCGTATTCGCGCCGCCCTTCCCGCGGCGCGGCGGCTTTTTGTGGTGACGGACTCCAACGTCTCCCCCCTGTACGGCCCGCGGCTTGTGGCCTCTCTGGAGAAGGAGAGCTTTCAGGTACACACCCATGTGATCCCCGCCGGGGAGTCCTCCAAATGCGCCTCGCGCCTTGTGGAGCTTTGGACGTGGATGACCTCCCTTGGCATCACCCGCTCCGACGCGGTGGTGGCCCTGGGCGGCGGCGTGGTGGGGGACCTGGCGGGATTTGCCGCCTCCACTGTCCTGCGGGGCGTGGGGCTTGTGCAGATCCCCACCACCCTGTTAAGCCAGGTGGACTCCTCCGTGGGGGGCAAGACGGCGGTGGATCTGGACACCGGCAAGAACCTGGCCGGCACCTTCTACCAGCCGGATCTTGTCCTCATGGACCCGGAGGTGCTGGACAGCCTCCCGGACACGGACTTTATGTCCGGCATGGCGGAGGTGGTGAAGTACGGGTGCATCTGGGACGCGGACTTCTTTGATTTCCTGGCCGCCCGCCCTGACAGGCGCTCCCTTATGGGGGACATCGGCCACATCCTCTACACCTGCTGTGACATCAAGCGCCAGGTGGTGAACGCCGACGAGCATGACACCGGCCTTCGGATGATCCTGAACTTCGGCCACACCCTGGGCCACGCCTACGAGCTGGCCGGGAATTACACCGTCTGGACTCACGGCCAGGCCGTGGCCGCCGGGATGGTGGCCGCCGCCCGCCTGGGCGTGGCCCTCTCGGTGACGCAGGCGGACGTGCCGGAGCGGATCCGGGGCGTCCTGGCCCCTCTGGGCCTGCCCACGTCTATCAGCGCGGCCCCGGAGCATGTGCGCCGGGCCGTGGGCGTGGACAAAAAGAGCGCCGGGGACTTTGTGACGCTCATTCTCCTGGAGAAGATCGGCGCTGTGCGGCCCGTGAAGCTGCCCCGGGATCAGGTCACGGAGCTTCTGGCCGGGCTGGACGGGAGGTAAGCATGGATATTCAGATCACCCCCTCCCCCCTCTCCGGCGCCGTCACCCCTCCCCCCTCCAAATCCCTGTCCCACCGGGCGCTGATCGCGGCGTACCTGGCCCGCTCGGCGGACAGGATCGCCCATCTGGCCTCCTCCCAGGACATCGAGGCCACAAGGCGCTGTATGGAGGCCCTGCTCACCGTGTCCGACGGCTTTCCCGTGCTGGACTGCGGGGAGTCCGGCTCCACCCTGCGGTTTTTGATCCCCCTGGCCCTGGTTCTGCGCGGCGGGGGAAAATTCACCGGCCGCGGCCGCCTGATGGAGCGGCCCCAGGAGCCGTATTTCGCCATTTTCCGCGCAAAAGGCATCCACTTTGAGCTGTCCGGCGGCGTGCTGTCCGTATCCGGGGCGCTGAGGGCGGGGGAATTCTCCCTCCCCGGGGACGTGTCCAGCCAGTTTGTCACCGGCCTTCTCTACGCCCTGCCCCTCCTTCCGGGGGACTCCGCCGTCAGCATCACCTCCCCGCTGGAGAGCCGCTCCTACGTCTCCATGACCCAGGAGGTGCTGCGCTCCTACGGCGTCCTGGTGGAGAACCGGGATTTTCAGCGGTTTATCATCCCCGGGGGGCAGAAGTACCTGCCCTGCGACTACACGGTGGAGTCCGACTGGTCACAGGCGGCCTTCTGGTACGCCGCCCGGAATTTGGGTCACCCGGTGGAAATAACCGGCCCGGACCCGGACTCCCCCCAGGGGGACAGGGCCGTGGCCCGGCTCGCCTGTACCCTCGCCGGGGACGGGGATGTGGAGATCGACCTTGCCCAGATCCCCGACCTTCTGCCGCCCCTGGCGGCGATGGCCGGCGCAAGGCGGGGCGTCACCCGCTTTACAGGCGCCGCCCGCCTGCGGATGAAGGAGTCCGACCGCATCGAGACCACCGCCCGTATGCTCCGCGCCTTCGGCGTGGAATGTGACACCGGCCCGGACTTCCTCACCGTCCGGGGCGGCAATAGCCTGCGCTCCTGCGCCGTGGACGGCGCGGGGGACCACCGCATCGTCATGGCCGCCGCCATCCTGGCCTCCGGGGCCGATGGCCCGGTGACCATCCGCGGCGCGGAGGCTGTGGAAAAATCCTACCCCGGATTTTTTGACGACTATAAAAAGCTGGGAGGGATCGCGGATGTCCTCTGAAATCGGAAAAGCCCTGAAGATCTCCGTCTTCGGCCAGTCCCACGGCAGGAGCATCGGCGTGGTCATGGACGGCCTGCCCGCCGGCATCCCCCTGGACGAGGAGCGGCTCAACGCCTTCCTGGCCCGCCGGAGGCCGGGAGGCTCGAAGCTGGCCACTCAGCGGCACGAGGACGACCGCCCGGTGTTCCTCTCCGGCATTGTCAACGGCGTCACCGCCGGGTCCCCCCTGTGCGCCGTCATTGAGAATACGGACACCCGCAGCGGCGATTACGCCGCCCTCACCGACCTGCCCCGCCCCTCCCACGCGGACTTCACCGCCAGGGCGCGGTACGGGGAGGCCGTGGATATGCGCGGCTCCGGCCACTTCTCCGGCCGCCTCACCGCCCCGCTGTGCGTGGCCGGGGGCATCGCCGCCCAGGTGCTGGAGCGGTACGGCGTGGCCGTGGGCGCCCACCTGCTCCGGGTGGGAGACGCCGTGGATGTTCCCTTCCCTCTCCTGCCGGATCCGGCGCTGTTCGCCGCCGTGGCCGCCAAGGAGATCCCGGTGGTGGACGACGCCGCCGGGGAGCGGATGCGCCGGGAGATCGAGGCCGCCAGGGCCGATGCCGACAGCGTGGGCGGGATCGTGGAGTGCGCCGCCGTGGGGCTGCCCGCGGGCGTCGGCTCCCCCATGTTTGACGGGATAGAAAACCGGCTGGCGGCGGCGCTTTTCGGCGTCCCCGCCGTAAAGGGTGTGGAGTTCGGCGCCGGCTTTGCCGCCGGGCAGATGCGCGGCAGCCGCCACAACGACCCCTTCGTCACGGAAAACGGCCGGATCCGCACGGAGAAGAACGACGCCGGCGGCATTCTGGGCGGCATCACCACGGGGATGCCCGTGGTGGTCAGATGCGCCATGAAGCCCACCCCGTCCATCGGAATCCCTCAGCGGACGGTGCGCCTCTCCACCATGCGGGAGGAGACACTGGAGATCCGCGGCCGCCACGACCCCTGCGTGGCCCTCCGGGCCGTCCCCGTTATCGAGGCCGTCACGGCCTTCACCATCTTAGACATACTAATGGAGGAAAAAGGATATGGAAATGACTGAGATCCGCCGGAAGATCGATACAATCGACGATCAGATGCTCCGGCTCTTTCTGGAGCGCATGGAGCTTTCCCAGTCCATCGCCCAGGTGAAGGCCCGGGACAACCTGCCCATTTTGAACCGGGAGCGGGAGCGGGAGATCCTGAGGAACGTGTCGGAAAAGTCCGGGGAATATGACCTCTACTCCCACCGGCTCTTTTCCACCATCCTGGAGCTGAGCCGCACATACCAGCGGGGCACCCTGAAAACCGGCTCCGCGGTGCGGGACTTCATCGCCGGCTCCTTGCAGGATGTGCCGGAGCTTTTCCCGGAGGGCGGGCTTATCGCCTGCCAGGGCGTGGAGGGGGCCTACAGCCAGATGGCCGCCGACCGCATGTTCCCCCGGGGGAATATCGTGTACGTCAAGACCTTTGAGGCCGTCTTTGACGCGGTGCAAAGCGGCCTGTGCCAGTTCGGCATCGTCCCCATTGAAAACAGCTCCAACGGCTCGGTGCGCCAGGTCTACGACCTGCTCCAGGTGAAGGACGTGAGCATTGTCCGCTCGGAGCGGCTGTGCATCTCCCACGAGCTTCTGGTCAAGCCCGGGGTGAAGCTCCAGGATGTCCGGAAGATCGTCTCCCACGAGCAGGCCCTGGGCCAGTGCAGCCGGTTCCTCAAGTCCCTGGGGGACAAGGTGGAGATCGAGAAGATGGACAACACCGCCGTGGCCGCCAAGTATGTGGCCCAGTGCGATGATCCCGGTGTCGCGGCCCTGTCCAGCTCCAACTGCGCGGAGCTTTATGGGCTGGAGTCTTTAAAGTGCGGCCGGATCCAGAACTCCGACAACAACTACACCCGGTTTATCTGCATCGCCAAAAAGCCCGTTGTCTACCCCGGGGCCAACCGGATCACCCTGGTCCTCTCCTGCGAGCATCGCCCCGGCGCCCTGTACGACGTGCTGAGCCACATCTCCGCCCTGGAGCTGAACCTGATCAAGCTGGAGTCCTGCCCCATGATCGGCCACGACTTTGAGTTTTTGTTCTTCTTTGAGATCGAGGCCAGCGTCCGGGATCCCAAGGTGGTGGACATGCTGGAGAGTCTGGAACACTCCTGCCGCTCCATGCGGTATCTGGGCAATTATCAGGAGATCTGAGCCATGCGCAGGATATACGGACTGATCGGGGAGAAGCTGGGCCACAGCTACTCGCCGGAGATCCACGCCGCCCTGGGCTGCCGGGACTACAGGCTCTATGAGCTTGCCCCCGGCGAGCTTGAGTCCTTCCTCCGCTCCCCCGCTCTGGGGGCGGTGAACGTCACCATCCCCTACAAGCGGGAGGTGTTCCGCTTCTGCGACGTGGTGGAGGAGGCCGCCGGGGAGATCGGCGCCATCAACACCGTGGTGAACCGGGGCGGCAGGTTGTGGGGCTACAACACGGACAGACTGGGCTTCACCTGCGCCGTAAACAGGGCCGGACTTGACTTCCGGGACAAGAAGGTGGTGATCCTCGGTTCCGGGGGCACCTCCCACACAGCCACGGCGGCGGCAAAGGCCCTGGGCGCCCGGGAGATCGTCATCGTCTCCCGCTCCGGGGAGAACAACTATGATAATCTCTCCCGCCACGCTGACGCCGGGATCCTGGTGAACACCACGCCCGTGGGGATGTACCCCAACTGCCCCGCCTGCCCGGTGGATCTGGACCTCTTCCCCCACCTTACGGGGGTCATGGACGTGGTGTACAACCCCCTGCGCACCGGCCTTTTGATGGAGGCGGAGAAACGGGGCATCCCCCACGCCGGGGGCCTCGCCATGCTGGTGGCCCAGGCCAAGGCGGCGGAGGAGCTGTTTTTCGGTAAGAAGCTGGACGACGCCCTTGTGGAGAAGATCACCGCCCGTCTCGGCCGCCGGGCGGAGAATATCGTCCTCATCGGGATGCCCGGCAGCGGCAAGACCACCGTGGGCAAATTCACGGCGGCCCGCTCCGGACGGGAGCTGGTGGACGTGGACAAGCTCATCACCGCCCGCACGGGCCTGCGCCCCGGGGACATCATCACCCGGGACGGGGAGGAGGCCTTCCGCCGGCTGGAGACGCAGATTCTCTCGGAGGTGTGCCGCACCGGCGGCCGGATCATCACCACCGGCGGCGGCTGCGTCACCCGGGAGGAGAACTACCCCCTCCTCCACCAGTCCGGCCGGATCTACCGCATCGACCGGGAGCTGTCCCAGCTGTCCACCCGCGGCCGGCCCCTGTCCGCCGGGGGGATAAAGGGGCTGGAGCGGCTGTTTGAGACCCGGGATCCCCTGTACCGGCGCTTTGCCGACGTCACCGTGAAAAATGACGGCACGCTGGACGAGGCGGCCGATAAGATCTGGAGGGATTTTTGTGAAAATACTCGTTATTAACGGCCCCAACCTGAACATGCTGGGCATACGGGAGCCGGACATCTACGGCAAGGGCACCTACGCCGACCTTGTGGCCCTCATCTCCGCCGAGGCGGAAAAGCTTGGGGTGGAGGTGGAGTTTTTCCAGTCCAACCACGAGGGGGCTCTGGTGGACGCCATCCAGGGGGCCTTTTCCCGGGTGGACGGCATCATCATCAACCCCGGCGCCTACACCCACACCTCCGTGGCTCTCCTGGACGCGGTGAAGGCCGTGGGGATCCCCACGGTGGAGGTCCACATCTCCGACCCGGACACCCGGGAGCCCTTCCGAAAGGTCAGCTACATCCGGGCTGCCTGCGTCAGGACTGTAAAGGGCCAGGGCTTTGCGGGGTATCTCACCGCCCTGCGCTTTCTGGCCCTGGGGGCGTGACGGGTTCCGGAAAAACCGCATATACTGTACCGAACAACGGCGTTCACCTCCCGGTGAACGCCGAATTTTTTGGAGGTCAAATTATGTGCGGAATCGCGGGACAGATCGGGGCCGGAGCCGGCGCCTTCTCCGACGATGTGGAGAATATGCGCAGGGCGATGGCCCACCGGGGGCCTGACGGCCACGGCACGGCCGTCTTTCAGCAGGCGGCGCTGAGCCACACGCGCCTTGCGGTGATGGATCCGGAAAACGGCGCCCAGCCAATGGAATACGGGGGCTTTGTTATCGTCTATAACGGGGAGATCTACAACGCCCCGGAGCTGCGAAAGGAGCTTTCCGGCCTGGGGCATGAATTTCTCACCGGCACGGACACGGAGGTGGTGCTTCACGCCTTCGCCCAGTGGGGGGACTCCTCGGTGGAGGCCCTTAACGGCATCTACGCCTTCTGTGTGTGGGACTGTCTGAGGCAGCGGGCCTTCCTCTGCCGGGACCGGATGGGCGTCAAGCCCCTGTTTTACGCAAGGCGCGGCGGCCACCTGCTCTTCGCCTCGGAGCTGAAGGGTCTGCTGGCCCACCCCTGGGTGGAGCCGGAGCTGACGCGGGAGGGCCTGGCCCAGGTGATGCTCATGGGGCCTGGCCGCGTCCCGGGGAGCGGCGTGTTCCGGGACGTGTTCGAGCTGCTCCCCGGCCAGTGCGGCTTTTATGATCCACTGGAGGACAGACTCACCCTGCGCCGGTACTGGCGCCTGCGGGACGGGGAGAACCGGGACACCTTCCCGGAGGCGGCGGAGAAGGTGCGCGCCCTGGTCACGGACGCCATCCGCCGCCAGCTCGTCTCCGATGTGCCGGTCTGCACCTTTTTGTCCGGCGGATTGGACTCCAGCCTCATCTCCTCCGTGGCCTGGCGGTATTTTCAGGAGCGCGGGGAGACGCTGCGCACCGTGTCCGTGGACTATGTGGACAACGCCAAGTATTTCACCGCGTCCAAATTCCAGCCCAACTCCGACCCTGAGTTCATCCGGCGGATGCAGGAGTACCTCCCCGGGGATCACCGGGTGACGCTCCTGGACACCCCGGAGCTGGTCAGTGCCCTGTACGAGGCCGTGGAGGCCCGGGACCTGCCGGGGATGGCGGATGTGGACTCCTCCCTCCTCCTGTTCTGCCGGGAGATCCGCAAGGACGCCACCGTGGCCGTGTCCGGGGAGTGCGCCGACGAGATCTTCGGCGGCTACCCCTGGTACAGGGATCCCACCATTCGGGAGCGGGAGGGCTTCCCCTGGGCACAGTCCACCGCCTACCGGGCGGAGTTTCTGCGGGAGGGCGTCCTGGGGGACTCCGACCCCGGGGAGTTTGTGGATCACTACTACCGGAAGACCTGCCGGGAGTCGGATATCCTCCCCGGAACCGATCCGCTGGAGACGCGGATGAAGCAGATGATGAATCTGAACGTGGACTGGTTCATGCAGACGCTCTTAGACCGGAAGGATCGGATGAGCATGTTCTCCAGCCTTGAGGTGCGCGTCCCCTTCTGCGACCACCGCATCGCCCAGTACCTCTACACGGTGCCCTGGGAATATAAGGATCACAACGGCTTTGAGAAGGGCCTTCTCCGGGAGGCCATGAGCGGCTTCCTCCCGCCGGAGGTGCTGTGGCGGAAGAAAAGCCCCTACCCCAAGACCCACAACCCGTCGTACACCCGCGCCGTGGCGGAGGAGCTGCGGGCCGTGGTCAGCGACGCCTCCCAGCCCATCCACCAGATCGTCCGCCGGGAGAAGCTCCTGTCCCTCCTCACCGACGAGCGCGCCGTCCCCTGGTACGGTCAGCTGATGACGACCCCCCAGACCATCGCCTGGTTCCTGCAGCTCAACTACTGGCTGAAGACCTACAAAGTCCGCCTGGTGTGAACCCCGGAAAAGGGCAGAACTGAGAAAAAAAGAACGGCGTCGTGCGCCTGAGGGAGCCGGTGTGACACGGGGACGGTTCTTTAGTCCCATCTCCGCTTTGCTCCGATGTGACGAAAGAACCGTCCCCTTTGTCCCACCTCCTCAAGAGACGGGAAGCTCCTCCGAAAAAGGCGGGACTGAGGGACGGTTTTTTTGTCACACCGCAGGTGGGACTAAAGAACCGTCCCTCTGTAACGCCGGGTGAAAGCCTCCGTACAACGGACAACCCCCCGGCCCGCATCCCCCAATTCCAATATTTTTTCCGGCGGCATGTACGTCGGAAAAAATCCCTCTTGCCGCGCAAGTGACCAGTCCGCAGACTGGTCGCACAGCGCGGCAGCAGGAAGAGGGGGTGTGAATTCCGCAGAATTCACACCCCCTCTTCCGCACGCATCCCCTTGGCATTGAAAGGCCGCAGAGATAATTATCAAGGTGAGAAACACGCTGAAAGCCTCCGCACGGCACCCCCCTGCGGCCTTTCAAGCCAGTTTAATATTGATATACCCCTCCGCCGATAAACTCCCGGAGCAGGGAGTTTTTGGGGACGAGCCTTGCCGGGAGGCGCACATACCCCTCCAAAAGGGGGATGATCCGCCGCACCTCCTCATATCCTGTGTGCGTGCCGGTGAGATCCCGCAAAAGGGGCAGGGCGTCGGCAGCCAGGACGTTGACCTCGTACTCCAGGGAGGAGTCCAGGATCATCTTGGCCTTGGGGATAAAGGGGGTGATATGCTCCCGCTCCCCCCGCATCACGTTGTCCCACATGGACAGGGTACACTCCGCGTCCGCCCCCCGGAAGTTGTTGTCCCGGACCACGCGCCGCACAAGGCGCACCCACTCCGGCTTGAAAATCCGCCCGTCCGGGAAGCGCGTCTCGAAGCTGGCGGTGATGTACAGGGTGAACGCCCCGGGGTTCCGGTCGGTGATCAGGTCGTTCAGCGCGTGGATGCCCTCAAAGATAGCCACCTCGTTTTCCCGCAGAACAAGGGGCGTAAATTGGCTGGCGCTGCGCTTTTGCCGGGTGAACATGAAATACGGCACCCGGATCTCCCGCCCGGCGGCGAGATCGGCAAAGTGTTCATTGAGCAGATCCATATCCATGAGCATGGGGGACTCAAAGTCCACCTCCCCCTCCGGCGTGCGGGGGCAGGTGCGCAGATCCAGGGTCTTGAAGTAGTTGTCCATCGATATGGTGTGACAGCGCACACCCCGCTTGCCCAGCTCCGTCTCGATGAGCCGCGCCGTTGTCGTCTTCCCCGCGCCGCTGGGGCCGGCCAGAAGCACAATGGGGCACGTCTCCATATTCTTCCGGATGGCGTCCGCCGCCCGGACGACTCTCCCCCGGTAGGCCCGCTCCGCGTCGTCGATAAATCCCTCCGGATCGCGGATGACCTGGTCGTTCAGATTCTCAATGGTGTAAACCATGTTCCCCCTCCTCACATTCCGGCGTAAAACCTGATGATTTTCTCCTTGTCGGCGGCGATCTTCTCCCCGCTCTCCATGTACTCCTTGGGGTATTTGGGGTCGAAGATCCGCTGGATAAGGCCGCTCTCCCGGTTCACAAGCTTGGTGGAGGCCCCGCCCCCCATCGCCAGGATGGTGCAAAGCTCCTCCATGATCAGGATGTTGTACAGGCTCTCCTCCCCCGGCTTTGACCAGCCCACGTTCTCAAAGCCGCCGGACATGAACTTCTGGCGGTACAGGTAATAGGGCCGGTATCCCGCCCCGGTGATGATCCGGTTCCCGGTGTCGATCATCTGTCCCACCGCCTCCCCGTCCGGGCGGGTGGTGTCGTTCTCCGTGATCCGGGAGCCTTTCTTCAGGGCCAGGGTGTGGACGGTGATGTTCTCCGGGGCCAGGCCCGTCACCTGCTCCACCGTGCGTTCAAAGCCCTCCGGCGTGTCGGCGGGCAGTCCCGCGATAAGATCCATATTGACGGCGCAGTCCGTCTCCCCCCGGACAAGCTCATACGCCCTTAAAATATCCTCCGCCGTGTGCCGCCGCCCGTTGGCCGCCAGCACCTTGTCGGACATGGACTGGGGGTTGATGCTCAGCCTTGTGACCCCCGCCATCGCCCGGAGCTTCTCCGCCGTGATGGTGTCCGGCCGCCCCGCCTCCACGCAGAATTCCCGCACGGCGCCCAGGTCAAACTCCCCCCGCAGCCGCCGGATAAGCTCCTCCAGCTGGGGGGCCGACAGGGTGGTGGGCGTCCCCCCGCCGATGTACACGGCCACGGGCCGCAGGCCAAGTCTCCCCGCCGCCTGGGCGGTCTGGTGTATCTCCCGGTAAAGCGCCTCCAAAAATCCCGGGATCAGCCCTATGGATTTCTCCACGCTCTGGCTCACAAAGGTGCAGTAGGCGCACCGGGAGGGGCAGAAGGGGATCCCCACATACAGGGCCACATCCCGCTTTTCCAGCTCCCCCGCCGTCCGGATGGACGCCTTGGCCGTGTGCAGGCAAAGCTCCGCCCGCTCCGGCGAGACGAAATACTCCTCCTCCATCCTGGCCACCGCCTCCCGGTCGCCAAGGCCGGACTCCAGATACCCGGTCATGATGGTGCCGGGCCGGATCCCGGTGAGGGCGCCCCAAACCGGCTTTTTGGGCAGGAGCTGCATGGCCGCGTTGTAAAAGGCCAGCTTCAGGATCCTCTGGCACTCCCGGTCAGCCTCCAGCTTGTCCCCCAGGCGGGAGGCGTCCCCCTCCTGCCGGGCACAGGCAGACTTTCCCTCCCACCGGATGCGGGCGTATGCCCGCAGGCCGTCCCGGGTTTCCAGGCCCACGCAGGCCCAGTTCTCCCCCGGGTCAGGCTCCGCCTCCACATACTCCGGCCGCTCCGCCGGGAAGAGGGCCAGCAGGATCTGCTCCACGGCGTACCGGTATTCGTGTCCCTCCAGACGCAGCTTCATAGTCCCCTCGCATATCTCATATACGGATTTGAGGCCTTCTCCACGTCCAGCGTGGTGGGATCCATGTGCCCGGGGTAGACCTCATAATTCCCCGGGATGTCCCCGAGCCTGCGCAAAGAGGCCAGCATCACGTCCATATCCCCGCCGTCCAGATCCGTCCGGCCGCAGCTTCCCTGAAAGAGCGTGTCCCCGGTGAACAGGGCGTCCTGACACACAAGAGTCACGGATCCCGGAGAGTGCCCCGGCGTCTCCATCACCCGGAACCGCAGGGCGCCCACGTCGATCACATCCCCGTCGGCGTAGAACCGGGTCCCCTCCGGCGGCATGTAGCGGTAGGACTCCGGGTGATCCGTCACGTCCGCCCGGTGGATATACACCGCCGCCCCCGTCTCCTCCATCAGCTCCCGAACCGCGCCTGTGTGGTCGTAATGGCCGTGGGTCAGAAAGATGGCCCGCACACGGACGCCGATATCCTCGATGTAGTCCATGATGGTGTTCACCTCGTCGCCGGGGTCGATCACCGCCGACTGCATGGACCCCTCGTCCGTGACGATATAGCAGTTTGTCTCCATGTGCCCCACGGGGAGTGTCTTGATCAGCATACTGTCCCTATCCTTTCTGTCCCATCTTGTTTTTCACGGGTTTTTTGTGTCAAAGAGGACGGTCACCGGCCCGTCGTTGACGGAGTCCACCTGCATGTCCGCCCCGAAGGTGCCGTGGCGGACGGTAAAGCCCCGCCCCCGGCACTCCTCCATAAACAACCGGTACAGGGGTATGGCCGTCTCGGGCCTGGCGGCCTCGGTAAATCCCGGGCGGCGGGAGCTTGTGTCCGCAAAGAGGGTAAACTGGGACACGCACAGGATCTCTCCCCCCGCGGCGGCCAGATTCAGGTTCATCTTCCCCTGGCCGTCCTCAAAAACCCGAAGTCCGCACACACGGTCGGCCAGTCTCCTGGCGTCCGCCTCCGTGTCATCCCGGTGTACGCCCAGGAGAACGAGAAATCCCTTCCCGATCCTGGCCGTCTCCGCTCCCCCGATCGTGACCCCGGCCGTTAAAACTCTGGTGACAACCGCCCGCATATGATCCCCCATTCAAAATATTTTTTTGCGGGGCTTCGCCTCGCAAAAACCCTTTTTTCAAAATCCCAATTCCAATATTTTTTGCAAGGACATGTGCCTTGCAAAAAATCCCTTTTGTCACGCAAGTGTGCGGCCCTCCGGGCCGTGCGCGCAGCGTGACGGCAGGGAAATTTTTCTGAATTTCGCAAAATTCAGAAAAATTTCCCGCACGCGCCCCTTGGCATTGAAAGGCCGCAGGGGTTGTCACCAAGGTAGGAGAGGCGCTAAAAGCTGCCATCACCAGAAAGTCTCTGTGGCCTTTCAAGCCAGTCTAAACCCCTGCGGCCTTTCAAGCCAGCATTAAGTCCCCTGTCTTTTGACCTCCCGCACGCTCCGGACGTTCATCATCCTTGTCATGGCGGCGGCCAGCTCCGACTTGTCGTGGACACGCAGGGTGAGATACACCGTGGCCAGCCCCCCGCCCTGGTTCCGGGCGGTGAGGGCGTCCACCTTCACCTTCAGAGAGCTTAGGACTGTGGCGATGTCCATGACAAGGCCGTCCCTGTCCTCTGCGTTGATGGCCACGGCAGTCTGGTAGAGGTCGTCCTCCCCCGCGGCCCAGCGCACCGGGATCCAGCGGTCCCGCTCCTCCTCCCGCTCCACGGAGGAGGCGTAATTCCTGCAATCCGTGCGGTGGACGGAGACGCCGTACCCCCTGGTGATAAAGCCCACGATCTCGTCCCCCGGCACCGGCATACAGCAGTGTGAGAACTTCACCAGGCAGTTGTCGATCCCCTCCACAATGATGCCGTTGACGGCCTTGGCGTTTTTCACGTCCTGGCTGGCCCACACGGGGTTGATGCCCTGCTTCTTGGCGGTGCGCTCGATCTGGCGCATCTCCTCCTTGATGTTGTTCACCGTCTTCTGGGCGGACAGGCCCCCGTAGCCGATGCTGGCGTATATGTCGTCCAGGGCGGAGACGGAGATCCGCTCCAGGATCCTGGCCAGGGCCTTCTCGTCGGTGAGGACGGACAGCGGCACGGCCTGGCGGCGCATCTCCGCCTCAAAGGCCGCCTTCCCCGTGACGATATTCTCCTCCCGCCGCTCCTTTTTGAACCACTGGCGGATCTTGTTGCGGGCCTCGGAGGATTTCACCAGGGTGAGCCAGTCGCGGCTGGGCCCCTTGGAGGTGTTGCTCGTTATGACCTCCACCACGTCGCCGTTTTGCAGGACGTGGGAGAAGGGCACGATCCGCCCGTTCACCTTGGCGCAGGTCATCCGGTTGCCGATGGCGGAGTGGATGGAGTAGGCAAAGTCGATGGGCGTGGCCCCGGCGGGCAGGCTCTTCACATCCCCGTGGGGCGTAAAGACGAAAACCTCGTCGGCGAACATGTCCACCTTCAGGTTGGAGATGAAATCCTGGGCGTCGGAGTCCTCCTGCGTCTCCAGGAGGTTCCGGATCCAGGCGAATTTGTCCTCGTCCCCCCGGCCCTGGATGCCCTCCTTGTATTTCCAGTGCGCGGCGATGCCGTACTCGGCGGTGCGGTGCATATCCCAGGTGCGGATCTGCACCTCAAAGGGGATGCCCTCCGTGCCGATGACGGTGGTGTGGAGGGACTGGTACATATTGGGCTTTGGTGTGCCGATATAGTCCTTGAACCGCCCCGGCACGGGCTTATACAGCTCATGGATGCACCCCAAGACATTGTAGCACTCGGCGATGTCGTCCACGATCACCCGGAAGGCGTAGATGTCCATGATCTCGTCAAATTCCATAGACTTTCCGAACATCTTCCTGTAGATGGAGTAGATGTCCTTCGTCCTGGACTGGACGCCGCAGCGGATGCCGGCCTCGTCCATCCTGCGCCGGATGGCCCGCTCTGTGCGCTCCATAAACCCGGCGTTCCGCTCCTCCCGGTCCCGGAGGGCGGATTCGATCTCCCGGTAGCCCACGGGATCCAGATAGAGCAGGGACAGATCCTCCAGCTCCAGCTTGATCTTCTGCATCCCCAGCCGGTGGGCGATGGGGGCGTAGATCTCCATCGTCTCCCGGGATTTCTCCAGCTGCTTCTCCTGGGACTGGTACTCCATCGTCCGCATGTTGTGGAGCCTGTCGGCCATTTTGATCAGCACCACCCGGATGTCCCTGGCCATCGCCAGGAGCATCTTGCGCAGATTCTCCATCTGCTCCTCCTCCTTGGAGGTGTAGCGCATCTTGGTCAGCTTTGTGACGCCCTCCACGATCTCCGCCACGCTCTCCCCGAAGCGCCTGGACACGTCCTCGTGGGTGACGGCGGTGTCCTCGATCACGTCGTGGAGAATGGCGGCAATGACGGAGTCCTCATCCAGCCCCATCTCCGCCACGATCACCGCCGCGGCCAGGGGGTGGGTGATGTAGGGGCTGCCGTCCTTCCTCAGCTGCGGGCCGTGGGAGTCCCGGGCAAACTCGTAGGCCTCCCGGATCTTGGCCAGATTCTTGATCTGTGTATTTGTCTCGATCGACGTTTTCAGCCTGTCATACGCCGCCTCACAGACGGCGTCGGCCTCCGGAGTCATCCGGGTATCGTTCTCATCCATATCCTCACCTGATGCCTGTCTTCGCGGCGAACCCGCCGCGTTTCTGTCCTATCGCCCCACCGGGAGCCGTCAGTCCCTGGGCACAAAATCCGCCAGGCACAGCTGCACGCAGCGGCGGCCCCGGAATTCGTTGATCTGCGGGGTGAAGGCCACGTCCGCCATACCCCCCGCCCGGACGCCCAGCGCCTCCGGCCCCTTGGAGAAATATACCGCCTCAAAGACCTGCCCCCGCTTGCTCAGCCAGAGCTTGGTGTGCTTCCCCTCGCTGAGGGCGGCGGCGTTTTCCACACACACGTCCCGCATACACAGCACGGGCTGCGGATTCCCCGGCCCGTAAGGCTCCAGCCGGTCAAGGGCCTCTAAATTGGGGATGCTCAGGATCTCCGGCTTGATGACCTCCAGATCGATGTTCAGCACCCGCTCCGGGGGCTTTGGCCCCTCCCGCCAGATCCTGCCCAGGGCCTGGCGCAGGGCGTCAATGTTCTCCTCCGCCATCGTCAGCCCCGCGGCCATCTCGTGGCCGCCGAAGTTTATCAGCAGCTCCCGGCAGGAGGCGATCGCCTCAAAAATGTTAAAGCCCGGCATACTCCGGCAGGAGCCGCGCCCCAGGCCGTCCTTTACGCAGATCATCACGGCCGGCAGGGAGTAGCGCTCCACCACACGGGACGCCACAATGCCGCACACCCCCTGGTGCCACCGGTCAGACGCCAGCACGATGGGTCCCTCCGGCGGATGGCCGTCCAGCATCTGGGCAGCCTGGCGGAACATCTCCCCCTCCAGGCGCTGTCGCTCCCGGTTCAGGGCGCACAGCTCCTCCGCCAGCACCTGGGCCCTGCGCGGATCCCGGGTGGTCAGCAGCTCCACTGCCACGTCGGTGGACCCCAGCCTCCCGGCGGCGTTGATCCTGGGGGCGATGGCAAAACCCACGTTCCCCACCGTGGGGGCCTTCCCGTCCATACCGGAGGCGGTGCGCAGGGCGGCCAGCCCCGGCCTCCCCCCGGCGCGGATCATCTCCAGCCCCCGCTGGATCAGGATCCGGTTCTCCCCGGTGACGGGCATCACGTCGGCGATGGTCCCCGTGGCCACAAGGTCGGCGTACTTCTCCAGCATCCGCTCCTCGCTCCCCGGCCCCTCCACGGCGCACACCAGCTTAAAGGCCACGCCCACGCCCGCCAGGCCCTTGGCCGGGCACGGGCAGTCCGGGCGCTTGGGATCCAGGCTCGCTATGGCGTCAGGGAGCTTCTGCCCCTGCTCATGGTGGTCGGTGATCACAAGGTCAAGGCCGATCTCCCGGGCGTGCCGGGCCTCCGCAACAGCCGTGATACCGCAGTCCACGGTGATCACAAGGCTGGCCCCCCAGCTTCTGACGGTGTCCAAGGCGGCGGAGTTCACGCCGTAGCCCTCCTCCAGCCGCTCCGGGATGTAGATGTCGCACACAAGTCCCTTTTCCCGCAGATATCCGGCCACGAGACAGCTGGCGGTAATGCCGTCCACGTCGTAGTCCCCGTATACGGCCACATGCTCGCCCTGGGCAATGGCCCGGCGGACCCTGTCCACCGCGGCGGGCATATCCCGCATCAGCATCGGGTCGGAGATCGCCGACAGCTCCTGGGCCAGGGTCTCCTCCATCTCCCGCCTCGTGGTGACCCCTCTGGAGGCCATGACCACCGCCGTCAGGGGGTTGACCCCCTCCCGGCACAGTCCCACGGCGACGGCCCTGTCAAAGCCGTTTACGTTCCATCTTATGCTCACTTGACCTGACACCTCATAATATCTTTCTCTGTAAACATTCATTATAACAAAGTTTCCCGTAGAGTACAAGTACGAACAGAAAAATTACTGGCGAAAAAGGATTTTGGGTTCTCGTGGAGAACCCAAAATCCTTTTTCTGCCAAGGGGGGGGACTAAACTGGCTTGAAAGGCCGCAGGGGTCTTCTGGCGAGGGCAGCTTTTAGCGCCTTTCCGAGCTTTTGCGTAACCCCTGCGGCCTTCCAATGCCAATAGGACGCGTGCGGAAATGCCCCATTGAATTCTGCGGAATTCAGTGGGGCATTTCCTGCTGCCGCGCTGCAGCGCACGCCCAAGGGCGCACGTTTGCGCGGCAAGAGGGATTTTTTGCGAGGCAAAGCCCCGCAAAAAATATTTGAATGGGGGGAGCGGGACGGGGCGTTCTCCGTTGACCGGAGGTTTTCACCCGGCGTTACAGAGGGACGGTTCTTTAGTCCCACCTGCGGTGTGACAAAAAAACCGTCCCTCAAGTCCCGCCTTTGTCGGAGGAACTACCCGCCTTCTGAGGAGGTGGGACAAAGGGGACGGTTCTTTCGTCACATCGGAGCAAAGCGGAGATGGGACTAAAGAACCGTCCCCGTGTCACACCGGCTTCCGGGAAACGCACGACGCCACCCTCCTCCGTGCCCCACAGGGGACGGTTCTTGTGAACCACCTCCGCTGCGCTCCAATGTCCCACAAAAACCGTCCCCGTGAGGCAATGATACCACCCAGTTATCGATACCTGAGGAGGCGGTTCAACAGGGACGGTTCTTCGTGGGGCACAGGGGGACCCCACGCAATCACGATTGCGTGGGGAGAGGCGGAGCGAAGTCTGCGAGTGAGCCGTCACGCTTGCGTGACGGGGAGCTATCGCGACTTCCGCGACGACGATGACTCACAAGAACCGTCCCTTTGGGACGCCGGCTTCCCGGGGACGCTTGATGCCGCCTTTCCCCGTTTATTATACCGCCCTCAATCAACGACACGGGCCGCCGTGGGCGGCGGCCCCGACGGCAAATTTTAAAGTTTTCCATCTTAACGCAACCGCTCTGTCACCCAACCCGCCCGGGCCGATGAGGTCATCGGCCCCTACGGGGGGACTCTTGCAGGCACCGGACAAGCCCCGTCCCCACTCCCCCCCCCATTTCAAATATTTTTTCCAAGGACATGTGCCTTGGAAAAAATCCCTCTTGCCGCGCAAGTGACCAGTCCGCAGACTGGTCGCACAGCGCGGCAGCAGGAAGGGGTTCCTGAATTCCGCAGAATTCAGGAACCCCTTCCGCACGTCCTCCTTGGCAGAAAAAGGGTTTTGGGTTCTCCCCAGAGAACCCAAAACCCTTTTTCGCCAGCTTTTCGCCAGCTTTGTAAAAAAACTGTAAATATGATTTCCTTTTCCGTGCAGGCGTGGTATAATGAGCTTAAGTGTGCCCATATGGCCGGATTTGGAAGGAAGGAGGTGGGCGTATGCCGGAGCTTTTGGCCCCCGCCGGATCGGCGGAGGGGGTCGCCGCCGCCGTGCAAAGCGGCGCGGATGCCGTATACATGAGCTTTGACACCCTGGCCGCACGTCAGGCCTGGGAGCTTACGGAGGACGAGTTCGGCCGGGCCGTGCAGTTTGCCCACGTCCGGGGCGTCAAGGTCTACGCCGTGCTGGACTCCTCCGTCACCGACGAGACACTCCCTCTCATTTTAGAGAACGCCCGCCGGGCCTCCCGGATGGGGGCGGACGCCCTGATCGCCGACGATCCGGGTCTGATCTGGTGCCTGCGCCGGATCCTGCCCAGTATGCCCCTCCACGCCGGGGACCGGCTGTGCGTCCACAGTCTGGACGGCGTCCGTGTCTGCGCGGCGATGGGCATCTCCCGGGTCTGTCTCAGCCGGGAGCTGAGCCGGGATCAGCTCGCCGCCATCTGTGAAAAATCCCCCATCCAGCTGGAGATCCCTGTCCACGGGCCTCTGTGCCCCGCTTTTGCCGGATCCTGCCTTCTCCCCGGCCTCAACGGCCCTGTGGGCGGCCCCTGCCCGGGGCTTTGCCGGGAGGGCTTTTCCTGCGACATCCGGGGCCGCCACCCCCTGGCCATGAAGGATCTCTGTCTGCTGGACGATTTGGACTTTCTCTCCACCCTCCCCATCGCCGCCCTGCGCATAGAGGGGCGGGAGCGCCGGCCGGAGTATGTGGCCGCCGTCACGGGGGTGTACTCCCGGGCCGTGGGCACCGGGCGGCGTCCGTCGGAGGAGGACCGGGAGCTTATTCAAAACGCCTTCCCCGCCGCGGGCTTTACCGCGGGGTATCTGCGGGGTTCCGATATGACCACCATGCTTGGCCTTTCGGAGCGGGAGAGCCGCCAGGACTCCCCCTTCTACGCGGCCATACGGAAAAACTACCTGAACCGGGAATACCAGCGGGTGGACGTGACCTTTGAGGCCCAGCTGGATCTGGAGGGGCCGCTGAAGCTCACCGCCCGGGACGACCGGGGCAACGAGGCATATGCCGAGGGGGGCAGGTCGGAGCTGGCCTTCCACACGGAGATGACCCACACCCTCCTCCAGACGGAGCTTTTCAAAACCGGCGGCACGCCCTTTAAGTGCGCCGGCGTCTCCTCCCGGATCCAGAAGGGGATCTGGCTGGACCCCGCCCAGATCGCCCCTGTCCGGGACAGCGTCCTGGAGCAGCTGATGGAAAAGCGCTACACCGCCCAGACCCGTTCGGAGAGCCCCCTGCCGGAGCTTCCCCACATCCCGGGGCGGACGGATCCGCCGGTTCTCACCGTCTCCGTGCAAAAATGCTCACAGCTGTCGGCGCGTCTGCTGTCCCTGTCCCCGCCTGTGGTGTATCTGCCTCTGGAGGAGGCCGTCTCCGGGGACAAGCGGCTGGAGCCGTTTCTGGCCGACCCCAACATCTCCGTCTGCGCCGTCTTGCCCCCCGTCATCTACGATTCGGAGCTTGGCCGCGTCACGGAGCTGATGATGAAGGCCCGGCAGCTTGGCATCACGGAGGCGGCCGTGGGCAACTTGGGCCATGTGATCTTCGCAAAACGCCTGGGCTTTGAGGTGCGGGGCGATCTGGGCCTCCGGGTGCGCAACTCCACCTCCCTGGCGGTGCTGCTGAACCTGCGGCTGAGATCCGCCGCCCTGACGCCGGAGCTTTCCGCGGCCAAGGTGCGGAGCATCGAGAAATATATGGACACGGAGATCCTGGTCTACGGCCGGATGCCCCTGATGGTGACGGCCGGATGCCTGATCCGCGCCCAGACGGGCGTCTGCTCCTGCGACAGCTTCAACGGCTTCCCCGACGCCTCCGGCTTCCTCAACCCCGTGACCCGGGGCTTCGGCTGCCGCAACACCCTGTGGAGCGCCCAGAAGCTCCACCTGGTCTCCCGCAGCCGCGAGTATCTCACCTCCGGCCTGTGGGGCGTCCGCCTGAATTTCACCACGGAAAACGCCCAGGAGTGCGTGCGCATCGCGGAGCGCTACCTGGAGCTTGGCTCCTACGAGCCGTCCAGCACCACCCAGGGCAACTATTGACGTCTCTCATCCCCCCGATTCAGAGCGCGGGCGGAGTCCCGGGGCGCGCCCCGGATAAGACAAGGAGAATTCTATGATCGTACTGGCCTCCGCCTCCCCCAGGCGGCGTGAGCTTTTAACTAAAATGGGCATCCGCTCCTTTACCGTCCTCCCCGCCAGGACGGAGGAGCCCTTCGATCCCTCCCTCCCCCCGGGGCAGGCCCTCCAGCGCATCGCCCTGGGCAAGGCGCGGGACACGGCGTCCCGGGTCCCGGCGGGGGATATCGTGGTGGCGGCGGACACCCTGGTCTTTTTAGACGGCGTCCCCCTGGGCAAGCCCCGGGATATCCGGGACGCGGAGCGTATGCTCCGGGCGCTGTCCGGCCGGGAACACCTGGTTGTCACCGGCATGGCCGTCCTGCGCGGCGGGGAGTGGCGCTGTGACCACGCGGTCACCCGTGTCAGGTTCCTCCCCCTGACGGAGGAGATGATCCGGTGGTATCTGTCCACCGGTGAGCCGATGGACAAGGCCGGGGCCTACGGCGTCCAGGGGATGGGCGGCCTTTTGGTGGACACCATCGACGGGGACTACTACAACGTGGTGGGTCTGCCCATCGCGAAGCTGGCGCCCATGCTCCTGTGGGCCGGCTGTGACGTTTTTGACGAAAGGGGTGGGGAAGCTTGAAGGAATTTATCTCCAAAAAAGGGATCTACATCGCCGTGGCGGCCGTGGTGGTGGCCATCGCGGCGGCCGTATCCGTGGCCCTGTCCGGCGGATCGGGCTTCGCGGCGCTGTTGTCCGAGCCGTTTTTCAAGCCGGTGAAGAGCGTTATGACAAGCCTCGTCTCCTCCCTGGAGCGGGTCTACGGCTACATGTACCGCTATGACGAGCTGGAGGCGGAGAACGCCCAGCTCAAGACGGAGATCGCCAAGCTTGAGGAGGACTACCGGGAGTACACCCAGATCAGCGAGGAGAACGCCCGCCTGCGCACCCTTCTGGGCTTCTCCGAGCGGCACGAGGACATCGTCCTGGAGCCGGTCTCCGTCATCGCCTGGACGGCCAGCAATTTCTCCTCCTCCTTCACCATCAGCAAGGGCACGTCCTCCGGCCTGGAGATGGGGGACCCCGTGATCACGGAGGAGGGCTATCTGGTGGGGCAGATCACCTCCGTGACCTCCACCTCCGCCACCGTCACCACCGTCATCGACACCACGCTGAGCGTGGGCGCCCTCATCTACGAGACGGGGGAGACGGGCGTGGCCTCGGGGCAGTTTGACCTGTTCCCGGACGGCCTTCTCCGCCTGAGCTACATCGCGGAGAGCGGCAGCGTCCTCATCGGCGACACGGTGGTCACCTCCGGTTCCGGCGGCGTCTACCCCGCGGGATTGGTGATCGGGAAGGTCGTGAGCATCTCCGTGACCTCCTCGGGCCTGGACCCCTACGCCGTCATCGCCCCCTCCGCCGACATCGCCGGCAGCGCCCACCTCTATGTGATCACCGACTTTGCCGTCAGCGAGTGAGGTGGGGATATGAGACGCGGCTCGACCATTCTCAGGATCATCATCCTGACGCCCTATCTGGCGCTTTTGTATATCTTCCAGTCCACGGTGTTCACCCACCTCACCGTCTTCGGGGCCAAGCCCCTGATCCTGCCCCTGGCCGTGGCGGGGGTGGCCCTCTTTCGCGGGCGGGTGGACGGCGGCATCTTCGGTCTCTTCGCCGGGATACTCATGGATCTGGCCTACAACCAGAACACCATCCAGTTCACCCTGATCCTGGCCCTCACCGGCCTTCTGCTGGGGATCCTGTCCGACACCGTGATCGTCCAGGGCTTCCCCTCCTACCTGCTCATCTGTTTTCTGGAGCTGGCGGTCTGCTCCGCCTTCCAGATGCTGTCCCTCATGGTTCTCCGGGGCGCCCCGGCGTCCCTGCTCACGGGCATCGCCATCCGCCAGTCCCTGGCCACCCTGATCTTCACCTTCCCCATGTACTACATCTCCCGGTTTCTCTGCCGGGTGATGTGACGGCCCGTTGATCGGAGGTTATTTTCGTGGAAAAGTACATCAAAACATCCCGGATCGTCTCCCTGGCTCTGATTTTTGCCCTTTTACTGTCGGTGTACGGCCTGACCCTCTACCGGATCCAGGCCATCGACTCGGAGGCCATCCTCAGCGACACATCCAACCTCACCGCCTCCACGGTGACGGTGTACGCCGCCCGCGGCTCTATCTTAGACCGGTACGGGGTGCTGCTGGTGTCCGACCGGACGGTCTACGACGTGCGCATCGACCGGAACCGGCTTTTAAAGACCGACGACCCCAACGGGATCATCCTGAAGCTGATCAACGCCTGCCGCCAGTACGGCGTGGAATATAACGACATCTTCCCCGTGACCACCACGGCGCCCTTTGAGTACAGGGCCGACGCCACCTCCACCCAGAAAAGCTGGATGCGCGCCTATTTCACCTACTTCAAATCCAGCCTGAACGTGAAGGACACGGAAAATCCCGACGTGTCCGCCACCCAGCTGATCAGCTGGATGCGGGAACACTACGGCATCGACTACACCGTGGCGGCGGAGGACGCCCGGCGGATCATGGGCGTGCGCTACGGCCTGGAGATGCAGGCCGTGAACAACAGCGAATACATGTTCGCCAACGACATCCCGGCGGAGTTCCTCACCTTCGTGTCGGAGCAGAACCTCCCCGCCGTGTCCATCCTGTCTCACTCGGAGCGCGAGTACCACACCGAGTACGCCGCCCACCTTCTGGGCTATTTGGGGGCGATGGACAAGGACGAGGTGGAGAAGTACGAGGCCCTGGGCTACCCCCGCAACGCCACCGTGGGCAAGACGGGGGTGGAGGCGGCCTTTGAGGAGTACCTCCACGGCACCGACGGGTCCGTCACCGTCTACACGGACGAGACAGGCGCCGTCAACGACGTGGTGGAGAACAAGCCGGCCAAGGCCGGGAGCAACGTGTACCTCACCATCTCCCTGTCCCTGCAAAAGGCCGCGGAGGACGCCCTGCGCAACGCCATCTCCCAGATGAACGACACCCGCGTGGAGCAGGCCCAGGAGAAGGCCCGGGAGGAGAACACCACCTATGTGGAGCCGGAGCTGGCGGAGGGCGGCGCCGTGGTGGTCATGGACGTGCGCACCGGCGAGGTGCTGGCCCTGGCCAACTACCCCTCCTTCAACCTGGCCACCTTCTACGAGGACTACTCCGTCAACGCCTCCAACCCCCTGCACCCCTTTAACAACCGGGCCTTAAACGGCCTTTACGAGCCAGGCTCCACTTACAAGCCCGTCACCGCCTTCGCCGCCCTGCGCAGCCACACCATCGCCCCGGACACCACTATCCTGGACGAGAGCGTCTTTCGTGAGTACGCCGAGCAGGGCTACTCCCCCCACTGCTGGATCTACCCCGGCAGCCACGGGAGCATCAACGTGGTGCAGGCGCTGGAAAAATCCTGCAACTACTTCTTCTGGTCTGTGGCGGACAAGATGGGCATCACCCGCATCGCGGAGACGGCCCGCCTCTTCGGCCTGGGCTCCCCCACCGGCATCGAGCTGGGGGACTCCTCCGGCACCGTTGCCTCCCGGGAGTCCAAGCAGGAGCAGCAAAATGAGGGCTGGTGGGCCGCGGACACCCTTCTGGCCTGCATCGGTCAGAGTATCAACCGCTTCACCCCCATCCAGCTTGCCAACTACGCCGCCACCATCGCCAACGGCGGCACCCACTACAACGCCACCGTCCTGCGCTCCGTCTCCAGCTTTGACTACACCAACGTGTTCATCCGCCGCACGCCCTCGGTGGAGAGCGTCATTGACGACTCGGAGGGCTACATCCCCCTGCTCCAGCAGGGGATGCGCGCCGTGGCCAAGACCGGTACGGCCGCTCAGGCCCTGTCCAACTACCAGGTCCCCGTGGCCGCCAAAACCGGCACCGTCCAGCAGGACAACTCCGCCGTGAACGACGGCGTCTTCATCTGCTACGCCCCCGCCGATAACCCGGAGATCGCCATCGCCGTGGTGGTGGAGAAGGGCGGCTCCGGCTCGGCCCTGATATCCATCGCCAAGGACGTGATGGACACCTACTTCGCCGGCACCTCCCAGAGCGTCTCCACCGTCTCCCCGGACAATTCACTTTTGAAGTGAATTTGTAAGGAACTGGTCAAATGAGACAAATTTCTCCCACTTTTTCAGGGAAAAATCCGAAAAATGAATAAGATTCCCCTTTATTTCCCTTGCAAACTTGACACGGCTCATATATAATCTTACTTGGGGGTATGTATGGGTACATCTATCGTTCTGACCTCCGGCAAGGGCGGCACCGGAAAAACCGCCTGCTGCGCCGCTATTTCCACGTTTCTGGCCTCCCTGGGCAGGTCTGTTGTGTGCGTGGACTGCGACGCGGCCATGCGCGATCTTGACCTGGCTCTGGGCCTTCCGGACAGCGCGCTGTGGGACTTTCTGGACGTGACGGAGGGCCGCGTTCCCCTGGAGGACGCCCTCACCGCCCACCCTTCTCTGGAGAATTTGTGGTTTCTCGCCGCCCCCACCCGTCTCGTGGCGGGTGAGACAGAAATTGGGGATTTTCTCCGGCTCATCGGCCGGTTGAAGGAGCAGTTTGACTTCGTCCTTTTGGACTCCCCCGCCGGGATCGGCCAGGGCTTCCAGATGGCGGCCTCGGCGGCGGACATCGCCGTTATCGTGGCCACCGGGGACATCACAAGCCTCCGGGACGGCCAGCGCGCCGCGCAGGAGCTTCGCGCCCTGGGCGTGCCGGAGCTCAGGCTTCTGGTGAACCGCGTCCGTCCCCGCACCTTCCGCCGGATGCGGCGGGACATCGACCAGATCATCGACACGGTGGGCGCCCGCCTCATCGGCGTGGTGTCTGAGGACGCCGGTATCTCCCAGGCGCTGAACCGGGAGGAGCCGCTGATCACCTGCGGCGCCAGGGACGCCTGGGGTCAGCTGTACCGGATCGCCCGGCGTCTCAACGGGGAGAAGGTACGTCTTGGCCGGATCCGCTGAAAAAGCGGCACGAGTTGAATTTTCAAATATTCACGATTTCAAATATTCAAAATATATGAAAGCTGGTGACGGGATGAACATCGCATTGATGGCGCACGACAGGAAGAAGGAACTGATGGTGCAGTTTTGCATCGCCTACTGCGGAATTCTCCAGGCACACTCTATTTGCGCGACGAACACAACGGGGCGGCTTGTCAAGGATGCCACCGGGCTGCCCATTGATCTGTACCTGTCCTGCGACCAGGGCGGCGACCAGCAGATGGTGGCGCGGCTTGCGTACAACGAACTGGACCTTGTGCTGTTTTTTGACGATCCCACCGACCCCCGTGGCATGGCGTCCGTGAACAAGATTGGGCGTCTTTGCGACCAGCAGAACGTGCCCTTCGCCACAAACGTGGCCACGGCCGAGGTTCTCATTCGGGGCCTGAAGGACGGCATGCTGGATTGGCGTGACATCGTCAACCCCAAAAATTAAGACACAGACCATTTTGTCCCGGCGGTCATCCCGACCGCCGGCATTGAAAAGGCGGCGGGGCGGTGACAGGATCGGCCCGCTTCCCGGTTGTTCACCCCCGCTCACCGGGCGGGGGATACTTGTGGGATGAATCCCACCCACACCAAGGAGGAATGGACTCTTGGAACGCGTCAAACCCCACATCCTGCCCGGCTTTATGGAGCTTACCCCGTCCCGGCAGGCCCTGATGGAAAAAATCATGGAGACCATCCGCCAGGTCTACGCCCTCTACGGCTTCACCCCCCTGGATACCCCGGTCATCGAGGCGTCCGACGTGCTTCTGGCCAAGGGCGGCGGCGAGACGGAGAAGCAGATCTACCGCTTTTCCAAGGGGGACAGCGACCTCTCCCTGCGCTTTGACCTGACAGTGCCCCTGGCCAGGTATGTGGCCATGAACTACGCCTCCCTCACCTTCCCCTTCCGCCGGTATCAGATCGGCAAGGTCTACCGGGGGGAGCGGCCCCAGCGCGGCCGTTTCCGGGAGTTTTACCAGGCGGACATCGACGTGATCGGCGACGGCAGCCTGGACATTATGAACGAGGCGGAGATCCCCTCCATCATCTACCAGGTCTTCACCCGCCTGGGCCTCACCCGCTTTGTGATCCGGGTAAACAACCGCAAGCTCCTCACCGGCTTTTACGATATGCTGGGCCTGGCGGACAAGTCCGCCGACATCATGCGCACCGTGGACAAGCTGGAGAAGATCGGCCCGGACAAGGTGCGGGACATCCTGTGCGGGGATCTGGCCGTTCCGGAGGACAGCGCCCGCCAGATTTTGGACTTCATGTCCATCCGCGGCAGCAATGACAGCGTCCTGGCGGCCCTGGCCGGTTACGCCGGGAGGAACCCCACCTTCGACCTGGGGGTCCGGGAGCTGGGCACCGTGGTCACCTATTTGAAGGACTTCGGCGTGCCGGAGGACCACTTCGCCGTGGATCTCACCATCGCCCGTGGCCTGGACTACTACACCGGCACCGTGTATGAGACACAGCTCACCGACTACCCGGAGGTGGGTTCCGTATGCTCCGGCGGCCGTTACGACGACCTGGCCGGCTTCTACACGGACAAGAAGCTCCCCGGCGTGGGCATCTCCATCGGCCTTACGCGCCTGTTCTTCATTTTGGACGACCGGTGCCTTCTCTCGGACAGGCTCGTCACCGCCCCGGCGGATGTGCTGATCCTCCCCATGACGGAGGACACCGCCCCCGCCGTCCGGCTGGCCACCCTGCTGCGGGAGTCGGGCATCCGCACCCAGATCTACACCGAACCGAAAAAATTCAAGGCCAAGATGACCTACGCCGGCAGATTGGGCGTCCCCTTCGCCGCCATTCTGGGGGAGGACGAGATCGCCGCCGGCGCCGTCTCCGTGAAGGACATGACCACCGGCGTCCAGGAGACCGTGGCCGTGCCGGACGCCCCCGCCAGGATCCTGGCCGCCCTGTCCGCCTCCGGCGGCATCCGGCCCGTGAAGGGGTGAGACGCCTATGGCGTTTAAGCATATCGTCCTTATCGTCGTCATCCTCCTCACCGCCGTCCTGGTGGTGGGCCTCATCCTCTGCCGCCCTATGGGCGGGGCCAACTACGCCGGCGGCACCTTCTCCTTTGACGCCGTTACGGAGATCTTCGTCTGGGCCTATGAGGAGCAGGGCGACGGCGCGGACATCCAGGCCTTGCCCGTGACGGGCAGCCGGGCCATGAAGAACATGATAAGCTTTTTTGACGGCCGGGGCTTCGGCCGCACTCCCGGGTCTCTTTTCTCCCACACCGCCCCCACCGCTCAGCCCGGGGACAGGTGCTGGGGCGTCACCTTCAAGTGCGCCGCCACCGGCAGCACCCTCACCGCGGAGTATACCGGCGGTGTCCTGACCCTCACCGGCCGCGAGACGGCCGCCGTCACCACCCAGGACAAGGACGCCTGGGCCGGGCAGCTCTACGAAACCATCGCCGCCCTCTACCCGGAGCCTGAACCCCCGGCGGAGGAGTGATAATTTTAGAGATATTAGATAATTGGAGTGATTTCCTATGACACAATCCCGTACCCACACCTGTGGGGAGCTTCGCCTGTCCCATGTGGGCTGCTCTGTGCGCCTGGTGGGCTGGCTGGAGAATATCCGCGCCGTCAGCGGCAGTCTGGCCTTCCTTGTCCTCCGGGACTTTTACGGCACCACCCAGGTGGTGGTGGAGGACGAGGCCCTTCTGGCGCAGCTGAAAACCGTGAATAAGGAGTCCACCGTCGCCGTAAACGGCACGGTGCGCGAGCGCAGCAGCAAGAACCCCAACCTCCCCACCGGGGATATCGAGGTGGTCCCGGAGAGCATCGAGGTCTTGGGCCGCTGCCGGTATAACGAGCTGCCCTTCCCGATCAACCGCTCCCGGGAGGCGGATGAGAGCATCCGCCTGAAATACCGGTATCTGGATCTGCGCAACCCGGAGGTAAAGAAGAATATCGTCCTGCGCTCCCGGGTGGTGGCCGCCCTGCGCCAGGCCATGCAGGAGGAGGGCTTTTTGGAGATCACCACCCCCATCCTCACCGCCAGCTCCCCCGAGGGGGCCAGGGACTTTTTGGTGCCTGCCAGGAAGCACCCGGGGAAGTTCTACGCCCTGCCCCAGGCGCCCCAGCAGTTCAAGCAGCTGCTGATGACCTCCGGCTTCGACCGGTACTTCCAGATCGCCCCCTGCTTCCGGGATGAGGACGCCCGGGGCGACCGCTCGCCGGGCGAGTTCTATCAGCTGGATATGGAGATGGCCTTTGCCGACCAGGAGGACGTCCTGGCCGTGCTGGAACGCGTCCTGGTCCCCGTCTTTGAAAAATTCGGCCTCTACTCCCGGGTCTCCCAGGCCCCCTTCCGCCGCATCCGCTACAACGACGCGATGGAGAAATACGGCACCGACAAGCCCGACCTGCGCATCGACCTGGAGATCACCGACGTCACGGATCTCCTCTCCGATATCGGCTTTGAGCCATTCGCCGGGAATACCGTAAAGGCCCTGGTGGTCACGGACTTCACCGCCACCCGCAAGCAGATCGACAAGCTGTGCGCGGATGTGGAGGTGCAGGCCGGCCGGAAGCCCTACTGGTTCCGCCTGGACGAGAGCGGCCAGATCGTGGGCGGCATCGCCAAGTTTGTGGAGCCTGTGAAGGAGCAGGTCATCGCCGCCCTGGGCCTGAAGCCCGGCTGCTTCGTGGGCCTGTCCGCCGGGAAGACCGGCGCCGCCCAGAAGACCGCCGGCGTCCTGCGCACAAAGCTGGGCGCCCTGTGCCCCAACCACATGGACCGGGAGCAGTACGCCTTCTGCTGGATCGTGGACTTCCCCATGTACGAGATCGGGGAGGAGTCCGGCCAGCTTGAGTTCTGCCACAACCCCTTCTCCATGCCCAACGGGGGCCTGGAGATCCTGAAGAAGGCCGCGTCCGGTGAGGTCGATCCCCTCACCATCACCGCCTTCCAGTATGACCTGGTGATCAACGGCTACGAGAGCGCCTCCGGCGCCGTCCGGAACCACGACCCGGAGATCATGGTGGAGGCCTTCCGCCTGGTGCGCCTGGGCGAGGAGGACGTAAAGGCCAAATTCCCCGCCATGTACAACGCCTTCTGCTACGGCGCGCCCCCTCACGCCGGCGCCGCCCCCGGTATCGACCGCATCATCATGCTCCTCACCGGCGAGGAGCTGATCCGGGACGTCATCGCCTTCCCCATGAACAAGTCCGCCCAGGACGTGATGATGGGCGCCCCCAGTCAGGTCACGGACAAGCAGCTTGCGGAGCTGAGCATCGCCGTCACCCGGCAGGAGGAGTGATCCGCACCCCCAAAAGTAGTCCCCATCCGACAAAAGCTCCTATTTACATTTTGTCCCATTCGCGCTATACTCTAAGCATAGCTTATCCGATCCTCGAAATCTTTACCAATCGAAGACCGTAAGCTCATATCTTTATCCCACAACCCTATTTTTGGCGGCTCGAAAGAGCCGCCCTCTTTTTTGCTGGCTTGAAACTACTGGCTTGAAAGGCCGCAGAAATTTTCTGGTGCGGGAGCTTTCCGCGCCTTTCCGAGCTTTTGCGTAACCCCTGCGGCCTTTCAATGCCAAGGGGAACGAGAGCTGGGTTGAAAGCCCTTTGGGCTTTCAATCCCAAGGGGATGCGTGCGGAAAACGGCTCCTGAATTCTGCGGAATTCAGGAGCCGTTTTCCTGCTGCCGCGCCGCAGCGCACGCCCAAGGGCGCACGTTTGCGCGGCATAAGGGATTTTTTCCAAGGCACATGTCCTTGGAAAAAATATTTGGATTGGGGAGAGCAGGTCGGGGGTTGTCCTGTGTTCGGAGGTCTTGACCCGGCGTTACAGAGGGACGGTTCTTTTCGTCGTCGCGAAAGCCGCTTAACCTCGCCGCCACGCAAGCGTGACGGCTCAGGCGCGGGCTTTGCTCCTCCTCTCCCCACGCAATCACGATTGCGTGGGGCCCCTGTGACAAAAAACCGTCCCTCAGTCCCGCCTTTCACGGAGGAACTCCCCGTCTTCTGAGGAGGTGGGACAAAGGGGACGGTTTCTTTGTACCACCAGTGCGCACACTGGTGTGACTAAGGAACCGTCCCCGTGTCACACCGGCTTCCCGGCAACGCACGACGCTACCCTTCTCCGTGCCCCACAGGGGACGGTTCTTGTGAACCATTGTCGCTTGCGCTCCAATGTCCCACAAAAACCGTCCCCGTGAGGCAATGGTGGCGCTCTATCTTCGATACCTGAGGAGGCGGTTCAACAGGGACGGTTCTTCGTGGGGCACGGGGGGACCCCACGCAATCACGATTGCGTGGGGCCCCTGTGACAAAAAACCGTCCCTCAGTCCCGCCTTTTTCGGAGGAGCTTCCCGTCTTCTGAGGAGGTGTGACAAAGGGGACGGTTTCTTTGTACCACCAGTGCGCACACTGGTGTGACTAAGGAACCGTCCCCGTGTCACACCGGCTTCCCGGGGATGCTTGACGCTGCCCTTTCCCCGTCTATTATACCGCCCTCAATCAACGCGACACGGGCCGCCGTGGGCGGCGGCCCCTACGGCATATTTTAAAGTTTTCTATCCTAACGCAACCGCTCTGTCACCCAACCCGCCCGGGCCGATGAGGTCATCGGCCCCTACAGGGGGACTCTTACAGGCACCGGACAAGCCCCCGTCCCGCGTCCCCCAATTCCAATATTTTTTCCGGCGGCATGTACGTCGGAAAAAATCCCTCTTGCCGCGCAAGTGTGCGGCCCTCTGGGCCGTGCGCGCAGCGCGACAGCAGGAAGGGGTTCCTGAATTCCGCAGAATTCAGGAACCCCTTCCGCACGTCCCCCCCTTGGCAGAAAAAGGGTTTTGGGTTCTCCCCAGAGAACCCAAAACCCTTTTTCGCCAGGATCAAGGGAAATTTACGATCCCCGCAAACACCGGCAGATCGTCTTGCAAAACGGCGAAGAGGAAGGGTCGGTCAAAGGTGACAGTCACCCACTCCACATAGTCCTCAAAGGGCGCGGCTCCGTCCACCATGTCAAAAACCGCGTAGGCCGCGCCCTCACAGCCATCCTCGTCCACCTTGACCCGGGCGCCCTGGATGACGCGGCTGAGGACCGTCTTCGCCTTGGCGACGCCCCAGTAGGCGGCGTTCAGTGGGGAGAAGTCCGCCTTACTCTCGTCAAAGGCGTCGGTAACGCCAAGGCTCTTGAGGGCATCATCCAACAGCCCGTCGTCCCTGACATCAAAGCGCGGGAGCGTCAGCCTCACATCGATGGTTCTCTGCCGCTGGCTGTCAACCCGCCCGTTTAAAAGCGCCACAGCCTCCGGGTCAGAGAGCAGCTCCTCCGGCGCCACCCCCTCATCCGGGAGGATCAGCACCATCTTGCTGCGTTCAAAATCCTTGATGACGGCGGAGAAATTGTCCCCCCAGCTGTAACTTCCATCCGCTGTGATCTGGTACATGTAGTCCACCTCCACGTCCCCCTGTGGGCTGTGGAAGTCCCCCCGGTAGGTGTAGTCCTTGTTAAAATCCCATTTGTCCTTGAAGGTCACGGCGGAGACCAAGGCCATGACCGTGTCCTTCTTCAGCTCCACCTTGCCCGCCTCCTGGGTCAGCAGATTCCCCGTGTGGATGTTGAGCCAGTCCTGCAAAAGCCCGTTGTAGGCCTCGCTCCCCATCTCCCCGGAGAAGGCGGAGGCGTAGTAGCTCCTGGCCAGGGTCTTCAGCACGCTCCTTTTGTATCTCATCCCGTCCCGCAGCCACAGTGAGGTAGCAAGCTCCAGCTTGGACACCCCGTCGTTCACATACAGGGCGTTCCACGCCCGGTTGGCAAGTGCCCGGGTCTCCTCCACGCTCTCCTGCCCCAGGAGCGTCAGGAGCTGCTGCCGGGTCTCACCGCCGGCAGTCTCCGTCAGCATGGCAAGGCCGATAAACAGATTCATGGGCGAGCATACGGCGTTCTCCCCCTCCCGCCCGGAGAGGAACGCCGGAACGGCCAGATCCAGATAGTGCCTGAAGGCCGCCCGATCCTCCGGCTCCAGGGAAAGCTCCCGCCTCTGGTCGCGCCACTCCTGCCATTCCTCCTGTGTCTCATCGCTGTAGGGCACCCTGTCGGGGTAAACCGCCGCCGCCAGCCTCTGGACCCCGGCGGGGATCTGTAACCCCTCGTCCGACGCGGAGATCGTCCCGCGCCGCCACACGGCAAAGCCCCCGATGGCCACGGCCAGCGCCAGCGCCGCCGCCAAAAGGCGTATGGCGCCCCGCCTCCCGCGCCGGTTCCCCTTCTCCACCTTCTCTATGTGCCGGTCGTCCACCTCGCCGATGGCGTCGATCAGGTCGTCCTTTTTCATAGCCGATCCTCCTTTTCTAAAATATCCGCAGCTTCACCCGGGTGCGGTGGAGGGGCTGCTCCGTCCCCTCACTTCTATAGTCGCAAAAAATCCCCTCGGGTTACACATAAATTCCAATATTTCCGCAAAAAATTTTCCCGGCGCCGAGCCGACGCGTGGGTCTTTTGTATACTTTTTGCAAGATTGCTGAAATGAAAATTCGTTTTTATGTGGATTGCCCATTGACAACACCGCTTTAATAGGATAAAATGAAACCCGTTAACGGCAAGGGCGTCGCGGGCTTTTGCCCGCGTCTGTCCGGTGCCGTTCTTTTTTATGCCGGCGGCGCGCAGGCCCCCTTTTCCCCTCCGCCGCCTATTTGCTTTTTGAAATTATTATAATTTGGAGGTCTCATACATGAAGAACGCATATCTCCTGTCCGTCCTTGAGACAGTGAAGAAGCGCAACCCCGCCGAGCCTGAGTTCATCCAGGCCGTCACCGAGGTGCTGGAGTCCCTGGAGCCCGTCATCGAAAAGCGCCCCGACCTGGTGGAGGCCAACGTGGTGGAGCGCCTGGTGGAGCCTGACCGTCAGATCATCTTCCGCGTCCCCTGGGTGGACGATCAGGGGAAGATCCAGGTCAACCGCGGCTACCGCATCCAGTTCAACAACGCCATCGGCCCCTACAAGGGCGGCATCCGTCTCCACCCCTCCGTCTATATCGGCATCATCAAGTTCCTGGGCTTTGAGCAGATCTTCAAGAACAGCCTGACCACCCTGCCGATGGGCGGCGCCAAGGGCGGCTCCGACTTCGACCCCAAGGGCAAGAGCGACAACGAGGTCATGCGTTTCTGCCAGAGCTTTATCAATGAGCTGTACCGCCACATCGGCAAGGACATCGACGTCCCCGCCGGCGACATCGGCACCGGCGCCCGGGAGATTGGCTACATGTTCGGCCAGTACAAGAAGCTCACCGGCGAGTGGAGCGGCATCCTCACCGGCAAGGGGATCCCCTACGGCGGCTCCCTGGCCCGCACGGAGGCCACCGGCTACGGCCTGTGCTACTTCACCGACGAGATGCTCCGGGCCAACGGCAAGTCCTTTGAGGGCCAGACCGTGGTGATCTCCGGCTCCGGCAACGTGGCCATCTATGCCCTGCAGAAGGCCACCGCCCTGGGCGCCAAGGTGGTCGCCATGTCCGACTCCAACGGCTACATCTACGATCCCGACGGCGTGGACTTCGCCGCCGTCAAGCAGCTGAAGGAAGTGGAGCGCAAGCGCATCCGCGAGTACGTCTCCACCCATCCCAACGCCCAGTATCACGAGGGCTGCAGCGGCATCTGGACCATCCCCTGCGATATCGCCCTGCCCTGTGCCACCCAGAACGAGATCGACAAGGAGAGCGCCCAGATCCTGGCCAAGAACGGCTGCTACTGCGTGTCCGAGGGCGCCAATATGCCCTCCACCCCCGAGGCCATCGAGGTCTATTTCGCCAACAACATGCTCTACGGCCCCGCCAAGGCCGCCAACGCCGGCGGCGTGGCCACCTCCGGCCTTGAGATGTGCCAGAACAGCGCCCGCCTCTCCTGGACGTTTGAGGAAGTGGACGGCAAGCTCCATGACATTATGAAGAACATCTTCGCCGCCTGCGACAGCGCGGCCAAGGAGTACGGTATGCCCGGCAACTACATGGCCGGCGCCAATATCGCGGGCTTCCTGAAGGTCGCCGAGGCCATGAAGGCGCAGGGATGCGTATAAGCTGGCGAAAAAGGCATGATGGGGTTCTCTGAGGAGAACCCCATCATGCCTTTTTCTGCCAAGGGGATGCGTGCGGGAATATGCCCATGAATTCTGCGGAATTCATGGGCATATTCCCTGCTGCCGCGCTGCAGCGCACGCCCAAGGGCGCACGTTTGCGCGGCAAGAGGGATTTTTTGCGAGGCAAAGCCCCGCAAAAAATATTGGAATTGGGGGGAGCAGGTCGGGGGGTGTTTCGTTGACCGGAGGTCTTGACCCGGCGTTACAGAGGGACGGTTCTTTTCGTCGTCGCGAAAGCCGCTTAACCTCGCCGCCACGCCAGCGTGACGGCTCAGGCGCGAGCTTTGCTCCTCCTCTCCCCACGCAATCAGGATTGCGTGGGGCCCCTGTGGCAAAAAGCCGTCCCTCAGTCCCGCCTTTGACGGAGGAGCTTCCCCTCTTCTGAGGAGGTGGGACAAAGGGGACGGTTTCTTTGTACCACCAGTGCGCACACTGGTGTGACTAAGGAACCGTCCCCGTGTCACACCGGCTCCCCAGTGACGCACGACGCTGCCCTTTCCCCGTCTATTATACCGCCCTCAATCAACGCGACACGGGCCGCCGTGGGCGGCGGCCCCTACGGCATATTTTAAAGTTTTCTATCTTAACGCAACCGCTCTGTCACCCAACCCGCCCGGGCCGATGGGGTCATCGGCCCCTACAAGGGGACTCTTACAGGCAACGGACACCTCCCTTCCCTCGTCCCCTCATTTTAATATTTTTTCCAAGGACATGTGCCTTGGAAAAAATCCCTCTTGCCGCGCAAGTGACCAGTCCGCAGACTGGTCGCGCAGCGCGGCAGCAGGAAAATTTTTCTGAATTTCGCAAAATTCAGAAAAATTTTCCGCACGCATCCCCCTTGGCATTGAAAGGCCGCAGGGGTGACGCAAAAGCTCGGAAAGGCGCTGAAAGCTCCCGCGCCAGAAAACCCCTGTGGCCTTTCAAGCCAGCCAAACCCCTGCGGCCTTTCAAGCCAGTATTTCAAGCCAGTTAAATTTGAATTTTTTATGATTTCACTTGCAACTTGAATCGATATAGGATATAATAAACCACTGAGCCGCGCCGCAGCGGCTCCAAGGCAGAAAATGAAAAGGAATGATTTACTATGAGCGAATATGTCTCCGCCAAGGCGGCAAGACGTGCCAATGAGGAGCGGGAGCGCAGGGAGAAGAAAAAGTACACCATCACCGTCAGTGTGATTGTGGCCATTGTTCTGGTGCTTGTGATCTTCGTGGGTCTCTTTGGCTCCAACCTGTTTTACAACAAGACCGCCGCGGTAAAGATAGGCGACCGGAAATACTCTGTGGCTGATTTCAACTACAACTATTTTGCCGTTTTTAACTCCTTCTATTCCCAGTACGGCCAGCTTGCGCAGCTGATGTTCCCCTCCGGCGTGTCTCTCAGGGACTCCATGTACTCGGAGGACACCTCCTGGGCACAGTATTTTGAGACCCAGGCTCTGGCCAGGATGCAGACTTTGACCATGCTGGCTGAGGAGGCGGAGAAGGAGGGCTATACCCTCTCCCAGGCGGAGCTGGACGACGTTGACGCCACCGTCAAGACACTGGCCACCTCCGCTGTTGGCAACGGCTTTTCCGATCTTCCCAGCTACCTTGTGTACTGCTACGGCAAGGGCATGACCGAGAAGGTCTTCCGGGAGAACCTCCTTCTGGAGACGCTGGCCACCAGCTTCTCCTCCCACAAGCTGGACAGCTTCACCTACACCGACGAGGAGATCGCCGCCAGCTACGAGGAGCATAAGGACGAGTACGACTATTTCTCCTTCCGCTTCTACAAGTTCGACGGCTCCGCCGTGACGGACGACGCGGAGACGGAGGAGGACGAGACCCTCAGCGCCGAGGACGCCATGAACAAGGCCAAGGAAGAGGCGGACAAGTTCGTCGCCGCCGTGAAGACCGAGCAGGACTATCTGGACTACGCCGCGGAGCTGAACAAGGACAACGAGGACTACGACGCCGAAGCCAACACCAAGGGCGGCTCTCTGGGCAGCTCCATCAACAGCGACATCATCGACTGGCTGGCCGACTCCGCCAGGAAGGCGGGGGACGTGGCCTCTGTCAAGACGCCGGACGACTCCACCTCCCCCGGCTACTACGTCCTCTACTTCCTGAACCGGGACAACAACGACTTTGAGGCCGTCAGCGGCTACTACGGACTTGTCCCCCTGGAGACGGAGGACACCTCCGATGACGAGACCGGCGAGGGCGAGGACAGCAGCTCCGCCATCAGCGACGAGGCCGCGGCCAAGCTGAAGGCCGAGGGCACGGCCAACGAGATCCTGGAGGCCTACAACACCGACGGGGACAAGACCTATGACGGCTTTGCCGAGGCCCTTGCCTACGCCCAGGCGGACGAGCTTATTTCCGAGAGCGGCGCCCTCACCAGCGTGGGCCGGAACGACCTGCCTGAATCCGTGGTGGCGTGGCTGTATGACGAATCCCGCAAGGAGGGCGACACCGGCACCGTCTTTGACGAGGATTACGGCTGCTTCATCCTGTACTACACCGGCACCGACGGCAACTACGGTATGCTGATGGCGGAGAGCTACATGAAGAGCGACGCCTACAGCGCCTGGCAGGAGGAGGCCCTGAAGGGCTACACGGTGGACACCCAGTGGGAGATGGCTCTGACGAAGAAGATCTCCGCGTTGGGAGGCTGACATATTCTGTCGAAAAAGGCCGTTGATTTCTCTGACGAGAAACCAACGGCCTTTTCCCGACAAGGGGAACGTGCGGAAACTCCCCGCCGAATTCTGCGCAATTCGGCGGGGAGCTTCCTGCTGCCGTGCTGCAACGCACGCCCAAGGGCGCACGTTTGCGCGGCATAAGGGATTTTTTGCAAGGCAAAGCCCCGCAAAAAATATTGGATTTGGAATTTGAATTTTGCCTGACTAGGGGGATCGTATGACGCTGTTCGAGCGGCTGGACGAATACGCCGGCTCCGGGGCGCAGGCCATGCACATGCCGGGGCACAAGAGGAACACCGCGGCCTTCCCCTGGCTTGCCGGTCTTGCGGAGCGCGACATCACGGAGATCCACGGGTTTGACAATCTCAACGACCCGGAGGGGCTTTTTGCCCGTCTGGAGGAGCGGATGGCGGCCCTGTGGGGGGCGGATGTGAGCATCCCCCTGGTCAACGGCAGCACGGTGGGGATCCTGGCCTCGGTTTTGGCGTGTCTGGAGGGCGGCGGGGAGCTGCTGATGGCCAGGGACAGCCACAAGTCCGTGTATAACGCCGCCGTCCTCTCCCGCGCCGGGACCCGGTATCTCACCCCCCGGCTCCACCCGGTTTTTGGCTTCCCCCTCTCCGTGACGCCGGAGGAGGTGGAGGCGGCCCTGGACGCCGCCCCAGGGGTGAAGCTTGTGTGCGTCACCTCCCCCACCTACCAGGGGGTCATCAGTGACATCGCCTCCATAGCCGCCGTCTGCCACCGGCGCGGTGTCCCTCTGCTGGTGGATGAGGCCCACGGCGCCCACCTGGGCTTCGGGGGCTTCCCCGGATCCGCCGTGGCACAGGGGGCCGATCTTGTGGTGCAGAGCCTGCACAAGACCCTGCCCAGCCTCACCCAAACGGCTGTCCTCCACATCCGCCGGGGGCTTGTGGACCCCGGCCCGGTGCGGCGCTGTACCGCCATGCTGCAAAGCTCCTCCCCCTCCTACCTGCTGTCCGCCTCCATCGACGCCTGCGTGGACTTTTTGGAGCGGGAGGGGCAAGAGGCGGCCCATCGCTGGCTGGAGGCGCTCCTGGCCGCCCGGCGGGAGCTTTCCGGGCTTGAGCGCCTGTCCCTCTGGGACGGCGGGGACGGGGTCTTCCGTTACGACCCCTCCAAGCTCCTGGTCGGCGGCCCCGGCCTGTGGCTGGAGCGGAAGCTCCGGGATACATACCGGATAGAGCCGGAGTACGCGCTCCTCCGCCACGTCCTGGCCATGACGGGGATGGGCGACACCCGGGAGAGCCTGGGCCGCCTCACCCGCGCCCTGCGGGAGCTTGACCGGCAGGCCCCGGAGGCGCCGGAGGCGCCCCTCCCCGCCGCCGCGCCGGCGTACGTCCTCCCCCTTGGTCAGGCCCTGGCCTCACCCGGCCGGGCCGTCCCGGCGGACAGGGCCGCGGGGCGGGTATCCGGGGAGTTTGTCTGGAGCTATCCCCCGGGGATTCCCCTCCTTGTCCCCGGCCAACGGATCACCGGGGAGACCCTGGCGCAGCTGAGCCTGTCGCCCAACCTGCACTCGACGTATAATGGGGCGCCAAATTCGATTTTTTGTGTTGACCTTCCGGGAAAAATAGTGTAAAATAGCAGGGTAGTATTTGGGAAAGGGGGACAAACCCATGAAGCGTATCACCACCATTGAGACCCGCGACCTTAAAGCCAGCGTCAAGACCGGCGGCTGCGGCGAATGTCAGACCTCCTGCCAGTCCGCCTGCAAGACCTCCTGCGGCGTTGCCAACCAGCTGTGCGAAAAGAAGAGCAAATAACGATTGGCAAAACAGTACCGCTTGCGCAGAAGACGCAGGCGGTATTTTTTAACCCGGAGCCGTATTCCGGATGCGCCGGCCGGGCCGAAATTGGGGAGAATGAGATATGATTCATCAGTATAAATTAAATGGCTATAACATCGTCCTGGACGTGTACTCCGGCTCCGTCCATGTGGTGGACGACGTGGCGTATGATATGATCGCCCTGTATGAGACATGCACGCCGGATCAGATCGTCTCCGCCATGCTGGAGAAATACAGGGATCGTCCGGACGTGACGGAGGCGGATCTGCGGGAGTGCCTGGAGGACATCGGCGCCCTGAAGGACGCAGGGCAGCTTTTTTCCCAGGATCAGTACGCCGGGATGGCCTTCGACTTTAAGCGCCGCTCCAACGAGATCAAGGCCCTGTGCCTCCATGTGGCCCACACCTGCAACCTGAACTGCTCCTACTGCTTCGCCTCCCAGGGGAAATACCACGGGGACCGGGCACTGATGAGCTTTGAGGTGGGAAAACGCGCCCTGGACTTCCTGGTGGAAAGCTCCGGGAACCGCACCAATTTGGAGGTGGACTTCTTCGGCGGCGAACCGCTGATGAACTGGCAGGTGGTCAAGGATCTTGTGGCCTACGCCAGGAGCATCGAGGCGGAGAAGCACAAGAAATTTCGGTTCACCCTGACAACAAACGGCGTCCTGGTGGACGACGACGTCATCGAGTTCTCCAACCGGGAGATGAACAACGTGGTCATGTCCATCGACGGCCGGCCCCAGGTCCACGACCGCTTCCGGGTGGATCTGGCCGGGAAGGGCAGCTATGAGAAGGTAGTCCCCAAGTTTTTGGAGTTCGCCCGCCGCCGGGGGGAGCGGGACTACTACGTCCGGGGGACCTTCACCCACTGCAACGTGGATTTCACCAATGACCTTCTGCACCTGGCGGATCTGGGCTTTACCAAGCTGAGCATGGAGCCGGTGGTCTGCTCCCCCGACGACCCCTGCGCCCTGACGGAGGACGACCTGCCCCGGCTCTATGAGCAGTACGAGATCCTGGCCCGGGAGATGCTGAAGCGGGAGGAGGAGGGCCGCCCCTTCACCTTCTACCACTACATGATCGACCTGGCCCACGGGCCGTGCATCTACAAGCGCATCTCCGGGTGCGGCTCCGGCACGGAGTATATGGCCGTCACCCCCTGGGGGGATCTGTACCCCTGCCACCAGTTCGTGGGGGATGAGAAGTATCTCATGGGCAACATCTGGGACGGCGTGACAAACGACGCCCTCCGGGACGAGTTTAAATACTGCAACGTGTACGCCAGGCCCGAGTGCGACAGCTGCTGGGCCAGGCTCTACTGCTCCGGCGGATGCGCGGCCAACGCCTATCACGCCTCCGGCTCCATCCGGGGCGTCTACGACTACGGCTGCCGCCTCTTCCGCAAGCGCATGGAGTGCGCCATTATGATGCAGGCCGCCAGGGCGGAAAAATCTGAGTAATGCGTTAGTAGAGGAATCGAGATCTTGGAAAACAACGACATGGAGCGGGCCGTCCTTGTGGGGCTGGCCGCGGACAGCATGGAGGAGCGGGAGCGCTCCTCAGAGGAATCCCTTGAGGAGCTGGCGGCCCTGCTGGAGACAGCCGGCGGCGTCCCGGTGGGCAGGATCCTCCAGAGCAAGCGCACGCCCGACCCCAGGAGCTTTATCGGGGAGGGCAAGGTTCGGGAGGTGAAGGAGCTGGCGGAGGCCAACGACTGCACCCTGGCTGTCTTTGACAACGAGCTTTCCCCCTCCCAGCTCCGGGCACTGGAGGAGGATCTGGGGCTGCGGGTGCTTGACCGCTCCCAGCTGATCCTGGACATCTTCGCCAGCCGCGCCAGGACAAGGGAGGGGCGGCTCCAGGTGGAGCTGGCCCAGTACAACTATCTCCTCCCGCGCCTGACGGGCATGTGGACGCACCTGGTACGCCAGACGGCCTCCGGCGGGAAGAGTCCCATCGGCACCCGCGGCCCTGGCGAGACCCAGCTGGAGACCGACCGCCGCCACATCCGCCGGAAGATCCAGAAGCTCCGGGAGGAGCTGGAGGACGTGCGCCGCGTCCGCGGCACCCAGCGCCGGGCGCGGGAGAAAAACGGCGTGCCCGTCATCGCCCTGGTGGGCTACACGAACGCGGGGAAATCCACCCTCTTAAACCGCCTGACCGGGGAGAGCATCCCGGCCAACGACCGGCTTTTTGACACACTGGACACCACCACCCGCAGGCTTGTCCTGGCCCCGGGCAGCGAGGCGCTGATCTCCGACACCGTTGGCTTCATCCGCAAGCTCCCCCACCACTTGGTGGAGGCCTTCAAGGCCACGCTGGAGGAGCTGGCCTACGCCGACGTGCTGATCCACGTCATCGACGCCTCCTCCCCGGAGCGGGACGCCCAGGCCCAGGTGGTCCAGCGGCTCATCGAGGAGCTGGACGCCTCCGGGACCCCCACCATCCAGGCGTACAACAAGGCGGACGTGTGCCCCGACCCCGCGGGGATCCCCCGGGGGGAGAACGTGCTGGCCATCTCCGCCAAGACCGGGGAGGGCACCGGCCGTCTGCTGGAGGCCGTGGCGGCCATTCTGAGCCGCGGGCAAAAGCGCGTCCGTCTCCTCCTCCCCTACGCCCAGGCCGGGCTTCTTGACCTCCTGCACCGGGGGGCCCAGGTTCACGGCGTGGAGTACGGCGAGGGCGGCATCGCGGTGGATGTCACCGTGAGGCCGGAGCTGTGGGGCACGGTAAAAGAATTTGTAAGCGATTGAGCTTTTTAGGAGCCGCTATGTCCGACTACATCATCCCCGCGGGGTTCGGCGAAATTGAGACCGTGGAAAAGCGCTCCCGCTTTATCGGGCGGGTGTGGAACGTGTCCACGGAGGCGGATGCCCTGGAGAAGCTCCGGGAGACCCGGGAGCGGCACTGGGACGCAAGCCACAACGTGTACGCCTACTCCATCCACGCCTCGGGCGCGGCCCGGTTTTCCGACGACGGGGAGCCGTCCGGCACCTCGGGACTTCCCGTGCTGGAGGTGTTTCGCAAATCCGGCGTGGAGGATTTTTGCTGTGTGGTGACCCGGTACTTCGGCGGGATCCTCCTGGGCACCGGCGGGCTGACCCGGGCGTATTCCAAGGCCGCCTCCCTGGCCCTGGAGGCCGCGGGGCGGGCCAGGATGACCAGGCTCCTCACCGTCAACCTGATCTGCTCCTACCCCCAGTACGACCGCCTGCGGGTGGAGCTTCCCCGGTACGAGGCCCAGGTGGACAGATCGGCGTTTGCCGCCGACGTGGAGCTTGACCTGTCCATGACCCCGGAGCAGTACAGCCGGTTTCTGCCCCGCATCACGGAGCTGACCGCCGGGACAGCCCTGTGCGAGGTGAGCGGGGAGATCCTCCGGCCCGTCAGGATCCAAACCGCGGATTGAGAGGAACGTATGAAAAAATCCCTTTGTTTTCTTCTTGTGTGCCTCCTGCTCCTCTTCCCTCTGGCCGGCTGCGGCCGGGAGGGGGGGCCGGAGCGCAATTGCGGCGCCGAGGAGCTGGCCGCCGCCGTTCTGGCCGGGCAGGAGAGCTACCCGGAACTGCACGCCGCCCGGTACGGGGACGCGGAGTTTGCCCAATTTGCCCCCCTCTACCTGGGGGAGCTTAGCGGGCGCGTGACGGACGGGGTCATCTGCTACCCCTTCTTCCCCAGCGCCGTGGAGGTCACCGTCTTCCGCATGGACTCCCCGGACAGCGCCAAGGCGGCGCGGGAGCCGCTGGAGGCCTACCGGGATCAGCAGGTGGAGGCGTTTTTCGGCTACGCGCCGGAGGAGTCGGCCTTGGCCGAGGAGGGCGTGGTCCTGATCCACGGCGCCTTCGCCGCGCTGCTGATCTGCGGCGATGCGCAGCAGGCGGAGCGGGACTTTCTGGCCTGCTTTGACGCCGGCGCCCCGGCCCCGGGGCGGCTTGAGGATTACACCGTGACGGAGCCGGCCCCGGAACCCCAGCAGAATCCGGAACAAACCCCCACCCCGGAACAGAATCCGGAGCAAAACCCTGACCCCGAACAGAACCCGGAACAGAGTCCCGATCCGAACCCTGATCCGGAGCAGAACCCGGGACAAAACCCTGATCCGGGACAGAACCCCGATTCGGAGCAAAACCCCACCCCGAGTCCCGACCCGGAGCAGACTCCCGATCCGGAACCCGATCCGGGACAGAATCCGGAGCCGAAACCCGACCCCAACCCCGTCACCGGCGGCAGGCCGGAGGGGGAGTACGACCACGACGCGGTGGTTCTGGCCTTCTCCACGGGGGACACCGGCGGGCTGAACCCCAAAAACTTAGCCATCTATGAGGAGTGCGGGCGTATCATCAACGAGCTGACGGCCCCGGACATGAGCCTGTGGGAGCGGGAGCTGGCCGTCAACGACTACATCGTCACCCACGCCGAGTATGACCCCGGCGAGCTGGACAGCCACATAGGATCGCCCGATCCGGACAACGACAACCCCTACGGGATCCTCTTTGCCGGCAAGGGGATCTGCCTGGGCTACTCCTCCACCTTCCAGCTGTTTATGGACATTCTGGGCATCCCCTGCATCACCGTCCACGGCTACGCCCACAACCGCGCCGACGAACACGCCTGGAACATGGTGCAGCTGGACGGGGAGTGGTACTGCGTGGACGTGACCTGGAATGACCCGGTGATCTCCGGCGGCACCCTGGACGCGGAGACCGCGCTTCTCTACTACGGCCGCCAGTATTTCAACGTCACAAGCGATATGCTGCGCATGACCGACCACCAGTGGGACGAGGACGTCCCGGAGGCCACGGCCACGGCGCGGAACTATTTCTGATCCCCAGGAAGCCGCGGGGATCGCCCCCTGGGAGGGATAACATGGCAAAAAAGCAAAAGCCCACTCCCTTTACCGATTATCTTGACTCCCTGCCCTCCCCGGACAGGGAGCGGGTGGACTCCTTTATGGCGGTGCTTGACCGGCATCTCCGGATCGCCCGGGAGTGGAAGCGCCAGCTGGTGCGGGATTTTGAAAACGCCCTTCTCTGGTACGCCGAAAACGGCGTGCCCCTGGAGGATGCCCTGACGCGCCTCTCCCCCGCCAAGCTGGGGGGCTTTTACTGCCGCCCCGCCGACGGCTGGTTCCCGCTGGACGCGGCGGCCAAGGTGTATCCCCTGTCCATGAGCCACAAGCTCATGGCCGTTTTCCGCCTGTCCTTGACCCTGGACGCCCCCGTGGTGCCGGAGCTTTTGCAGATGGCCCTGACCTTCACCATCAAGCGCTTCCCCTTCTTCGCCACCACCATCAAGAACGGGATCTTCTGGCACTACATCGACGCGGCCAAGCGCCGCTTCCCCGTGGAGCCGGAGTCCACCGTCCCCTGCGCCGACATCGACGTCTCCGTCACAGGCTCCAAATCCTTCCGCGTCCTGTATTACAAAAACCGTCTGAGCTGTGAGTTCTTCCACATCCTCACCGACGGCACCGGCGGCGCCATTTTTCTGAAGAGCCTGGCGGCGGAGTATCTGCGTCTTCTCGGCATCCCCGTGGCCGCCGAGAAGGGCGCCCTGGACATCGACGCCCTGCCCGACGCCCGGGAGTCGGCGGACGACTTCGCCAAATATGTGTCCGGGAAAAAGACCTCCGGCTTCGTGGACAAGCCGGCCATCCAGATGGGGGGCAAGCTCTCCCCCGTCAAGCCCTGCCAGGTGATCCACCTGGACATGGACGCCGCCGCCCTCAGGGACGCGGCCAGGAGCCGGGGCGTCTCGGTGACGGCCCTGGTGGCCGCCATGATGTTCGTCTCCTGCAAGGCCGCCACGGATCGCCAGCACGGCACGGTACACATCCAGGTGCCGGTGAATATGCGCAAGTATTACGAGTCCCGGACTCTCCGGAATTTCTCCTTGTACGCCAATATCCACCTGCCCCTGGAGGAGATCACGGGCGTTGACAGCATCCTGCCCCAGGTGGCGTCGCAGCTCACCGCCGGCGTGGCCCCGGAGAAGATGCAGGAGATGATGAACGGCGCGGTGAAGCTGGTGCGCTCCGTCCGCCTGGTGCCGCTGTTTATCAAGTGCCCCGTGGCCCGGGTGGTCTACGGCTTTCTGGGGGATCGGGCCTTCACGACCACCCTCTCCAACCTGGGTGTGGTGGAGCTGCCCCAGGGGATGGACGCCCATGTGCGGAAAATGGATTTCGTCCTGGGTACCGTTGCCCTGGCCAGGGCGGCGGTGTCTATGGTGACGGTGAACGGCGTCTGTACCCTGTCCATCGCCAAGCTGACCACCGATCCGTCCTTTGAAGAGCGCATGTGCGCCCTCCTCCGGGAGACGGGTCTCCGTATCAAAGTGTCCGGGAGTGAGCTTTATGGAATTTGAGATCGTCTATCCCCATGTGAAAAAGCACTCCATCGCCATGCTGATCATCCGCCGGGTCTTCGGCCTGCTGTTTTTGGCGGCGGCGGCGGTGTGCCTCACGGTGAATCTCGTCCTGGGGGGCAAGTGGTGGAGCGTCATCGTCCTGTGGAGCCTCTATATGGTCTGGTCCCTCGTCCTGCAGGCGCCGCTGGTGGAGCGGAATCTCATCAGCCAGGGGGTAAAGCTGGCCGTGATGACGGTGATCCTCCTTGTCCTGATCGACTGGCTCCTGGTCCCCGGCTGGGCCGGATTCGTGGTGCCCATCGTGGCCTACGGGGCGCTCATCGTCCTGGCCGTCCTGTTCTTCGTGAACGTGTCCAAACAGCGCCACAACGTGATGCCCCTGATCCTCCTCACCGTCCTTGTGGCCGTTGGCTCCGCCCTGGCCCTCTTCGTCTTCTCCGAGACCCGCTGGCCCATGATCGTCCTGGCCTCCACCGCCGCCGTGCTGCTGGTGGCCACGGCCTTCACCCTGAGAAGCCGCCTGATCTCCGAATTGGTAAAGCGGTTCCACATAAAATAAACTGGCGAAAAAAGCCATCGATTTCTCTGACGAGAAATCGATGGCCTTTTTCTGCCAAGGGGGGACGTGCGGGAATATGCCCATGAATTCTGCGGAATTCATGGGCATATTCCCTGCTGCCGCGCTGTGCGACCAGTCTGCG
>CANQFV010000015.1 GCA_947599875.1 uncultured Oscillospiraceae bacterium
AATACCAGCTCCCCGATGTAGTTCCACACCATGGATGCCGCCGCGCCGGTGGATACCGCGGGCGGAGATGCCGCGAAGATGGAGAAAATGATGCAGGCAAGCACGATGACCGCTCCCTCCAGACAGACGGCGGCATAGCTTTTGAGGAAGCTCTTGCCCACGTTCTGTGTCGGCTCTCCCGCGAACGATGACAGCGGGATTGGGGCGATAGCGGTATACATATACATTTTGAAAAAACGCCCGTAGACACTGAGGATCATCACGAAGGACAGCACCCACACAAGCAATCCCCCTATGAGCGTGACCGCCCAAAGGGGGATACTTTCAAAGAAGCCGCAGTCCTCGATAGCCGTCACGATCTCAGATGGGAGCACGGTCGTCGTTGGCGCGCCAAAGCCCGCGGCATTCATGATGGAGGATACTACGCCCTGAATGATGTTCAAAAGGGCCATCATCAGCTCCATGCCGTAGGTGATGAGACACTTGGCAATGGCGAAGCGCACGAACAGCTTTACCGCGTGTTCCGGCTTTTTAAGCTCCGCAAAGCTCCCGCAGGTCTTGACCACACCCACGGCAAAGAACAGTACCAAAAGCCCGTAGCCAATGGCCTGGAGCGCGCCGTTGACGTTGACAATGACGCTCCAAATGGCCCCTCCCTTAAACGTCTGCGGGGATTGGGTCACAAGACTCCATATCTCACTGAGCTTGTCATTCCATGTGTCCAGCGCATTATCAATGTTTTGAACTACCCAATTATCCGACAACGAATTGACCTCCCTTCCGGGGCGGGTCACAAGACTCGCCCCTCATTCGGATATGGGCTATCACGCGATGATGAGGTCAAGTATCTCCTTGGCGAAGGTGATAATGATACCCCCGGCCAAAGTCAGGAAACCGTTGGACCGCTGGGAGGGGTCGTGGCTCTGGAGGGACAGGCCCACCTGGACGACACCCCAGCCGAGAAGGATGAGGCCAACGGCGCGGATGAGGCCGAAGATGAAGGTGGACAGGTTGCCGACTACGGTGAGGGGATCGCCGCCGGTCGTGCCGGCGGCAAGAGCGGTCACGGAGGTGACGGTCATGACGGTGAGCGCCATCACGACGGCGCAGTAGGCGCGGAAGCCGCGCTTGACCTTACCAGGGACGGGGAGCCGCTCGGTGTTCTTCTTGCTCACGTTCTTTTTGTTCAGGTTTTTCATGGTTCTTTTCCTCCAATTTCATAATTCTTTCTTCCACTTCTTCCTCGGTGAGAAGAATGTAGTTGTGTGTTTTTGTATCCGTCACGGGAGCGGCTTTTACCTTATCCGGGTCGAGCCGGAAGGAGGCAATGCTCCGGGTGTCCTCTCCGTGCCGGTACGGTTTCGTCCCGCCGTCCGTAGTGAGGCGGACATTGGGGTGCTTGAGAATGTTGTACTTGAAGTCCATCACGGGCCTCTCGCCCCGGATGAACACCAGCGCGTAGCGGTTATCCAGCATACGCACCTCGTCGGGGGTCATAAGCTCCCGCCCTGTGATCTGCCAGTTGGTGGAGTAGCTGCCGCTCCTGCCCTTGGACTGGCCGTAGGTGTTGGTGTCGATTGTTTCCTTGCCCAGCAGCTTGGAGACATACTCGTGGGTGGACTGCTCGTTGCCGCCGAGGTAGACAAACTCATCACAGTTCCCAACGATGCTCTCCCACTGTTTTTCAAACAGGGCCTTGAGCTGGGCAAGGTTCTGGATGATGATGCTGACCGAGATCTCCCGGCTCCGCATGGTGGACAGAAGCTTGTCAAACTCGTCCGGCAGGGCGACGTTGGCAAACTCGTCCATAACGAAGTGGACGTGGACGGGCAAGCGCCCGCCGTGTACCACGTCCGCCTGATAGTAGAGCTGTTGGAAAAGCTGGGTGTAGAGCATACCAACGATAAAGTTGAAGCTGCTGTCGTTGTCAGGGATGACCGCAAAGATGGCGGTTTTCTTTTCACCCAGGCTCCAAAGCTCCAGCTCGTCGGTCTGTGTTATCTTTGCGAGGGATTCCAGGTTGAACTTCTCAAGCCGGGATATGAGGGTGATCTGGATAGATTTCAAGGTCTTGGCACTGCCGGAGTGGTAACTGCGGTAATACTTGAGGGCGATATGCTCCGGGTTTTTCAGCTCAAGGCGGTCAAACAGCTCATCTAAGGGAGATTGGTAGTCCTCATTGTCCTCCCGGACTTCCCCGGCGCGAATCATCTCCATGACCATGTGGAAGTTCTGCTCATCTGCGGGGGCCTCATAATGAAGATAGAACACCAGCGCCAGCAGGAGCATTTGAGCGGCCTGATCCCAAAATGGGTCTTGTCCGCCCTTACTCTCCTTGGGCGTGGTGTTCTTAAAGAGGTTCGTCACAAGACGCTGTATGTCGTTGTCGTTGCGGAGGTACACAAATGGGTTATAACAATGGCTCCTGTCCATGTCGATGAGGTCAATTACCTTGATGTCGTAGCCTTTCGCCTTTAGAAGCTCCCCGGTATCCCGCAGAAGTTCTCCCTTGGGGTCGAGACAGACAAAGCCGGTGTTGGCGTTCATCACGTTCGGTTTGGCGTAAAACCTCGTCTTGCCAGCGCCGGAACCGCCTACCACAAGCACATTGAGGTTGCGCCGGTGCTTGTGTCCGTCAAGCCCGATGGCCATGTTTTGGGTCAGTATCTTATTCTCAAATACACGGCGGTCGGCGTATTTCTGCCGGATAGTTTGGGCGCTCCCCCATCTGGCGGAGCCGTGTTCCTCACGTCTGCGGTAGTTGCGGTCAGTGGAGAGGTATATCCCGATCCCAATGCCATAGCACAGCAGAAAAATGAGGACAGTTTTTAGGCTGTCCTCACAAAGCGTGATGTTGAACGGGTCGTTAAAAGCCGTACCCGCGTTTTGAAGGAGGGCAATCATGCCCTCCCCCAGATACGGGGCAAACAGGAGCGCAAGCCAGACAACAGGAATGGCACCGCAGGCGTAGAGGATAAGGTGCGCTTTGGAATATTTATCTGTCCTCACGCTCGAACCACCTCGTCGTCGTGCGCTTCGTATCCCTCGCTTCCGCTTTCTGCGAAAGCTCACTCACTCCGCCACGACTCCTCTCCCTGCGAAATCTCCAATTTCGCGGGGGCCCCTTCTCCGTCGGGGCGTCGATGGCCTTCAGGATCAGGTCCTCCACGTCCTCAGTGGGCTTACCCTCCCGCAGACACTCGTTTCTAAACTCGTTGAGGCCATTGACCAGGAGGCCGTGTTCCTCCGCGTCCAGCGAGAGAATCCGTTTGCTCTCGGCCATGACCGTCACCTCGCCTCATTGTCCTTCTGCTTCTGGGCTTTCTCCATGTTGTCGAGACTGTGACGCATATCCGAGAGCATATCGCCGGAGATCTCCCTGACCTTGCCAAGTTCCACGCGAAGCTCCTGGGCATTCATCTCCCGGTAGGATTTCGGGAGCAGGTTGAAGTTGTATCCCTCCACGGAAACCCCGTAACGGGCGCTCACCATGTAAGAGACACAGTAGGCGGCGAACTGCGTGGAGGCCAGCTCCATGTTGTTGTGATCCATGTGGGCTTTGGCAAGCTCCTGCGACACGCCGCGGATGTAGTTGTCCCCGTCTAAGCCGGGACGGACATAGATGGTATTGGCGGAGGCGTCATATCTGGCGCTGACGTTCTCCGGGAGCTGTGTGGACACCGCGAAGTCGCAGGGGGCGTTTTCGATGAGCGCCTTGAGAAGTACGCGCGTGTCGCGTTTTGCTTTCATCACAGGCGGCTGTCTCATGGTGGTCTGCAACACGTCAAAGACCTTCTTGGGATTGTAAAAGACGCCGGTGGAGCCGTCTTCCTCGCGGGTAAACTCCTTGGGTTCAAGGATGGTGATAGCCTCGGCCCCGCGCCTGACATAAACGCCGGCATCCTTCCAGCCGACAAAGTCCATGAGCCGGGTGGCCTCCGGCATCTGCGCGGCGATCAGGATGGCATTGGTGGCGGAATAGCGGTCAAAATGGCTCTGCACGTCAAGATAGGTCTGAAACGCGCCACCGTCCGTCTGCATTTCCCCAGTGAACTCGTCCACCATGGCGTAGACCTCGTCACGCTCACGCTTTTTCCGGGCCGCAAATTCGTCCCGGTCAAAGGGCTCGTTGGGACGCCGACTACGGCTCTTCTGAGACTTTGCGCTGAAAATATCCTCAAAGTCTTCCATATTCAGATCTCCTTTACAGATGTTTTATATTTCTTTCTGGGTTCAATATGGGACAAGGGTGCTTTTCCGGGGGCGGGGGCAGTTTCAGCGGAACGCCGCTGTTCCTCCCGTATCTCCCGAAGCTCCTTTCTCACGGGCGGCCTACTACGGGCGGACTCGTTCTCAGAAGTACCCCTTTCGGCTGCTGCTTTGCTCTCGGAGGTAGGCTCGGACTGACGGGGTACTCCAGTCCCGGCCTCCGTAGGGTTTTCTTTCTGCGGTTCCTCCTGCGGCGTATCTGTGGGGCCGAATAGCGCGTCCAGAAAAGCGTCCTTTTCCTGCGGGGTCGCCGCGCCACGCTCCGGCGAAGCATTGTCCACCTTGGCTTCACGGCTTTGCTGGATTTCCTCCTTTATACTGGCCATATCCACGGTGGACAGCTTGAACCGCTCCAGGTCCTCGTCCTTGACGGCGAAAACCTTCAGCTCCTTGCCGCTTCGGATCATGGACTCCATACGCACCTTCCCGCGTGTCCTTTTCTGATCCTTTAAAATGGAGTAGAGAAGTACCGCTATCTCCTTTGCCCCGGAGCCTGCCAGCTTGATGGCAACCTCGCCGGTTTCCAAGCTCATCCGTACCACCTGTTCGGCGGCGTCACCTGAGTAACTCATTTTTCTCGTTCCTCCTTTCTTCAATCTCCTGTTCTTCTATGAACCGCTCCAATTCTTCGCGTGTCTCGGCGGAGCGTTCCGCTATGCTATCGCACAAAGTAACCTCCTTTCGCAATTCCTTGAGTCTGGCGTTTATGAGCATCCGCCTCTCTATGAGCGGTGTGGTGCCGACTTCATCACCGTCACGAAAAAGGCGGCGTATGTCACGGTTGAGGGCTTGCCGTTCCTCCAAAAGAGCGGCGATCTCCTTTTTTGCCTTGGCACGGTGGCCGGATAGCTGCTCTCCCGTCTCTATGCCCTGGTTTGCGAGGAAACGTGTCTGGGCGTCCAGCCGACTGAGCTTTGCAAGGTCCTCACGCATAAAAATAGACACCCGCTTTGCGGATGCCGGGTGCTTGACGATGATGTGCAGCTCGTAGCAGTAGCGCAGATACAACGCCCGGAGGCCGGACACGCGCCGCGCATACGGCGGCTGGTTGGCCTTACGTTCCTGTCGGACTTCCTCGCGTTCTTTCTTGGGATAGGGGGTGGATCGTGTGTACTTGCCTGTCAAACGGGCCTCAATGTCCTCCAGCGAGTAGCCCTGCCCCAGCTTGTTGAACCGAAAGAAGCCCTTGGCTCCGGGCGGCTTGAGGCCGGGATATTTGAGAGGCTTTCCGCCCTCGCCGGTGAACTTGAACTCATAGCCCTTCGCGGCAAGAGCGTTTATGAACGCCCTTTGAGAAGTGGAGGACAGAATGGCGGCGTCAATATCCTGCCGGATGGTGCCTCGGAGTGTTGGCCGGTCGTCCTGCTCCGCCTTCCACTCTGCGTAGGATTTGGACTTATCTTTGGCTTTCGCAATAACTGACAGGCCGTACTCCCGGCAAAGCTCATCGGAAACACGTTGCATTTCCCGGTAGTCCTGCGCGGTGCGGTGGTACTTGATGCCGTCCACGAAGGACACCGTATTCACAACGAAATGAGAATGTAGATGGTTTTCCTTGTCCAGATGGGTAGCCACAAGTACCTGGTATCTGTCGCCCCACAGCCTTTGCGCCAGCTTTACGCCGATTTCATGAGCGATCTCCGGCGTGGCCTCTCCGGGAGCGAAGGACTGATACCCGTGATATGCGATAGTCCCGCTCTCCTTGCCAAAGCGCCGCTTGACCGCGATCATTTCTTCTCTGGCGGTGGAGGGGGAACAGTTGACGCCAGTGACGAAGCTCCGTAAGACAGGAGCTTTCTCGTCGTCAACGCGCACAGTCTTTGCGGTGTTCACCGCGTAGTCAATAACGTCCTCCAAGCCCTGCCCCGGTTCAGTGCCGAACTCCGGGTTGTCCGTTTTCTCCGGGTTCTCAATGTATCTGACCACCTTATCCAGACGGCCATTGACTCGCCATATGGATGTGACGGCCATCGTCACTCCAGCTTCTGGGGCAGTACCACCGCCTCGGTGATTTTCTTGACCGCCTGCTCAAATTCGCGCATACTCTCGTCATACCGGCGCGAGTCGATGAAATTGAGGGAATGGGCTTTCTGCGCGATTTGATTTATATTGTTGCCGATGCGGTAAAGCTCGCGCATCATGGAGTAGTAGTCAGGGGGCGGAGCGTCGCGGGGAACGAGGCCGTTGATGAGCTGGCGGACATAAGCCTCTCTGGAAAGGCCGCTCCGTTTCACCTTTTTGTTTAGGGCGTCCGCCTCTTTTTGATCCAGCCGCACTTTTATTTCAATCATTCTTTTTATCATTACACATCCTTCTTTGATATTGGGGTTTTAGGGGCGAAGCCCCTGACAAGCTGCCTTTTGGGGACAAAAGGCGATGCTTGCTAAGACAACGCCATACTTTTGCCTCCGGCGGTCAGAGTGCGCGTTTATGAGGGCGCTCACCAAGCCAACGCTCCCGTTTAGCCTGCATACGCTCGTCATACACAAGCTCCCGAATCATGTTGTCCAGCCACGCGCGTTCTTCAGGAGAGACGTATTTAGCTGAAACGGGAGGGGCCTTGTTCTGCGGGGATTTTTTAGCCGTGGATAACACCTCCTTCGATGTGACGGCAAAATGCCGTCATGGTTTAAATCAGGCCAAAAAATATGACGGCAAAATGCCGTCACGAAAAGCTGTCCAGAAAATCCATGATTGTGGTATCTGTCTCATCGTCGTTATTCGAGTCTGTTTGAACCGTCTGAAAAGGCGCCGCCTTCATAGCCGCAGAAAGTTCTTCCCGAAGAACGGCACGGAACCCATTTAACAGAAGGTCGGTCTGCTCGGCCCGGTTGATAAGCGCAAGCACCGCCCGATTCATGGACACCGGGTTCAGCCTTTGAAGGTACTCCCACGCCTGCCTGTCCTCCGGGCGGTCCAAGTCAAAACGCAGGGTCATCTTTTTACATGGCATGGCCACTCTTGTGTATCGCCATTTCGCAGAGGTACTCATACCCCTTTGCTGTGGCGCAGATGTCATCGCTGACGGTCACGCGCTCCGGATCGTACTCCCCAAAGTTTCGGATAAGGCACCCGCCCCCTCCCAGCACATGGAGCCGCATGAGGGCGGGGTTGTACTCATGCTCCCGCAGAATACGGAAGATCTCACGGACATACTCGGCAGCCGTTGCCCGGATGGTTTCAAGGTAGTCCGCCTGAATGTCCGCCGTACCGAACCGCAGTACCCGGTTGATGATGGAATCGTCCACCGTGGCGTGGTGTGTCCGCATGACATTCTCCCGGATGGCCAGCATACACTGTTGGGTTCCGTACTTTTCCGTGAACATCCGGCCCGTGACGGGCTTGCGGTCGGTGATGAACATAATGTTCATGGTGCCGTTGCCAATGTCGCAAAGCATATTGACGCCGGTGAACTCCCGGAGCTGGCTGGCCACCGCCGCGAACCCCTGGGGAAACACATCCACGCCGGCAATCTCAATGAGATATTCCTTGCCGCGGAAGGTGAACTCCACGTCCCGGTTCCGCAGGAGATATGCCTTGAAATCCTCCCGCTGGCGGCTCACCCAAGTCAGGGGCAGGCCCACAGCAAGACGGACAGTAGCGGCAGTCAGGCCATACACATTCAGCTCACGGGCGATGGCGGCCAGAGTGAGGATATAATAGTCGTCGTCCCCGGTCTTGTCCGCCGTGAACTCCTTGTGGCCCGTGCCGATGAGGTAGTATCTGCCGCCGTAGACCAGCAGATCGTCCTTGAATACCGGCTCGGTGTCATGGCAGGTAAGCCCAGCCGGAAAACAGCAGTTTGCGGTTTTCATGTTGCCGTAGCCGTTGTCGATGCCGATGATTTTTACATCCTGAAATTCTTTCATCTCTCTTTATCTCCTCCTTCCCGTATGGGGTCTTTGATGGCTATGATCTTGCCCCTTGCCTGCACGACCCGCTCCGGGTATTTGTATAACTGCGTGTACCTCTTGAGCTGGCCATCCGTGAGGCCGGAGAATCTTTCGCCGCCGCATCCACAGATGAAGAACGTCCCCGCAATAGCGTCACAGACATCGCCCTTTCTGTCATAGAGCGCCCGATTTAGGGGAAGCCCCTTTAACTTGCCTTCCTCGTTGCAAACAAGGCAGACTTCTTCCTTGAAGGGGTAGACGGCCTCAATATCCCCGCCGACGATTCTCTGCATCCCGGAAAGAGTGCAGTCGATGTATGCCGGACGCGCCAGCTTTCCCGGCTCCACAATGACCACGCTGATGGCCCCTCTGTCCGCCAATGTTTTAACGGCGTTGGGGTCGAAGGGAACATTTTTGAAGCCGAAGGTGTCGCAGAAGTAAAAGCCGGGTTTTTCTCTGCCCCCGTCCACCACCTCCACCACATCGGACACCGACAGCGAATGGCCCATGAACTCTACGGGATGCTCAAGGTTGAATACACGGTAAACGTCCTCAAGGCTTTTGCAATCCACCTTCCCCTCATAGATAAGGTCGTAGGTGGCGCTGTCCGGCGTGACACTTCCGACCTTATGAACGAGATAATCTGTATCCATGAACATGAGGCGGTTTTCGTCGCGTTCGGGGCTTATTTGGTATATACGGATATTCATCGCAGTGTCATTTCCTCCTTTCCATGAAAAATGCCGAGCCGCCTCTGGAGCAGCTCGTTTACGTCCTTCCCGCAGGGTGGCGGTTCATTCAGAACCTTAAATCTATCCTGAAATCCGTGGGAGATACCTGCCGCCGCCTCCCGGCCAACCACGTCATTGTCCAGGTGCAGATGAAGCTCCCAGACTTCCGGGTGGTCTTTGAGATACTGCTCAAGCGCCATCGGCACCACGACCTGTTGCCGGTTCTTATACACCCCGGCCAGGGATAATAGCCCGTCACGCCGCCAAGCCCGGCCTTTCATGCGCAGGAGGGTGGCGTAACTCATGGCGTCGATGGCCGCTTCAAAAAGGTGAAGCCTGCCGGAGTTCCAATCCGGGGGTATGGCAAAGGAATAGTGCTTGTCGCTCCCCGGCACTTCGCCCTTGAAATCTCCCACCGTCCCACGGAGCGCCCCATACCTTATCTTTCCGCTGGTGTCGTACCCGGCGAACAGGGCATTGTGGTATTTCCGTGTCTCAAAGAGCAGTTTGTTGTCCAAGCAGTAGTCAACGACCTCCGGGTGGATGCCGCGGCCCATTAAATACTCCAGCACTCTATGCGTGTCGGCTGTTGTCTCAGGCATTGTAAAAGCCTTGAGCGGTTCCGGCTTTGGGGTATGAAAAACGGGCGGCATCATTGCCGCCCGCCCCGTAAGCACCTCCACCGCGTCGGTGAAGGTGTAACCCTCAACCTTTATGAGATAGTCCAGCGCCGTCCTGCCCCCAAACCCACGGGAGAACCAATGCCATTTGCCATTGGAGATTTTGAGCGAGTCATGTTCGCGGGTACAGTAGTTTTCCCCGCCGAGGTAAACAAGGTTGTTGGGCTCGAAGGTCTGGAGATAGGTAAGCAAGTCCAGCTCTTTGGCTCTGGAAATGGCGTCCGGCGTTACATAGCCCATTATCGCTCCTGCTCCTTCTCCCGCTGGATAATCACACGAGCCCGGTCCAAGATGGTGTCTCGAATATCCTCCATATAGGTGGGGTCCCGCTTCTGCCAGTCCTTGTAGATGTCCGCCAGAGGGGAGGGGGATTTTAAGAGCGCCCTGGCATCCTTGCCGTCAAGATCAACGTCCTCCAATGAGGCGAGAACATCCTCACGCACAGAATACTCATAGGCATGGTTCAAAATCTCATCAGGCGGCTGGGACAGGAGCCATTTTCTGAACTTGTCCTGTTCTGCTGTCATCCTCTCATAAAGTTTGTCGTTGGCTTCTTTGGCAGTCATAGAAATCAACTCCTTATTATTAGACTTTTCAAATTGCGGTTTTCGGATATGTAGGCGGCACGGGAAAACCGCGCCGCGAATGTCAGCGTTCCAAATCTGTGGAATCTCTGACGGGTGTACCGTTCTCACCGTCCTCCCGATCCTCGTCCACGATCTCACTTTCGTGCTTATCCAGATTGAGCTGGATGTTGAGTTCGTCGAGGCGGGCGGATTTTGTGGTCAGCTCTTCCTCTTGGGGGAAAGGCTTTTCCGCGTCTACCTTGGCGTTGGCGAGCTGGACCTTGACGTTCTCCAACTCATCACGGCAGGCGGCAAGCCTTGCTTCAAAGCCGGACAAAATGTTGTCTATCCGGGTGATGTTTCCGAAAACGTCCGCGCCCAGCTCCGCAACGTGGCTGAGTTCGTTTTTCAGCGTCATAAGATATTTGCGAGTGAAGCTGTCAAAGGACAGCTCCATAGTAAAGCCCCGGTACTGACCAATCTGGACAGCATCAGGGCTGGTCATTGATTGCATGGCGGCGAGGATGGCGCTGCCTGCCTCTTTTTTATCCGTGTAGACAGCTCCCTTGACCTCCATGGGCGAGAACCCGTCCTCGTTTGGGTGGGTATGTTCGGCAAGATGGGCTTTATCCGCCTCATAGCCGGCGATGCGCTGTTCGCAGGACGCTATCTTCTGCGGGAGATATTTGTAGATCGCGTCCTCCAGCGCGTACTTCTGGCTCAAATGGTTAGCCTTCAGGAGTTTTAGCCGCTGGACGTCTATATCCAGGTCCATCTTCTCTTTTATGCGCGGGTCGCCGGTACACAGGGCTTTGATCTCCGCGTAGGAGAGGGCTGTCTCGTCGATGTCCTCGGCGGAACGAACAGGGCTTTTTGAGGTCATAACCTGTCCGATGAACTTCTGCTTGCCCTCCACCAGCTGGTAAAGGTAGCTGTCGAAGGTGTTCTCCGTGACGTAGGTGTAGATGTCCACCTCCGGGTTCGTGTTCCCTTGCCGGATGATGCGCCCCTCTCTCTGCTGGAGGTCCGAGGGCCGCCACGGGCAGTCGAGATGGTGCAGGGCAATGAGCCGGGTCTGGACGTTGGTGCCGGCCCCCATCTTCTGCGTGGAGCCGATGAGTACCCGGACCTGCCCGGAACGGACCTTACCGAACAACTCCTTTTTCTGAACCTCCGTGTTGGCGTTGTGGACGTAGGCTATTTCTTCAGCCGGTATGCCCATGGCGATGAGCTTATCCCGGAGGTCGTCATATACGTTGAAGGAGCCGTCATTTTTGGGAATGGACAGGTCACAGAACACCATCTGCGCTGACCGCTCTCCTGCGGTGCGCTGCCAAATCTCAAATACGTTGTCCGCGCAGGCCCGGACCTTGCCGGTGTCACTGTCGGGGAGCATGGGGTTTAGGAGCCGCTGGTCAAGAGCCAGCTTCCGCCCGTCATTGGTGATGAGAAGCATATTGTCCTCACTGCTGTTCACCATCTTGTTGCGGACACGCTCGGCCCGTTCTCCCAGCGCCGCCACCATCTGCTTTTGCTGTTCGGACGGCTTCAGGACAACATTGTGGTAGTTTGCCTTGGGCACGGGGAGAGAAAGCATATCCGCCGTCTGTATGTCCGCTATCTCCTTAAACATGGTCATAAGCTCCGGTAGGTTGTAGAAGCGGGAAAACCTGGTTTTAGAGCGATACCCTGTCCCCTCCGGGGCCAGCTCGATGGCGGTGACAGTCTCGCCGAAGGTAGAGGCCCAGGCGTCAAAGTGGATAAGGCCGTTGCGGGAAAGTGCGCCGTACTGCAAGTATTTCTGCATGGTATACATCTCCAGCATGGTATTGCTGATGGGTGTTCCCGTGGCGAAGATGACGCCCTTCCCGCCTGTCAGCTCGTCCAGATAGCGGCACTTCATATAAAGGTCGCTGGATTTCTGAGCCTCGGTCTGGCTGATGCCGCCCACATTCCGCATTTTGGAGAACGCGGCAAGGTTCTTGAAATAGTGGGCCTCGTCTACAAAGAGCCGGTCCACACCCAGCTCCTCGAAGGTCACAACGTCGTCCTTGCGGCTTTGATCGTTGAGCTTATCGAGCTTTGCCTCAATAGATTTCTTGCTTTTTTCCATTTGCTTGATGGTGAACCGCTCGCCCCTATGCTCTTTTAGCTCCGCAATGCCGTTGAGTATTTCCTCCCGTTCCTGCTCCAGAATGAACCGTTGGCGTCCGACACTCATGGGTATTTTCTCAAACTGGCTGTGTCCGATGATGATGGCGTCGTAGTCGCCGGTGGCGATCCTGCCGCAAAAACGCTTGCGGTTCTTGGTTTCAAAGTCCTTTTTCGTAGCCACAAGGATATTTGCCGAGGGATAGAGCTGGAGCCACTCGCTGGCCCACTGCTCCGTCAGGTGGTTCGGCACCACGATGAGGCTTTTCTGGCACAGCCCCAGCCGCTTGCTCTCCATCGCCGCCGCTACCATCTCGTAGGTCTTGCCCGCGCCCACGACGTGGGCCAGGAGTGTGTTGCCGCCGTAGAGGATATGCGCGATGGCGTTCACCTGATGGGGACGAAGGGTGATCTCCGGGCTCATACCCACAAAATTTATGTGGCTCCCATCGTACTCACGGGGCCTTACGGAGTTGAAGCGGTCATTGTAGAGCCGGCACAACCCTTCACGGCGGTTGGGGTCTTTCCATATCCAGTCCTGGAACGCCTGCTTTATAAGCTCCTGCTTGCCCTGGGCGATGGCTGTTTCCCTCTTGTTGAGGACGGGGGTCTTGCGTCCCTCATCATCGTACACGTAGTCGAAGATACGCACATCCCGAAGGTTCAGAGTTGTCTCGATGATCTTGTAGGCGTTGATTCGGCCCGTGCCGTAGGTGTTATTGGCCTTGAGGTTGATGCGGTCATTGGACTTGCCCTCCACACTCCACTCGCCTGTGTGTTTTGAGTAGTGAACACGGATGCTCCGCTTTAAGTACGGCGGGGTAGACAGCAGCTCATACATAAACTTCTCAACGATCTCCGTGGGCAGCCATGTCGCCCCAAGCCTGACAGAGATCTCGCTGGCGGAGAGGTCAACCGGCTGAACAGCTTCCAGTGCGGTCACGTTGACGGTGAAATCAGGGTCGATCTCCGCCGCTTGCCTTGCCTCCTTCAGCTTGACCCGGACGTTGCCTGAGAGGTATTCGTCCGCCGTCTGCAAGCCCTGCGCCCAGCTCCCGTCTGCCGCTTCCATGTCAAAGGAGCCTGTGAGGGGGTCTTTGAAAATGACACCTTTCAAGTCCTCCACGACCTGCGGTATCTTTTCCGAACCGCCCATCAGAGAGGCCATAAAGCTCAGGTCCACTCCCGCTTTTTCAGCCAGTGACACGGTCAGCGCCTCCGATGCGGTGTCCACGCTTGTCACGACCACCCTCTGCCGGATGGTGCGCTTTGTGAACATATCCGCTTTGCGGACAAAGTTCTGCTCATCATCCAGTATCTCCAAGGAGGTCAACAGGAAATAGGCGCTGTCCATGCTGAACGCGGAGCTGTTGGCGCGGGAATTGATGCGCCCGTACTTCTCCACAAAGGTGTCATAGAGCTTGTTAAGGCGCTCCTGCTGTTCTTTGATGTCGCTTTCCGGGTAGTCATCGGTCTGATAGTCGATGAGTGTCCTCACGCAGTCCCGGATACCGATTAGGCCCTTGATGCGGCCCTGGGCGGTGACGGACACCTCCACCGGGTTCATAACGCTGTTTTCCCGGTAGTAGATTTGACCGTCAACAATGGTGTAACTGAAATTCTTCACAGACGGGTCGGCGGGAATGGCGCTGCTTACCTCCGCCTCCGGGTCGTCCATGACGTACTCCGCGATGTTGCCGTTGATGTTCTCGATGGCCTCCGCCAGCTCCGTATCCAAGTCCGCCCCCTCATGGGGCAGGCAGGCGGTTTCCGGCCCAAAGGGACCGCTGACCTCCCGCATATTCCCCAGCACCATGTCCGGGTTGTCGATGAAGTATTGGTTCATCTTTATCCCGTTGGCGTCGGTGTTCAGGTGTACCCATGCCGGCTCCTCATAAGCGAGGCTCTCCCGCTTTTGCAGGAACAGGATGTCCGATGTGACCTCCGTACCCGCGGCGGCCTTGAACGTGTTGTTGGGCAGACGGATGGCCCCCAGGAGGTCCGCCCTCTGCGCGATATACCTGCGCACATTGGGGTTCTCCTTATCCAAAGTCCCCTTGCTGGTGATGAAGGCCACAACGCCGCCCGGTCGCACCTTGTCCAGTGTCCGGGCAAAGAAGTAGTCATGGATCAGGAAGTTGTACTTGTCATAGCGCCGGTCGGGGACCTTGAAGCTGCCGAAGGGGACGTTGCCGATGGCCACGTCGAAGAAGCTGTCCGGCAGCTCAGTCTTTTCAAAGCCCTGGACGGCGATGGAGGATGTCTGATAGAGCTGTTGGGCGATGCGCCCGGAGATGCTGTCCAGCTCCACACCGTAGATTTTAGCTTCAGCCAAGCTCTCCGGCTTCATACCGATAAAGTTGCCCACGCCGCAGGAGGGCTCCAGCACGTTGCCGGTCTTAAAGCTCAGGTTCTCAAGCGTTTGATACATGGCGCGAATGACCACGGGCGGGGTATAGAACGCGGTCAGAGACGATTCCCTCGCGGCGGCGTACTCGTTCTCGGAAAGCAGAGATTTCAGCTCCTCATAGTGACTGTTCCTGTCGTCAAAGCAGTCCGCAAGACCGCCCCAGCCCACATATTGAGAGAGAACTGTTTGCTCCTCCGGGGTAGCCAGTCTGCCTTTGCCCTCCAACTGCTTCAAGAGCCGGATCGCCGCTACGTTCCGCGCATACCGCTCGCTTGGCGTTCCGACGCCCAGGTCGTCGTCCGTAATGCGGAAGTCATGGCGCTGGACGCTCGGAATCTCCGGGTGGATAACTGTGGGTGGGAGCTTTTCACGCCGGGGACGCGGCGCAGGCGGAGGGAGTTCTGCCTTTTCAGCCTGTTCCTCCCGTCCATCTCCTGCAACCTCCATCACCTCCGCCCTTACGCTCTGGATAAGCGGATCACCGGCGAGAGCCTCCGGGTCAACCACCTCACCGTCTACGATGCCGTTCTCGGCAAGAGCCTCACGGACAGCGGCGGGGTCAACATCTGAGAAATCGTCCTCCAGAGTTTTAACGCCGGCCTTTTCATACTGCTCCCTGGTGAAATACACAAGATCATCAAAGGAAAGCCCCTCAAGCTCCATCTGGATAAGCTCTGCGAGGGAAGCGTACTGTGTACTTCCTACAAGAACATCATTTAGATAGCTGTTCATGCGGAAATTTACGAGGTCAACATTTATTTGTGCCGGTATTTCATCGTCCGTAAGTGTTGTATAGGCGACAGGAACGCTGGTGAGGTCTGTAAAATTCCCCGGCGAACCGTACTCGTTCTCACAGAACTCGTCGATAAGCCGCTTTGCTTTGTCCAGCTCGTTTTCTGCTGGAGAAGATCCATCCTGAGACTGCTCAACGTTGCCACCCGTAACGGAATGGATCGGATTCGGCTCTCTGACCCCTCCGAACAGGGAATACGTACCGTTGCGGAACGCGGTAAGGTTTTCAAAGCCTCTCTTTCGCAACTGGTAATCGTGATCGTCCTGGGGAGTCGATTCCATTATTGGAATCATCATCTGGTGGATTGCCTCTACCTTGGCCGGGTCGTCGAGCTGAGATTCGATCTCCCTGATTGCTTCCGAGTAGTGCGCACCATAGGGATATGGTTTCGGCTGGTCTTGGGGAACGAGGTCGAAGAAAGCCTGAATATTCTCCGCAAGCTGGCGGCGTTCATAGGTGGGCATGGCGGCGCGATCTTTCTCGGAGATGAATTTGCCGGAGGCGATCATATCGCTGATGCGCTTCTCCACCTTGTTCCAACTGAGTTCCACCTTCGCGTAGGGTTCTGAGATACTACCGTGACTGAACTGAAAGCCCTTGCTTGTATAAGTGAGATTATCGTTGCCACCGTAATTACCGGTGTATTCACCGTGATAGTTCTTCAGGTAATTCTCGCGGTCTTTCTGATCCGGGTGGTTGCAATAAAAAGAGTATATGTCCAGCCGGTAGCCGGTGCTGCCCCGGATCGCCCGATCCAGTTCATCGCCGGAGATAAAGAAACGCCGCTGAGGGTTATAACCCTCGGCGGCGGTGAAGATATGCGGTTCAAGCTGAAGATCCTCTAACCTTTGCAGGATACTTCTCGGACTGTCGCCAATGTGAGATGAGACAAGTCCTCTGCTATAGCTGTTGCAAAAGTCATTACACTCGGCAATAAGGGTCTGAAGAGAATCCGGTTTATCCAACATGGCCCGGATCAACTCGCGCACTTCCGGGAAACCAAATTGGGGCTCACTGAGCTGCCGTATGCTTTTAAAGTGCGCGTCCGCATCATTGCCGTCGATCCCGCGGTACATAAGCGAAACACTGTCCGCGAGCCTGTCCTTTTCATACTCAGGCGCGCGGTCAAGCTCACTTTGCGGCATATATCGCCCCAAATCAAGAAGCTCCCGGATGCGTTTTGCCGCTTTCTCCCAGGATACGACGGTGGCCGTGTAACTCTGTGCGGATTCTCCTACGTCGATACGGATACCGTCCCGGTTATACCAAAGAGAATATTTTCGGTCGCCGAAATAGAAGCCCGCGCCGTTTTCCCTATAATGCTCTCTGAGAAAGTCTGCGTTTTCTGCAAGGGGCTTGTCCTTCATAAACCAGGCGCAGATTATGAGACGGCTGTTTTCTTCGTTGGAGCCGATGCACAGCGCCTCGTCTATGATTTGTTGGGGGAGGTCAAAGTTGGCATCAAGCAATGACGGGCCTTCGCCTGGTGTGACAGTACCATCGGAGTCGGCCATGTCAAATATTGAGAGCTGCTGACTGTCGCGCTTTTTTCCCATCCTCTTTATGGCTTGCTTTTGTTCTTCCTCGGTAGGAAGCAATTTCTCTCCGGCGTCCAACCACTGACCCTGCTTTATCATAGCGTCAATAGTTGTTGCTACCTCATGCCACAGCATAACAGCACTTTTTTGGGGGGCCATATAAGACCCTCGGTGTATCATCAGGGCGTTGTCCCACGCCCGGTATCCAGCCCGCTGGCCGTTGGAGAGGAAGCTCTCAATCAGGGTGTTGTCAAAAAATGCCTTGATGAAATCGCCACGCTCCGTATTGTCCTCATGGGCGGTAAAAAATGCGGCGATTTCCTCCCAGTGATCTTTCATGGCATCGCTGTTACGCAGAAGCTCATTTTTCTCCGCCACATCCCCATAGAACGGAGTGTCCGACAGGGTGGGGTCAAAGCCCATGAACTGCAATCCAGTGGGGCCAACACCTCTCAGCTCGAAGCTCGCGGGATCGATACTCTCAGTGAGAAACGTACCTTCCTGAACAAGTCGGGCGATACGGCTTCTCACGTCCTCCCAGGGGAGCCGTGTTCCTTCGGGGCTTTCCACACGAACAGCAATTAAGTCGTTTTCGCCCGTGCTGCCATATTCGCGAGCAAGCCATTCGGCGGCATTCTCGTCTCCGCCGTGGCCGGCCATATACTGCGCCACACGCTGTCTGCTGACGGAGTTTCCGTTCCACTCACGGAGAACGGCGTCTATATCGTCCTGAGAAAGCGGACGGAGCAGCTCATGAAGCTGGGGATAGGTTTCGCCAAAAACCTCCTGGTGCAGACGCTCACGGAACTTCGGCACATCCGAGAACACCTTGATGAGCTGAATATCCCCGGAATTAAGAACGGCACGACGGACGGCGGCGTTACACTCGATTCCCGCGTTTTCCCGGTCAGAGTTGCCACAGGCGTTGCGGTAGGCGGTGTCCTCCGCGACGGCGGCGATCACTTGCGCCTTATACTGCGTAAGCTGGCTGTCAACATCAGGTTGGATAGCCTCAGTTTTTTGCTCATAAGCCCGCAGGGTATATACCCCGCGTTCCCCGGTTTTGCCGTCCACGGCTACAAAGGTCACATTGTACTTCGCTCTTAGCTTTTCAGAGTATCGTTCCAGAGAGTGTGCCGGTACACCGCACATGGGAACGCGGCCCACATTGGGAATGTCCCGGCTGAACAGGATCAGGTCAAGGGACTCGGCTGCCTGCTTTGCGTCCTCGCCGAACATTTCGAAGAAGTCCCCGACTTGGAAAAGCACTATATCGTCAGGATGGCCCTGCTTGACCGTGTTATAGAGATCCCACAGGCGGGCCTCCGAATGGTCAGGCAGGGCCGTCTTATCTTCTTCCGGCTGGGAAGTTAAGCGTACACCAGCTCCCTCATCGCCACTTCCTCCGCCGAGGCCCGGATGTTGTTCATCAGGCCCACCCAGCGCATCTGATCCGCGGCCTTCAGCTCCTCCGTCACGCCTTGGTCTTTTGCCATCTTCGCGGTCAGGCTCTCCACCATTTCGGTTGCCTGACGGTCCACCTCCATGAGATGTTTCTCCAGCTTCCCGCTGAGGAGCATCCCCGTGTAGAGGCCGTTCCTCTGTTTCCGCAGGTAATCTCGCCGCAGCATCCCATATTTGCCGACCTTCGGAGCCTCCGGCGCGGTCAGGTTGGGCAGAAGATAGTCCCCTTCGGTTCTGTAAGTCACTTCCATGATGTGTACCCCTTTCGTTATTTTTATTTGTGACTCCATCATAACCGCTGGCGTCACGGTTTGCAAATGTGCGATTTCTTTTTTGTTCCTCTCTCTGCTGACTGCGGACAGTGGAGGCGATCTCCCGAAGGACCATCTCGGAAATATCGCTGGTCGCCGCGCCGAGAATGGACATGGTTTCGGGAGTGTTGAACGCGGTGATACCGTAGAAATCATCCGTCGTAAAACGCCCCCAAGCATTGATGTCGCAACGGGTAAGCAGCATAAACGCCACGCTGTTTCTCAGCATTGTTTTGAACCATTCCGCCGCGCTCTGCTTGTCCAAGCTCTCAAAAAGGCTTCCGACCCTGGCCTCCATCAAATCTGTGAGGTAGTCCGAATAATTGTCCTCAACGACGGTTTTTGCCGTTGCCACGAGGCAGTCCGGCAAATCCATGCCGCCATCCACTCCGTAGCTGTTCTCCAGGTCCTCAATGACTGACGCCTCATAGCGGGGTTGCATGGTCCAGATGGGGGCCTCCCGTCCGGCCTCGCTGTTGGTATCTGACACATCAAAGACGTGCCGGAGCCGGTTTCGGGAATTGCCCTCCACCAGCAGGGCAATACCACGGGCACCACGGTTCACCCATCTTCCGTAGGCGTTCCAGAAGCCTATCTCCGCGCAGGCCGTAGCTTCCGGCTTCTGTGCGTAGATAAGGAGCTGGTCCTGATAGCGGTATTTGAAATTGAAGGCGGCGGTGGTGAGGAAGTTCATGTACGGCTCCGCGCCGGACGTGATCTCCCGTGTCGTGGCCGCCGCCAAGTCCACGATCATGTTATATTTGCTGGGCATGGGATCTCTCCCTCCTTTAATGTTTTATCTGTCGTCGCCCCTGTCACGGGGCTTTTGCTTCCCGGCCTTTTCCTGGCCATTCTGAGCCTTCGGAGGATGCTCCGCCATGTATTCCTTCAGGGAGAAACGTCCACCTACATAATGCCAATCCCTCTCCGGGTCAATATTCAATGTAGCATTGTCTATGTGTTCGATCTCCCTCAATTCAACCGGCTCGGCAGAAATCACCGCGCCCAGGTAGTTACCGTGAATTGACATTCCAAGTTGTACCGGCTCGCCAATGTGTTCCTCGCTATACCTGAGTTCATACATATACAGTCCCTCCGGCACGGTGTCACGGTCAAGACGCGCTTCGGTGTATATCATCGGTTTGCCGAGAAGTGTAACCATTGCGTAGATTCTGCTGTTTGCGTTTTCCAGAAACATTAATTTATCTCGAATATTCATGGCTCACCTCAATTCTTATCTCTCAACGCCCACCGGCTGGCGCTGGCGTGAAATGGAAAACCCGTAGACCTGGGCAATATCATCGCCAAGTCTACGGGTCACTCTCGTTATATCCGCACGGGTAGCGATGCCGCAGTACAGCTTTGCCCTCAGAAGATCCATCTGAGCATCCGTCACGCCGTCTTTCCAGACCCGGTAGAGGTAATAGTTGGTGCCGTCATGGTGAACGGCGTCACAGCGGAGGTCGCCCAGCTTGTCCACATACCATGTGGAGTAGATGTCGTCCCTGCCGGAATAAAGGCAATCCCGGATATTGCCGCTGTCGATCTCCTTGTAACCCATGCGCCGCCCATTCCAAAGGCCCAGGTCGCCAATGACGATGATGGGATTCCCAAGCTGGATGTTGAGATTTGTCCTCTCGTCCTCCAAATAATCGCCGTTTATTTCATACATGAGTTCTATGCGCTGTTCCTCGGTCAGCTCCGGGTACTGTTCCTCCAGGTCCACACGCCAGTCGTCGTAGTCGAGAGCATAGTTACTCCAGATAACGTGTCTGTCGTCGCTCACCTCTCGATCCCCCTTTCGGGCGGTTTCTTTTGAACAGGCCGGACGCGCTTACCGTACAACTGTCCGGTGTCCAACTCAGTATCATCATCGGGGAATTGAGAGTCGCTGTCAAGGTTGAGTTGTTCGATGGCGATACCGGGGATATAGCTGTCACCATCGAACATGGCCCGTCCCTCGGAGAAAACCTTGGCCAGAACATCTTTTCCGGCACCATAGGTGTCATTGATGATCTTATCCGCTTCCTCTATGCTGACTTCCAGCGTGATCCCAAACCGGCCCCACAGCCCAAATTGCTCACTCACCGCGCGTCACCTCGATCTCTGTGCTTGGGAGGAATGGGTTTCCCGTCCTCATCATAGTTTTTTGGGTCCGCCGCGGGACAGCCCCAGCCGAACATGGAGCCGGCCAGCATCGCCTCCGCCTGCGCCGGGGTCACGCCCCCCGACTCATTGAGTTCTGCGACGATATTAAGAGCATTCTCACGGTCGTGGCCATACTTATCTGTCCGATAGTAGCCGTTTTCTCCCTTCTTTGCGATGATGATCTCATCACTACCGGGAATGACGCAGTAGCACTTGTCCGGGAGGGAGGAACGCAAGGGTATCACTGTGTCGCCGTTTCGCTCCATGATCTCGGCGAATTGGCAGATGTGGAAAAGCTCACTCCCCGTGCCGTTCACCTCCAGATGGCAGTCGTCAATATACCGGCAAGTCTTATCGAAATGAGTACCATCCTCTCGGATAATGCGGATCATGTCTCCGTCCGGGATACGGAACAGTTCTTTATAATGAGGGTCAATGAAACGGATGCCCCTCGCCGCCTGCTCCAGATGGCGGTCCAGCCACCGGCGCTCGTAGCAGTAGCAGTAAAGATTGTAATCGTTGGGATAGGGATTCACCCGAAGCAGAAAGGCGTACTTCTCTGTATCTGCCCGGAAGCCAAACTGCCGGTCATCGCCCAAGCCGGCCTCCGGGTGAGCATGGCAGTAGTTGAACATGGGGATACGTCCTTTCAAGATTTCACCGTATTCCTGATTGGAACGGAGGGCATTGATAACATCATCGAACTCCGCCTTGAAATCATCCGTTTTTCTTTCCTTGTTCTCATCATTCCAGGTGGACCAAAACCCCGTGCCGTTGCTTCCAAAATCCGCACGGAGATAGCCGATGCAGGCGGTCTGTGCCGCAATCTGGCTGCTCTGAGAGTAGCAGTAGAGCCGCTCCTGCGGCGTCATCGTCCTTATCGTCATTTCCATCTTGTTCGCCTACCTCTCAAAATCATCTTTGCTCTTGGGCTTTATGGCCTTCCCAAGTCGGTCATAGTTTTTCGGGTCAGCCTCCGGCTTGCCCCAGCCGTGAAGCGCGCCGGCAAGCATGGCGGCCTCCTGAGCCGGAGTAACGCCCAGAACCTCATTCAGCTTGTCTACACCCTCTCGGATTGTCGCTCCTATGGGCATGGTTCCGGTGAGGGAAACGCCGGAAACACCTCTCGTAACAATCGCCATCTTTCCCGTTTCAGGGTCAACAGCGAAACACCGCTCCGGTAGAACGGGCAAAGGACTTTTCCTGATGCCGGCTTCACCAGCCGGTTCCCGTGTCTCTCCGGCCTCCCGCGCCGCCCAATAGTCTGGATACCACCGCCGGATGCTGTCGTTGATGACCTTCTCGTACTCTCCCGGTTTCCAGTATTCGTTGACGGGAGCCTCATACAGTCCACGATCCATCAGCTCGCGAAGCGCAACTGTGGCGGCGCAATCTTCCTCAAAGCAGACATAGCCGCGCTCCGTAAAGCAATGTTCCATTGCCTTTGCGGACAGGAGCTTTCCGGCTCTGTCCGCCGCCACCATGACACCGCCGTGGCTGGCGGTACTCACGCTGTACGCGCCGTCGCACAGTGTTTTGTAATGGTCTACCTTGCCCCAGGGGGAGCTTCTCGGTACACCTTGTTTCATGTATGCCCTTCCTCCTTTCACCACGGATAAAACAAAACGATTTGCCGGTCCTCCGCGGCAAATCGTTCCTCCAATTCTTCCACTGTCCAGTTTTCCTTGAACCTGCCCAACGGATTGTCCCCAAATTGGGCAACAGCCCGCCTGTCCATCTCCAAAAGCCGTGCCCACAGCTCCGGGTGGTAATGGCGTAACCTCCGAAGCTCCGCTATGCGTTGAAAAGGACAGCACCAGCAGGAGCAACGGTGGTATATCTCATAGAGACCGCCCCAATCAAAGCCCCGGTCGTAGCAAATCTTCAGCGCCTCCGGCTCTGTGATATGCCAGTCAACGAGGGGGTATTTGTCGTCCTTGACCCGTGACGGCTCGTCCGCCGCTATGCCGACGTAGTTGATGGCGTTGTATTCGCCCTTCAAGCGGTTGACCTCCTTGGCAATCAGGTGGGTCTTGAGTTCCCCGGTACACCATCGCACCTTCACACCGGGCCAACCATTGCCGAAGGGCGTCACGCCAAGCGCCTGCCTGTTTTCAAGGGAGGCGGTTTTCTGCTTTGGTTCCTCAAACATAAGCCACTCATAGCCATGCGGGTGGCGAAGCCGCGTCAGGTGTATTCCACGTTCAGCGTAGAGGTAGCCGTCCAGCTTGTCGAGGTGCGCGTACATCTCCGGGAACTCCATGCCGGTGTCCGCAGTGAGGACGGTATCTATGGGCATCCCGCGCTCTATCATCAGAAGAAGCATGGCGGTACTGTCCTTGCCCCCGGAGAGGGAAACGGCGTGGAATCGTTCTGTATCACCGTTCATCTCGCGCCTCACCGCCGCGTTCACGTTTTTCCTTTTGCTTCAGCCGGTATTCTGCAAGGCCCCGTTTGGCCCAATCCGGCAGTTTCGCCTCGTCCAGAGTGCCCAGCACGTCCCACCGCTTGAAGTAGCTGGTTTCACCAGAATATAGGTTCACGCAAAGGCAGGACGTTCCCCGGCTAAAGGGCGATGCGCCCGAACCACCGATACAAAGCATGATTTGGTTGGTGGCTGTCTGGTACTCACGCCGCAGATTCTCCGCCTTGATAACGACGATCTTGTTGCGAAGGTCATTGCCCTCAGAAATGGGCACACAGACCGCCCGACCGAGGGGAGCATTGTCAATACCCTGGATCTTCGGCTTGTTCAGGTCGATGCGGGTCTTTTCCGCTTGCTTGGCTATCCGCTCTCCAAATTCCTGCATGATTTCGGCATAGTCGTCACTCACCACAGCTTCGGTATACTGCTCAAAAGGGCCGACATACTGGCAGTACGCACACAGATACCGTTCTTCTGCCGGGGCCGTAGGGCTGTCGCCTACGATAATCTCCTTGTCCCCGATATAAATGGCGTGGATGACCTCATAGCCGTCCACCATGCGCTTATCATCGCTCATGCTCTCGCTCCTTCCCTCTTTGAATCGTCACCTCATATTGCTGCAACTCATGTTCGCACGGAACATAAAGCAGCCCATTCTCAATGCAACGAAAGATGTCACATTCCTTGTCCGGTGAGGCAGAATAAAATCCTGAATGAGAATAGGGGTATTTTTGCCTGCCGTCGAAATTGGAATCTGAGAAGCCCAATGCGAGATCGCGTCGAAGTCTACGGCTGATTCTAACAAAATCACCATCACTCCTTTGAAAATGACGCACGGGGACAAAGTGATACCCACCGTACTCAAATACCATCTTTCTTCCCTTCTTTGTTACCCATTTTCAGAAACGCTGCTACAAGTTCTCCTTTCCGAACATTGTTCTGCTCCGCCAGCACCTTGTTCTGGACGCAAAGGACAGCGCGGATGTTGGGAACGGTGATACCCGGTATCTCCACCATCTCCTCCGGCGTCACAGTCAGGATACGGACGGGGGAGTAACCGGCCTCAGCAAAGATGCGGAAAAGCCTTTGTTCAAATCTCTCTTTTGCCATATGATCTCAGTCCTTTCAAAAATATATTTAATATGTAAGCGGCCCGCCGAAGCGAGCCGCTGAAGGTTTAATAGCCGGTACGGGGGAGGGGCTGCGTGGGCGCGTAAACTTTCGTTACCCACCGGGTCACTGCCTGAATCCACTGCCCGTTGTAGACGCCGCCCGCGTCTGCCTGGTTCACAAACTGGCTTGCGTTCTTGACCCAGGAGCCAACGGTACAGTCAATTTTCGGAGCCTCCACCTGACGGAAGTTGGCGGGGACCACTCCGAACACGAACATGACCTCGGTCACATACTCATTGGAAGCCAGCCTCAAAGCCGTGGGGGAGGCGTCAAGCACATAGTTTCTGCGGGTGTCGAGGCTGTCCGCGAGAACGAGGTAGTTATCCCCGCTGGTATTGGTCTTGTATACCACCTTATAGTTGCCCACGGCGTTGTAGGTGCCGGTAGTCACCTTGGCAAGCCTCACCGCGTCCACGGGGATCATGTCACGCCAGTAGAAGGACGTGAGGGACGTGCTGGAGTTGTTCCCGATGTTGGAGAAGGTGTAGCGGATGTTCTGACCGGGCATGACCTCGGCATAGCCGGCCTTTTGGATGGACACGTTCGTGTAAAGGCTCTTGTTCTTCACGGCCACTTTTACGATCTGGCCGGAGTGTTCAATCTCCACCTCAATCGGGGTTTTGTCCAAGGCGTAGAAGTCCGCCGCCTTGGATTCCACGATTTTATATCTTCCCAGCGGCAGGGGCTTGGAGGTAGCGACGCCGTTTTTGTTGGTGACAACGGTATCCATCAGGTTGCCGGTACGGTAGTTGTAAATCTCAAATACCGTGCCGGGTATGAGTGTTCCGGCGGGCCAGCCGTTCATGGAGTTGTAGTCCGCGCTGGTCTTGGTTATCTGGATCTGGCCGGTGACGGGGGTGTTCTTCCAGGTGATAGTCGCACAACTGCCGTACTCGATGTATACGGTTTTAGGTTGTGTGTCAAGAATGTACCCCTCGGCGCACTCAATCTCCCGGATGGTGTATTTTCCGTCCGCCAGCTCTTTATCAATGTAGACATAGCCGTTGTTGTCGCTCTGGTAGGTGCCGACAGGATTGCCCTTGGCGTCGCTCAAAAGGAAAGTGACGCCATAGATGCCCTTGCCGGTCACGCTGTCTACCTTGTGGATGAGTGCGCTGGCGGATTTTCTGTTGGTGATCTCCAGTGTGGCGGTCTGACCGTCCTTCACCTCGATGCGGTGGGGCGTGTCGTCCAGCTTATAGCCATCGGCGGCGGCAAGCTCCGTTACCACATACCACCCTTTTTCAGCCTCCGGCAGATAGATGACGCCGTTGGAATCCGTGGTGTACGTGCCGACGATCTCGCCGTTCATCTTACGGATTTCAAAGCGAACACCCTTTATTCTCGTGCCTGTCTCAGCGTCCTTCTTGATGATGGTAAGGCCGCCAACCTTAGTGTTGTAGACCACGATGGTCTGCGTATCTCCGGGGTTGACCACCACGGTCTGGCTCCGGGTCCCCTCGTCCATGACGTAGCCTTCGAGGGGCTTTGTCTCGGTGACTACCACCGTACCCACCACGCCGGGGATGCGAATTTCCCCGTTAGCGTCGGTTTTGTAGAGGCCCTTGCTGGACAGGTGACCGTAGTCCGCGTCCACGAAACTGCCATCGGAATAGGTGATCTCAAACTCCACGCCGGCAAGGGGTTCTCCCGTTTGCTTGTCCTTCTTCTGGACTATGAGCGTTCCCTCGGCCTTGTTATAGAAGCGGAGTGTCTGAGCCTCTCCAGCCTTGATCTCAATGGTTTTGGGCGTGGTGTCCAGCACATAGCCGTCCACGGTCTTGACCTCCCGCGCCACGACAGTGGAGCCGGGTTCCAAATCCCGGATAACGATGCGCCCAAATTCGTCGGTGATGTACTCACCGTTGGAGCCGCCAATGACCTTGCCAGAAGAATCCGTCACCAGGAAGGTGACGCCCTGCAAAGGCGTGGTCGTGCCATCAATGTATTTCTCAATGACAAGCGACACCGTGGGGTCGTTTTCAAAGACGAGATCATTCCCGGCTCCGGTGCTCACGCTGTTGGAGCCGCTCCTGACAGTAATGACCTTGGGCGTGGGGTCCAGGACGTACCCTTTGGGGACGCCGCTCTCATGCACGATGAGGGTAGTGCCGGGGATGAGACCGGTGACAGTCACCGTACCGTCCTTGCCGGTAACGTACTTTCCCAGCAGGTTGCCGTAGCTGTCTCTCACGGTAAACTCCGCGCCGGAAACGGGCTTCCCGGTGACGGAATCCAGCTTTGTGATGGTGAGGGAAACCAGCGGCTCGTTACGGAACACCAGCGTCTGAGTGTCCTCCGCGTTGACGGTGACGGTCTGCGTCTTAGGGTCAATGACATAGCCGGGAGCCGCCTCCAGCTCTTTTGCCACGATGGTCCCCACCACGCCGTAGACGCGAATCTCGCCGTTCTCATCGGTGACGTATATTCCCTTGCTGGACATATGGCCGTTGTCATAGTCCACGAAGCTGCCGTCCGCGTAGGTCAGCTGGAACTTTGCCCCGGAGAGAAGCGCCCCTGTCACGGAGTCCTTCTTCTGGATCACCAGCGTCCCCTTGGCCTTGTTGTAGAAGCGGAGTGTCTGGACCTCGCCCTCCTTGATGAGAATGGACTTGGGGGTGGTGTCCAGCACAAAGCCGTCCAGTGTTTTGATCTCTTTTGCCACGACGGTGGTGCCGGGGGTCAGGTCCTCTATGACGATCCTACCGTTTTCATCGGTGATGTACTCGCCATTGGATTTGCCTACCACTGCGCCGGAGGAATCCGTCACGAGGAAGGTGACGCCCTTGAGGGGCGTCGTGGTCCCCTCGATGTACTTCTCAATGACCAAAGTCGTGGACGGCGTGTTCGTGAAATACAACGTCTGCGTGTCGTTGGGATCGACTACCACGGTCTGGGGCCGGTTGTCCATGGTGTAGCCGGGGAGCGCCACCGTTTCAGTGACCACCAGCGTACCCACCACACCGTGGAGGACAATTTGGCCGTCCTTGTTGGTAAAGTAAATCCCGTTGCTGCTGAGCCTGCCGTTTTCATCGGGCACAAACTCGCCGGACGCGGTGGTTATCCTGAACTGTACGCCCTCCAAGGGCTTTCCGGTTCGGGAGTCCCGCTTGTCCACAATGAGCGTACCGGCCTTGGAATTCTTGACGGTGACGATTTGCGTATCCCCGCCGTTACCAATGACCACGTTTGTGGAGGCCGCGTCCATAACGTACCCGTCAGGGGCCTTCAGCTCGGTGAGGACGTAGGTGCCGGGGGCAAGATTGCTGACCTTTATTTCCCCGTTGGAACCGGTTGTAAAGATGCCGTTCTGCGTCAGAGTGCTTGTGCCAATAACGCCGTTCAGCCCGACCTCACAGCCGGCGGAGGTGGTGATCCTGAATTCCGCGCCGGAAAGGGGCTTGCCGGTGGCGCTGTCCACCTTCTTGACGACGATTGCGCCCTTGGGCTGATTGCGGAAGGTCAGGCTTACAACTCTGCCCTCCTTAATTTGCGCCGTCTGGCTCTGGCTGTCGATAATGAAGCCCGCGGGAGCTCTCGTCTCGGTGACGATCACACTCTTTCCGGGCTTCAGACCGGTCAAGCGTATCTCGCCCTTCTCGTCTGTGGTAAAGAGGCCGTTGCTGTCCCCGATGAGCGTCCCGTCCGCGTAGGTGATTTTGAACTCCGCGCCGGGGAGGGTGACGGAAGGATTGACGGAGCACACCTTTCTGACGAGCAGCATCCCGTCAGGGGAGTTGAGGAAGCGGACCGTGACGACACTCTGCTCCCCGTTGTCCGCCAGCAGGATCGTCTCGGAGGACTGGATGATGTTGTACCCATCAGCCGGATCGATCTCCTCCACGATGTAGGTGCCGGGGTTGAGTCCCGTCCACATGGCTACGCCGTTCTTGCCCGTGACCTTGGAGCCAATGACCGTGCCGCCAGTGCCGGAGGTGCCGCCAAGATAGCGGAGCTGGAAGGTGCAGCCTGCAAGGGCCTCGCCGGTGACGCTGTCATACTTCTCAACTACAATCGCGTTCTTGGGGGTGTTCTCGAAGGTGACGGTCTTGCTCTCGCCGCCTCTGATGTAGAACTCCTGCGTAAAGGGTTCCTTCATCGTGTAGCCCGCGGCGGGCTCCAGCTCCGTCACTCTGTACCAGCCGTCTCTCAGCTCGTCCACGAAGAACTGCCCGTTGGAATCTGAGTAGAATGTCCCAAGGTCGTTAAGCTCCCCCGTGGTCGTGCTGTTACTGCCGTACCAAACCTCGAACTTTGCTCCCTCAATGGGGCTGCCAGTCACGCTGTCAATTTTGTTGACCGTGAGGGTGGGCTTCTTGTGGTTCTCGAAGTAGACGGTATGGTCCCTATTGGAGTACAGCGTCACAAGCTGGCTATCCGCGTCCATGAGGTAAGGTGACGGGACGTACTTCTCGGTGATCTCATAGACGCCGGGGAGAAGGTTTTCAAGGACCGCCCTGCCGTCCTTGTCCGTCTTGACCTCATCCACACTGTGACCGTCTGCCGCCCGGACCTCAAAGACGGTTCCGGGTACGGGCTCGCCGGTGTCGGCGTCGCGTTTGACGATGATGAGGTTGGGCTTCTGGGCGTTGCTGACAACCAACTGCGCCTGCCTGCCGGGGACAAGCTCAACATGGTATTCAAGGGGATTGCGGACATACCCCTCCGGGGCGGTCATCTCCAAGACGGAGTAAATGCCCGGCTCCAAGTCGTCAATGACGATCTCGCCGTTGGTGTCCGTAATACGGTCGAGATAGTGTGTGCCTTCCGCAACCTTGGCGATGCGGAAGGTCGCGCCGGGAAGCCGCTTGCCCGTGAGACTGTCCAGTTTCACAAGGCGGAAGGTGGGCTTGCGGGTGTTTGTGAATACAAACTGCGCGTACTCACCGCCCTCGATCTTGATGATCCGCTGTGCATCGTCAATGAGATACCCGTCCGGGGCGGCCAGCTCCTCCACGGTGTATGAGCCGGGTTCAAGGCCGGAGAGGTCTATCTCACCATTGGCGTCGGTGGTGTACTCCTGAGAGAAATCCCCGCCCACCTGGGTGATACGGAACTTGGCGTTTGCCAGCGGTTTGAAGGTCTGGCTGTCCAGCTTAACGAGGTAGATGCCGGGTTTTACATAGTTCAAAAAAATCAACGTGCCAGTTTGACCGGCTGCAAGCTCGATTTCCTGCGGGGTGCTGTTCAGCACATGGGTGTCCGGCGCGGCAACCTCTTTCACAAGATAAGTGCCGGGTGTCAGGTCATAGAGCAGAATTTCTCCGTTGGCGTCGGTGGTGTAGGTGCCGATCAGCTCGGAATCCCGGTAGACCTCAAAGGTGGTGTCCGGGAGAGGCTTCTTTGTCTGTGCGTCGTACTTGACGATCCGCAGGGCGGGACGCTTCTCGTTCACCACGATGAGCGTGGAAGTCTCGCCGGGGTAGAGCTTGACGTGATGCTCGGTGGAATCGAGGACGTACCCCTCCGGGGCGTTCAGCTCCTGAACGGAGTACATACCAGCCTCCAGCCCCTCCAGCGTGATGCGCCCCTGGGCATCCGTGACCTTATCTATATAATGGTCCGGGTCATTGATGGGAGCGATCCTGAAGGTGGCGCCTGCAAGGGGCTTCCCGTCGTGGGCATCATACTTCTCCAGAATGAGGACGGGCCGCTTGGTGTCGGTAAACACGAACTCCGCGTTTTCGCCGGCAACAAGCTCTATGACACGTCTGGCCTCGTCAATGAGATACCCGTCCGGGGCGGAGATCTCCACCACCTCATAAGCGCAGGGGTCAAGCTCGGACAGGTCGATCTCCCCGCTGGCATCTGTGGTGTACTCCTTGGAGAAGTCCCCGCCGATCTTGGAAATGCGGAACTTTGCCCCGGCCAGGGGCTGCATGGTCTGGCTGTCCAGCTTGACAAGGTGGATGCCGGGTTTTACAAGGTTGAGGAAGGTCAGGGTGTGCCTGCCGCTCCCGGCCTCGATCTCTATCTCCTGGGGCGTGGAGTTGACCACATACCCCTTGGCCGCGATCTCCTTCACAAGATACGTGCCGGGGTCAAGACTGGAAAGCTCGATTTTGCCGCTGGCATCGGTGGTGTAGGAGCCCAGGAGCTGCCCGTCGTGGTAGACCTCAAAGGTCACGTCCGGCACGGGCTTCATCGTCTGAGCGTCGTACTTCAGGATGGTGAGCGACGGCTTCTCGGCGTTGGTGACGGTGATGCGGGGGTCGTCTGTGGTGGCGGGGTCGTAGTTATCCACATAGACGCCGTACTCCCGTCCGTCCGCCACATACCCCTCCGGCGCGGCCACTTCCTTGATGGTGTAATATCCCGTCGTCACGCCGGGGACGTAGGCGAGGCCGTTGTCGTTGGTGGTGACGGTGGTGACAAGCTGGCCGTTGCGGTAGACCTCGAAGGTAGCATCGGGGAGGCTCCTCAGATTGTTCTCATCGCACTTGTATATCTCAATGGTGGGCTTTCGGACGTTGTTGAAGGTGAGGGTGATGTCTTGGGTTCCGTCCCAATTCACGGTCTGCGGAGTGGAGTTCAGCTCGTAACCCTCCGGAGCCGTCACCTCATAGACCTTGTAACTGCCAAGGGGCAGGGTTTCAACGTCCATCACAATGGACCCCGCCTGATCCGTTGTAGCGGTGGTGTAATAGTCCCCGTCGATCTGTTCAAAGGCAATGACGGCATCCCGAAGGGAGTAGCCGGTTTGGGCATCCACCTTTTTCACAGTCAGCTTCGGCCCCAGCGGGTCCTGAACGGTAACATCTGTGATCTGGTTGGCAATCACCGTGACCTTTTGCGGCTCCACGACCATATATCCTGCGGGGGCCTGCGTCTCGGTCAGGGTGTATTCCACATTGGGGTCAAGCAACTCCCAAAGGATAACGCCGTTCTCATTTGTTTCACCGGTCTTGGAGCTGCCATCGGAGCCGGAGAGGATAAACTTCGCCCCGGCCAGCGGCTGGCCCGCCTCATCCGTCTTGGTGACACGCAGGGAGCCCTTTTCAGTTTCCTCGCCGCCCCAGCTGAGACTGCCCTTGGCGGTCAGATTGCCCTTGGAGGGGTCGGCAATGATGTAGCTCTGCTGGGTGGAGTTTTTGTTGTAGGCCAGATAGATCTGGTACTGCATGACGTATGCGACGCAGCAAACGGTGATCTCGCCGCTGTTCTTCGCGGCCTCCACCGGGATGCACAGCTTAGCTCGGTTGGAATACTCAAAGCCGTTGCCCATAAGGTCGTAATATCTCACGTCCGTGGGCAGGACCCATGTGGATTTTCCGCCGTAATTGCCCTTGCCCAGCTCCACGTTATCCAGAGAGGCGAAGATGGTCCCTTCGGGCGCTCCCTCGGCCCACAGCTCAATGTTGTACCCGGAGTAGTAGGTGGAGGTGGCGGAGGCGAAGGTGAACTCGCGCGTGTAGTATTCCTTGCCGCCGATGGTTTCCTTTTTGATGCCATACTGCCCGGATTCGGCGGCTTTTTCGAGCGTCATATTGGAGGGCAGGGCCACATTTGCACCCAGCGACTCCTCCTCGGCACGGACGATCATTCCGGTTTTGGGAACACCGCTCCAATTCGCTGACTCACAGATGAGCTGCAAGGTCCTGAACACCCTGATCTGCTGCTCATCGCCCACCGGCTGCGGGACAGTTTCCCGACCATTGGTGTACTTCGTACCTTCTACGGCAAGCTGCCCCAGGGTGGCCCATATGGCAAGCTGGGTGGCGTAGGCGTATTCCTCCTCGGTGAGTCCCTTCAATAAGGACTCCTTGGGGTAGCGCCCAAGGAAGGTTTCGAGACTGTGCTGGGGATAGCTTTGCGCAAAGGCCGCCGCCGTTTCGGGGTTGGCATCGTAAACTCCGCGAATCTCCAGATTCCCGGAGCTGTACTTGAGGCCGTGGTCGATGCAATAGGCGGGCCCTGTGAGGCCGTCATTGGTGGTGTACTCGGCGTAGGAAGCGCCCAGGCGCGTACCCTTGTCGGTGGTAAGGAAGTGATTGCGGTCCACCGCTTTCACGGTGCAGGTCTTGCTCCCGTCCGCGATGGTCTGGGCGTTGGCCCCGTGGGGCATCAGGCCCACGACCATGACCACGGCGAGGGCCAACGCAAGAAATCTTTTCACTTTCCGTGTTTTTTCCATAATTTCTCCTTTCAAAGTTTTGCATAAAAAACGGCGTCGGATTTCTCCAACGCCGTTTGACGGATTATATTGTATGGTTATTTAGTTGAGCCGGGGACGAGGATCTCTTTTGCGAATGTGATGCGGTCCCCGTCCTCTATCTTGTACGTGGAGCCCTGCATCTCCGAGGGGTCATACAGAACAGCTTGGTATGGCCGCACGGAGGGATCATTTCCCACGTCCACTCCGCTCACGTCCACGCTCCACCATTGGCCGTCCACATAGACCTCGTTCCATTGATGGGTACTGCTTTGGACATACACGCAGGGGATGCCGGCCATGTCGCAGAGGAACTGGAAGTTAAAGGCGTAGGCCATGCAGTTGCCGGACTTCACGCTGTCCGACACAAGGACCGTGCTGGGTGTGGGTGACACTCCAGCCTTGTACGTCAGCCGGTCGCAGACATAGAAGGCGATCTGACGGACCTTCTCCTTGTCCGTGAGCCCTGACAGGGAGCTTATGAACGGTTCACAGTATTTCGCCGCCGCCTCATATGCTGTCGGGTGGATGGAGGTGAAGTGGTAATTTCCATTGCCGTCCGATTCCAGATGATATACCGTCCAATCGCCAATCTCGGTTATGACCGACCTCATGGCATCGCGGGTTTCCGGGGACATGGGGATGGGCGTGGAGTCCCTGCCAGTGACGATGGCCTGCCGGATGGCGTTGAATGCCTCGCGGGTGTAAGCGTCGGTGAAGATGGCGGGATTGGCGATGCTGGCATCGTCAATGACCTGCTCCTCCGGCGCCACGCCGGTGTAGGGCCTGTCCGACTCGATCTGTACGGTCCGCTCCTCCTCGTTCCAATAGACATTGAAGCCCACTACCTGCCCCACGTCCCGGAGCATGACGTAATTGCTCCCGCCAATGAGGTATGCCGGCAGCTCCACCTGCTCGCCGTCCACATAGAACGTGTTCGTGCTTCTCTCCGCCATCACCCCGGCGGCGTAAGCGGCAGTCCCGCCACAGATGGCCGCGCCAAGGGCAAAGCAGACAATTCCGTAAAGAATGGTTCCTTTTTTCATCGGTGTACCCTCCTTAATATGTTTTATGGCTATATTATACAGCCCATCAGGAGGGTTGTCAAAGTTATGAGATTTCGATTGCGGTGACGCACCAGCGGTAGGGCCGCTCGTTCATCACGCAGGTGTAGAGGGTAATTTGATTATTGGGCGTTGCCGCCGTGCCGCTTGTATCTGTTTCCTGCACCTTTTCGATACTCACAACGGCGTAAGTCCTTGTACCCAGCTTGGTGGTGAGGGTGATGGTATCTCCGGCTGTCAATGTGTGAATCTTTCCGAAGATCGCGTTGGTGCCTCTGTTGTGCGCCGCCAAGCACACGTTGCCATCCCAAATACTCGTATCCGAGAAGTGGGCGGCCCCTTTTGCCATGGACGCTGTGCTGGTCCCCTCATAGATTTTCGTGTTCACGCCAATGGCGGGAATGGTCAGCGTCCCCAGGGAGCCGTCCGAATACTTGAGGCTGCTCGTCACCTCGGTAAAACCGGCCCCGGTGTAAGAGCGGGTATTTCCAGTCACGGTGTTTGAGGTACTGCCGGAGGTCGCGCCTCCACTTATGGCGGGAGGGACGACATTGGCACTGCTCCCGTTGACCATCGCCCCGCTGTTGGTCATATATCCGGGGGCGAGATTCGGGGTCAGGGGATAACCCGTGTTCAGGGTGTACGCGCTGGCGCTCCCAAAGGAGGGAGGGACAAGAGCGGCGTTCTTACTCGCGTCCACGTTCATATCCGGCTCGTTGGTGTAAACGATCTCAATGGACGTGTCCTCACCGTACTCGCAGCCGGGGCCGTCAATATCATATTCCAGCGCAAAGGCGGGAACGGCCAGCGCCACGACCGTACACAGAGTTGTAAGCATAGTGATTATCTTTTTCATCAGTTATACCTTCCTTTCTTCCACCTGATGAACAGGATGCCTCCGACTACCAGGATCACCACAACAATGATAATAATAGGCACCAGGGGGCTTTCTCCTTTAGCGTCCGGCTCGGACGGTGTGGTCGGTTCCGTTGCCCCGGAGGGTGTGGTGTCGTCGGAAATGTCCGGCACATCGGGAACATCCGGGTCCACCGTACCCACGGGCGTGCCTGAACTACCCGTCCCATCAGGATCGTCAGGCTCATCGGAGGCGTTCGGGTTGTTGGGGTGCATGGATTCCTCCGGTATCTCCGGCTTCACCGGCGTGATCTCCACGATCTGCTCACCGTGGAAGATAGCCACATAGCGGATACGGTGGAGGTTTATTTTACTCACCGTACCGATGTAATCTGCCGTGACCGTGTAGCCCTTGACGGAGCTTGTGGTCTTGGAGCCGGTGTAGGTGGCCGTTGCGGTGAAATGCCCGGAGGCGTCCTCTGTCCAGTTGACCGAATTGAGCGTCAGGGTGCTGCCGTTATCCTCTATGGACTTGGGGATGTAGGAGAGGTCCTGGTCGGTAAGGCCCGGATAGCTCCGGGTGACGGACAGGGACTTCGAGGACTTGCTGTACCCGGCAACCTCCACGTTGATGGACTCCAGACTCAGCTCCAAAACCCCGATAAAGCCGTCCTCCGTGATGAACTCCTTTGTCTGCGGGAGCAATCCGAGGACGGTGGCCATATCCTTGCTTTTACTGTCCACGGTGACAGTTTCGATGTGCTGGCGGCTCTCATTTTCGGGAAGCTCCTGCTTCAAAAGGTCCACCAGGGTGTAGGAGAAGCCGTCCTGCTCAAAGTCCGAACGCGGGATGCCGGCTGGGTCGTCCTCCGGGTCCAAATCGTACATCTTTCTTATCTCCGTCTTATCCTCGCTGGTAGTGACGGCGGTGGGATAGAACACCTTGATTTTCGGCGTGTCAGGCGGTTCGTCCGGCGTATCCGGCCCCTCGGCGAAGGCCACTGTGGACAGGCTGAAAACAAGGGTAAAGACGCACAACAGCATCATCGCCTTTTTTGCGGTTTTCCACTTCATTGTTTTTTCCTCCGTTCCTTTATTTTTGAGCATAAAAAATCCCCACGCTCCCGTGGGGTCAAACTCCGCTCCTGTTTGGTTTTCCGTGGTTACTTCATTCCGCTCACCTCCCGGAGTGTTACCCGCTGAGAAAAAGTCTACGCTTTCTTTTCAGCAGGTTATCTCCTGCCCTTTCAGCCGGTAACGGGGGGAGAGTGTGAGAGGGGGCGAGGCAAGTGCCTTTTCTGCCGGTCGGCAAAAGGCCCACTTCCCCCCAGGCGTCGCTACCGCGCCTCATTCTGCGCACGCTGACGTTCACGGACCCGCTTGTAGTAGTCCAGTGCTTTCACGACATAATCCTCCCTCTGCTGTGGTGACAGGCCAACGGGGATATACTGTCTCAGCCTGTCCGCCTGAAAACTGTACTTTTCCCGCTGGTTGGGCTTTTCCTCCGACATGATGGACAGTATAACGTCGGGGTTGAGACGGCCTTCCCTTGAGAAGTCCTTCATTTTGATTGCCTGCGCCAGTGAAGGCGTGGCCTCGTCGTAGGATATGTTCTCCGCCAGAGACGATTGCTCGCTCTCCGTGAGATAAGAAAGCTCCACGGCGGGACGGAAAGCGATTTTTCCCTCGTCCACAAGGTCAAGGAGCGGCGGGATAAGGTTGGTAAGACGAATATACCGGCGTACTTGCTCATAGCTATCACCCGTAGCTTTACCTATTCGCGTGGATGTTAGCGCAGATTTCCCTGATAACTTCTCCACCAGTGGTGGAGAAGTCAAATCCGTCCTCTCTCCTTGCCTTTTCATGGCCTCCAGCTTCATCTTGTAAGCGTGGGCGCGTTCTGACGGAAGTACCTTCTCCCTTTGGAGGTTGGAATCCACCATGAGAATGGTGGATTCGTCATCGGTCAGCTCCCGCACGATACACGGGACAGTCTCAAGCCCCGCCAGCTCGCTTGCCCGTTTCCTGCGGTGGCCGGACACCATCTGATAGGAGCCGTCCTCCAAGGGACGCACAAGCACGGGACTGAGGACACCGCGCTCTTTGACGCTCTCCACGAGATTTTCCATGTCCTCGTCCATGCGCACCTTGAAGGGGTGGTCGGGAAAGTCAGCGATTTCCGTGACGGGAATATCCCGGAGGAATGTGCGTTTTGCCTTGTCCCGATCCTCCTGAGTGGAGAACAGGTCGTCAAATGCCTCTCTCAGTCCCAGGTCTATCCCGTTCTTTTTCAAGCTTCATCACCTCCTCCACCAGCGCGGTGTATGCCGCCGCAACCTTGCCCTTGCCGTCGTGGGCAAAGATGCTCTTACCCTCCACACTGCACTCCGCCGCCCGGACGGAGAACGGTATCTCCGTGTCCAGCACCCGCAGGCCGCCGCCGATCTCCCGCAGAGACGAGATGATGTTTTTGGCGTTGTTTGTCCTGTTGTCCACCATCGTCAGCAGTATCCCGTCGATTTTCAGGCCGGGGTTGATGTTCCGACGTACCTTGGCAACGGAGCCCATGAGCTGTTGCAGGCCCTTGGTGGAGAGGTAGCTTGCCTGACAGGGGATAATGACGCTGTTTGCGGCGGCGAGGGCGTTGACGGTGAGAACATTGAGGGACGGCATACAGTCAATGAGGACGTAATCATATTCGTACTTCCTCTTGACCGCACCCAGCCAGCTTTTCATGGTGTACTCCCGGCAGAAGGCCGTCATAAGCCGCACCTCCAGACCGGCAAGGTCGATGTTGGCTGGCATCAGGTCCACGCCCTCAAGGTTTTTGATGATCCCCACGTCCAGAGACTTGAAATCTCCCACGTCCACAATCGTCTGCATCACGTCGGCAAGGGTGTTATCCAGCTCATCGGGCCGTTTGATACCCATGCTCACCGTGAGGCTGGCTTGGGGATCGGCGTCCACCAGGAGGACTTTATAGCCCTTCTGCGCGAGGCCCACGCCGAGATTTAGCGTGGTTGTCGTCTTGCCAACGCCGCCCTTTTGGTTGGTGACGGCAATGACTTTACACTTGTTGTCCATGTTTTTTCCTCCTTCCTCATAAAATACCGCCTTACGGCGAGGCGAATATGTATGTGGGCCGCCGGCCCACGGGTCAGCTCTGATCGTCGATCTCAAAATACAGTTCGGACGCGCCACGGTCATAGAGGTACTCGTTCGTCTCGGTCATAAACTCGTCCACGAACATCCTGAGAAGCGTGGGGCGGGCCTTGTATTCCTCGACTTTGCCGGGGACAGCCATGTCGCAGAGGGCATAGAGGCCCCGAATCATACCAACGGCGTCGTCCACATCGTCGCAGTCGCCACGGTCAAGGAGCCGCAACAGCGCGCTCTCGAAGCACCGGGCGGTGCGGACATCCATCACGTCCAGCATGGCCTCCCAAAGCTCCTCCGCGCACTCGTAGGCCGTATGCCGCACCTCGTCCGCGATCTTGCGTTGCTTCTTCTTGGATTCGGGGAATCTGACTTTGATTTTTACCATTTTGAAAACCTCCTTGAAATACAAAAAGCCGGCCCTGTTCGGACCGGCTGAATATGTCATATGCACTGTTGAAATTGTTTGTACTGGCGTCATCCGCCTGGGAAATTAGCAGTTTTTTGAGGGTTCTAAACCTTAAATTAGCTGGAGGCCCCTTTTCGGGCCGAAAAATCCCCCATTCCTGCTAATTTGATTAGCAGAAAGTAAAATGTTGGGTTCTCCTGGCAAGGGTGACATACCTTGAACCTGCACAATCCTCATCTGAGGCGGACTACTTTTGCTAATTGAAGTGCAAAGCGGCATATAGCTTGGTGTACGAAAAAAGCCGTGTTTGCACAAAGGACGATTTTCGTCAGGGCAAACAAAAAAACACCGGTTTTTGTGTGCTTTCTGACGAAAACAGGGGCAAAAATCGGTGTTTTTCGGTGGCACCCTTGACGCGATTCGAACGCGTGGCCTTTCGCTTAGGAGGCGAACGCTCTATCCTGCTGAGCTACAAGGGCATATTCGATTTTTTGTGGGTTCGGAGCTTTCCGGGAAGCGGCCAGGCTGTTTCTTAGGAGGCGAACGCTCTATCCTGCTGAGCTACAAGGGCGTGGAACGTCCTTTATTGTACCCGCAATTCCCGCGGTTGTCAAGAGTCACAGTTGGAAAAAACGGAGAAGGGCGGCGTTGTGCATCCCCGGCAGCCGGTGTTACACGGGGACGGTTCCTTGGTCACACCAGTGTGCGCACTGGTGGTACAAAGAAACCGTCCCCGCTGTCCCACCTTCGTCGTCGCGGAAGTCGCGATAGCTCCCCGTCACGCAAGCGTGACGGCTCACTCGCAGACTTCGCTCCTCCTCTCCCCACGCAATCACGATTGCGTGGGGCCCCGGTAACGCCGGGTGAAAGCCCCCGGTCAACGGAGAACGCCCCGACCCGCCCCCTCATTCAATATTTTTTCCAAGGACATGTGCCTTGGAAAAAATCCCTCTTGCCGCGCAAGTGTGCGGCCCTCCGGGCCGTGCGCACAGCGCGGCAGCAGGGAATATGCCCGTGAATTCCGCAGAATTCATGGGCATATTCCCGCACGCATCTCTTTTGGCAGGAAAAGGCTGAGGGGTTCTCGTCAGAGAACCCCTCACGCCTTTTTCGCCAGTAACTTTACTCCTCGTCCAGCTCCCGGCTGAGCAGATGCTCCGTGTAGCACATGAGGAAGGGCGCCACACCCTTGGCGTCGTTCTCCACGATGGGCTCGGAGATATAATACTCGTAGGAGCCGTCCCGGCGGCGGTTATTCTCCGGGCCAAGGCCGGCCACCAGGCAGATGCCGCCCAGATTCAGCTTGCCGTCCCGCTCGGTGAGATACCGGTCGCAGATGGAGCGGAAGATGGCCTCGCCCCTGGGGCAGCAGCCGTACTCCAAGATCCCCAGACGTGCGCCCTTCAGGAAGAAGTAGGCCACCATCGCGCTGCCGGAGGTCTCCGGGTAATTCCCCTCCCGGCCCACCTGATTGGGCACCTGGTAGAGCATCCCGGTGTTGGTGTCGATATAGGGGATGAGATTCTGGGCCAGCTCCCGGGCGATGGCGATCATCTCGTTCTTAAAGTCGTCGTGGCCGGGGGCCAGGTAGCTGATCACATCCACCAGCGCCGCGGCGTACCAGCCCAGGGACCGGAGCCAGGGGTTCTTGGACTTACCGTCCTCCCCCGCCCAGAAGGCCTTGCCGCTGGCGTCATAGCCGTGCCGGTAAAGGCCCGTGTCGGGATCCAGCATCTTCTCATGCACGGTGCGGAACTGCCGGAGGATATCCTCATACCCCGCGCAGTTTTCAAACTCCGTGGTGTAGCGGGTGTAAAAGACCTGAGCCATATACAGCCCGTCCAGCCACACCTGGTTGGGGTAGATGGCCTTGTGCCAGAAATTCCCCTCGTGGGTGCGGGGCTGGCGGAGCAGCTGTCCGTGGAGGATCTCAATGGCCTTCCTGTACTTCTCCTTGCCGGTAGCGGCGTACAGGTCAAAGAGTACCCGCCCCTCGCAGATGTTGTCCAGGTTGTAATCCTCCTCGCTGTAGCCCAGCAGGGTGCCGTCGTCGTGGACATAGAAGTCGATGAAGTTGTCCACGAAGTCAAAATACCGCTTCTCCCCGGTGATGTTGTACAGGTTGAGCAGGGAGATCATCATGCAGCCGTCGATATAGTTCCAGCCGTTGATCTTCCCCTCCTTGATCTTCTCGATGTTCCAAAGGGGCGTGCTGGGGGTGGAGTCCGCCATAACGCGCTCCACATAGCGTTCAATGGTGTTCATATAAAATCCTCCAAGCGTTCTTGCAAAACAATTATTTCAGATTCTGGGTGGGGATCCCGTCCATGTCGTCAAAGTCCTGATTCTCGCCGCACATGCCCCAGATAAAGGTGTAGTTGGCGGTGCCCACGCCGGAGTGGATCGACCAGCTGGGGGAGATGACGGCCTCCTCATTGTGCATCACCAGGTGGCGGGTCTCCTGGGGCTGGCCCATCATGTGGAAGACGCACTGATCCGGGGCCACCTCGAAGTACATGTACACCTCCATGCGCCGCTCGTGGGTGTGACTGGGCATGGTGTTCCACACGTTGCCCGGCAGGAGGGCGGTCATGCCCATGCTCAGCTGGCAGCTCTCGCACACGGCGGGGTGGATGTACTGGCGCAGGATGCGCTCATTCACCGTTTCCTGGCTGCCCAGGTGGTTGTAGCGGGCCTTCTCCATCGGGATGAGGACGGTGGGGCAGGTGCGGTGGGCGGGGCTGGAATTCACATAGAACTTGGCGGGGTTGGCCTTGTCCTCGCTCTTAAAGACCAGCTCCTTGGTGCCCATGCCCACATAGATGCCGTCCTTGGCGCCCACGCGGTATTCCGTGCCGTCCAGCACCATGACCCCGGGGCCGCCGATGTTGATGGCGCCCAGCTCCCGGCGCTCCAGGAAGTAGGGGGCCGCCAGCTCCTTAAAGGAGCCAAGTACCAGCTCCTCCTCCACCGGCATGATGCCGCCGGCGATGATCCTGTCCTGGTGGGAGTAGGTCAGGTTGATGGAGTCCGGCTCAAAGATGTGGGAGATGTGATAGTGCCGGCGCAGCTCCTGCGTGGTGTAGTGCTTGGAATCCTCCGGGTGATTGGCGTAACGCACGTCAAAATTGATGTTCATATGCTTCCTCCTGTATATATGGTTATTTCAATGATTTCCTGTTGCTTGTGGGTCTTACACCCGCTCCCAAAGCTCCCGGATGGTCTCCACGGCCAGGGGCAGGTCGTCGCCGCAGGTCCCCTCCAAGACGAAGGTGGGGTGACTGACGGACGCCTTGATGCGGCGGATGATCTCCGCCTTGTCCAGATCTCCCTTGCCGAACCCCACCTGCTTGGGGGCCGAGCCGTCCTGGGTGAGGACGCAGTCCTTCATGTGGAAGAGCAGGATCCGGCCGCGGAAAAGCTCCAGCCCCCTGTCCAGAATGGACAGGTATTGGTGCTGATTCCCCGCGTCCATGTAGTTATAGAGGTCGAAGATGACCTTCACGTTGGGCCGGTTCATGCGCCGGATCACCTCATCCAGCACATCCGGATTCCAGCAGACGTGGCCGGCGGCGCCCTCCATCGCGATGTTCACCCCGTACCCGGCGGCGATATCCGCCAGGGCGCCGAAGGTCTCCGCCACCAACTGATAGGACGCCTCCGTCCTGTTCTCCGGGTGATAGATCCACGGCTCGTCGTTGCGGGAGCCTGTCTCGCTCCCCACATATTCGCTCCCCAGCGCCCTGGCCGCGGCCAGGTAGTCGGCGAAGATCTGAAAACACCGCTTGGCCTTCTCCCTGTCGGAGTGGACGGGGTTGAAGTACGCCCCCACCAGGGGCACCGACAGTCCGCCCCGGCTCAGGCCCTGGCCGATCTCCCCGGCGCGCTCCGGCGTCATGGCCCCCGGCGCGTAGGGAATATCCCCGTAGGATTTGTAGCACACAAGCTGGATCCCGTCGATGTCCAGCTCCCGCGCTCTTTTGACGATCTCCTCCGTCCCCTTGACGCCCAGGTCGTGACCCCTGACGCACAGGCGGTATTCTTGGCGCATCCGTCTTCCCCCTTCGTGTTTGATTTTCCCGATTCTTCGGGAATTTGCACAAAACCCTTGGCAGTATTTTCATTATACCGCGGCAAAGTATATAAATCAATGTTTTTTTCGATATTTCATATATACAAAACGGAGCAGGGCGGCTCACTTCCCGGTCTGGGGCGACCGGCACCTCTTGGCGTAGGCGGAGGGGGAGCAGCCGAAGTGCTTGTTGAACACCCGGGAGAAGTACAGCGGGTCGGAGTACCCGCACATCTCCGCCACCTCGGCCACGGAGTAATCCCGGCTCCACATGGAGGACAGCATCCCCTCGGCCTTTTTCATGCGCAGGCCGGTCATATACTCCAGGGGCGTGACCCCCACCTCTTTTTTAAACAGCTTCCGCAGATAATCGTAGTGGAAGGGCAGCTCCCGTATGGCCGCGTCCAGGGCGAAATCCGGCTGGGTGTAGCTGTGCATGATGGCCACGCGGATCTGCTCCACAGGCTCGGAGTAGCCGCTGTTGGACAGGTAGACCATCAGGTAGCTGGAGATCAGATCCCCCAGTGCCTCCAGCACCAGCTCCCGCTTGGAGATGTCGGACTGGTAGTAGTACTTGGCCTCCCGGAAGGTAAAGGCAAACCGCCCCTCCGGGTCCTCCGCCAGGCGGAAAGCGCTTTTAGCGTGGAAGGCCGGGGCGTCCATGCGCATGTGAATGTTGGTGAAGCCGTCGGCGGAGGAGTTGGCGTGGCGGACGCGGGGCGGGATGACCACCACGTCCCCCCGGCGGTAGTTGATCATCGCGCCGTTTTCAAAGGCGAAGGCCCCCTCCCCGCCGGTGCAGTACACCAGCTCCCACTCGTCGTGGGTGTGCCACTGGACGTCGTAGGTCTTGGAGTGTTCGCCCACATATAAAATAGAATTCATCTCTCTCCCCCCTCGTCATGGATGACCAGGCCGCAGTCCCCGAAAAAGCGGATCATGGCGCCGTCCCACTCCGGCACGTCCCGGCTCGTCTCCGGCACGTCGAAGGCGGGATACACCAGCTCGTCGGCCGTGGACAGGCCGTGGCGCCCGTGGGCGTAGATGTGCATGGCAAAGGGGACGCCCGCCTCCTCCAGCGCCTGGGCCAGGAGCAGGCTGTTGCGGCAGGGTACCGCCTCGTCGTCCCTGGTGTGCCACAAAAAGACCGGGCACATGTCCGGCCGGACAAGGCGCTCCAGGCTCAGCCGGGCGCGCAGATCCCCGTCCCCGCCGGTGAGGTTCTCAAAGCTCCCGTCGTGCGTCCTGCCCCAGCTCACCGCCACGGGGTAGCAAAGCCCCAGGGCGTCGGGGCGGACGACCCGGGCGGGGGCGATGTCGCTGACCTCCGGGGCGTCAAACATCATCCCCAGGGTCCCGCACAGGTGCCCCCCGGCGGAGAAGCCCACCGCCGCGATCATGCCGGAGTCCACGCCGTCCGCCTCCGCCGTGGCGCGGATCAGCCTCATGGCGGCCGCCGCCTCCCGCAGGGCCACGGGGAACCGGGCCGGGGCGCAGGTGTAGTTCAGCACATACGCCGCCCAGCCCCGGGCCGCGAACCGCAGGGCCACCGGCTCCGCCTCCCTGGGGGAACACCAGGCGTAGGCCCCGCCGGGGAGGATCAGCACCCCCGGGCGCAGCCGTTTCCGGACGCCCGTAATGTCCGGCCCCTGGGGTACATACGCCGTGAGCCGGGCGCAGGCCCCCTCGGGCCTGTGTAAGCCGGTTTCTTCGTAAATATCAAGGGTTTTCACCATCATTTCCTTGCGTCTCCCTTACCTTGGCGGCCTGAAATCCAGGCCCAATTTATCCATAGCGCTTTCCAAAATGTCCATTCGTAAGCCTATAATACCCCACTTTTTCCCCACCGTCAAGGGCGTATGGTCAAATCGGCCCATTTTTTCCTCCCCGGAGGCGGCTTTCCCCAGAAGCTGACAATTTTCTCCCAAAAAGGGCAAGGTTTCTGTTGACTTGCCCCGTCCCCCTGCATTAAAATCAGAGGTAAGACCGCAGGCGCGGCAGCGCCCGGCGAAAAATGACTTGGCTCTTTCCCCGCAAGGGGTTTTTCACACGCTGAAAGGAGGACGACCTGTGAAACTGTTCCACCGCGCCGCGGGGCTGACCGCGGCCATCCTTCTGGCGGCAAATCTCCTGGCCGGCTCCGCCCGGGCGGCGGATCCCCGGCAGTTTACGGACATCTCCGGCCACTGGGCGGAGGCTCACCTGCGCCAGGCCGTGGAGGAGGGCCTGCTCACCGGCGAGAGCGCCACTACGCTGAACCCCAACGGCCCGGCCACCCTGGCCCAGGCCCTCACTATCCTGTGCCGGATCCTGGCCCCCACGGGCCGGGTGGACATGCCGGAGCTGGGGGACCGGTGGTACAGGCCGTATGTGGAGGCGGCCATGACCTTCGGCACACAGCCGGATCTGGCCCCCCTCACCGACGGCGTCTTCACCCGGGGCGACGCCTTCACCCTGATCGCGGAGTCCTTCCGCCTCATCCCCGCCCTGCCCGATTACACGGTGCTGGACGCCTTCCCGGACGCCGGCGACCTGACGCCCCGCCAGCGGGACGCGGCGGCGGCGATGGTGAAGCTGGGCTATCTCAACGGCACAGGCAAGGGCCTCAGCCCCCGGAAGGGCCTGACCCGGGCGGAGCTGGTGACTATGATCCTCCGCGTGGCGGAGTCCACCGTCTCCGGGGAGACGGCCCCGGACGGGCCGGACACCGCCCTGGTGCTGCGGGAGGCGGGCGGCCTGTCCGGCAAGACCTATACAAAGCCTGTGTGGATCGGCTTCTCCGCCGGGGAGGCGGATCTTCGCGGCCTCCGGGCGGACACGGTGGTGGTCCTCACGGGGGAGGCGGACGTCCTGCTGGACAGCTCGACGGCGATCCGCCGCCTGGTGCTGGCCGGCAGCCGCACGGGCTCGGTGCGCATCGATTCCGGCGCCGTGGACACCCTGGTCATCGCCCCCGGCGGCCCGGTCTCGGTGGAGATCGGCGGCGGGGTGAAAAATGTGGAGCTTACCCGGGACGCGGTGAATCTGACTGTCTCCTGCGCCCTGGACGCCCTGGCCGTCTCCGGCGGGAACTGTACCGTCAGCGCCGGCGGCCGGGTGGGCGCGGCCTCCCTGTCCGGGAGCGCCTCCGGCTGTTCCCTGACCCTCTGGGGGGAGACGGGGAGCCTCACCGTCCTGGGCCGGAATAACCGGGTGATCCTGAACGCCAACGCCGATCGCGCCACGCTGGGCGGATCCGGGTGCAGTCTGCTGGGCGTGGGCCGTGTGTCGGAGCTTACCCTGACCGGCCGCCGGTCAAACGCCGGCGTCCCGGCCACCCGCCGGGAATACGCCTATCCCCAGGGCCTGGGGGAGCTGGAGGCAGACCTGAAGGCCCCCAGAACCGTGGGCATCGCGGGGGATCTGGAGGCCGCGCTGGAGCTTTCCAACCCCGCCGTGGAGGACGTGAGCGTCTCCTGGTGGATGGCCGGCACGGTCTTGAAGACCCAGTCCGTCCGCGTGGGCAGCACGAAAACCGCCTGCACCCTGTCCTGCCCCGTCCCCAGCGGGAACCTGTCCACCCCCAACCAGTACCTGACGGCGGTGATCACCTCCCGGGCCACCGGGGAGCAGGTGACGGTCTTCGCCCCCGTCATCCTCACGGGCGTGGAGGAGGCGCTGAACAATACCACGCTGGAGCTGCGGGACGACGGAACCGCCCCGGGTACGCTGCGTGCCGCCGCCGCCATCACCGGGGATATCTCCGTCACTGCCTCCCTCACCTGGTACGAGGGGGATACCCCCGTCAAAACCCAGCTCGTCCGGCTGAAGGCCGGGGAGACCCAGGAGGTGAGCTTCGTCCACGACCCGGTGTATCTCACCGGCGAGGGCCTCTGTCCCGTGAGGGCGGAGCTGAAATTCACCTGCGGCCGGCGCTCCTCCGCCGTCTCCTCCCGGACTGTCGCCCTGGCCGCCGGTATTCCCTTCGAGCAGGCCCTGGCCGCCGTGTCCAGTACCTACCGGGGGGACAGGACGCTCCAGTGGGCACTGGATCACGACTACTCCAACGCCATGAAGCTCAGCTTCATCAACGCCAAGGGATACCGCAGCGCCACGGAGTACCTGATCTGGGTGAACCGCGCCTGCCAGCGGGTCAACGTGTTCCGCGGCGCGCCGGGGAACTGGACGCTTGTGAAAACCTTTTTGTGCGGCACCGGCGCCCCGGGCAGCGCCACCCCCGTGGGGGAGTACACCGTCTGGGCCTTCCAGAAGGGCTGGTATCACTCCTATTGGGTGGAGCCGGTGGTGCGCTTCTACGACGGAACCGGCTACGCCTTCCACACGCGCCTGTGGAACCCGGGCCATAAGACCCTGCAGGACGACCGCATCGGCTTCCCCATCAGCGCCGGCTGCGTGCGCATGTACGACGAGGACTGCCAGTGGCTGTACGACAATATCCCCCTGAGAACAAAAGTGGTGGTCTTTTGACCCCCGAAAGGGAAAAAAGGTGTCCGCCCTTTGGGCGGACGGGGTTATTTACTTTCCCCTCTTTGATTTCGTCAAAGAGGGGAAAGGTACAAAGGGGAGAAACCGACCAGGGGGGATTTCGATTTCCCCCCTGGACCCCCTTGAACCGACCAGTTAGGGGGCTGCGGCCCCCTACTGGAGAAACCCCCGGGGAGCCCCCCGGGGGTTTTCTGGACGAATCGGCATCGAGCAGCCACCCGGTGGTGTGTCGCGCCCTGTGGACTGAGCCGGTGGGGGTCGGGGGCGGCTTCACGGAAACGACACCCTTCTCTGCCTTTTGAGGAGGTGGGACAAAGGGGACGGTTTCTTTGTACCACCAGTGCGCACACTGGTGTGACTAAAGAACCGTCCCCGTGTAACACCGGATTCCCGGGGACGCTTGACGAACCCTTCCCCGTCCCCGTGAGGCAATGGAGATCCTCAATCATCGCAACACGGGCCGCCGTGGGCGGCGGCCCCTACGGCAAATTATAAAGTTTTCTATCTTAACGCAACCGCTCTGTCACCAAACCCACCCGGGCCGATGAGGTCATCGGCCCCTACAGGGGGACTCTTACAGACACCAGGCGACCCCCGCCCCGCGCCCCCCCAATTTCAATATTTTTTGCGGGGCTTTGCCTCGCAAAAAATCCCTCTTGCCGCGCAAGTGTCCAGTCCGCAGACTGGTCGCGCAGCGCGGCAGCAGGGAACCGTTTTTGAATTCCGCAGAATTCAAAAGCGGTTCCCGCACGCATCCCCTTGGGATTGAAAGCCCAAGGGGCTTTCAACCCAGCTCTCGTCCCCCTTGGCAGGGAAAGGCCTTTAGGCCTTTCCCGCCAGTCTCCATCTGACCCCGCCGGGCAGATCGGTAATCTGCACTCCCCGGCGGTTCAGCTCCTGCCGGATGCTGTCGGCCAGGGCAAAATCCTTCTCCTTCTTGGCCTGGGCGCGGCGGATGACCAGCGCGTCGATCTCCGGGTCGCCCTCGCCGTCCACGGTGATCCCGCCGGTGTGGGAGGCACTCTCCCTGGCCCGGGCGTCCTCCGCCCTCCTGGCTGCGGCCTTCTCCCTGAGACTCAGCCCCAACACCCGGTCAAGCTCCGCCAGCACCGCCAGCTTCGTGGCGTCGTTGGCCTGGAGCTTCAGCGCGTCGTACAGCGCCGTCACCCCCAGGGACGTGTTCAGATCCCCGCCCACGGCCCGGATGAACTTCTCCCGCTGCTGTGCCACCGTCTCCGGATCCACCGGGCCGTCCTGGGGATCCAGCCCCGCGATCCTGGCGATCAGCTTCCCGTAGGCCCCCTGGGCGTTGTCCAGATTCTCCCAGCTGAACACCAGCGCCTTCCGGTAGTGGCTCTGGAGGCAGAAGAAGCGGTAGGCCAGGGGGTCGTACCCCTTTTCCTCCAGCAGGGAGACGGTGAGGAACTCCCCCTTGGACTTGGACATCTTCCCGTCACTGGTGTTTAGGTGATGCACATGGAACCAGCACCCGCACCAGGGGTGCCCCAGGAAGCTCTCGGACTGGGCGATCTCGTTTGTGTGGTGGGGGAAGGCGTTGTCGATGCCGCCGCAGTGGAGATCCAGATACTCCCCGTTGTACTTCAGGGAGATGGCGGAGCATTCGATGTGCCACCCGGGGTACCCTACGCCCCAGGGGGAGTCCCACTTCAGGGCCTGATCCTCAAACTTCGACTTGGTGAACCAGAGGACGAAGTCGTTCTTATTCCGCTTGTTCCGATCCTCCTCCACGCCCTCCCGGACGCCCACCTGGAGATCCTCCTCGTCGTGGTCGAAGAAGATGTGGTACCGCTCCAGCCTGGAGGTGTCAAAATACACGTTCCCCCCGGCGATATAGGCGTACCCCTTGTCCAGCAGTCCCTCTATCATGGCGATAAATTCCGGGATCAGCCCCGTGGCGGGCTGTACCACATCCGGCCGCTTGATGTTCAGCTTTTGGCAGTCGGCAAAGAAGGCGTCGGTGTAGAACTGGGCGATCTCCATCACCGTCTTGTGTTCCCGGCGGGCGCCCTTGAGCATCTTGTCCTCGCCCTCGTCGTTGTCGCCGGACAGGTGTCCCACGTCCGTGATATTCATCACCCGGTTCACATCGTACCCCTGGAACCGGAGGAATTTCTCCAGCACATCCTCCATGATGTAGCTGCGCAGATTGCCGATGTGGGCGAAGTGATACACCGTGGGGCCGCAGGTGTACATCTGCACCTTGCCGGGGGTGTGGGTCTTGAACTCCTCTTTTTTATGTGTGGCGGAATTGTACAGGTACATGGTGGTCTATTCCTCTCCTTTTTGAGATTTCAGCATTTGTGTCAGCTCGTCAACTCTGGCTCTCAGGGCGCAAAGCTCCGCCTTTACGGGGTCGGTGACGCTGACCTGATCCACGTTGTCGGCGTAGGGCACCCGCTCCCCGGCGATCCGCACCACCCGGGCGGGCACGCCCACGGCGGTGGAATCCGGCGGCACGGCGCTGAGGACAACGGCCCCCGCGGCCACCCGGGAGTTGTCCCCCACGGTGAACGGCCCCAGGAGCTTGGCCCCTGCCCCGATCAGGACGTTGTTGCCCACGGTGGGGTGCCGCTTGCCATGCTCCTTCCCCGTGCCGCCCAGGGTGACGCCCTGGTAGAGCAGCACGTCGTCCCCGATGACGGCCGTCTCCCCGATGACGATGCCGGAGCCGTGGTCGATCACCAGTCTGCGGCCGATAGTGGCCCCGGGGTGGATCTCGATCCCCGTCCGCCGCTTGGCGTGTTCGGAGATCATCCTGGCCAGCAGGGTGTGGCCCCGGGTCCACAAAAAATGCGCCCTTCTGTACGCCCGCTCCGCCCTGGGGCCGGGGTAGACCATCAGGATCTCAAAGGCCGACCTGGCCGCCGGATCCCTGGCCTTGTACGCGTTTACCGTCTCGCGTGTTCGCTCAAACATATTCTTAAAACTTCCTGTCCTTTCCGGGAGAAAATGAAAAAGCGCCCTCTATGGGTCCACCCCATAGGAGGCGCTCTTGCGCGGTTCCACTCCCGTTTATCCCTTGCCGGCGCTTCACGCGCATACCCAGTGAAAAGGATCCGCTCACGGCGGCCCTGGCCGCCCGGCGCCTTCTGATCCGTATGCGTATCACCGGCTCCGGCCTTAACGCGGCCGCCACGGAGGGCCGTTTCCTGCCCTCCCGCTCCCGGGCGCACTTCACGCCGGTTCCGTCAGGCGCGTTTTCAGCTTCCCCGCGCCCTCTCTGGGACTTCCCCCACGCTACTCTTCCCGTTCATCGCGGTACTTCATTGTATGCACAGTGTATCAGACAGCCGCCCAATCGTCAAGAGAAATTTTCACAGATCTCCCTTGACCAGCACGGCCCCGTTTTTGGCAAAATACTCCACCCCGGACACAACGGTGGTCACCAGGATCACGATCCAGACCAGAGTGTTGACGGTGAAGGAGCCGAAGAGCCGGACGGAGGCCAGCGGCGTCATCATCACGCAAAGGCCCACCATCGTGCAGGCGGTCTTGATCTTCCCGCTCCAGCCGGCGGCCATGACAACGCCGTTGGACGCCGCCACCATCCGCAGCCCGGATACAGCCAGCTCCCGGGCGATGACCACCATGCACACCCAGGCGGGCATGGTCCCCTGCTCCACGAAGATGACCATCGCGGAGATGACCAGCAGCTTGTCCGCCAGGGGGTCCATAAACTTCCCGAAATCCGTCACCAGCCCCTTGGCCCTGGCGATCTTTCCGTCTGCCAGATCCGTGAGGGACGCGATGATAAAGATGGCCAGCGCCACCCACTTGTTCCAGAGCAGCAGCACCGCCATAAAGACGGGAACAAGGATCATCCGCAGGACTGTCAGTTTGTTGGGTAAATTCATAAGGTTCTCCTTTCCTCTACGGCCTCTTTTGCCTCTCTCGCGTAAGTACCATCGAAGTGCGGCCGCCGCAAAATCCACCGCCGTAAGCAACCTGTTCTTCTTTCCTTACATTATACTTACTTCACTCAGATTTGTAAAGCGCAATCTTGCGTTTGTCAGCGCCTCGGAGTCTTTTTTGCCGCAGTCCGGGCGGGGGCCGGGGCATTCCCGCAGGGAAAGGAGTCCGCCTGAAAGGCGGAGGGGGAGGGGGTTCCCGTAGGGAATAAGGTGTCCGCCCGCAGGGCGGACGGGGGATGTTACTTTCTCCTCTTTTGTGTTGACAAAAGAGGAGAAAGTAACAAAGAGGAGAAAAGCAACCAGGGGAGGGATTTCGATTTTCCCTCCCCTGGACCCCACCTTTTAAAAACGACCAGTTAGGGGGCTGCGGCCCCCCTACTGGAGACACCCCCGGGGAGCTGCCCGGGGCTTGTTGGACGAATCGGTGTTTTGCAGCCACATGGCGGTGCGTCGCGTCCTTGGGACTGAGTTTTTTGGAAATCGGGGGCGGTTTTCGGAGGTGGGACAGCGGGGACGGTTTCTTTGACTGAGGAGGTGGGAAGTTCCCCCGTAAAAGGCGGGACTGAGGGACGGTTTTTTTGTACCACCGCAGCGAAGCGGAGGTGTGACAAAAGAACCGTCCCTCTGTAACGCCGGGTAAAGACCTCCGAACAACGAAACACCCCCCGTCCCGCACCCCTCATTCAATATTTTTTCCAAGGACATGTGCCTTGGAAAAAATCCCTTATGCCGCGCAAGTGTGCGGCCCTCCGGGCCGTGCGCGCAGCGCGGCAGCAGGGAATATGCCCATGAATTCCGCAGAATTCATGGGCATATTCCCGCACGTCCCCCCCTTGGCAGAAAAAGGATTTCGGGTTCTCATCAGAGAACCCGAAATCCTTTTTCGCCAGCTTATACCAGCTTCAGCACATCCCCCGGGCTACCGGCCAGGGCCTTGGCCCCCAGGGAGCGCAGGTACTCCGGGGAGCGAAAGCCCCAGCACACGCTGACGCAGTCGATCCCCGCCGCGGCGGCGGTTTTCAGATCCACCTCGGAATCCCCCACATAGACCGTCTCATAGGGCTGGCTCCACAGCTCCCGCATGGCGGCGCGGACTGTGTCCGGGGAGGGCTTGCGGGCGATGCCCGGGCGCTCGCCGATGGCCACGGAGACATACGCCCCGAAGAATTGGCGCACAAGGGCGCGGACGTTATCGTCGGGCTTGTTGGAGACAACAGCCAGCTTATACTCCTTGGCCGTCAGGGCGCGCAGTAGCTCCACCACCCCGGGGTACGGGGCGGTCTTGATGGCGTTGTGCTGCTGATACCAGTCCACATACTCGGCCAAAATGCCGTCAAACCCGGGTGTGGCCGCCCCGTCGGGGAGGGCGCGCTCCAGGAGCTTCCCGGAACCGTTGCCCACAAAGGCCCGGATCTCGTCTATAGAGCGGGGCGGGTAGCCGTACTTTTCAAGGATGTGGTTCACACTGTCCCGGATGTCCTCTAAGGTGTTGAGCAGCGTGCCGTCCAGGTCAAAAATAACGGTGGTGTATCTCATCCGACGATGTCGATCCCCCAATCGGAGACGATCTTGTTCAGAAGGCGTGCCAGGGCCACGGTGCCCTCCTTGGTGATCAGGACGCTGGCCACCTCGTCGGCCACCTGGGCGGACACGTCGGTGAGCGCCCCCTGCTTCATGGAGAAGTTGTGTTCCGTGTAGATGTGGGCGAAGGACAGGGCCACCTCGGACTGATTCTTGTTGTGGGTGATATTGAAGGTGTTGGCAAATACCGGCTTCATCAGGCGCCCGCCTCCTCCCGGAGGGCCTCCTCAAGGGCGATGGCGATCTGATCGGGGCAGGAGGTGCCGCGCATACCGCACTGCGTCCCCTTCAGCCGCGGGATCACGTCCTCGGCCCGCTGGCCCCGGAGAAGGGCGCAGATGCCCTTCAGGTTGCCGTTGCAGCCGCCCTCCACCGTGATATTCTGGATCACGCCGTCTTCAAGAACAATGTCATACCGGCGCGAACACACGCCGTGGGGAATAAAAACCTTTTCCATAGTGCGTCTTCCTTTCTGTGAGAGCTTGTCTCCCCCGGGCCTTGGGGGGAACAAGCCCATTATAACGCCGTTTCCCGATTTTCGCAACATAGTTTGGACTTTTTGCGCATAAGCTCCCCTATGGAATCGTACAGGGAGGGGGAGCGGCGTTGTACAGGGTCGGCCAAAGGTCGGTGGGACGGCTTGCGTGGCTCGTCAAAAGACTTGGTGTGGTGGTGTGCGGGTGTCTCTTGCTGCGGGCCGCCGCGGGGCTGGTGGAGGGGGGCATCGTCCTGCCGGAGAGACTGGGGACGGCGGTGCTGGCCCTGGAGCTTCCCGGGGGCGGGGAGGCTGTCCTTCCCGAGGCGGGGGACCCGGCGCAGGAGGCCCAGCCCCCTGAGGAGGACACGGGGGATGCCTCCCCCGCCCCCGACGGGGAGGAGGGCCTGTCCCCCATCGTCCCGGGAGGGACGCAGATCCCCGGGGAGCCCCAGGGCGGGGGCGCGTCGGATGGGGACGCCGCCCCGCTGCAGGAGGGGGACGACTCCGAGGACGCCGATCCCCCCGTTTCCCCGGAGCCTGAGGCGGCGGAGCGGGACGCCATCGGCACCACCATAACCGGCAAGGGCGGCGGGTACACCGCGGCGGGGGACGGGATCTACATCAAGAACAAGACCACCTATGACATCGACGTGGAGTCGTATCTTCAAAGGCCCCTGGACTTCTCGGTGGAGGCGGGGGACGCGGTGCTGATCATCCATACCCACTCCTCCGAGGCCTACAACCCCACGCCGGAGGACGCCTATGTGGCCTCCGACCCCTCCCGGACGGAGGATCCCGCCCACAACGTGATCCGGGTGGGGGACGAGCTGGAGCAAGTGCTGACGCAGCGGGGGATCAAGGTGTACCACAACCGGGGACTGTACGACTACCCCAGCTACACCGGCTCCTATGACAGGGCCTTGGCGGCCATCAAGGAGGAGCTGGCGGCCCACCCGGAGATCAAGGCGGTGATCGACCTGCACCGGGACGCCCTGGAGGGGGACGGGGTGCTGTACAAGACCGTGGCCGACGTGGGGCCGGAGCCGTCCGCCCAGGTGATGATCCTGTGCGGGACGAATTTCTCCGGACTCAAGCACCCCGACTGGCAGGAGAATATGGGTTTCGCCGTAAAGCTCCAGGCGGCTATGGCGGAGAAATACCCCACCCTGGCAAGGCCCATGAAGGTCTCGGAGTACCGCTACAACCAGCACGCCACCCCGGGTTCGCTGATCCTGGAGGTGGGCACCAACGGGAACACCCTGCGGGAGGCCCTGACGGCGGTGCGGTATTTCGGGGAGTGTATGGCGGACGTCCTCACGCACCAGAGCTGAGCCGGGGCGGAAATTTTCGGGAAAAACGTGTATAATCCCCAAAAGCCGGGGAAATAATAGCTTCCGTAAGAAAAACGCGGCGGACAGCCGCGGATTACGGAGGACGACCCATGCGCGAGAGGAAAGGTTTTTCAACGCGTGTTGAGGAGTTCCTGAGCGGAAAGGGCTTTTACATAGTCCTTTTCGTGTGCGTCGCCATTATCGGAGTTTCGGCGTGGCTGCTGCTGTTTTCACAGCACTCCCCCCTGGCTTCCGGCGGCGAGGGGGACTATCTTGACGTGATGGGGGATGTGGACGACCCCGCCGGCGACGATAAGACCGGCAAAACGGACACCCAGACCCAGGAGCCGGAGCATCAGGTCCCGGCGCCCAGTCAGAACACACTGACGCCCAACCAGCCGGAGGGGGAGGACCGGGACGCCGTCACCGTCCAGCCCAAGCCCCAGGAGCAGGACAAGCCGGACAAACCGGATGAGCCGGTGACGCCGGAGGCGGATCCGGACGAGGGAAAGGTCACGGACGTGAAGGACATCACCTTCATCTGGCCGCTGAACGGCGAGGTGACGATGGCCTACTCCCCCACGGCGCTGATCTATGACAAGACGATGGGGGACTGGCGCGTCCACAAGGGCATCGACCTGGCGGCGAGGCTGGGGACAAAGGTGCTGTGCTGTGCCAACGGCACGGTGACTAAGGTGGAGGAGGACAGCCGCTACGGCACGGTGGTGGAGATCGACCACGGCGCGGGACTTGTGTCCACCTACGCAAACCTTGCGGGGACGCCCACCGTGAAGGTGGGGGACGCCGTGACGGGAGGCTCCGTCATCGGCTCCGTGGGCTCCACCTCCCTCTATGAGACGGGGGACGACGCCCACCTGCATTTCGCCCTCACCCTGAACGGGGAGAGCGTGGACCCGTCCAAGTATCTTCCCAAAAAGTGACTGGCGGAAAAGGATTAAGGGTTCTCTGACGAGAACCCTTAATCCTTTTCCTGCCAAGGGGGACGGAGGCTGGCTTGAAAGGCCGCAGGGGTTTAGGTTGGCTTGAAAAGCCACGGGGGCCTTCTGGCGAGGGCGGTTTTCCGCGCCTCTCCCACCCTGGCGGCAACCCCTGCGGCCTTTCAATGCCAAGGGGATGCGTGCGGAAACGCCCCATCGAATTCTGCGGAATTCGATGGGGCGTTTCCTGCTGCCGCGCTGTGCGACCAGTCTGCGGACTGGACACTTGCGCGGCAAGAGGGATTTTTTCCGACGTACATGCCGCCGGAAAAAATATTTGAATTGGGGAGAGCAGGACGGGGCGTTCTCCGTTGACCGGGGGCTTTCTCCCGGCGTTACAGAGGGACGGTTCTTTAGTCCCACCTGCGGTGTGACAAAAAACCGTCCCTCAGTCCCGCCTTTGACGGAGGAACTTCCCGTCTTCTGAGGAGGTGGGACAGCGGGGACGGTTCTTTTGTCACATCGGAGCAAAGCGGAGATGGGACTAAAGAACCGTCCCCGTGTCACACCGGCTTCCCGTAGACGCACGACGCCGCCTTTCCCTGTTTATTTTGCCGCCCTCAATCAACGACACGGGCCGCCGTGGGCGGCGGCCCCTACGGCAAATTTTAAAGTTTTCTATCTTAACGCAACCGCTCTGTCATCCAACCCGCCCGGGCCGATGAGGTCATCGGCCCCTACAGGGGGATTCCTACAGGCAGTGGGGGCCGCCTCCCTTGGCGGCCCGCCTGCCGAAATGCTCCAATGTCGCGGTCAACGTACAAACCTTCCTCCTTGCCGTAGGGGCCGACGACCTCGTCGGCCCGCGTTTCGATTACCACCGTATATCGATTTAACGCAACTCAAACGACGCGGGCCGCCGTGGGCGGCGGCCCGTACATATTGAATGGATGGTAACGCTCTTTTTCCGTTCCTTTGAGGAGGTGGGACAGCGGGGACGGTTTCTTTGTACCACCAGTGCGCACACCGGTGTGACTAAGGAACCGTCCCCGTGTCACACCGGCTTCCCGGCGACGCACGACGTACCCTTCTCCGTGCCCCACAGGGGACGGTTCTTGTGAACCACCTCCGCTTACGCTGCGGTGTCCCACAAAAACCGTCCCCGTGAGGCAATGATACCGCTCTATCTTCGATACATGAGGAGGCGGTTCAACAGGGACGGTTCTTCGTGGGGCCCCTGTGACAAAAAACGTCCCCGTCCCCTGCCAGCTCAGTCCCAAGGGCGCGCCACATAGCCCCCGTGGCTGCATAAAGCCGATTCGTCCAGAAAACTCCCGGGCAGCACCCCGGGGGTTTCTCCAGTAGGGGGCCGCGGCCCCCTAACTGGTCGTTTTTAAAAGGGGAGTCCAGAGGGGGAAGATCGAAATCCCCCTCTGGTCGGTTGAAACTTGTCAAGATTAGTGGACACCTAAAAGAGAGAAAAACCTACTTGGTGCGTAGTATCCGATGCTGGAGTGGAG
>CANQFV010000016.1 GCA_947599875.1 uncultured Oscillospiraceae bacterium
CACGGGGACGGTTCCTTAGTCACACCAGTGTGCGCACTGGTGGTACAAAGAAACCGTCCCCTTTGTCCCACCTCCTCGGAAGACGGGAAGTTCCTCCGTGAAAGGCGGGGCTGAGGGACGGTTTTTTTGTCACACCGCAGGTGGGACTAAAGAACCGTCCCTCTGTAACGCCGGGTCAGGAGTCTCGTCCAACGATAATGGCCTCCTTCCAGGGAGTTATCGACAGCAGCGGTTCCTACTGTCCGTAAGAGTCCCCTGTAGGGGCCGATGACCTCATCGGCCCGGGTGGGTTGGGTGACAGAGCGGTTGCGTTAAGATGGAAAACTTTAATATTTGCCGTAGGGGCCGCCGCCCACGGCGGCCCGTGTCGCGATGATTGAGCGTCTCCATTGCCTCACGGGGAAGGGTACGTCCCCGGGCAGCCGGTGTTACACGGGGACGGTTCTTTAGTCCCATCTGCGCTTTGCTCCGATGTGACAAAAGAACCGTCCCCTTTGTCCCACCTCCTCAGAAGACGGGAAAGAATTCATCAAACCAGACCGTTCGCCAGGCCCCCGTCAAAGGCGGGACTTGAGGGACGGTTTTTTGTCACAGGGGCCCCACGCAGTCGTGATTGCGTGGGGAGAGGAGGAGCAAAGCCCGCGCCTGAGCCGTCACGCTCGCGTGGCGGCGAGGTTAAGCGGCTTTCGCGACGACGAAAAGAACCGTCCCTCTGTAACGCTGGGTGAAGGCCCCTGGGCACGGAGAAGGGTGTCGTCTCCGGAAACCCGCCCCCGTTCCCCGCACGTTCCGTCCCAAGGGCGCGCCACACAGCCCTGTGGCTGCTCAGCGCCAATTCGTCCCCTGCACCCCCAGGCAGCTCCCCGGGGGTTTCTCCAGTAGGGGGCCCGCAGGCCCCCTAACTGGTCGTTTTTAAAAGGTGGGGTCCAGGGGAGGGAAGATCGAAATCCCTCCCCTGGTCGGTTTTCCCTCTTTGTTACTTTCTCCCTTTTGTCGAAAGCAAAAGGGAGAAAGAACAAATACCCCGTCCGCCCTGCGGGCGGACACCTCATTCCCCTGTTGAGGGAACCATCCGACGCCAGAAGCGCCTCCGCCCTTCGGGCGGATTTTCCCCTGCGGGGGGCCTGTCACGCCCAGGACTTAGCCCTTTGGATGGCTCTTGTCCAGTCCCCCAGGAGGCGGGAGCGGGTTTCCCCGTCCAGGTGGGGGGTGAACTCCGCCTCCACCCGCCACAGGGACTTCAGCTCCGCCGTGTCCCGCCACACCCCCAGGGCGAGGCCCGCCAGGTACGCGGCCCCCAGGGCCGTTGTCTCCCGGATCACCGGACGGCGCACGGGCTTTTGGATGATGTCGCTCTGGAACTGCATTAAAAACTTGTCCCGGCTGGCCCCGCCGTCGGCCCGGAGGGAGGGGATGGTCATCCCCGTGTCCGCCTCCATCGCGGCCATGAGATCCGCCACCTGATAGGCGATGGACTCCTGGGCGGCCCGGACGATATGCTCCCGCGTGGCGCCCCGGGTGAGGCCCACGATGATCCCCCGGGCGTCCATGTCCCAGTGGGGCGCGCCCAGCCCGGTGAAGGCCGGCACCAGGTAGACCCCGCCGTTGTCCGGGACGCTCAGGGCCAGGGTCTCCGCCTCCCGGGCCTCGGTGATGACCCGCAGCTCGTCCCGCAGCCACTGGATCACCGCGCCGCCCACAAAGACGCTGCCCTCCAGGGCGTAGGTGACGCCGCCGGGCAGACCGGCCGCCACGGTGGTGACAAGGCCGTTGCGGCTGACCTGGGGTTCAGACCCCGTGTTCATCAGTAAAAAGCACCCGGTGCCGTAGGTGTTTTTAGCGTCGCCCTTGTCAAAGCAGCTCTGCCCGAAGAGGGCCGCCTGCTGATCCCCGGCGATTCCCGCCACCGGCACCTTCACCCCACCAAGATCGGCGTACCCGTAGATCTCGCTGCTGGACAGCACCTCCGGCAGCACGGCCCGGGGGATGTCCAGGGCCTTGAGGAGCGTGTCGTCCCAGCACAGCCTGCGGATGTCATAGAGCATGGTTCGGCTGGCGTTTGTCACGTCCGTGGCGTGGACGGCCCCGCGGGTCAGGTTCCACAACAGCCAGGTGTCCACCGTGCCGAACAGGACCTCCCCGCGCTGTGCCCGCTCCCGCAGGCCCGGGGTGTTGTCCAGCATCCACTTGATCTTGGTGCCGGAGAAGTAGGCGTCGGGCACAAGGCCGGTGACGGCCCGGATATGCTCCTCCAGCCCCTGGGCCACCAGGGAGCGGACGATTTCCGCCGTCCGGCGGCACTGCCAGACGATGGCGCGGCCCACCGGCCTGCCGCTGGACTTCTCCCACATCACCGTGGTCTCCCGCTGATTGGTGATGCCGATGGCGATCAGCTCCCCGGGGGAGACGCCGCTCTCCTCCAGCACCGTCTCCATCACCCGGCGCTGGGACTCCCAGATCTCCTGGGCGTCATGCTCCACCCAGCCGTTCTGGGGGAAATACTGGGTGAACTCCCTCTGGGAGACACCCACGATGTTCTGCTCCGTGTCAAAGAGGATGGCCCGGGAGCTTGTGGTTCCCTGATCCAGCGCTAAGAGATACTTTTTCATGGGGAGGACTCCTTTCAGAATTTACCGGCTAAGGCCGTGGCCTTTGCCGCCGGGGGAGGGGGTTTTCAAACGGTTCTCGCTCTGAAGCCTGTGCAACGACGCCTCTAAGACGAAGAACAGGTTAAGTCGATTCACCTCATCTTCATCCCCGTAAAAGTCATTCAAGTCATTGAGCGTCAGTTCCAGGATCGCTTTTTCATCAAAATACGGATGTCCGAAATCTATGCAGATCTTCATGCGGAACCTCCCCTTCAGCTTTAAACATTGTACTGAGCCGGCGCGGGGCAATTTAAAAAAATACTTCCGTGGATGTCCACGGAAGTATTTTATCATAGAAGAAGGGGGTTGTCACGGATTTTCTATACATTTTCTCCCTGATCGCGCCGCCCGGATGGGGCCTCCGGGGGCGTCTGCCCATCCGGCGGCGTCTGACCGTCGGGCATTTGTCCATCCGGAGGCGTCTGGCCTTCGGGGAACTGCCCGTCCGGCGGCATCTGGCCTTCGGGGAACTGCCCGTCCGGGGGCGTCTGGCCGTCGGGGCGGCCTCCGCCGAAGTCATCGGGGCGGCCTCCGCCGCCAAAGCCGCCGGGGCGGCCGCCCATGTTCTCCTGGCCCTGCCCGGCCTGGCCGGAGGCCAGGAGGGTGCCGCCGTCATACAGGGCGTACAGCCCCTCGCCGATCCCGGGGCAGGAGACGATGAGGATGGAGAAGCGGTTGACCGTGGGCACGTCCATCAGCTCCTCGCCGTCGCTGTCCTTCAGAGTGAGGACGGCCCCGGAGGCGTCCCAGGAGGCGGAGGACAGGTTGAAGAGGACGTATTTCTGGGCGCTGTCCCCGTCAATGGCGTCCAGCATGTTGCCGGTGGCCACCACCTCCCCGCCGTTCAGGAGGATGCCCATGTCGGAGTCTATGCCCGCGTCCCCGGAGCTGGCGCAGGCATAGGCGTGGACGGTGCCGCCGTTGATGACCAGCCAGCCGTTGGAGTCGATGCCGTCCCCCTCGCCGGTGGAGCCGTTGACGGTGATGTTCAGGGTTCCCCGGTTCACCGTGGTGACGGAGACGCCGTCCTCGTTTGTGTTGATGCCGTCGTTGCCGGAGACGATGTTGATGACGCCGCCGCCGACGGTCAGGTGCAGCTCACTGTCCAGGCCCTCGTTCTGGGCGTTGATGTTCAGCACCCCGTCGTTTCCGGTGACGTTCATGGTCATTTTGGAGTAGACGGCCCCGTCATACTTGTGGAGCTTCTTGCTGTCCACCACGGTCTTCCCGTCCTCGGAAAGCTCCACGGATTTGTAGATCTTCGCCACATAGGCGCCGTTCACCGTGTTTTCGCTGCCGTCCGCGAGGATCAGATTCGCCCCGGCGCCGGAGGTGTCCACGGTGGGGGAGGGGGTGTCCGCGTCCCCGCACTCGTACACGTTGTAGAAGATGATGGCCGGGGCCACGGTGCAGGTGATGTCCACGCCGTCCAGCACCAGGGTCACTACGGCGCCGGGGTCGTCCCGCGCCTCCTCCCCCAGGTCAACGGCGATCTGGCCCGCGGACAGGGAGCCGGACAGGACGTACACCCCGGGGGCAGTGATGTGGACCACCGTGTGGGCCTGGGCCTCCTGGGCGGTGTGGGCGTCCGCCTGCGTCCCCTCGCCGTAGGTGAAATCTTTGCCGGACTCGTAGTACACGATATCCCGGGCGGTATACACGTCATCGCCTTCGTTTTCCGTCACCGCCGCCCCCTCCAGGGTGACGCCGCCGTCGGAGAGGCGCAGGGCCAGGCCCTGGGGGACGGTCACGGGGCGGTCATCGGCGCCGGAATCGGAGGGGCGGGAGCAGGCGGCCAGGGAGAGACCGAGAGAGAGAGCAGTCAGCAAAAGGATGAATTTTTTCACAAAAAACACCTCATCGTGGAAGAATACCGGGAGTATACCCTATAATTCTGACTGTTTTATGGCCGGAAAGTAAAACAAATATGACAGAAAGATGGATTTTTTATGTCCCCGGAGGGGGAACACGCCGGGATTTTGTGCATATTTTGCAATTTTAAGGCGAATTTTTTCGCAAAGCAGTAAAAAATAACGAAAAACGCCCTCGAAATCCCTTGGAAAACGGTGGACAAATCGAAAAGCCGGTGTTATAATACCACTGTAGCGGCAGTTTTTGCCGCGGTTTTCCCGCGCTTTTCTCCGGTTTTTTACCATTATATGTGGGGGACGGTATAAAAATGGACAGAAAATTACTGACGAATGACGAGAGCTGGGAATTCGCTGAGGGGACATGGACCCACGCCTTCGACGTGTTCGGCGCCCACCGCGCCAGCGTGGACGGCGTGGAGGGCTATTCCTTTACCCTCTGGGCGCCGGGGGCCAGATCGGTGCGCCTCACCGGCTCCTGGTGCGACTGGGATCCCAACCGGCATTTTATGGAGCCCACCGGCGACGACGGCGTGTGGACGGTGTTTATGCCGGGAATGAACGCCGGGGAGAGCTACAAATATGTGATCGAGACGAAGCGGGGGGAGCTTCTCTACAAGGCCGACCCCTATGGCTTCTTCTGTGAGCGCCCGCCGGAGACCGCCTCACGCGTGGCGGACGTGTCGGCCTTCCAGTGGACGGACGAAAAGTGGATGCGGAACCGGCAGAAGGGTTCCCACATGACAAAGCCTCTGAATATTTACGAGGTACACCTGGGCTCCTGGAGACGCCATGAGGACGGCACCGTCCTCAGCTACTCCGAGCTTGCCGAGACTCTTGTGCCCTACGCCGTGGAGATGGGCTACACCCACCTGGAGCTTATGCCCGTGATGGAGCATCCCTTTGACGGCAGCTGGGGCTATCAGCTCACCGGCTACTACGCCCCCACCTCCCGGTACGGGGAGCCTTGGGAGTTTGCCCGGTTCATCAACGCCGCCCACGAGGCGGGGTTGGGTGTCATTTTGGACTGGGCGCCGGCCCACTTCTGCCGGGACGCCCACGGCCTTGGCAACTTTGTGGGGGAGCCGCTTTATGACGGGGGATCCCACCCCCAGTGGGGCACCTATAAATTTGACATCAAGCGGGGGGAGGTACGCTCCTTCCTCATCTCCAACGCCATCTTCTGGCTCCGGATGTACCACGCCGACGGCATCCGGGTGGACGGCGTCACCAGTATGCTGTACCTGAACTTCGGCATCGACGACGAGCGCTTAAAGCGCCACGCGGCCGACGGGACGGAGCATGACTACGACTCCATCGCCCTGGTGCAGAAGATCAACACCACCGTGGGCAAGGAGTACCCGGACGTCATGATGATCGCGGAGGAGTCCACCGCCTGGCCTTTAGTCACCTATCCCCCGGAGGAGGGGGGCCTGGGCTTCCACTACAAGTGGGACATGGGCTGGATGCACGACACCTTAAACTACATGAAGACGGACTTCCCCTACAGGCCCGGCAGCCACGGGGGGCTGACCTTCTCCATGATGTACGCCTTTAACGAGAACTTTGTCCTGGCCCTCTCCCACGACGAGGTGGTCCACGGCAAGGCGTCCCTCATCGGGCGGATGCCCGGGGACTACTGGCGGCAGTTCGCGGGTCTGCGCGCCCTGGCCCTCTACCAGATGACCCACTCCGGGGCCAAGCACAACTTCATGGGCGCGGAGATCGCCCAGTTTATCGAGTGGCGCTACTACGAGGGGCTGGAGTGGTTCCTGCTGGACTACGACGCCCACCGCAAGCACCAGCAGTATATCAAGGAGCTGAACGCCCTGTTCAAGAGGGAGAAGGCCCTGTGGCAGCGGAACTTCAGCTGGGACGGCTTTGAGTGGCTGGACGCGGACAACGCCGCCCAGTCCATCCTCACCTTCATCCGCCACGGGAACAAGCCCACGGACGACTTGGTCTGCCTCCTCTCCTTCGTGCCGGAGGTCCACGACGGCTACCGCATCGGCGTGCCGCGGAAGGGTACATATGTGGAGATCTTCAACTCCGACGACCAGCGCTTCGGCGGCTCGGGGCGGGTGAACGCCCAGGTTATGGAGGCGGAGAAGGTCCCCATGCACGGGAAGAAATATTCCGTCGTCGTCCGCACGCCCCCCATCGGCGGGCTGATCCTCAAGCGCCTGCCGCCGGATCCGAAAAAGGCGTGACGGCAGAAAGACCGGTTTTTCAAGCGCCCGGCGCTTTTAAAATGACCCTATTATTTTAAGGAGACATATATGTTCAAGGACAAAAAGGATTTTACAAGACAGCTGGAAAACTCCGCGGTGGCCAACTACGGCAAGCCCTTTGGGAAGCTGGAGCCGAAGCTGAAATATCAGGCCCTGGCAAGGCTCATCGCCTCCAACGCCCGGAATGTCCGGGTCATGGCTGACACGGCACGTCAGGAGGAGAAGAAGCGGGTCTACTACTTCTCTATGGAGTTCCTCATGGGCAAGCTCTTAGAGAATTACATCATGAATTTCGGCATCCGCGACGTGGTGGAGGAGGGTCTGGCCGACTACGGCGTGACCATCGAGGAGCTTGCGGCGGAGGAGCAGGACGCGGGCCTGGGCAACGGGGGCCTGGGGCGTCTGGCCGCCTGCTTTATCGACTCCCTGGCGTCCTTGGGCTACATCGGGCAGGGCAACGGCATCCGTTACCGCTACGGCCTGTTCAGCCAGAGGATCGTCAACGGCTGTCAGGTGGAGGATCCGGACAACTGGCTGGAGGACGGCTACCCCTGGGAGATCGAGCGCCCGGAGGAGGCCGTGAAGGTGCGCTTCGGCGGCACAGTGGTCCACAAATACTCCGGCAACTCCATGAACTTTGAGTGGACGGGCGGGGAGGAGATCCTGGCCGTCCCCTACGACGTGCCCATCGTGGGCTACGGCGGGCAGCTTGTGAACAACCTGCGGCTGTGGAGCGCCGAGCCGGCCAGAGAGAACTTTGACATGGACGCCTTTAACCGGGGGGATTACGCCGGGGCCATGAAATTCCGCTCCGACGTGGAGGCCATCACCTCCGTGCTGTACCCCAACGACAACGCCGACCCCGGCAAGGTGCTGCGCCTGAAGCAGGAGTATATGTTCGTGGCGGCGGGGCTGAAGTCCATCCTGCGCTACTATAAGCGGGAGTACGGCAAGCACGCCTGGAAGCGCTTCCCGGAGCTGATTGCCATCCACACCAACGACACCCACCCGGCCCTGTGCGCCCCGGAGCTTCTGCGCCTGCTCATCGACGAGGAGGGGCTGGACTGGGATACGGCCTGGGATATTGTGACCCGCTCCATCTCCTACACCAACCACACCATCCTGCCCGAGGCGCTGGAGAAGTGGCCCATCGACATGTTCCAGAGGCTCCTGCCCAGGGTCTACGACTTTGTGGAGGAGATCGACCGCCGGTACAGGGAGAGCTTCAGCAAGAACCGGGAGGCCAATCAGGAGCTGCTGATGAACACCGCCATCCTCTGGGGCGGAAAGGTGCGCATGGCCAACCTGTCCATTATCGCCGGCCACGCCGTCAACGGGGTGGCGGCCCTCCACACCGAGATCTTAAAGCACGACGTGCTGCGGGACTTCTACGCCCTGACGCCGGAGAAATTCAACAACAAGACAAACGGCGTGACCCACCGGCGTTTCCTGGCCCAGGCCAACCCCTCCTACGCCGCCCTGATCACCGAGGCCATCGGCGACAAGTGGTACACGGACGCCACGGAGCTGGGGAAGCTCCGGGAGTTTGAGGACGACCCCTCCTTCCTGGACAAGGCGGCCAAGAGCAAGGCCAAAAACAAGCAGGTGCTGGCCAGGTACATCAAGGACACCACCGGCCTCATCGTGGACGCGGACTCCATCTTCGATATCCAGGTCAAGCGCTTCCACGCGTACAAGCGGCAGCTGCTGAACCTGTTCAAGATCATGGATCTGTACAACAGGATCTTGGAGGATCCCAACTTCGATATGCGGCCCACCACCTTCATCTTCGCCGGGAAGGCCGCCCAGGGCTATGAATTTGCCAAGAACACCATCCGGCTTGTGAACTCCGTGGCGGACGTGGTCAACACCGACTCCCGCGTCCGGGGCCGCATCCGGGTGGCGTTTATCCCCAACTTCTCCGTGAGCAACGGGCAGCTCATCTACCCGGCCGCGGACATCTCCGAGCAGATCTCCACCGCCGGCATGGAGGCCAGCGGCACCGGGTGCATGAAGTTTATGATGAATGGTGCCCTGACCCTGGGCACCCTGGACGGGGCCAACGTGGAGATCGTGGAGCAGGTGGGCTTTGACAACGCGGAGATCTTCGGCCTGAAGACGGAGGAGATCGCGGAGCTGAAGCGCAGCTGGAGCTACTTCGCCAGGGGCGAGTACGAGGCCAATCCCAGGCTGCGCCGCGTGGTGGATCAGCTCACCGACGGCACCTACGCCAAGCTCTCCGGCGGGTTTGACAGCGTATACTCCAACCTGATGAACTCCAATGACGAGTTCTTCGTCCTGAAGGACTTCGCCCCCTATGTGGAGGCGTGGCACCGGCTGGAGAACCTCTACGGCAGGAAGCAGGAGTGGTTCAAAAAGTCCGTCCACAACACCGCCTGTTCCGGCATCTTCTCCTCCGACCGCACCATTCGGGAGTACGCGGAGGATGTGTGGAAACTTAATTAAATTGAAAAGGGCGCTGCCCTTTTCAATTTAGGGGGATTGCCGGCCCCCTGCGCGCACGGCCCGAAGGGCCGCACACTCCGGGGGCCTGAGAGGGCATTTTTCCAAGGCACATGTCCTTGGAAAAATGATTGAAATTGATTCGCGTCTGCGGACGCGAAATCTGCGATGCCAAACTTTTTTCCGACGTACATGCCGCCGGAAAAAATATTAAAATTGGGATTTTCTTCCGGAGAATATGGTGCCGGGGAAATATTAAAGTCGTTAGTAAAACTAAAATACAATATTACTATACAAGGGAGGTCATCTTGTGGTAAACAAAAAACCGTTTATAGCCATGCTGCTCGCGGGAGGGCAGGGCAGCAGGCTGGGCGCCCTCACCAAGCACATCGCCAAGCCCGCCGTGTCCTTCGGCGGGAAATACCGGATCATCGACTTCGCCCTCTCCAACTGCGCCAACTCCCACATCGACACCGTGGGTGTGTTGACCCAGTACAGGCCCTACCTTCTGAACACCTACATCGGCACGGGCGCCAGCTGGGATCTGGACTCCCACGACGGCGGCGTGGCTATCCTGCCGCCCTACGCCACCGAGACGGGGGGACAGTGGTACGCCGGGACGGCGGACGCCATCTATCAGAATCTGGACTACATAAACCTCTATGATCCGGACTATGTGATCATCCTCTCCGGCGACCACATCTACCGCATGGACTACCGGAAGATGCTGCGCACCCACATCGACAACAACGCCGACCTCACCATCGCCGTGATGACCGTCCCCTGGGAGGAGGCCCCGCGTCTGGGCATCCTGGCCGCCGACGAGAACGGCAAGATCTATGACTTTGAGGAAAAGCCCGCCAAGCCCAAGTCCAACCTGGCCTCGATGGGCATTTACATCTTCTCCAAGAAGGTGCTGGAGGACAGCCTGATCGCCGACTCCAGGGACGCCGACAGCGAGCATGACTTCGGCAAGAACATCATCCCCACCCTGCTGGCCCAGGGCAAGCGCCTCTTCGTCCACCGGTTTGAGGGCTTCTGGAAGGACGTGGGAACCATCCCCACCTTCCACGAGACAAGCATGGATCTTTTGGAGGCCGAGCCTGAGTTTGATCTGATGGCGGAGGACTTCCCCGTCCTCACCCAGGACGACAGCCTGCCGCCCCACTATGTGGGGCCCAAGGGCAGCGTGGACCGGGCCTTTGTGGGCAACGGCTCCGTGGTGCTGGGGCGTGTGGAACACTCCATCGTCTCCAACGGCTGCACCATTGAGGAGGGGGCCAGCGTCGTGGACTCCATCCTGATGCCCAACGTCACCGTGGAGAAGGGCGCCCAGGTGGTCAGAGCCATTGTGGGCGGCGGTTCCACCGTCAAGGCCAAGGCCGTCTTCGGCTCGGCGGACACCGCCCAGCCCATTGCCGTCGTCGGTGACGACGCGGTTGTTGAATAAGGAGGGTGTGAAATAATGGATAGAGTTATCGGACTTATCGCCGCCAACTTTGAGACAAAGGACATGGGGGAGCTTACGGAGGACCGTACCATCGGTTCCCTTCCCTACGGCGGCAATTACCGGGTCATCGACTTCCCCCTTTCCAACATGGTAAACTCCGGCATCAACACCATCGGCCTTATTACCCCCTATAAGTACCGCTCCATCATCGACCACGTCGGCGCGGGCAAGGCCTGGGATCTGGACCGGAAGAACGGCGGACTTTTCGTCCTGCCCGGCTCCGTCTTCGGCGTACACAGCGAGAACAGCCACTTCCTGCTGCGGGACATCCGCCGCAACGTCATCTATCTCCAGCGCAGCCCCGCCCCCTACATCCTGGTGACGGCGGCCAACGTCATCTCCCACATGGACTACCGGCCCCTGATCATGGAGCATATCAAGTCCGGCGCGGACATCACGATGGTCTACAACACCTGCGACCGGGACGAGCCTCACAGGCTGGGGGTGAATGTGGAGGACGGCCGCGTCACCGGCTTCAAGCCCAACCCCAGGAAGTATGAGGACGCCATGCTGGATACCTTTGTGATCTCCCGGGATCTTCTGATGAAGATCATGGAGTGGTATGCCGCCATCGACTATCTGGATTTCTTCGAGGCCATCGAGGGGGATCTGGACAAGATGGATGTGCGCGGCTACCGGTATGAGGGCTACGCCCGCCAGATGTTCACAAGCCGGGATTACTTTGAGTATTCGATGGAGCTTCTGAATCTGGATGTGGCCAGGGAGCTGTTCACCCGGGAGAACCCCATCGCCACCAAGGCCGCCGAGTCCGCCCCCGCCAAGTATCTGGAGGGCGCCAAGGTGAAAAATTCTATGGTCTCCGCCGGGTCTCTGATCCGGGGCGAGGTGGATCACTCCATCCTGTTCCGGGGCGTGAAGGTGGGCCAGGGCGCCAAGGTGAAAAACTCCATCATCATGCAGCGCTGCGTCATCGAGGACGGCGCCGTGGTGGAGAATGTGATCCTGGACAAGTCCCAGGTGGTGAAGGCCGGCGCCGTGATCAAGGGCACCGGGGATACCACGTTCATCAAGTCGTAAATCGTTGATCTCCCTCCCCCGTCAAAATACGGCGGGGGGAGGGACAGCGTAAAACGGAGGTTAAAATGAGAAGAAAACTTCGCGTATTATTCGCCGCCTTTGAGGCCGTGCCGTTTATGAAGACCGGCGGGCTGGGCGACGTGGGCGGATCCCTCCCCCAGGCGCTGAAGGCCGCCGGGTGCGAGTGCCGCGTTATGATCCCCAAGTTTATGACCATCCCCGACGAGTACAAGGCCAAGATGACCCACGTCACGGACTTCTATGTGCCCCTGGGCTGGCGCAACGTGTACTGCGGCATCGAAAAGCTCACCCACAAGGGCGTGGTCTACTATTTCGTGGACAACGAGTATTATTTCAACAGGGAGCGGGCCTACGGGTACTTTGACGACGGGGAACGCATCGCCTTCTTCTCCAAGGCCATTGTGGAGTCCCTCCAGTATCTGCCGGACTTTAAGTGCGACGTACTCCACTGCAACGACTGGCACACCGCCCTGGCCCCCGTGTTCCTCCGGGAGTTCTATCAGGGGCTGCCGCTGTATGAGAACGTGAAGACCGTGTTCTCCGTCCACAACCTGAAGTTCCAGGGGCAGATGAGCGACTATGTGCTGGGGGATATTCTGGGCCTGTGGGGCATCCCGGCGGCGGCCAATCAGCTGCGGTGCGACGAGCGGAGCATCAACTTTATGAAGGGCGCTCTGCTCTACTCCGACATGCTCAGCACCGTGTCCAAGACGTATGCCGAGGAAATCAAGACCCCCTTCTTCGGGGAGCATATGGACGGCATTTTCCGGGACCGGGCCAGCGTCCTGTGCGGGATCATGAACGGCATCGACACCAAGGACTGGGATCCCGCCACCGACCCCATGATCCCCTACCACTATGACCTGAAAAACCGGGAGGGCAAGGCCAAGTGCAAGGCGGAGCTGCAAAAGGAGCTGGGCCTTGAGGTCAACCCCGACAGGCCCCTGGTGGTGATGATCGGGCGCCTCACGGAGCAGAAGGGCATGGATCTGGTACAGCGGGTCATCGGGGAGATGCTGGACCGCTCCATCCAGCTGGCGGTTCTCGGGACAGGCGACAAGCAGTATGAGGATATGCTCAGCTATTACGCCTGGGAGCGGGGCGGAAGCTGCGCGGCCTGCGTGCGGTTTGACGAGGCCCTCTCCCACCGGATGTACGCCGGCGCGGATATTCTGCTGATGCCCAGCCTCTTTGAGCCTTGCGGACTGAGCCAGATGATCGCCATGCGCTACGGCACGCTGCCTGTGGTGCGGGAGACCGGAGGACTGAAGGACTCCGTACAGCCCTACAACCAGTACACCGGCGAGGGCACGGGCTTCAGCTTTGCCAACTACAACGCCCACGAGATGCTGTTCACCGTCTTTAACGCCTGCGAGATCTTCTGGACGGACTGCTACGCCTGGAACAAGATCATCGACAACGCGATGGCCGCGGATTTCAGCTGGGATCGGGCGGCCAAGGAGTATCTGGAGCTTTACGAGCGCACCCATCCGGAGATCGAGCCCTGGCGCAAGCGCAAGGACGACAGCGAGGATGAGGCGGAGGCCGAATAACAAAAAACCGTCCGGGGACGGCGCGCCCGTCCCCGGAAAACGGCCCCGGCGGCGGGTTTTCCGCCCCCCGGCGGGGCCGGCTATTCCATCGAACCAAAGGATCAAACAACTGTATGAGAGCTTATCACAACTCCCGCGAGCTGAAATTTCGTGAACCTTTTGGCGCTGTCGCCCTCGGCGGCGCTGTTTCCATTTCCGTTGATACCTGGGACGGGGAGCCGGACTGGGCGGAGCTGAGGGTCCGGGTCAACAAGAGAGAGGATCAGTATATCACGATGGAGCGCCACGGCGGGCGCTTCAGCTGCGTCTTTACGCCGGACAGCGCGGATCTTTTCCGGTATTCCTTCCAATTCCACTGGAATGACGGGGGATTTTGCCGCTACGGCCCCCAGTGGGGACGGACGGGCGGCGTGGGCCAGGTCTACTACGACGGAGACTGCCCGGACTATCAGATCACCGTCTACAAGCCGCGAAAGACGCCGGACTGGTACAAAAACGCCATCTGCTACCAAATCTTCCCCGACCGGTTTTTCCGGGGGGAGGATTTTCAGGAGAACGCCGGGCGCGTCTTCTCCCGGGAGCGCCGGGGGACGCCCAAGGCGCTGGTGAAGAAGTGGGACACCAAGGTGGGCTACAAGCGGATGCCCTCCGGGCGCATCAAGGTCTGGGAGTTCTACGGCGGCACCCTCCGGGGGATCCAGGAGAAGCTGGATTACCTCAAAAGCCTTGGGATCACGGTCATCTACTTAAACCCCATTTTTGAGGCCGCCAGCAACCACCGCTACGACACCGGCGACTACCGGAAGATCGACGGGCTGCTGGGGGACGAGGAGAGCTTCAAGAGCCTGTGCCGTGAGGCGGAGAGGCGGGGCATCTCCCTCATTCTGGACGGCGTTTTCAACCACACGGGGTGTGACAGCAAGTATTTCAACAAATTCGGAAATTACCCGGGACCGGGAGCGTTCCAGGGGCCGGATTCCCCCTATTACTCCTGGTACCGTTTTTACGATTTTCCCAACTCCTACGAGAGCTGGTGGGGCATTGACGACCTGCCGGACGTGGAGGAGCATAATCCGGACTACAAGAACACCATCTACGGCGGGGAGGACTCCGTTGTGCGCCACTGGCTCCGGGACGGGGCCAAGGGCTGGCGCCTGGACGTGGCCGACGAGCTGCCCGACGACTTTATCGAGGGGATCAAGTCCGCCGTGGTGGCGGAGAAGGGCGACCAGGGCCTGCTCATGGGGGAGGTCTGGGAGGACGCCTCCAACAAGGTGGCCTACGGGGAGCTGCGCCGGTATTTTCTGGGCACCGAGCTGGACTGTGTGATGAACTACCCCTTCCGCACCGGGGTGCTGGACTTCCTGACGGGGAGCCTCCCGGCCTGGGATCTCCAGGAGATGATGGAGACCCTGAAGGAGAACTACCCGCCGGAGAATTTCAACGCGTCCTTAAACCTGATGGGCAGCCACGACAGGCCCCGGGTGATGACCGTCCTGGGCGGCGCGCCGGATCCCAACACCATGACCGAGGCGCAGCGGGGGGAGTACAAGCTGCCCGGCGACAGGCGCGGCCTGGCCAAGGGGCGGCTGTGGCTCATGGCCCTCTTGCAGATGACGCTGCCCGGCGTGCCCTGCGTCTACTACGGGGACGAGGCGGGGATGGAGGGGTATTCCGACCCCTTCAACCGCGGGCCGTTCCCCTGGGGACACGAGGATCGGGACGCCTTTACCATCTACCGCAACGCCATCAACCTGCGCCGGGGCTTCCCGGAGCTGGCGGGGGCGGGATTTGAGACGCTCTCTTATGGGGCGGACGTCTTCGGCTATACCCGCACCTGGGAGGATGGCGCCCTGACCGTCCTGGTGAACCGGGGCGGCGACACCCAGACCGTGCCCCTGGATATGCGCCTGGAGGACGTCACCGACGTGCTGGGCGGGGCCAGGTACACCATGCGGGAGGGGGGACTGGATGTGACGCTGTGGCCGATGGGCTCGGCGATCCTCTACTTCCACCGCAGGGAGCGGCTGGGAAAGACCATGCCCCGCGGCTCCGGCGTTCTGGCCCACATCACAAGCCTGCCCAACGGGAAAAAGCCCGGGGACATCGGCCCTGACGCCTACGCCTTTGTGGATTTCCTCCACGACTCCGGGCAGAAATACTGGCAAATTTTGCCCCTGAACCCCACGGACGCCCACGGCTCCCCCTACGCGGGGGCCAGCGCCTTCGCCGGGAATATCGCCCTCCTGCCGGAGAGCGAGGAGGAGCTGCGGCGGCAGTTTGCCGCCTTTGTCCCGGATGAGGATTACCGGGACTTCCGGGCCAGGAACGCCAGGTGGCTGGAGCCGTACAGCGTTTTCGCGGCGGTGAAGGCGAAGATCAGCCCCCAGCGCTTTACCGCCTGGCCGGAGAAGTACAGAAGATACCGGCCGGAGCTGCTCACCGACCCGGAGATCGGGGAGGAGGCGGCCTTCCAGAGCTACTGCCAGTACCGCTTCGACAGGGCCTGGCACGGCCTTCGCGCCTACGCCGCCTCCCGGGGCGTCACCGTCATCGGGGACATGCCCATGTTCGTCTCCGGGGATTCCGCGGACGTGTGGGCGGAGCCGGAGCTTTTCGCCGTGGACGGCAGGGGCGATCCGGCCCTGATCGCCGGCGTGCCCCCCACATACATGGACGCCGGTCAGCTGTGGGGGAACCCGGTGTACAACTGGGACGCGATGGAGGCCGACGGCTACGGCTGGTGGATGCGCAGGTTCGGGCGGATGCTGGAGCTTTACGACATCACAAGGCTTGACCACTTTATGAGCTTTGAGTCGGCCTGGGCCGTCCCCGCCGGGAAGAAACCGGTGGACGGGAGCTGGAGCCTGGGGCCGGGGCTGAAGCTCTTCCGGGAGGCGTACCGGGTCTTCGGGCCGCTGCCCTTTGTGGCGGAGGATCTGGGGGACATCACCCCGGCCGTCCGGGCGCTTCTGGCCCGCTGCGGCTTCCCGGGGGCGGATATCCTCCAGTACCAGAACGCCGATCCCCTTGACGGCTACTACCCGCCCAAGGAGAAGATCGGCTACTCCGGCACCCACGACAATGAGACCCTGGCGGGCTTTGCCGCCGGGAAGTACCCGTCAAGGGACCCGGTGGAGACAGCCCGCAGGCTGAAGGAGAGGCTCTTCCGCTCCACCGCCCAGGTGGTGATCCTCCAGCTCCAGGACGTTTTGGAGCTGGGGAACGAGGCCAGGATGAACACCCCGGGCACCACCGGGAAAAACTGGAGCTGGCAGGCCGCGGAGACGGACTTTGAAGGCGCGTCAGAGCGCCTTTTGAGGGATACAATCAATACGAAAAGGAGCTGAAGATTCTTATGGATGACTGGACAATGTTCGCAAACACCGTACTCTATTCCCCGGCGACGAAGCTGATGATGGAGTGGGGCGGGATGGATCTCAACGACGACTACATCTTCTCGATGGAGAGAAAGATGAACACCGCCCTCAAGGGAATGGCGGAGCTTGAGGCCGGCGCCATCGCCAACCCCGACGAGGGGCGCATGGTGGGCCATTACTGGCTGCGCGCCCCGGAGAAGGCCCCCACCCAGGAGCTGCGGGAGGCTATTGTCACCTGTCTTGACCGGGTGAAGGCCTTCGCCGCCGACGTCCACTCCGGGAAGATCCACGGGGAGAAGGGCGGAAAGTTCAAATACGCGCTGGTGGGCGGCATCGGCGGATCGTCCCTGGGGCCTCTCTTCGTCAGCAAGGCCCTGGGCACCCCCCGGGATGAGATGAAGCTTTTCTTCCTGGACAACACCGACCCCGCCGGGATGGACGCCGTCTTCCAGGCGGTGGACGACCACGCGGACGAGACCCTGACCATCATCATCTCCAAGTCCGGCGGCACCATCGAGACCCGCAACTGCCAGATGGAGGCCAAGGGCTTCTATGCCCGCCACGGCCTGTCCTTTGCCAAGCACGCCGTCACCGTCACCGGCGAGGGCAGCAAGCTGGACAAGACCGCCCAGGAGGAGGGCTGGATCCAGCGCTTCCCCATGTGGGACTGGGTGGGGGGCCGCACCTCCGTCATGTCCGCCGTGGGACTTCTGCCCCTGGCGCTCCAGGGCATCGACATCGACGGCTTTTTGAAGGGGGCCGCGGACTGCGATGAGCTGGGCCGCTGCGCCAACATTCTGGAAAACCCCGCCGCCATGATGGCCCTGGCCTGGTATCGGGTCTCCGGCGGCAAGGGCGGCGTCACTCAGGTGGTCCTGCCCTACAAGGACAGCCTGGATCTGCTGGCCAAGTACCTCCAGCAGCTGGTGATGGAGTCTCTGGGCAAGGAGCTGGATCTGGAGGGGAACACCGTCCACCAGGGACTTGCCGTCATGGGCAACAAGGGCACCTCCGACCAGCACAGCTACGTCCAGCAGCTGGTGGGCGGCCCGGACAACATCTTCGTCATCTTCGTCCAGGTGCTGAAAGACCGGGAGGGGGACAGCGTCTGCGTGGGCGAGGAGTCCACCTCCGGCGACTACCTGAACGCCTTTATGCTGGGCACCAAGAAGAATCTGGAGGATCACGGCAAGAAGACCATGACCGTCACGGTGCCCTGCGTCTCCGCCTACAACGTGGGCCAGCTCATCGCCATTTGGGAGCGGGCCGTGGGCATCTACGCCAACCTCATCAACATCAACGCCTACCACCAGCCCGCCGTGGAGTACGGCAAGAAGTGCGCCGGCGTCCTCATCGACGTGAAGAACAGAGCCCGCGACCTGCTGCTGCGGGAGGGGAAGCCCATGACCGCCCCGGAGATCGCCGAGGCCCTTGACGCCGACGCCCAGGACGTGTTCAGACTGATGCTCCACCTGTGCGCCAACGACAGCGCCCTCACCATGAACGTGGACGAGGACGACGTGACGAACAGCACATTTGAAGTGTCGAAAAAGGCCTGAAGAACCTGTCGGAAAAAGCCCTGAGGGGCCTTTTCCGACAAGGGGAACGTGCGAATTCTCGGAGCGAAATTAGAATTTCGCTCCGGGAATTCTGCTGCCGCGCCGCAGCGCACGGCCAAGGCCGCACGTTTGCGCGGCAAGAGGGATTTTTTGCAAGGCGCATGTCCTTGCAAAAAATATTTTTATTTAATTTACTAATTTACTTTGAAACAAAAAGCAAGAAATGGGCTGAGACGGTATGGAGACGCGCAAAAAGCCGGACTGGGGCGGGGGACTGAAAAAGCTCCTGCTGCTGGCCGCGGCTGTGATTTCAGTGCTGCTGGTTCTGCGTGCGGAGGGCATCAATCTTTTCACACGCCACATGAGCGGCCAGGAGTACACCCAATATGTCCGCCAGAGGGCGGAGGAGACCATCCCCTACTTTGACCAGAGGTATTTCCTGACGGCCCTGTCCGACAGGGATCTGGACGTGGCCGTCACGGTGTACCAGTGCGCCATGAACTTCCGGAGCAGCTGCCGCTTTGACAGGCCCGTGGGGGAGGAGGAGTTCGCCAAGATCCTGACGGCCCTGAATATGGACTGCCCGGAGCTGATGCAGATGGATCTGGGCAAGGCGTCCTTCTATACCTACAGCGCCCTGACGAGGCTTGTCATCCAGTGGGAGCCGGTGTACACCATGCAGGAGGGGGAGTATACCGGCCTGCGCCAGGCGTGCGAGGAGCAGATCCGCCGCCTTTTGGAGGAGACGGAGGGCCTGGACAGCCTGGCCCGGGAGCGGTATATCTTCGAGGCTCTGGCCCAGAGGTGCCTGTACAGCACCGCCGCGCCCCACTGCGCCCAGGCCTGCGGCCTTTTGGTGGACGGCTCGGCCAAGTGTGACGGCATCTCCAAGGGGTTTAAGTGGGTGATGGAGGCCGCCGGGGAGCGGTGCCTCACCGTCACAGCGGACATCCCCGGCCAGGACGTGGGCCACGCCTGGAATATCCTGGAGCTGGACGGGGCGTGGTACAGGGTGGATCTGACCCAGAGCGTCCGGAATGAGAAAAACGGCGATATCGGCTTCCCCGGGGTGATCTGCTACGCCTTTAATATCGCGGACAGCATCCCCAAGACGGAGTATGTGATCAACGAGAAGCTCCTGCAGGTGGCGGAGCTTCCCCAGTGCGTCAGCATGGACAAAAGCGCCTACGCCGGGAGCGGCAGGCTCATCCGCGCCGGGGAGAACCCCCTCCGGCGGCTGCGCCAGGAGCTGGACACCCTCTGCCGCACCGGGGGAGGGGCGATGGCGGTGCAGTTTGAGAGCAACGAGGACTTCGCGTCCCTGGATATCCGGGGGCTTGTCAAGGACGTGCTGAACAGCCAGGAACATGCCCTCTCCGCCCAGTATATCATCAGCGAGGAGTATAATTTGATTGCGATAGTTGTGCGGGCTTGAAAATGCTGGCTTGAAAGGCCGCAAAGATTTGCTGGCGGGGGTGGTTTTCAGCGTGTTTCTTACCCTGACAGTAGACTTTGCGGCCTTTCAATGCCAGTTAAGACGCGTGCGGAAAGGGCCGCTCGAATTCTGCGGAATTCGAGTGGCCCTTTCCTGCTGCCGCGCTGTGCGACCAGTCTGCGGACTGGACACTTGCGCGGCAAGAGGGATTTTTTGCGAGGCAAAGCCCCGCAAAAAATATTTGAAATGGGGGTGTGGAAATCGAGGCAGCTTCCGTTGACCGGAGGCCTTGACCCGGCGTTACAGAGGGACGGTTCTTTAGTCCCACCTGCGGTGTGACAAAAAAACCGTCCCTCAGTCCCGCCTTTCACGAAGGAACTTCCCGTCCTCTGAGGAGGTGGGACAAAGGGGACGGTTCTTTAGTCCCATCGGAGCAAAGCGGAGATGGGACTAAAGAACCGTCCCCGTGTCACACCGGCTTCCCTGTGATGCTTGACGCTGCCCTTTCCCCGTTTATTATACCGCCCTCAATCAACGACATGGGCCGCCGTGGGCGGCGGCCCCTACGACAAATTTTAATATTTTCCGTCTTAACGCAGCCGATCTGTCGCTCAACCCGCCCGGGCCGATGAGGTCATCGGCCCCTACAAGGGAGTCTTGCAGACAGTAGGGGCTGCCTCTCTTGGCGGCCCGCCCCTCAATTTTGCATCATTGTCCGAATCAACGGCATTTGGTGTATGTAGGGGCCGACGACCTCGTCGGCCCGGGTTTCGATAACCACCGGGTATCGATTCAACGCAGCTCAAACGACACGGGCCGCCGTGGGCGGCGGCCCGTACAGGCTTCCCGGTGACATCAAGGCCTTGCTCCGGTGTGACACGGGGACGGTTCTTTAGTCCCACCTGCGGTGTGACAAAAAAACCGTCCCCGCTGTCCCACCTCCTCAAAAGACGGAACTCTCCCCGATCTGCACCCCCAAATTTAATATTTTTTCCAAGGACATGTGCCTTGGAAAAAATCCCTCTTGCCGCGCAAACGTGCGCCCTTGGGCGTGCGCTGCAGCGCGGCAGCAGGAAAGGGCCGCTCGAATCCCGCGCAATTCGAGCGGCCCTTTCCGCACGCTCCCCCTTGGCATTGGAAGGCCGCAGGGGTTACGCAAAAGCTCGGAAAGGCGCTGAAAGCCGCCCTCGCCAGAAGACTCCTGCGGCCTTTCAAGCCAGCAAACTCCTGCGGCCTTCCAAGCCAGCTAATTCCTTTCCTGGATGGGGATATAGCGCTGGCGCTGGGCGGCGGAGCGGTAGGCCGGGCGCATGATCCGGCCGCCGGTGATCAGCTCCTCCAGGCGGTGGGCGCACCAGCCGGAGATGCGGCTGGCGGCGAAGAGGGGCGTGTACAGATCCTCCGGGATGCCCAGCATCCTGTAGACGATGCCGGAGTAGAGGTCCACGTTGGCGGGGACGGGCATGGACTTGCCCTTCCGGGCCATGAGGCGGGGGATGCCCAGGCGCTCCACACGCTCGGCCACCTCGTACTCCTGGATGTAGCCCCGGTCGGCGGCCATTTCGCCGATCAGCTCCTTGAGCATCACGGCGCGGGGGTCGGAGACGGTGTACACCGCGTGGCCCAGGCCGTAGATCTTGCCGGAGCCGTCACCGGCCTCGCCCTCCAGGATCCGGTCAAGGTACGCGCCAACCTCGTCGTCGTCCCGGGGGTCCTTTACATGGTCTAAAATGTCGGCGATCATGTGCATCACGGCCTCGTTGGCGCCGCCGTGGAGGGGGCCCTTCAGGGAGTTGATGGCTGCGGCGATGGCCCCGTAGGTGTCCGCCCCGGTGCTGGTGACGGCCCGGCAGGTGAAGGTGGAGTTGTTGCCGCCGGAGTGTTCCGCGTGGAGCATCATCAGCGCGTCTAAGAGCTTGGCCTCCTTGTCGGTGTAGCTCTTGTCCCGGCGGGCCAGACGCAGGAAGTTCTCCGCCAGGCTCAGCTCCGTCTTGGGGTTGTGGATGTACAGGGACGCGCCGTCGTAGTAGTGGCGCTTCATGGCGTAGGTTTGGGCCACGATGGTGGGCATCCGGGCGATCAGCTCAATGGACTGGCGCAGCACATTCATCACGGAGGTGTCGTCCGGGTTGTCGTCATAGGCGTACAGGCTCAGCACCGCCCGGCTCAGGGCGTTCATAATGTTGCGGCTGGGCCGCTTCATCAGCTCATTTTCAAAAAACCCGTCGGGCAGGGTCTTGGCGGCGGAGAGGATGCTGAGAAAGCGCTCCTCCTGCACCCGGGTGGGCAGGGAGCCGCACAGCAGAAGATAGGCCACCTCCTCGTAGCCGAAGGTGTCCGCCGCCCGGTGGGCGTTGACGATGTCCTCCACGTCGTACCCCCGGTAGTACAGCTTGCCCTCGTGGGGGACGCGCTGGCCGTCCTCGATATAGTAGCCCCGGACGGAGCCGATCCTGCTGACTCCGGCCACGACGCCGGAGCCGTCCGCGTTCCGCAGCCCGCGCTTCACCGAGTCGTCATAGGCGGAGGCGGGGATGGAATATTCGGCCTTGAGCTGATCCGTCAGAAGCTCGGCGTATTCCCGGGAGGATGTGGAATTTGAATTCAAAGTGGGACCTTCTTTCATTTTCCGAATGAAACACAGGGGACAATACCGGATAAATTCCTGTTTCATTATAGAGGAACCGGGGGACAAATGCAAGTTGCAAAATAAATAATTCATATTTCACCAAACGCGGAGGGTTTATGCACAATAACTTTTATGGAAAGCAACAAAGGCCGGAGACTTGAAAACGGGGAAGAAAGCTGGTATACTTTGATTGACTACTCCGGCGATTTGCGCGTGGGGCGGCGTGCCGTCCCCCCGGTGGGGGAGCGGCGCGGGAATACTTGACTGAGGTGATACGATGGTCACATTGACAAATACCGGTACTTACTACTACCAGGGCGCGCCCGCCGCCCGGTGCGGGGAAGTCACCCCGGAGGAGGGACGCCGGCGCACGATGGCCCACGCCATTTTATCCGCCCATGACAAGGGGAGTGACGGGAAGAACCTGCGTTTGCGCTTTGACAGCCTGATCTCCCACGATATCACCTATGTGGGCGTCATTCAGACGGCCAAGGGGTCGGGGCTTCAGCGCTTCCCGGTGCCCTATGTGATGACCAACTGCCACAACACCCTGTGCGCGGTGGGAGGCACCATCAATGCCGACGACCACGCCTTCGGCCTGTCGGCGGCCCGGAAATACGGCGGCATTTTTGTGCCCCCGGGGTTTGCCGTCATCCACCAGTACGCCCGGGAGGAGCTGGCCGGATGCGGGAGGATGATCCTGGGATCCGACAGCCACACCCGTTACGGCGCCCTGGGCACGATGGGCGTGGGGGAGGGCGGCCCGGAGATCGTCAAGCAGCTTTTGGAGGCCACTTACGACATCGCCTACCCCCGGACGGTGCTGGTGTACCTCACCGGCGCGCCCAGAAGGGGCGTGGGGCCTCAGGATGTGGCCATTGCCCTGTGCGGGGCCGTATATAAAAACAACTTTGTCCTCAACTCCGTTTTGGAGTTCGCGGGGCCGGGGGTGAAGAACCTGCCGATGGATTTTCGCATCGGCATCGACGTGATGACCACGGAGACGGCGTGTCTCTCTTCCGTCTGGCAGACGGATGAGGAGGTGGAGGCGTACTACCGCGTCCACGGGCGGCCCCAGGACTACCGGCGGATGGAACCGGGGGACGGGGCCTACTACGACGCCTGCGTCACCATCGACCTGTCCGCCGTGGAGCCGATGATCGCCCTGCCCTTCCACCCCAGCGAGGCCTATACCATCCGGGAGCTGAAGGCGAACCTCACCGACATCCTCCGGAAGACGGAGAAGTCGGCGGAGGAGAAGTTCAAGGGCAAGGTGAAGCTTGACCTGGTGAGCAAGGTGCGTGACGGACAGCTCCGGGTGGACCAGGGCGTCATCGCCGGCTGCTCCGGCGGCATGTACGACAATATCGCCGAGGCCGCGGCCATTTTGGAGAGCGGCGGCATCGGCGACGGATATTTCGGGCTGACGGTGTACCCGCCCAGCCTGCCTGTGTCGATGGAGCTGATGGCCAACGGCGTCACGGGCCGCCTCACGGCCCTGGGCGCGGTGATGAAGCCCTGCTTCTGCGGCCCCTGCTTCGGCGCGGGGGATGTGCCGGTGAACGGCGGCCTGTCCGTCAGGCACTGTACCCGCAACTTCCCCAACCGGGAGGGGAGCAAGCCCGCGGACGGACAGCTGTCCTGCGTGGCGCTGATGGACGCCCGTTCCATCGCCGCCACGGCCGCCCACGGCGGGATCCTCACCGGCGCGGATGAGATCGACTACGTCCCGCCCCGGCCGGTGGAGCGCCGGTATGACCGCTCCCCCTATGAAAAGAGAGTGTACAACGGCTTTGGCAGACCCCATCCGGAGGAGGCGCTGCGCCTTGGCCCCAACATCACGGAGTGGCCGGAGATCCCGGCGCTCCGGGAGAATATCGTCCTGGAGCTGGCCTCCGTCCTCCGGGATCCGGTGACCACCACGGACGAGCTGATCCCCTCCGGGGACACCTCCAGCTACCGCTCGAACCCGGTGAAGCTGGCAAGCTTCACCCTGTCCCGGCGGGACCCCGGCTACGTCGCCAGGGCCGGCGCCATCGCCAGGCGCGGCGCGGCGGGGCCGGATGAGGAGCTTCTGCGCGCCTATGAAAAGCTGGGCGTCACGGATGTGGAGAACACCGCCTTCGCCAGCGCCATATTCGCAAACCGCCCCGGGGACGGGTCGGCCAGGGAGCAGGCGGCCTCCTGCCAGAGAGTCCTGGGGGGCGCGGCCAACATCTGCTACGAGTACGCCACAAAGCGCTACCGCTCCAACTGCATCAACTGGGGGATCCTGCCCTTCAACCTGGGGGAGGACACCCCGTTCCCCTATGAGACCGGGGATCTCATCTACATCCCCGGGATCAAAAAGGCCGTGGAGACCGGCGCAAGACAGGTCCCGGCCAAGGTGCTGTCCGGGGGAGAGACGCGGGATATCACCCTGCTGCTCCCGGAGCTGACCCAGAAGGAGAGGGAGATTATCCTGACGGGGTGCCTGATGAACTGGTACGCGTCGTCGTCGCGGAAGTCGCGATAGATCCCCGTCACGCAAGCGTGACGGCTCACTCGCAGACTTCGCTCCTCCTCTCCCCACGCAATCACGATTGCGTGGGGGCCCCGAGCCCCACGAAGAAACTTCCCCTGTTGAACCGCCTCCTCAGGTATCGAAGATAGATCGTTGCCATTGCCTCACGGGGACGGTTCTTTAGTCACACCTCCGCTGACGCTCCGGTGGTACAAAAGAACCGTCCCCTTTGTTCCACCTCCTCAGTCAAAAGAACCGTCCCCTTTGTCTCACCTCCCCAGTCAACGGAGCCGTCCCACGTCCCCCGCCAGCTCAGTCCAAAGGGCGCGACGCACCACTGGGTAGCTCATCGCACCGATTCGTCCCCTGCATTTCCGGGCAGCTCCCCGGGGGTTTCTCCAGTAGGGGGCCGCAGCCCCCTAACTGGTCGGTTCAAGGGGGTCCAGGGGGGAAATCGAAATCCCCCCTGGCCGCTTTCCCTCTTTGTTACTTTCTCCCTTTGGCGGAACCAAAGGGAGAAAGTAAAATACCCCGTCCGCCCTTTGGGCGGACACCTCATTCTCCCGTTGGGGGAATCCCCCCGCCGGGGGATAAAAATTGAAACGAGGTACGAAACAGTATGGCTAAAATCAAAATGAACCCCATCGTGGAGATGGACGGAGATGAAATGACCCGGGTCATCTGGCAGGAGATCAAGGACGAGCTTCTCAGCCCCTTCGTGGAGCTGAACACGGAATATTACGACCTGGGGCTGCCCAACCGGGACGCCACGGCCGACCAGGTGACGGTGGACGCCGCCCAGGCCGCCAAACGTCTCCATGTGGCGGTGAAGTGCGCCACCATCACCCCCAACGCCCAGCGGGTGGAGGAGTACAAGCTCCACGAGATGTGGAAAAGCCCCAACGCCACCATCCGTGCGGCCCTGGACGGCACGGTTTTTCGTGCGCCCATTATGACAAGCCGGATAAAGCCCGTGGTCAGCACCTGGGAAAAACCCATCACCATCGCCCGTCACGCCTACGGCGACGTGTACAAGGCCACGGAGTACCGCGTCCCCGGCCCGGGGAGGGCGGAGCTTCTCTTCACCGGCGAGAACGGGGAGAGCTTCCGCCAGACGGTGTACGACTATGAGTGCCCCGGGGTTTTGCAGTCCATGTTCAACAAGGACAGCTCCATTGAGGCCTTCGCCCGGGCGTGCTTTGCCTACGCCCTGTCGGAGAAGCAGAATCTGTGGTTCTCCACAAAGGACACCATCTCCAAGCAGTACGACCAGACCTTCAAGTTCATCTTTCAGGACATCTACGACCGGGAATTCCGGGAGGAGTTTGAGGCCGCGGGGATCGAATACTTCTACACCCTGATTGACGACGCCGTGGCGCGGGTCGTCCGGTCAAAGGGCGGCTTTATCTGGGCGTGCAAGAACTACGACGGGGACGTGATGAGCGACATGGTTTCCACCGCCTTCGGCTCCCTGGCCATGATGACGAGCGTCCTTGTCTCCCCGGACGGGAATTTTGAGTACGAGGCCGCCCACGGCACAGTGACCCGCCACTATTACCGGTACTTAAAGGGGGAGGAGACCTCCACAAACCCGGTGGCCACTATCTTCGCCTGGAGCGGCGCCCTGAAAAAGCGGGGCGAGCTGGACGGGAACGGGCCTCTCGCGGACTTCGCCCGGAGGCTGGAGGAGGCCGTCCTGGACACCATCAACGCCGGCGTTATGACCGGGGATCTGGCCGCGCTGTGCGCCGACCCGGATGTGCGGAAGGTCTCCACCGCCCGGTTTATTCGCGCCGTGCGGGAGAAATTGGACAGCTGAAGCTGCTTTGCCCCCCTGGCCGGGAGGGAGAAGTCCCGGCCAAAGGGGTAAAGTGCCTTAAATCCCGGGGGAATCCGGCGGGGGGATTATTTAAAACGTAAAATCGCAAAATCGCCACTTGACAGCCGGAGGGGAAAGTTGTATGATGTGAGCTAACCAGTTAAAGGCTGTGATGGGAACAAAGGCGTTCGTATCGGATCGCAGAGAGCCGCCGGTCGGTGTAAGGCGGCGTCGGGCGGGCGCTTGTACTCCTCCCGGAGCCGTCGGCTGAAAAGCTCCCCCTGGGGGCGGCTTAGTAGGCTGGAACGGGTTCTCCCGTTATAGAGAGGCCGCGTTGCCTGACGCGGGTTGAGCGGGCGCATGACGCCAAGAAGAGTGGTACCGCGGAAGATTTCTTTCGTCTCTTTATCCAAAAATATTTTGCGTATTTTGGGTAAACGAGACTTTTTTTGTACCCAAAATCACCCGGAAAGGAAAGATTATGGAAGGCTTCAAAAAATACACACGGCAGTACACCGTTCCCCAGGGCGACTATGGCGACTGGATGAAGAAGGATCACATCGACAAGGCGCCCACCTGGTGCAGCGTGGACCTTCGGGACGGGAACCAGGCCCTGATCATCCCCATGAGCCTGGAGGAGAAGCTGGAGTTCTTCGACCTGCTGGTGAAGATCGGCTTTAAGGAGATCGAGGTGGGCTTTCCCGCCGCCAGCGAAACGGAGTATGAGTTCTGCCGCGCCCTTATCGAGCGGGACCTCATCCCCGACGACGTGACCATCCAGGTCCTCACCCAGTCCCGGGAACACATCATCAAGAAGACCTTTGAGGCGGTGCGCGGGGCGAAAAACGCCATCGTACACCTGTACAATTCCACCAGCGTGGCCCAGCGGGAGCAGGTTTTCAAAAAGTCCCGGCAGGAGATCATCGACATCGCCGTTTTCGGCGCCAAGCTGTGCCGGGAGTACCGGGAGAAGACACCGGGGAATTTCCGGTTTGAGTACTCCCCGGAGAGCTTCACCGGCACGGAGCCGGATTTCGCCCTGGAGATCTGCAACGCGGTGTCCGAGGTGTGGAAGCCCTCGGAGAAGGACAAGGTCATCTACAACCTGCCTGTCACCGTCTCCCACTCCATGCCCCATGTGTACGCCAGCCAGATCGAGTACATGTGCAAGAACCTGAACTACCGGGACAACATCATCGTGTCCCTGCACCCCCACAACGACCGGGGCTGCGCCGTGGCGGACACAGAGATGGGCATCCTGGCCGGCGCCCAGCGGGTGGAGGGGACGCTCTTTGGCAACGGGGAGCGCACCGGTAATGTGGACATCATCACCCTGGCCCTGAATATGTACTCCCAGGGGGTGGATCCGGAGCTTGATCTCCACGACCTGCCCGCCATCACCAAGGTCTACGAAAAGGTGACGAGGATGCGGGTCTACGAGCGGCAGCCCTACTCCGGGGCGCTGGTGTTCGCCGCCTTCTCCGGCTCCCACCAGGACGCCATCGCCAAGGGGATGCGCTGGCGGGAGGAGCATCCGGACGCGCCCTGGACGGTGCCCTATCTGCCCATCGACCCCACGGATCTGGGCCGGGTGTACGAGGCGGATGTGATCCGCATCAACTCCCAGTCCGGCAAGGGCGGCATCGGCTACATCCTGGAGACAAAGTACAATCTGAACCTCCCCGCAAAGCTGCGGGAGACCTTCGGCTACCAGATCAAGGGCATCTCCGACCGGGAGCATCGGGAGCTTCAGCCCCAGGAGCTGTACGACTTCTTCAACGAGGAGTACGTCAACCGCAAGACCGTGATGAACGTGCCGGAGGCCCACTACGTCCAGGAACCGGACGGCATCACCGCCACCGTGACGGTGCTGTACAAGGGGGCGAAGCAGAAGGTGACGGCCTTCGGAAACGGGCGCCTGGACGCCGTGTCCAACGCCGTGAAGATGGTGGTCAATCAGCCCTACACCCTGGAGATTTACACCCAGCACGCCCTGGAGGAGGGCTCCACCAGTAAGGCCGCCAGCTATGTGGCCGTCAGGAGCGATTCCGGGGAGCTGGTCTGGGGCGTCGGCGTCAGCCGGGACATTATCGTAAGCTCTATCAAGGCCCTGGTCTCCGCCGTGAACAGGCTTTTGGAAAAGAAATAAGCCGCCGGGGACGCGGCCGGAGGGGGACCGGAATCCCCTGCGGCGCGCCGCCCCCACCGTGTAGATTACCATAGATTAGGAGAAACGCAATGAAACTGACAGGAGCGCAGATCGTCGTTGAGACGCTGATCGAGCAGGGCGTCACCGACGTGTTCGGGTATCCCGGCGGACAGGTGCTGAATCTTTACGACGCCATATACGACGCGGGGGACCGCATCCGCCACATGCTCACCGCCCACGAGCAGGGCGCCGCCCACGCCGCGGACGGGTATTCCCGGGCCACCGGCAAGGTGGGGGTGGTGATCGCCACCTCCGGCCCCGGCGCCACCAACCTGGTGACGGGCATCGCCACGGCCATGCTGGACTCCGTGCCGATGGTGGCCATCACCGGCAACGTGCCCCAGGACCTCATCGGCAGGGACTCCTTCCAGGAGATCGACATCACCGGCATCACCCTGCCCATCACCAAGCACAACTACTTCATCCACGACGTGAACAAGCTGGCGGACAAGATCCGGGAGGCCTTTAAGATCGCAAAGTCCGGCCGCCCCGGCCCGGTCCTCATCGACATCCCCAAGGACATCCAGACGGCCATTGGGGAGTACGAGCCGCAGAAGCCGGTGGAGCCCTTTGAGAACCACATGCCGGATATGGAGAAGGTGAGGGCCGCCGCGGCGCTGATCGACTCCAGATCCCGGCCCTTCATCCACATCGGCGGCGGCGTCATCGGCAGCAGATCCTGGGATCTGGTGACGGAGCTTGCCGACAAGATCGACGCCGTCATCGGCTGCTCCCTGATGGGCCTCTCCGCCGTGCCCACGGATCACCCCAGATTTTTGGGGATGCAGGGGATGCACGGCCACTACGCCAGCTCTATGGCCAGCAACGACGCGGATCTCATCATCGCCATCGGGACCCGCTTCTCCGACCGGGCCACGGGGAACAAGGCGAAGTTCGCCAAAAACGCCAGGATCATCCACATCGACATCGACTTTGCCGAGATCAGCAAGAACATCACCGCCAACGTGGGGGTGTGCGGCGATATCCCCACGGCCCTGCGGGAGATCATCGACACGGTACACGAGGCCAACCACATGGAGTGGATAGACCATGTGGAGGATCTGCGGGAGCGGGAGATGAGCTTTATCGTTGACGACCCCAAGCTCCTCACACCCCTGAAGGTCATGGAGACCGTCAACAAGTACAAGACCGCCTACACCCCCGTGGCCACCGACGTGGGCCAGCACCAGATGTGGGCCGCCCAGTATATCCGCTTCCAGAAGCCCCGGAAGATGATCTCCTCCGGCGGACTGGGGACGATGGGCTTCGGCCTGGGCGCCGCCATCGGCGCCGCCGTGGGCACCGGGGAACACACGGTGCTGATCACCGGGGACGGAAGCTTCGGCATGAATTTAAACGAGCTGGCCACCGCCGTCACCTACCATGTGCCCGTCACCGTCGTGCTGATCAACAACGGCGTTCTGGGCATGGTGCGCCAGTGGCAGACCCTCTTCTTCAACCACCACTACGCCGACACCAACCTGGATGTGAGAAAGACGGATTTTGTAAAGCTGGCGGAGGCCTTTGGCGCGGTGGGCGTCCGGGCGGAGACGCCGGGCGAGTTTGAGGCGGCCTTTGAGAGGGCCATCCACTCCGACGACGTCACCGTCATCGACTGCCGCATCGACAAGGACGAGTTCGTCCTGCCCATGCTCCCCCCGGGAGGGGCCATTGACGACATTATCACTGTGAAGAAGGAGGGGTGAGCCGTGGCAGAGAATACGGGAAACAAATTTGTCATCGCCGTCTATGTGGAGAACAAGTTCGGCGTCCTCACACGCGTCACCAGTATGTTCACCCGCCGGGGCTTCAACATCGACTCCCTCACCGTGGGGGTCACGGAGTCGCCGGAGTATTCCCGCATCACCATCACCATGTCCGGGGACGGCTACGCCAGGGCGCAGATGCTCAATCAGCTGCGGAAGCTCTTCAACGTGAAGAAGGTGGAGCTTTTGGAGGACGTGGACGCCATCGAGCGGGAGCTTGTGCTGGTGAAGATCAGAAACAATCCGGACAACCACCAGCGGGTCCTGTCGGCCCTGGACATCTTCAAGGCCAAGATCATCAACTACTCCGTGGAGGCCCTGTGCATCGAGGTGACGGGCACCCCGGACAAGATCGACGCCCTGATCGAGATGATAAAGCCCCTGGGGATCATCGAGCTTTGCCGCACCGGCGTCGTGGCCCTGCGGAAGGGCGGCGGATCCATTTTAGAGCAGCCCGATATCAACTAAGGCCCCTACAGCGGTGTTATTTGTGCGGCCGCGTCAGAGGACGTAAGGGCTGCCGCATAATAGCTTTTTCCGGCGTATGCCGAAAGGATAATCCATTTTACATCAAATTAAAAGGAGATAGGAACATGAACAGGATTTTCTACGAACAGGACTGCGACCTTCACCGTCTGGACGGCAAGACCGTGGCCATTATCGGCTACGGCTCCCAGGGCCACGCCCACGCGCTGAACCTGAAGGACTCCGGCGTCAACGTCATCGTGGGTCTCTACGAGGGCTCCAAGAGCTGGGCCAAGGCCGAGGCTCAGGGCCTCACCGTTATGACCGCCGCTGAGGCCGCCAAGGCCGCGGATATTATCATGATCCTCATCAACGATGAGAAGCAGGCCAAGCTCTACAAGGAGAGCATCGAGCCCAACCTCACCGAGGGGAAGACCCTGGCCTTTGCCCACGGCTTCAATATCCACTTCGGCTGCATCAAGCCCCCCAAGAATGTGAACGTCATCATGATCGCCCCCAAGGGCCCCGGCCACACCGTCAGATCCGAGTATCAGGCCGGCAAGGGCGTGCCCTGCCTCATCGCCGTGGAGCAGGACGCCACCGGCGACGCCTGGGATCTGGGTCTGGCCTATGCCCTGGGCATCGGCGGCGCCCGCGCCGGCGTGCTGGAGACCACCTTCCGCACCGAAACGGAGACTGACCTCTTCGGCGAGCAGGCCGTTCTGTGCGGCGGCGTCTGCGCCCTGATGCAGGCCGGCTTTGACACCCTGGTGGAGGCCGGTTACGACCCCAGGAACGCCTACTTCGAGTGCATCCACGAGATGAAGCTGATCGTGGATCTCATCTATCAGTCCGGCTTTGCCGGGATGCGGTACTCCATCTCCAACACCGCCGAGTACGGCGACTATGTCACCGGCCCCAAGCTCATCACCGAGGAGACCCGCAAGACCATGAAGAAGATCCTCAGCGACATCCAGGACGGCACCTTCGCCAAGGAGTTTTTGCTGGATATGTCCGACGCCGGCGCTCAGGTCCACTTCAGCGCCATGCGGAAGAAGGCCTCCGAGCATCCCAGCGAGATCGTGGGCGCCGAGGTGCGCAAGCTGTACTCCTGGTCTGACGAGGATAAGCTGATCAATAACTGAATAAACCGGCTTGAAAGGCCGCAAAGCGGCCTCAGCCTGTCGAAAAAGCCCTGCGGGCTTTTCCGACAAAGGGGAACGTGCGGGAAATTTCTCTGAATTTTGCGAAATTCAGAGAAATTTCCCTGCCGTCACGCTGCGCGCACGGCCCGGAGGGCCGTACACTTGCGTGACAAAAGGGATTTTTTCCGACGCACATGTCGCCGGAAAAAAGTTTGAACTTGAGTTTTTTGACAAACTGAGGCCGCAAAGCGGCCTTTCAATGCCAGGGGGACGCGTGCGGGATATGATTTCAAATCAGAATTTGAAATCATATCCCTGCTGTCGCCCTGCGCCCATGCCCCGCGGGTACACACTGGGGCGACATAGGGGATTTTTTGCAGGGCGCATGTCCTTGCAAATAATATTGGATCGATACTTTGTGATTTGAATCAGTTTGCTGTCTCAAATCACTTAAAAGGATGCTGTGAAGGGGGAGGACAATGGACAACGCGGAAAACCTGTGCCAGAGCGGCAGGCACCAAGTGGTGACCCTCTGCGGCAGCACCCGTTTTAAGGAGGATTTTCTGAAAGCGCAGGAGGCCCTGACCCTGGCGGGCAAGCTTGTGATTTCCCTGGGCTTTTTCGAGCATGCCGAGGGCAAGACCATTACCCCTGAGACAGAGGCCCTGCTGGCGGATATCCACCGGCAGAGGATCGACATGTCCGACTCCATTTTCGTCATCAATCGGGACGATTACATCGGCAAAAGCACCGCCTCCGAGATCGCCTACGCCAGGGCCGCGGGGAAGAGCGTGAGCTTTATGTTCCCCCACGGCGCGCAGGCGCGCACGGGGGAGGTTCAGGAATGAATAAAGGAGAGAGTGAAATGGTAAAAGACACCATTGTGAACGGCTTCGGCAACGCGTCCCACAGGTCGCTGTATTACGCCCTGGGGCTGACGGATGAGGAGCTGCAGCGGCCCCTGATCGGCATCGTCAGCAGCTACAACGAGATCGTCCCCGGCCACATGAACTTAGACAAGATCACCCAGGCCGTGAAAACCGGCGTGGCTATGGCCGGCGGCACCCCCATCGTCTTCCCGGCTATCGCCGTGTGCGACGGCATCGCGATGGGTCATGTGGGCATGAAGTACAGCCTTGTCACCCGGGATCTGATCGCCGACTCCACGGAGTGCATGGTCATGGCCCACGGCTTTGACGGCCTGGTGATGATCCCCAACTGCGACAAGAACGTCCCCGGTTTACTCATGGCCGCGGCGCGGCTCAACCTGCCCACCGTCTTTGTCTCCGGCGGCCCCATGCTGGCCGGCCGCGTGGACGGGCACAAGACAAGCCTCTCCAGTATGTTTGAGGCCGTGGGCGCCTACTCCGCCGGGAAAATCGACGAGAGCAAGCTGCGGGAATACGAGTGCAAGACCTGCCCCTCCTGCGGCTCCTGCTCCGGCATGTATACGGCCAACTCCATGAACTGCCTCACCGAGGTGCTGGGCATGGGCCTGCGGGGCAACGGCACCATCCCCGCCCCCTACTCCGCCAGGCTCTCCCTGGCCAAGCGGGCCGGAATGCAGGTGATGGAGCTGGTGCGAAAGAACATCCGCGCCCGGGATATTATGACTAAGGCCGCTATCCGCAACGCCCTCACCGCCGATATGGCCCTGGGCTGCTCCACCAACTCCATGCTCCACCTGCCCGCCATCGCCAACGAGTGCGGGGTGGACTTTGACCTGAAGATGGCCAACGACATCAGCGCCAAGACCCCCAACCTGTGCCATCTGGCCCCCGCCGGCCCCACCTATATGGAGGATCTGAACGAGGCCGGGGGCGTCTACGCCGTGCTGAAGGAGCTTTCCAAGCGCGGGCTTATCGACACCTCCGTTATGACCTGCACCGGGAAGACCCTGGGGGAGAACATCGCGGACGCGGAGAATCTGGATCCGGAGATCATCCGGCCCATTGACAACCCCTACTCCCAGACCGGCGGCATCGCCGTGCTGTTCGGCAATCTGGCGGAGAACGGCTGTGTGGTGAAACGCTCCGCCGTGGCCCCGGAGATGCTGGTACATGAGGGGCCGGCCCGGGTCTTCAACAGCGAGGAGGAGGCCATCAGCGTCATCTACGCCGGCGGCATCAACCCCGGCGACGTGATCGTCATCCGGTACGAGGGGCCTGCCGGCGGCCCCGGCATGAGGGAGATGCTCAACCCCACCTCCGCCATTGCCGGTGCGGGCCTGGACAAGACCGTGGCCCTGATCACGGACGGCCGCTTCTCCGGCGCGACCCGCGGGGCCTCCATCGGCCACATAAGCCCCGAGGCCGCCTCCGGGGGACTCATCGCCTACGTCCATGAGGGGGACACCATCGCCATTGATATCCCGGGTCACACCATCACCCTGAAGGTCCCCGACGAGGAGATCGCCAGGCGCCGGGCCTCCGAGAAGCCCCTGGTGAAGGACAACATCACCGGCTACTTAAAGCGCTACGCCGCGCAGGTCAGCTCCGCCGACAAGGGTGCCATCATCAACAAGCGCTGACACGGGTAAACGCTAAAGAAAAGCTTGAAAAAAACGCAAATTCAGATATTTTTGCCGCACGTTCCCCTATGGGGAAAGGCTTCAGCCTTTTCCCATAGGTCGTTTCCCCTTGGCAGGAAAAGGACGAAGCCGTTTTTTCGCCAGACTGAGAAAGGATGTGACACCTATGCCCATGACCATGTCCCAGAAGATCCTGGCCGCACACGCCGGGGTCGAGTCCGTGGAGGCGGGACAGCTGATTTTGTGCAGTCTTGACCGGATCCACGGCAACGATATCACCTCCCCGGTGGCCATCCGGGAATTTAAAAAGATGGGGTTTGACAAGGTGGCAAACCCCGAAAATGTGACGCTCATTATGGATCACTTTGTGCCCAACAAGGACATCAAGGCCGCCCAGCAGTGCAAGTGCTGCCGGGATTTTGCCGGGGAGCAGTCCCTGGAGAGCTTTTACGATGTGGGCCGCATGGGCATCGAACACGCCCTGATCCCGGAGGAGGGGCTGGTGGTCACGGGGGACGTGGCTATCGGCGCGGACTCCCACACCTGCACCTACGGCGCCCTGGGGGCCTTCTCCACGGGCGTGGGGTCCACGGATATGGCCTTCGGCATGGCCACGGGAAAGGCCTGGTTCAAGGTGCCCTCCGCCCTGAAATTCGTCCTCACGGGACAGCTGCCGCCCTACGTCTCCGGCAAGGATCTGATCCTGCACATCATCGGCATGATCGGCGTGGACGGCGCACGGTATAAGTCAATGGAATTTACCGGCCCCGGGGCCGGGAGCCTGAGTATGCCTGACCGGCTCACCGTGTGCAATATGGCTATCGAGGCGGGGGCCAAAAACGGCATCTTTGAGGTGGACGACGTGACCCTGGCCTACGAGAGGGATCACGCAAAGCGCGCCCTCCGCGTCTTCAAGGCCGACGAGGACGCCGCATATGACGAGACGTATACCATCGACCTCTCCGCGCTGCGGCCCACCGTGGCCTTCCCCCACCTGCCCGAGAACACCCGGACTGTGGAGGAGGCGGGGAACATCCCCATCGACCAGGTGGTCATCGGCTCCTGCACAAACGGCCTGTTCAAGGACATGGAGGAGGCCGCCGGCATTTTACGCGGCCGGAAGGTGGCCAAGAACGTGCGGGCCATCATTATCCCCGCCACGCAGGACATCTACCTTCAGTGCCTGGAGGCGGGATTCATCCGGGACTTCATCGAGGCCGGATGCGTTGTCTCCACCCCCACCTGCGGGCCGTGCCTGGGCGGGTACATGGGGATCCTGGCCGAGGGGGAGCGGTGCGTCTCCACCACCAACCGGAACTTTGTGGGGCGCATGGGACATGTGGACAGTGAGGTCTATCTGGCCTCCCCCGCCACAGCCGCCGCCAGCGCCGTGATGGGCAGGATCGCGTCAGCCCAGGAGGTAATGAAATGAAATGTACCGGTAAAGTTGTGAAATACGGCGACAATGTGGATACGGACGTGATCATCCCGGCCCGGTATCTGAACACCAGCGACCCCGGGGAGCTGGCCGCCCACTGCATGGAGGACATCGACAAGTCCTTCCACGACAGGATAAAGCCCGGCGACATCATGGTGGGCGGGGAGAACTTCGGCTGCGGCTCCTCCCGGGAGCATGCGCCCATCGCCATTAAAAACAGCGGCATCTCCCTGGTGATCGCCAAGAGCTTCGCCAGGATCTTCTACCGCAACGCCATCAACATCGGCCTTGCCATTGTGGAGTGCCCGGAGGCCGCCCAGGCCATCGAGGAGGGACATGAGGTCAGTGCCGATCTGGACGCCGGGGTCATCACGGATCTCGACACGGGGGAGAGCTTTAAGACCGAGCCATTCCCGGAGTTCATCCAGAATATCATTTCCGCCGGGGGACTGGTGGAGGCGGCCAAGACCGGGATCATCGGGTGATTTGACCCATACATCTTTGAATAAGGCTTCTTATGAAGCTGTGCGGGCCGCCGCCCAGGTTGGCCCATTAAACCTCTGACATTTAAGGTGATCGACATGACATACAATATCGCCCTTCTCCGGGGCGACGGCATCGGCCCGGAGATCGTGGACAGCGCCGTCCGGGTGCTGGAGGCCGTGGGAGAAAAGTACGGCCACACCTTCCGCTTCACCCCCTACCTCATCGGCGGGGCGGCCATTGACGCCACAGGCGCCCCCCTGCCCCAGAAGACGGTGGACGGGTGCCTCAACTCCGACAGCGTGCTTCTGGGTGCGGTGGGCGGCCCCAAGTGGGACACCCTGCCCGGGAATTTAAGGCCGGAGAAGGCGCTTTTGGGCATCCGGGCGGCCCTGGGGCTGTTTACCAACCTGCGGCCGGCCAGGCTCTATCCGGCCCTCAGCGGGGACTGCCCCCTGCGGCCCGACCTGGTGAAGAACGGCTTTGACATTATGATCGTCCGGGAGCTTACCGGCGGCATCTACTTCGGCGACCGGGGGTACCGGGAGGGGAAGTACGGCCAGGAGGCCTACGACACCGAGTGCTACTCCCGCTTTGAGATCGAGCGCATAGCCCGGGTGGCCTTCGAGACGGCCAAAAAGCGCCGGGGGAAGGTCAGCTCCATCGACAAGGCCAACGTCCTGGAGACCTCGCGCCTGTGGCGGAAGACCGTCCACGAGATCGGGGAGCGCGACTACCCGGAGGTGGAGCTTCAGGACGTGCTGGTGGACAACGCCGCCATGCAGCTGGTGAAGAATCCCGCCCAGTTTGACGTGATCGTCACCAGCAACATGTTCGGTGACATCCTCTCCGATGAGGCCAGCCAGATCACCGGCTCCATCGGGATGCTGCCCTCCGCGTCCTTGAACGAGACTACCCGGGGCATGTATGAGCCTATCCACGGCTCCGCTCCGGATATCGCGGGGCTTGGAATCGCCAACCCCATCGCCACCATCCTGTCCGCCGCCATGATGCTGCGCTACTCCTTCGACCTGGCGGCGGAGGCGGACGACATCGAGGCGGCGGTTGACCGGTGCCTCAACGACGGCTTGCGCACCGCCGACATCGTGGGTGCCTCCGGGCGGACGCCCCTGAGGACCCAGGCCATGACCGACGCCGTCATCGAGAGGCTGTGAGATGCTGACGGACAGAGAAAACGCCGCCAACAGCCTGGCCTCCATCGTGGTCTTCCGGCAGGTGAAGGACGCGCCGGTGCTGCGCTCCCTCCGGGAATTTCTGGACTGCCGGGGGAGTATGGCCCAGATGCTGGACAGGTACGCCGCCTTTGTGGCGGAGGTGTACGAAAACGGCTACGACCTGGGGCGGTATCTTCTGGACGCCGCCGCCGAGGATGAGAACGAGTATGTGCGTCTGCGCGCCCACGGCTCCCCTGTGCCCCCGGCCCTCTCCCAGGCGGTGAGGGGGGAGCTTGCCATTTTCCAGGAGCTGTCCCGGCTCACGCCGGAGGCTTTGCGGGGGATGATGGGCTATACGGGCTTCCTCCCCGGGTTCGAGACAACGGTGACGGACTTTGCCGGGGAATTTGAAAAGCGGATGGAGCGCGTGGGTGTCACGGGGCTTGGCCCCTACGCCCGCCACGTCATGTTCCGCGTGGTGGAGGGGGAGATCCGCCCCGTCCACACGCCGGATCAGACGAGCGTTGACGACCTTGTGGGCTACGAGCTTCAGAGGGGGCAGCTTTTGGACAACACCAGGGCCCTGCTCCAGGGGCTTCCCGCGGCCAACGCCCTGCTCATCGGGGACGCCGGGACAGGCAAGTCCAGCTCCGTCAAGGCGGTGACAAATCTCTTGGCGCCGCAGGGCCTGCGGCTCATCGAGGTGCCCAAGGCGGAGCTGCGCCACATCCCCGCCATCATGGAGCATCTGCGGGACAACCCCCTGAAGTTCATCCTGTTCATCGACGACCTGAGCTTTGAGAAGAACGACGACACCTTCAGCGCCATGAAGGCGATTTTAGAGGGATCCGTCAGCGTCAAGGCGGCCAACACGGTGATCTACGCCACGTCAAACCGGCGCCACCTGGTGAAGGAGTCCATGTCCGACCGGGACGGGGACGACATCCACATAAACGACACCATCCAGGACACCGTGGCCCTCAGCGACCGCTTCGGACTCACCATCCTGTTCACAAAGCCGCCAAGGCAGCTGTATTTGCAGATCGTCCACGAGCTGTGCAGGAAAAAAGGCATACCCGAGACGGCGGATATGGACACCCGCGCCTGTGCCTTTGCCCTGCGCAGAGGGGGCATGACGCCCCGGGCGGCGGAGCAGTTCACGGACAGCATCCTGTCCGGCGGCCTGTCGGAAAAGTCCTGACGGGCTTTCCCCGGCAGGGGCTTTTCCCGGCGCGCATCCTGCCGGAGAAAAGCCTTCATTTGAGTTTTTACAAGTTCCCGGACGGCACATGTCCGGGTCATTGGAGGAAGAAACGTGTTAACACTTGACAAGATCTACCATGCCCGGTACGTTCTGAAAGAGGTCATCCGGGATACGGACGTGATTTACGCGCCCCACATCAACCAGGACGCCCAGATCTATCTGAAAACCGAGAATCTCCAGATCACCGGCTCCTTCAAGGTGCGGGGGGCGTACTACAAGATCAGCCAGCTCTCCGACGAGGAGAAGGCCAGGGGCGTTATCGCCTGCTCCGCGGGCAACCATGCCCAGGGGGTGGCCCTGGCCGCCCAGAAGGCCGGCATCCCCGCGGTGATCTGTCTGCCTGACGGCGCGCCCATCTCCAAGGTGGAGGCCACAAAGAGCTACGGCGCCCAGGTGGTGCTGGTGGAGGGCGTGTATGACGACGCCTACGAGAAGGCCCTGAGCCTCCGGGACGAGAAGGGCTACACCTTCATCCACCCATTTGACGACGAGCTGGTCATCGAGGGGCAGGGCACCATCGGCCTGGAGCTGATGGAGCAGATCCCGGATATGGACGCGGTCATCGTCCCTGTGGGGGGCGGCGGCCTGATCTCCGGCGTGGCCTTCGCCATCAAGGCCCTGAACCCGGAGGTGAAGGTCTACGGCGTCCAGGCCGCGGGGGCGCCCAGCATGGCCGAGTCCCTCCGCCGGAAGGAGATCGTCCACCTTCCATCCGTCTCCACCATCGCCGACGGCATCGCGGTGAAGACCCCGGGGGAGAACACCTTCGCCCTGACGAGCCAGTATGTGGACGGCGTGGTGACGGTGACGGACGACGAGATCGCCGCCGCCATCCTGGCGCTGATGGAGCAGCAGAAGCTGGTGGCCGAGGGGGCCGGGGCCAGCGCCGTGGCCGCCGCCATGTTCAATAAGGTGCCGGTGAAGGGGAAAAAGGTGGTGTGCCTCCTCTCCGGCGGCAATGTGGATGTGAACATCCTGTCCCGGGTCATCGACCGCGGACTCCTCATGTCCGGACGCCGGTGCCAGCTCACCATAGAGCTTGTGGATAAGCCGGGCCAGCTGGAGAAGGTGGCCGGCTGTATCGCCCGGGAGGGCGGGAACGTGGTCTCCGTCCACTACGAACACGCCAATGAGGGTTCCGACATCAACGGCTGCTACCTGAGGCTGGAGCTGGAGACCAGGAACTTTGAGCATATCAAAGCCATACGGGAGAGCCTGAAAGCCCAGAGCTTCAAGCTCATCGACGAATAAGGAGGATATTTCCATGAGCAAAACTGTACATACCGATTCCGCACCCGCCGCCATCGGCCCCTATTCCCAGGCCGTGATCACAGGCTCCCTGGTGTTCACCTCCGGCCAGATCCCCATCAACCCCGCCACGGGCTTAGTGGAGGCCGTGGGCATCCAGGCCCAGACGGAGCAGGTCATGCGCAACCTGGGTGAGGTGCTGAAGGCCGCGGGATCCGGCTTTGACAAGGCCGTCAAGACCACCTGCTTCCTGGCGGACATCGGGGATTTCGCCGCCTTCAATGAGGTGTACGGGAAGTATTTCACCTCCAAGCCTGCCCGCAGCTGCGTGGCCGTGAAGGATCTGCCGAAAGGTGTCCTCGTGGAAGTTGAGGTTATTGCGGAGCAATAAGCGAAACTGACGGCCCGCAGGGGAATTTCCGGGCTGTCCCCGGAAGGGGGCTTTTCCCAACGGGAAATGAGGTGTCCGCCCGAAGGGCGGGGAAGGCGCTTTCAACGCCGGATGATCCCCCCACGGGGGGAAAAAGGTGTCCGCCCGAAGGGCGGACGGGGTATGTTACTTTCTCCTCTTTTGTGTTGACAAAAGAGGAGAAAGTAACAAAGAGGAGAAAAACAACCAGGGGAGGGATTTCGATTTTCCCTCCCCTGGACCCCACCTTTTAAAAACGACCAGTTAGGGGGCCTGCGGGCCCCCTACTGGAGAAACCCCCGGGGAGTCCCCCGGGGGTTTTCTGGACGAATCGGCGCGATGAGCCACCCGGTGGTACGTCGCGCCCTTTGGACTGAGCTGGTGCGGGACGGGGCGGGTTTCCAGAGACGACACCTTTCTCCGTCTTCTGAGGAGGTGGGACAAAGGGGACGGTTCTTTTGTACCACCAGTGCGTACACTGGTGTGACTAAAGAACCGTCCCCACGTCACACCGGCTTTAAGGTGACGCACGACGCCGCCCTTCCCCGTGCCCCACAGGGGACGGTTCTTGTGAACCATTGTCGCTTGCGCTCCAATGTCCCACAAAAACCGTCCCCGTGAGGCAATGATGCCACTCAGTTATAACACCGGCTTCCGGGGACGCTTGACGCCACCCTTCTCCGTAACACCGGCTTTAAGGTGACGCCTGACGCCGCCCTTCCCTGTTTCTTTTGCACCCCTCAATCATCGCGACACGGGCCGCCGTGGGCGGCGGCCCCTACGGCAAATTTTAAAGTTTTCCGTCTTAACGCAGCCGATCTGTCACCAAACCCGCCCGGGCCGATGAGGTCATCGGCCCCTACAGGGGGACTCTTACGGACAGTAGGGGCCGCTGCTGTCGATAACTCCTTGGACGGAGGCCATTCTCGTTGAACGAGACTCTTGACCCGGCGTTACAGAGGGACGGTTCTTTAGTCCCACCTGCGGTGTGACAAAAAAACCGTCCCTCAAGTCCCGCCTTTACCGGAAGTCTGCAAAACGCTATACGACACACGAGCGTGTGGGTGCTCAGCACCAATTCGTCCCCTGTACTCCTGGGCAGCTCCCCGGGGGTTTCTCCAGTAGGGGGCCCGCAGGCCCCCTAACTGGTCGGTTCAAGGGGGTCCAGGGGGGAAATCGAAATCCCCCCTGGTTGTTTTTCTCCTCTTTGTTACTTTCTCCTCTTTTGTCAACACAAAAGAGGAGAAAGTAAAATACCCCGTCCGCCCTTCGGGCGGACACCTTGTTCCCCTTCGGGGAAGCTCCCATGCGCCCTTTGGGCGCTTTACTCCCAACTTAGCACGTCCAGGTTCGTGAGAAACCTCCTTGTCATATCCAGGGCGTGGTTGGCGGCGGCGGTTCTCACCCGGTCCCGGTCGTGGCCCAGGTGCAGGCTCCGCACATACGTCCGCTCCGGGGCGGCCAGGGCCACAAAGACGGTGCCCACCGGTGTGCCGGACTCGTCCGTGCCGGGGCCGGCGATGCCGGTGATGCCGATGCCCAGATGGGAGCCGAATTTCTCCCGGACGCCCCGGGCCATCGCCTCGGCCACGGGGGCGGAGACCACGCCCTGGGCCTCGATCAGCTCCGCGGGGACGCCCAGAAGCGCCGTCTTGGAGGCGGCGGCGTAGGTGACGGCGCCGCCCAGATACACCTCCGACGCCCCGGGCAGATCGGTCATGCGCTTGGAGACCAGACCCCCGGTGCAGCTCTCGGCGGCGGCCAGGGTGACGTGTTTTTCCTTTAAAAGCCGGAGGACGGTGTTCTCCAGGGTGTCCGTGTCAATGCCGTAGATGCAGTCGCCGATCTTCCCGCGGATCTCCTGGATGACCGGGGCCATCATGGCCTCCGCCTCCCCGTCCGTCCTGGCCCGGGCGGTGACACGCAGGCGCACCTCCCCGGATTTGGCGTAGGGGGCCAGCGTGGGATTTTGAAGCCTGAGCATGGTGTCCCGGAGCTTATCCTCCACAAAGGATTCCCCCAGGCCGAAGATGTGGATGTTGTGGCTCACCAGCTCCAGATCGGACAGACGCCGCAGATACGGCATGGCGCAGGAGCGGAACATGGGCACGCACTCCCTGGGCGGGCCGGGGAGCATCAGCACATGGACGCCCTCCGCCTCAAAGGCGCAGCCCGGCGCGGTGCCGCAGTCGTTGTGGAAGGGGACGCACCCCTCGGGCAGGTACGCCTGCCGGTAGTTGTTGTCTGTCATCTGGTGGCTGTGCAGGCGCGTGGCGAAGTAGTCCCGGATCTCCTGGGCCTCCCCCTCGTCAAAAATCAGCTTTTTCCCGAAGGCCTCGGCCAGGGTCTGCTTGGTGAGGTCGTCGCACGTCGGCCCCAGGCCGCCGGTGGTGATGATGATGTCGGCCCGGGACTTGGCAATGGCCACGGCGGCTTTGAGGCGCTGCGGGTTGTCCCCCACCACTGTGTGGTAGTAGACGTTGATGCCAAGCTCGGACAGCATCTGGCTGATGTCCTGCGCGTCGGTGTTGGCGATGTTGCCGAGGAGAAGCTCCGTGCCGACGGAGATGATCTCGGCGGTGTGCTGTGCCATCAAAGGATGCCTCCTTTTTCAAGGGGCGAAAGCCCCGGTCCTGTCCAAAAGGCCCGTCAGGGCCATAAGGCGGGCATTATGCCTTTTTATCCCGCTGGAAATACTTGTCCAGCCCCTCCTTCATGGTGTCCGGCATACCCTTGTCCACCGGCAGAAAGGCGGAATTTGCCACGCGGCCGATGATGCCGGAGGAGAAGGTGAAGATGTCGCCCATCGCCGCCTCGCTCAGGGGGAAGAGCAGGTCGTTGTGGGTGTGGATGACGCCGGTGTCCGTGCGGCGGGTGATGCCAAGGGAGGGGACGCCCCGGTCGGCGAAGGGGGCGGAGTCCGAGGAGTGGACGCGCTGGGCCAGATTGGCTGACCAGCCCACCTCCCGGGTGTACTGCTGGGTGAAGTGGAGAAGGTCGTCCCCGCCGGTGACGTAGATCTCGTTGGGGCCGAGGACTGTGCCGCACATGTCGAAGTTGAAGCAGAACTTCACCTCATCCATCAGATCCTCGTGCTTTTCAATCCACGCCTTGGAGCCAAGAAGGCCCTGCTCCTCGCTGCCGCACCAGATAAACCGCAGGGTGCGCCGGGGCGGGTTCTTCACAAAGTGCTTATACAGCGCCATAAGGTTCGCCGTCCCCGTGGCGTTGTCCCAGGAGCCGGTCCCCACGGGGACGGAGTCGTAGTGGGCGGTGAGGACGATGGACTCCCGCGGAAGCTCCGTGCCGGGGACCACCGCCAGCACGTCCCGGGAGGTGTTCTCCACGTCGCTCTGGCGAAGCTCCAGGTGCAGGGTCTGCGCCCCGTCCCGCACAAGCTCCGTGGCGTCCCGGCCCGTGATCATAAAGCCGGGGATCCGCCCGATCTCCTGCATCTTCGGCCGGATGGCCCGGGAGTACAGGTCAAGGCCGCTCTCGCCGTCGTACCACTTGCCCTGGTAGACCAGGAAGGCGCCGGCGTTCATCTCCTTGAGGAGCTTGTAGGCGTCAAAGCTGAGGCTGTTCAGCAGTACCGCGTACCCCTCCAAAGACGCTAAGGAGCCGTAGTCCTCCCGCACGCCGCGGGGGGCGTACAGGAGCTTCAGCTCCGCCCCGCCCTCCGGCAGGGAGCCGGACAGCCAGTAGGGGACGCAGGGGATCTCGCGCCGGAAGGGGGCGCTGACGCTGACGGCGCAGGCCTCCACCCGGGAGGCGGGCACGGGGAAGTCCATAAGCTCCCCCTCTCCTCCGGCGCCCTGGATCTCGTCCAGCAGGATGCGGGCGGCCCGCAGCTCCTCCTCCGTGCCGCCGTAGCGCACAAAACTGAGCTTTTTCACAAGGGATATCTGATCTCTTCCGCTTTCCATAGAAATTACCTCTTGATCTGATGATTGATCCGCCGGGGACGTGTCCCGCGGCCGGAAATTTACCTTTCCTCGTCCCGTTCCGGGAGAGCCCTACCGGATGGGGATCCGCTCGATCCCCTGCAGGGCCTCGCTGACCAGGGCCTGCGTGTCCAGGGGCGCCTCGGCCTCCAAAACCTCCTGCAGCCGGGGCTTCGTCCGGGGGTGCCGGGGGGTGAAGACGGTACAGCAGTCCTCATAGGGGAGGATGCTTGTCTCAAAGGTGCCGATATTCCGGGCGATCTCCACGATCTCCCGCTTGTCCATGCACACCAGGGGGCGCAGAACCGGGAGCTTCACCGGCTCCTGGGTCACGCCTAGGGCGCTCATGGTCTGGCTGGCCACCTGGCCCAGGGACTCCCCGGTGACGATGGCCCCGCAGTCGTGGGCCAGGGCAATCCTCTCCGCGATGCGGGTCATAAACCGGCGCATGATCACGGTGAAATACTCCTCCGGGCACTTGTCCCGGATCTCCTCCTGGATGTGGGTGAAGGGCACCACCTCCAGGGTCATCCGCCCGCACCAGGGGACCAGGAGCCTGGCCAGCTCCACCACCTTGTCCTTGGCAAGCTGGGAGGTGTAGGGGAAGGAGAAGAAGTGGACGGGGACGATGTGGACGCCGCGCTTGGCGGCCATCCAGGTACTCACCGGACTGTCGATGCCGCCGGAGAGCAGGCTCACAGCCGCGCCGCAGGACCCCACCGGCAGTCCGCCCGCCCCCAGGGCGGGTACGGAGTGGACATAGGCGGCGTTCTCCCGGATCTCCACATGCACCGTAAGCTCCGGGTCGTGGACATCCACGGCCACGTCGGGGAAGGCGTCGGACAGAAGGCCGCCCACCTCCTGACTCACCTGGATGCTTGTCATGGGGTAGGTCTTGTCCGAACGCTTGGACTCCACCTTAAAGCTCCTGACCCGGGAGAACTCCTGGGATAAGTAGTCCCGGGCCGTCTCGAAAATGGCCTGGGGCGTCTTTTCACAGGCGGCCGCCCGAACCACGGCCACACAGCCGAAGATCTGTTTGGCCGCCTCAAAGGCGGCGTCCATGTCCGCGCCCTCCTCCAGCGGCTCCACATACACCGTGGACTGGGCGGCGTATACCCTGAATTGCCCCACCCGCGCCATTCTCCGGCGGACGTTGGCGATCAGCTTTTCCTCAAAAATGCGGCGGTTGAGACCCTTTAAGACGATCTCGCCCTGCTTTAATAACAGTATGTCGTTCAAGATCCGTACTCCTTTTTTAATCTGGCGGAAGGGGATGGGTGCGGGAACCCCGGCGGGAATTCAGCAAAATAAACTCCGGGGTTCCTCTTGTCGCGCCGGCGCGGCAAGAGGGCTTTTTTGTGGGGGCAAGCCCCGCAAAAAAGATTGGATACGGGCGTTTTGCCAGGTCTATTTTTCCACGTTGAAGTCGTAGGCCCGGTATTGGATGGCCTCGGCCAGGTGCTGGGGCTGGATGTTCTCGCTCCCCGCGAGATCCGCCACGGTGCGGGCCACCTTCAGGATCCGGTCGTGGCTCCTGGCGGTGAGGCCCAGGCGGTCAAAGGCGTTTTTCATCAGCTTGTCCCCGGCCTCGTCCAGCCGGCAGAACTGCCGAAGCCCGTCGGGGCCGATCTGGGCGTTGTCGTGGATGCGGGTGCCGGCGTAGCGCTCCTGCTGGACGGCTCTGGCGGCGTTGACCCGCCGGCGGATCTGGGCGCTGGATTCGGCCGGGGCGCGGTCGCGCAGCTCCTCGTACTCCAGGGCCGGGACCTCCACATGGATGTCGATGCGGTCCAGGAGCGGCCCGGACACCTTGGCCCGGTAGGCCGCCACGCTGGCGGTGGAGCATGTACACCGGCCGGACGGGTGGCCGAACCACCCGCATTTGCAGGGGTTCATGGCGCACACCAGCATAAACCGGCTGGGGTAGGTGGCCGTTCCCGCGGAGCGGGAGATGGTCACCTGGCCGTCCTCAATGGGCTGGCGCAGGGCCTCGATCACGTCCCGGTGGAACTCGGGCAGCTCGTCTAAAAACAGGATGCCGTTGTGGGCCAGGGAGATCTCCCCGGGCTGGAGCTGGGCGCCCCCGGCCATAGCCGCGTGGGACATGGTGTGGTGGGGGGAGCGGAAGGGCCGCTCGGCCATGATGTGGCCGTCCTTCACCGTTTGGCCGGCCACGGAGTAGATGGCCGTGGTCTCCAGCTGCTCCCGCCGGGACATATCCGGCAGGATAGTGGGCAGGCGCTTGGCCAGCATGGATTTTCCCGCGCCGGGAGGGCCGATGAGCAGGATGTTGTGGCCGCCGGCGGCGGCCACCTCCAGGGCGCGCTTTACATTCTCCTGGCCCTTCACCTCCGCAAAGTCCACGTCGTATTCCGGGGCGGGGAGCGTATCTGAGGCGGCGGCGGGGGCGATGCGCTCCCGTCCCGCTAAGTGGTCGATGAGCTGAAGCACGCTGTTCACCGGGTAGACCTCCGCCGTCCCGGCAAAGCAGGCCTCCTCGGCGTTGATGGCCGGGACGAACAGCTCCTTGATGCCGCCCCGCCCGGCGCGCATGGCCATGCTCAGGACCCCCGGGACAGGGCGAAGCTCCCCGTTCAGCCCCAGCTCGCCGATAAAGGCCTGGGTGGGGTCCGGGGTCTTGATGATCTCGGCGGCGGAGAGGATGCTCAGCAAAATGGGCAGATCGTAAAGCGTCCCGGCCTTCTTCCTGTCGGCCGGGGCCAGATTCACGGTGACCCGGGAGGGCGGGAACCTGAAGCCGCAGCTCTTTATGGCGGAGCGGACGCGCTCCCGGGATTCCTTCACCGCCGCGTCGGGCAGGCCCACGATGTCGAAATTGGGCAGTCCGCCGGACAGGGCGCACTCCACGGACACGTCAAAACCGTCGATCCCGGAGATGCCCAGGGAACGTACCTCACGAACCATTGCAATCACTTCCGTTTTATCGTTGTGTAGGGGATCAGAGCGCCTTCCGCCCGGACAGCCAGTAGGGGAGGGCCACGAGCAGGACGCCGCCGAAGATGTTGCCCAGGGTGACGATGCCCACATTCAGCACATACTGCCAGAAGCCGGCGGCGCCGGTGAGCAGGGCCAGACCCAGGATGGACATGTTGGCCACGGAGTGTTCAAACCCGCAGAGCATAAAGACCATGATGCACCAGAAGACCATGATGAGCTTGCCGGACTCGGACTTCATCCGGACGGAACACCAGACGGCCAGGCAGACCAGGGCGTTGCACAGCACGCCCCGCAGGAACGCCTGGGGGGCGGTGAGGGAGAGCTTGGCCGCGGCCACGGAGGCGATGTAATCGGCGGTGGGGCCGGAGACAAGGCCGGTGAACCAGTAGATCGCCACGGCCAGCCAGGCCCCGAAATAGTTGCCCAGCCAGCAGATGAGCCACAGCTTCATGGCGTCCACCAGTCCCACCCGCCGGGTGAGGACGCCCACGCCCATGACCAGGTTGTTGCCGGTGAAAAGCTCGCACCCGGCCATGATCACAAGGCTCAGGGCGCTGGTAAAGACAAAGGCGGCGGCCAGCTTCGTAAAGGCGCTGCCGGCGGCGGAGAGGACCCCGCCCACGGCCAGGGACACAAAGCCCCCGAAGGCCACGAACATCCCCGCCAGCATACTGGCCGCAATGTACCCCGCGGGTGTGGAACGCAAAAAGTCCAGCTTCTTCTCCGCCGAGGCGGCCACACTGTCCACAGTCTCTCTAAACACCGGTGACTCCTCCTTCTCCTGCCCGCCACGGAAGGGCGGCGCACAGCCCCTTTACATGATACGGCAATTATACACCTTGTTTACCAAATTGTCATTCTTTTTTCCGGAAAAATGTTGTTTGGCGGCGGGAAATTTGCTATAATGGGCTGGACGCCGCGTTTCCATAAAATTCATCCCCCACTGCCCGGGGGAAACCGGGGCTTTTGCGGGGAAAGGCGCTTACTCTTCCAAGGGGGCGAAGCTTTGTGAGCTTTTTTAAATTTCTTCTGGCGATCTTAATGTTTCTCAGCTCCGGCGTGACCGGGTGGATCAAGCTGCCCGCGCCCAAGACGCTGACCATGTCCTTCGTGGGGGACTGCACCATCGCCACCCAGAAGGGGGCGTCCGGGGAGGGGACCTTTAATTGGTACGCCAAGAATTATGAGCCGACCTATTTTCTGGAGAAGGTGGCGGATATTTTCCGGGCCGACGACATCACGATGGTCAACTGCGAGAATGTCCTGTCAGACCGGGATCTGACCCGGCGGGACAAGGGATCGGACACCGCCTTCTGGTTCATCGGGCCGGCATCCAGCGCCAGGATCTTCTCCAGCTCCTCCGTGGAGGTGGCGGGCTTTGCCAACAACCACGCCCGGGACTACGGCCAGGCCGGCTATGACGACACCGTGGAGGCCCTGAAGGCCCAGGGACTCACCGTGGCGGAGGACGGGGAGCCGGTGTACCTGGAGAAAAACGGCATCCGCGTGGGCATCCTGGCCTGCGGGATCTGGTATCTGGGGCAGGAGCGCAATTACTATGACGAGCTTCGGGAGATGGAGGCAAACTCCGACTTCCAGGTGGTCTACCCCCACGGCGGCACCGAGGGAACCTATGAGGTGGATCCCTGGCGGGTGACGGCCTTCCGGAACCTGATCGACCACGGGGCGGATCTGGTGGTGGGCACCCACCCCCACAGGATCCAGCCCATCGAGCGGTACAACGGCGGGACTATCGTCTACGGGCTGGGGAATTTCTGCTTCGGCGGGAACAACAGGCCCGACCGGCGCACCGCCATCTACCAATGCACCCTGGCCCTCCGGAAGGACGGGGTGGAGTTTAAATCCGACCTTGTGATCCCCTGCACGGTGTTCACCGGCAGCCGGAACAACTGGCAGCCCGCCCCCATCCCGGAGGACGACCCCATGTACGACGAGATCTACAACTTTATGTACGGACTGACGGAAAGTCTGGGTTGAAAGCCCTTTGGGCTTTCAATCCCAAGGGGATGCGTGCGGAAAGGGCCACTCGAATTCTGCGGAATTCGAGTGGCCCTTTCCTGCTGCCGCGCTGCGCGACCAGTCTGCGGACTGGTCACTTGCGCGGCAAGAGGGATTTTTTCCGACGTACATGCCGCCGGAAAAAATAATTGAAATGGGGGGGAGCATCGCCGGGAAGCCTGTAGGGGCCGATGACCTCATCGGCCCGGGCGGGTTGGGTGACAGAGTGGTTGCGTTAAGATAGAAAACTTTAAAATATGCCGTAGGGGCCGCCGCCCACGGCGGCCCGTGTCGTTGATTGAGGGCGGTATAATAAACGGGGAAAGGCGGCGATGCGGCGTTACAGAGGGACGGTTCTTTTGTCACACCTTCGCTTCGCTGCGGTGGTACAAAAGAACCGTCCCTCAGTCCCGCCTTTTTCGGAGGAGCTTCCCGTCTTTTGAGGAGGTGGGACAAAGGGGACGGTTTCTTTGTACCACCAGTGCGCACACTGGTGTGACTAAGGAACCGTCCCCGTGTCACACCGGCTTTCCGGCTTTCCGGCACACCGGCTTTCCGGCACGCCGGGTTGCGCACCCCATTTCAAGTTGGGCTGGGGTTTTTGGAAGATCGGGGCGCCGGGGCGGGGGGCGCTGGACATATGTCCTAAAAATGCTCTTGAAAAACACGAATTTCTATTTACATTGAAGACTAAACGTGATAAAATTCACAAAGATGAGTCACCGGACTCATAAATCGTTGTTTTGAAAAAATTTTATATAAGGAGAGAAGAACATGGCGAGAAAATTCAAGTCTATGGACGGCAACAACGCGGCCGCGTGGGTATCCTACGCGTTTACCGAGGTTGCGGGGATCTACCCCATCACGCCGTCCAGCCCAATGGCGGACTATGTGGATCAGTGGGCCGCCGCGGGTCAGAAAAACATTTTCGGGACCACTGTTAAGGTGGTGGAGATGCAGTCCGAGGCGGGCGCCTCAGGTACGGTCCACGGCTCTCTTGCCGCCGGCGCTCTCACCACTACATACACCGCGTCTCAGGGCCTGCTCCTGATGATCCCCAACATGTACAAGATCGCCGGCGAGCTGCTCCCCTGCGTCTTCCATGTCTCCGCCCGCACCGTGGCCTCCCACGCCCTGAACATCTTCGGCGACCACTCCGACGTTATGGCCTGCCGCCAGACCGGCTTTGCCATGCTGGCTGAGGGCAGCGTCCAGGAGGTCATGGACCTGGCTCCCGTGGCGCATCTGGCCGCCATCCGCGGCCGCGTCCCCTTCATCAACTTCTTTGACGGATTCCGCACCTCCCACGAGATCCAGAAGATCGCCGTGTGGGATTACGCGGATCTGGCCGAGATGGTGGACATGGACGCCGTGGAGGCGTTCCGCAAGCACGCGCTGAATCCGGAGCATCCCAATATGCGCGGCTCCCACGAGAACGGCGACATCTTCTTCCAGCACCGCGAGGCCTGCAACAAGTATTACGAGGAGCTGCCCGCCGTTGTTGAGGAGTACATGGACAAGGTCAACGCCAAGCTGGGCACCGACTACAAGCTCTTCAACTACTACGGCGCGCCTGACGCCGACCGGGTCATCGTCTGCATGGGTTCCTTCTGCGATGTCACCGACGAGGTCATTGACTACATGAACGCCCACGGCGAGAAGGTGGGCATCATCAAGGTTCGCCTGTACCGCCCCTTCGCCGCCGACCGCTTCGTGGCCGCCATCCCCGCCACCTGCAAGAAGCTGGCTGTTCTTGACCGCACCAAGGAGCCTGGCTCCCTGGGCGAGCCTCTGTATCTGGATGTTGTCACCGCCCTGGCTGCCGCCGGACGCAGCGACATCAAGGTTGTGGGCGGCCGTTACGGCCTTGGCTCCAAGGATACGCCTCCCTCCAGCGTCTTCGCCGTGTACAAGGAGCTTTCCAAGGATCAGCCCAAGCAGCACTTCACCATCGGCATCAACGACGACGTCACCTACATGTCCCTGCCTGAGGAACCGGCGCCCAACACCGCCGCTCCCGGCACCATCGAGTGCAAGTTCTGGGGCCTTGGAGGAGACGGCACCGTGGGCGCCAACAAGAACTCCACCAAGATCATCGGCGATTACACCGACAAGTACATCCAGGCGTACTTCCAGTATGACTCCAAGAAGACCGGCGGCGTGACCATCAGCCACCTGCGCTTCGGCGATCAGCCCATCAAGAGCCCCTACTACATCAACAAGGCTGACTTTGTGGCCTGCCACAACCCCAGCTATATCACCAAGCGCTATCCCATCGTCCGTGACGTGAAGCCCGGCGGGACGTTCCTGATCAACTGCCAGTGGACGCCTGAGGAGCTGAGCCACCATCTGGACGCCGCCTCCAAGCGGTACATTGCCAAGAACGACATCCAGGTCTACACCATCAACGCCATTGACCTGGCCATCCAGGTGGGCATGGGCAAGCGCACCAACACCATCCTCCAGTCCGCCTTCTTCTCCCTGGCCAAGATCATGCCCCAGGAGGAGGCCATCCAGCACATGAAGGATGCCGCCACCAAGTCCTACTCCAAGAAGGGCATGGACATCGTGGCCAACAACCACAAGGCCATTGACGCCGGCGCCACCGCCTATGTGAAGATCGACGTCCCCGCCGACTGGGCCGACGCCGTTGACGAGGACACCGCCACGGAGCTGGAGGGCCGCCCGGAGGTGGTGAAGCAGGTTCGCAACATCATGGAGCCTGTGGGCCGCATGGACGGAGACTCCCTGCCCGTCAGCGCCTTTATGGATCATGTGGACGGCCAGTTTGAGCAGGGCGCTGCCGCCTATGAGAAGCGCGGCGTCGCCGTCACCGTCCCCCACTGGGATGAGACGAAGTGCATCCAGTGCAACAACTGCGCCTATGTCTGCCCCCACGCCACCATCCGTCCCTACGCTCTCACCGAGGCCGAGGTCGCTGCCGCTCCCGCCGTCATGCGGGCCGTGGACATCAAGGCCGGCAAGGGCAAGGGCGTCTATAAGTACACGATGGCCGTCTCTCCCCTGGACTGCATGGGCTGCGGCGTCTGCATCGGCCAGTGCCCCACCGGCGCCCTGACAATGGTGCCGCAGGAGGGCGAGCTTCCCGAGCAGGATACCTTCAACTACTGCGTGGCCAAGGTGGCCGACAAGCCCGACATGCAGGACAACACCGTGAAGGGCAGCCAGTTCCGCAAGCCGCTTCTGGAGTTCTCCGGCTCCTGCGCCGGCTGCGCCGAGACCAGCTATGCTCGCCTTGTCACCCAGCTCTTCGGCAACCGGATGTACATCTCCAACGCCACCGGCTGCTCCTCCATCTGGGGCGGCCCGGCTGCCACCTCCCCCTACACCGTCAACGCCCAGGGACACGGCCCCGCGTGGTCTAACTCCCTGTTCGAGGACAACGCCGAGCATGGCCTGGGTATGTATCTTGGCCAGAACGCCATCCGCAACCGTGCGGCCGACAAGGTGAAGGCCCTCCTGGCTGTGGAGTGGGCCACGGCGGAAATCAAGGAGACCGGCGCCAAGTGGCTGGAGACAATGGACGACGGCGAGGCCAACCAGGCCGCCACCGACGCCTTCGTGGCCGCCCTGGAGGACGGCATCTGCGAGGGCTGCCAGTGCGACGCCTGCAAGCTGGCCCGGGAGATCCTGAAGGATAAGGATTACCTGAACAAGAAGTCCGTGTGGATCTTCGGCGGCGACGGATGGGCTTACGATATCGGCTTCGGCGGCGTGGATCACGTTCTTGCCTCCGGCAACAACGTGAACATCTTCGTCTTCGACACCGAGGTCTATTCCAACACCGGCGGCCAGGCCTCCAAGGCCTCCAACATCGGCCAGGTGGCGCAGTTCGCCGCGGCCGGCAAGGAGATCAAGAAGAAGAGCCTCGCCGAGATCGCCATGAGCTACGGCTACATCTACGTGGCCCAGGTGGCTATGGGCGCCAATCCCAACCAGACCATCAAGGCCATCGCCGAGGCCGAGGCCTACAACGGCCCGTCCCTGATCATCGGCTACGCCCCCTGCGAGATGCACTCCATCAAGGGCGGCATGGTCAACTGCCAGAAGGAAATGAAGAAGGCTGTTGACTGCGGCTACTGGAACCTGTTCCGCTTCAACCCCGACGCGCCTGCCGGGAAGAAGTTCGTCCTGGATTCCAAGGCCCCTGCCGGCGGCTATCAGGAGTTCCTCCTGAACGAGGCCCGCTACAGCGCCCTGACCCGGAGCTTCCCCGAGCGTGCCACCAAGCTCTTCGCCGAAAACGAGAAGGCCGCTATGGAGCGGTGGGATCACCTGAATCGCCTGGTGACCATGTACGCCCAGGAGTGATATTCATACTCCGAGGAGTAAGCAGGCAATACAAAAGGAGAGGCGGGGCCAAGTGCCCCGCCTCTTTCGCACCCGCCCGCAGGGCGGGGGGAGGCCCCCGGATGGGGGCGGGAGGTTCCCCGACGGGGGAAGGGTGTCCGCCTGAAAGGCGGACGGGGAGGTTCTCCCGTAGGGGAAAAGGTGTCCGCCCGTAGGGCGGACGGGGGCGATTTACTTTCTCCTCTTTTGTGTTGACAAAAGAGGAGAAAGTAACAAAGAGGAGAAAAACAACCAGAGGGGGATTTCGATTTTCCCCCTCTGGACTCCCCTTTTAAAAACGACCAGTTAGGGGGCCGCGGCCCCCTACTGGAGACACCCCCGGGGAGTCCTCCGGGGGTTTTCTGGACGAATAGGTGTTGAGCAGCCACCTGGTGGTACGTCGCGCCCTTGGGACTGAGTCTGTGGTGGTCGGGGGCGTGTTCACGGAGACGACACCCTTCACCGCAACCGGTAGCTTTCTCCCGGCGTTACAGAGGGACGGTTCTTTAGTCCCACCTGCGGTGTGACAAAAAAACCGTCCCTCAGTCCCGCTTTTTTCGGGGGCCTGGTGGCGGTGTGCGGGGGAATTGCCGTGATACGGCAGTAAGCTGTAACGCTGGGGTAATTCCTCCGTCCTTTGAGTAGATGGGACAACGGGGACGGTTTCTTTGTACCACCAGTGCGCACACTGGTGTGACTAAGGAACCGTCCCCGTGTCACACCGGCTGCCC
>CANQFV010000017.1 GCA_947599875.1 uncultured Oscillospiraceae bacterium
CTAATGGACATTATATCAATAATGTCTCTTTTTCTTCTTCCCCCTCCTGGACTTCTTCCGGGAGGGGTTCTTTGTTACTGTTTTTGGTGTCTCCTCCTCCCGGTATAAGAGTCCAAGGCTGTTGATGAGCTTCCGATGCTCATCCCCTGTAGATTTGATATAGATCCTGGTGGTCTCGATGCTGCTGTGGCCTAAAACGTCGGAGAGCTGGGGCATGTCCCCGCCGTTTTTGAGGAAGGTGCGGGCGAAGAGTTTTCTCAGGTTGTGGGGATGGACTTTGGAGGCCAAAACGCCGGCCCGCTCGGCCGTCTCCTTCATGATGGCCCAGATGCGCTTGCGGCCCAATGGACGGCCCTTCTGACCCCGGAAGATGACTCCGGACGTGATGCCCCGCTCCTTTGCGAATTTCTCAAGCTTGACGCAAAGCGCCTCCGGCATGAGGACGCTTCGATTCTTGCGCTTGCACAGCACCCCCACATCCCGCCGCTTCACGGCCTCCACGGTGAAGTAGCGAAGCTCGGAGACGCGGATCCCGCTGGAGCAGAGAGTTTCCAGGAGCAGCCTGTCTCGGGGGTTCTTGGCGGCCTTCAGGAGCTTCTCGTACTCCTTCTCGGTCAAGACTTTGTCTTCCGGGAGGTAGGTCGTCCGTTGAATGATCATCCGTTGCGTTCCGCAGTCAATCCACTTCATGAAACTGAAGAACGCGAAGAGGGATGCTAAAATCGTGTTGATGCTGGATGGTTTGTACTCCCGGTCAACTAAGCTCTGTTTGTAGGCGTGGGTGGTTTCCGAAGTCACCTCCTGTCCGCCTAAAAAAGCGGAGTAGCTGATGACGTCGTGGAGATACCGTCCAATGGTGTGGATACTGCATGAGTTGGAGATGAGCTGCGCCCGGAATCCCGCCACAGCCTCCGGTGTGATGGTGCGAGTTGTCATGGAAATGATCCTCCTTTGTGTTTTGACACAGATTATTTTCTGATGACCCCACTGTATCATGCAAAGGCGGTTTCGGGCAAGGGGCGGGCGGCGAAAATTTTCTGTTGCCATCCCTCCCCCGAGGGGGTATAATCACCGTATAGGAACCCCGCCCCGACTGGCGGGGCGGAAAGGGATTGGGGCAAGTGGAAGCAGAGAGAACAGACGACCTGGACAGGCGCAAGCGTGCCGAGCGGAGCATCATCAAGACGTACCGCAAGGAGCTTTGGGGGCCGTTCACCAAGGCGCTGAATGTGTATAAGCTGGTAAACCCCGGGGACCGGATAGCGGTGTGCGTCTCCGGCGGCAAGGACTCCATGCTGATGGCCAAGCTCTTTCAGGAGCTTTACCTCCACGGGGAGCGGAATTTTCAGGTGGAGTACCTGTCAATGGACCCGGGCTACAGCCAGGAGAACCGCCGGGCCGTGGCGGAGAACGCCCGCCTGCTGGGCATACCGCTCCACACCTTCCGGACGGAAATTTTCGACATCGTGGCCGGCGAGGGCGGCTCCCCCTGCTACCTGTGCGCCAGGATGCGCCGCGGGCACCTGTACAGCCAGGCCCGGGAGCTGAACTGCAACAAGATTGCCCTGGGCCACCACTTCGACGACGTGATCGAGACTACCCTGATGAGTATGCTCTACGGCGGCCAGATCCAGACCATGACGCCCAAGCTCCACAGCAAGAATTTCCCCGGCATGGAGCTGATCCGCCCCATGTACCTCATCCGGGAGGCGGACATCATCCGCTGGAGCCGGTACAACGACCTCCGGTTCCTCCAGTGCGCCTGCCGCCTGACGGAGGCCGCCGGGGCGGAGCAGAGTTCCAAACGCGCCGAGATCAAGGAGCTGATCCGCCGCCTGAAGGAGGTCAACCCCCAGGTGGAGAGCAGCATCTTCCGCAGTATGGAAAATGTGTGTCTGGACGCAGTCCTCGCCTACAAAAAAGGCGGCGTGAAGCACAGCTTTTTGGAGGAATATTAAAGCTGGCGAAAAAGGTCATTGGGGTTCTCTAAAGAGAACCCCAATGACCTTTTTCTGCCAAGGGGGACGGAGGCTGGCTTGGAAGGCCTAAAGGCCTTCCAATGCCAAGGGGAAACGTGCGAAAGACCGGGCGTGAATTTAAGCGGAATTCACGCCCGGTCTTTCTGCTGCCGCGCTGCGCGACCAGTCTGCGGACTGGTCACTTGCGCGGCGAGAGGGATTTTTTGCGAGGCAAAGCCCCGCAAAAAATATTTGGATTGGGGAGCGGGTCGGGGGGTTGTCCGTTGTACGGAGGCTTTCACCCGGCGTTACAGAGGGACGGTTCTTTTGTCACTCGGAGCAAAGCGGAGAATGGGACTAAAGAACCGTCCCCGTGTAACACCGGCTTCCGGGGGCGCTTGACGCTGCCCTTTCCCCGTTTATTATACCGCCCTCAATCATCGCGGCACGGGCCGCCGTGGGCGGCGGCCCCTACGGCATATTTTAAAGTTTTCTATCTTAACGCAACCGCTCTGTCATCCAACCCGCCCGGGCCGATGAGGTCATCGGCCCCTACAAGGGAGTCTTGCAGACACCGGACACCTCCCTTCCCTCGTCCCCTCATTTTAAATATTTTTTCCAAGGACATGTGCCTTGGAAAAAATCCCTCTTGCCGCGCAAGTGACCAGTCCGCAGACTGGTCGCACAGCGCGGCAGCAGGGGATATGCCCATGAATTCCGCAGAATTCATGGGCATATCCCCGCACGTCCCCCCTTGGCAGGAAAAGGCTGGATGCTTTCTCGCAGAGAAAGCATCCAGCCTTTTTCGCCAGCCCTGCGGCCTTTCAAGCCAGCTCCGCCAGCGATCCCATCGGATCCCAGGGCGCCAGCTCAATGACATCCGTCTCCAGCGCCGCCAGCTGCGCGGGGGTGAGGTACTTTTTATTCACCACCACCTGGTACATGTACTGGTCGAACCAGGCGTCGGACATGACGTAATAGCCCTTCTTCCCCGGCTCGTCGCCCCAGCTGTTCTCCACCCTCCAGCGGGTGGGCCTGCCGTCGTCCGTGAGGTTCACGCCCTGGAAGACCATCGCGTGGGTCATCATGCTCTGGCAGTAGTCCAGCCTCTGGGCCTTGGTCATGTTCAGGTCGATCCCCAGGGCCGCGGCGTAGTCGTAATTGTCCGGATCCAGCGTCCCCGCCTCCCTGTCGGAGTAGGGCCCCACGTCGCACCCAAACCACACCGGTTCGCCGTCGCGCATCTGGGCGATGGCCGCGTCCTTCAGCTCCTCGATGGGCAGATTCAGGTAGCACACTGGGCTGCCCTCCTTCACGTTGCCCAGCATCTTCACCGTGAACCGGTGATAGAAGGGCTTATCCGCCGTGGGGGCGTTGATGAGGCTTATGTACTGGCTCAGATCCATATCCACATACTTTTTGAAAAACGCCTGGGGCGTCAGGCCGCAGTCCCGGATGAAGCCGCCGTTCTTGTCCGTGGCCTCAAAGTCCACCGTCTTGGGCGGCTCGCCCAGGCAGATGACCAGGATCCGGTAAATCTCCCCCAGCATCCGCTCCTTCTCCGCCTCCAGCTCAGCCCGGCCGGCGCCCTGGGCGGCCAGCTCCCGCAGACGCACCGCGTCGGTGCGCAGAAGCTCCGTCATCACCCGGCACATCTCCCGGGTGGCGGAGGATACCGCCGTCTCCGGCATGGCCTCCTTGGGCACCACGCCGTATTTGTTCACCAGGTTCGCCATCATGTCCCACTGACCGCCGTCCCCGATGGGGTCACGGAGCAAAAAGTCCAGCAGGCGGCTGCCCACGCTCTCCGACAGCGTGTCCAGGATGTTCTCTAAGAACCAGTTGGACTTTTCCAGCTTATCCCAAAAGAGCATGTAGTTCTGGGAAAGCTCGAAATTGGCCAGACTGCACTTTTTCATCACGCGCACGCGCATCACATTCATAGCCGCGAAGAGCCAGCATCTGCCGCTGGACTTCTGGTTTGTGACGGCACCCTGCTCCAGGCTCAGGGAGAAGGTATGCACGTTCCGGCGCATGGCCTCCTGATTGAGGCAGCTCTTGTTCAAACCGTTTACCGTCACCGCGTCCCGGACGGCCCTGTTGGCCCGGTCCGCGTGGAAATCGCCGCTGTACGAGGCAAGCAGCTCAGGGGTGATCTTGCTCATGGAAAAACCTCCTTGGTCATTTCTCTGTTGAGTACAATATAGCACAGGTTTCTCCCTGTGTAAAGTCCAAAAGTGCCGCCCCCTCCCACAGAAAAATCCCCCGACCCGGACGTGCCGGATCGGGGGAGCTTTCCGTTACGGATGTCAGTTGACAATGGCCTGCTCGGTGTCCTTGTCGAAGACGTGGATCTTATCGGAATCCAGCGCCACGGTGATCTTGCTGCCATACCGGGCGTTCGTGGCGGCGTTGACCTTGGCGGCCCACTGGACCTTCTTCACGTTCTCGTAGGCGTCGTCGCTGAACTGGCGCTGAACCTCGGCGGGCTTCTCGTTCATCAGGTTGAAGTACAGCAGCACCTCGGAGCCAAGAAGCTCGTAGCCGTTGATCTTCACCTGGAACTGGGTGTCGGGATGGGCGGCCAGCTCATGCTCGGCCTCGAAGATGGCCTCGGGACGGACGCCCATAATGACCTTCTTGCCCACATAGCCCTTGTCCTTCAGAACCTTGCCCTTGCTGGCGGGGACCTTCACGGTGAACAGGTCGAAGCTCAGGAACACATCGTCGCCCTTGGCCGTGCATTCGGCGTTGATGAAGTTCATCTGGGGGCTGCCGATGAAGCCGGCGACGAACAGGTTGCAGGGGTTGTTGTACAGCTCACGGGGGCTGGCGATCTGCTGGACGATGCCGTCCTTCATGACGACGATGCGGGTGCCCAGCGTCATGGCCTCGGTCTGGTCATGGGTGACGTAGATGATGGTGGCGCCCAGGCGCTGATGGAGCGCGGAGATCTCGGAACGCATCTGGACACGCAGCTTGGCGTCCAGGTTGGACAGCGGCTCGTCCATCAGGAACACCTTGGGCTCACGCACGATGGCACGGCCCATAGCAACACGCTGGCGCTGGCCGCCGGAGAGAGCCGCGGGCTTCCGGTCAAGAAGCTCGGCCAGGTCCAGGATCACGGAGGCGTCCTTGACCTTCTTGTTGATCTCGTGCTTGGGGGTCTTGCGGAGCTTCAGGCCGAAGGCCATGTTGTCCTTGACGGACATGTGGGGATACAGGGCGTAGTTCTGGAAGACCATCGCGATGTCGCGATCCTTGGGCTCCACGTCGTTCATGATCTTCCCGTCGATCATCAGCTCGCCCTCGGAGATGTCCTCAAGCCCCGCGATCATACGCAGAGTGGTGGATTTTCCGCAGCCGGAAGGGCCGACAAAGATGATGAATTCCTTGTCCTCGACCTCAAGGTTGAAGTCCTTGACCGCTTCGTAGCCATTGGGATAGATCTTGTAGATGTGCTTCAAAGACAAGCTTGCCATAGTTAACCCTCCTGAATATATTCTTCAAAATAAATTTTTAAACGGTTCCCTCCGGGCCGCCTCAACGGCATACCCGGCGCTGAGTCTTATTTTTCTGTGACCCAAACGGTCATCTCCCCCGGCTCCCGGTTCCCCCAGAAGCAGTAGGGCACAAATTTCAGGGTGACGGGCACGGCGTCCGGGGCGCGGGTACTGTAGAGCCCCCCGCTCCACTGAAGGCGCAGCCCCTCGGCCTCCACCGTGACACAGTCACGCAGGCCGCCCCCGGGCACCTCCTTCAGCGCCTTTGAGGTATCTATCCGCAAAGCGGCGAGGCCCTCCCCATTGTCCGCCTCCTCCAGACAGTAGACCAGCGGCCCTTTTCTGACCGCCACCTTGCCGGAGTCGGCCGAGACCCGGGGATTGGCGTAAATGACTCTCGCCGTCATGCCGAACGTAAACTGTACCGCCGCGCCGTTTCCGTCAACGGAAATCACGGCGTAGCCCCGATCCATTGCCGGGGTGAACTCCCCGCCGGCGTTCTGGAATCTGGGATCCTCCGCGTAATCCGGGACGCGGATCAAAAGCCTGCCCTTCACGGGCTTTTCACAGCGCAGGCGGATCTCTCCGCTTCCCTCCCAGGGGAGGGAGGAATTTATGGTGATCTCCGCCGGCACACCGGCAATCTCAACCCGGTATGTGCCGCTGATCAGGAGATTGACTCTCACGGAATCATCGCCCTGGAGCAGGACGTACTCCCCCAGGGACGCCAGGGTCCTGGCGATGTTGGGCGGGCAGCAGGCGCAGCCGAACCACTTCTGACGCACGGGCTTGACGTGCGCCCGGTCTGTGGCGGGCATACACGCGTCCGGGATGACCTCCAGGGGGTTGACGTAGAAGAAGCTCCTGCCGTCCATCGCGATACCGGCCAGGACTGTGTTGTAAATGGCCAGCTCCGCAGTGTCCATATACCTGGCCTCGCCTGTGACCCGGGCCATGCGCTTGCAGAACATAGCCAGGGCGATGGAGGCGCAGCTCTCCGCGTAGGCCGAATCATTGGGCAGATCGTAGTCGGTGGTGAACCGCTCCATGACCCCGGAGCTTCCGATGCCGCCGGTTATGTACATCCGCTTCTCGGTGATATTCTCGTATAGCCTCTCACAGGCCGCCAAAAGCTCCCGATCCTGGCAGCTCCCGGCCAGATCCGCCATCGCGGAGTAGAGGTACAGCGCCCGGACGGCGTGTCCCTCGGCGGTGGTCTGCTCCCGAACCGGCAGGTGCGCCTGGCCGTACTCCGGGACATAGGGGTTGGGGTCGTGCCACACGTCGATATAGCGGGGAAGAGAACTCTCACGGCTCAAATAATCCGTGGTGCCCCGGCGGTTCACAAAATCGTAGGCCATATCCCGGTACTTCTCCTGGCCCGTAACCTCGTAGAGCCTGAAAAGCGCCAGCTCGATCTCCTCATGCCCCGGAACGGCGTCGGCGTACTCCGGCGTGTGGAAGACCTGGCAGATCAGGTCTGCGAACCTGCGCATGGCGTTGAGGAACCGATCCTCCCCCGTCACCTGATACCAGGCGACGGCCGCCTCGATGAAGTGCCCGGCCGTGTACAGCTCGTGCCCCTCCTTCAGGTTGCAGAACTGGTGTCCCGGGTGGAGGATGGTGAAATAGCTGTTCAAATACCCGTTGGGCTGTTGGGCCTGGAGGACGAGATCGATCATCTCCTCCGCCGTGTCCTTCAGCTTGGGGTCGGGCAGGGACGCCAGGGAGTAGGCCGCGGCCTCCAGCCACTTGGCCAGATCCGTGTCCTGGAAGACCCAGCCCTCAAAGCTCCCCTCCTCGAGCCCCGCGGCGATCCGCAGATTGCGGATACAGCGGCTGGGGGGCGCGCCGGGGATCCGATCCCACAGGGTGTTGTACTGGTAGGGCAGGATCTCGCTGGTGACGAGACGCACACAGCCGTTCCAGAAGGGGTCGTCGATATGGGTATCGGAAAGGGATAAGTATTTTAGGTTTTCGTCAAATTTATGCCGGGCCATTTACATTATCCCTCCCCTCTAAAAGGCTAAATTGGTAAAAAACGAAAGATTTTATCTAAATTGCACGAAAAAACGCCTGTGAAATTCGGAAAAATCTAAAATAAATCAGATTGACGAAAGGACAAACAAATTGTATAATAGTCCCAAAAGATCGATCAGGAGGTACGGCAATGCTTCACGTCAAATCTCTGGACGAGGGCCTGGAGCTTTTCAAGGCCCTGGGTTCCGATATGAGGGTCCAGATCCTCAAGCTCCTGCTGGAAAACAAGCAGATGAGCATGAATCAGCTGGCTTCCAAGCTGGACATCACCAACGGGGCGCTCACCGGCCACATCCGGAAGCTGGAGAGCTGCGGGCTGGTGTCCATCTCCAACGACTCCGCCTCCCACGGCAACCAGAAGCTCTGCTCCGTCACCACCAACAAGATCCTCATCGACATCATGCAGGAGCAGCGGGCCGACAACGTCCACGTCACCGAGATGAAGGTGGGCCACTTCTCCAGCCGCTCCATCCAGCCCACCTGCGGCATCGCCACGGCCTCGGGCCTCATCGGCTTTGCCGACGACCCCAGGTACTTTGACCACCCCGACAGGTTCAACGCGGAGATCCTCTGGTTCACCAAGGGCTTCGTGGAGTACACGGTACCCAACTTTATCTCCCGGAATCAGAAGATCACCGCCGTCAGCGTCTCCTGCGAGATCTCCAGCGAGGCGCCGGGGACAAACAGCCGCTGGCCGTCGGACATCAGCTTCTCCATCAACGGGGTGCCCCTGGGCTATTGGACATCCCCCGGAGATTTCGGGGACGCCCGGGGCCTGCTGACACCGGAGTGGTGGCCGGAGAATTGGAACCAGTACGGACTTTTAAAGCAGCTGACCGTCAACGATCAGGGGACTTTCCTGGATGGGCTTCGCCTCTCGGACGTCACCGTGAAGGAGCTGAACCTGGCGCCGGGCCAGCCCACCACCTTCCGCATGAGCGTCCTGGACGGGGCGGAGAACGTGGGGGGACTCACCCTCTTCGGCAAGAGCTTCGGCAACTACGGCCAGGATATCCGCTTCGCCTTCTCCTACGCGCCGATCCAATAAGACTTTCGCTTTTTCTCTCAGGAGCCGCCTTGGCGCGGCTCCTGTTTTTTTACCATCTCTTATAGGGGCAGTGGCTCACCTTCCGGATCGCCCGAAGCTCCACATAGCACCCGCAGGCCAGACAGGTGGGGCCGCTGAGCTTTTCGCACGCCTCGCAGATCCCCACGCGGCGGGCGTACTCGGCGTCGTCCGTCCTGTCCCGTTCCCTGACGGCGGCGCGGTTTTTGGCGATGAGCTGGGCGTAATCCTCCGCGTCCACGCCTATGAGGCACTTTTTGCACAGCGTGCCGGTCATTTCCCCAGTCTCAACTCCACAACGCTGGCGGCGGGCATCTCGACTACGACGCCCTTGTCAGTCCCGGTGACGTTCCAATCGCGCTCCGTGACCTTGTCCTTGTCCTCAAAGGTGTTGTGGTCGTGGATATCCCCGGAGGCCACGATCTTGGACTCCAGCAGCTTCCCATACGCCCCGTCCGAGAGCTGGATGTCCACCTTCTCGGACTCGCTGGCGGAGAGGTTCACCAGAGTGACGGTAACAACGCCGTCCTTGACGGAGACGGACTCCGTGATCTGAGGCAGGCCCTCCCCCACGGTCTTCACGCCGGAGAGCTGGCTCCGGACCAGGTCGCCGTCCTGATGGTGGCGGTACATGTGCATCACATGATAGGTGGGGGTCAGGAGCATCTCCGGCCCCTCCGTGAGGATCACGGCCTGGAGGACGTTGACCATCTGGGCCAGGCACGCCATCTTCACCCGGTCGGAGTGCTTGTTGAAGATGTTCAGGGTGATGCCGGCGATCAGGGCGTCCCGGACGGTGTTCTGCTGATAGAGGAAGCCCGGATTCGTCCCCGGCTCCACGGTGTACCAGCTGCCCCACTCGTCCACGCTCATGCCGATACGCTTCTCGGGGTCATACTCATCCATAATGCCCCCGTGGAGGTTGATCAGATCCTCCATATACATGGCCTTCTTCATGGTGGTGTAGAAGACCTTCTCATCGAACTCAGTGGCGCTGCCCTTCTTCTCCCAGCCCAGGGGGTGGACGTAGTAGTGCAGGCTCAGCGCGTCCATAAAGCCGTGGTGATGCTCCGGATGGGGAAGCTTGAAGCACGTCTCCATCACGCCCCTTGTCCAGAAGGCGTCGTCCACATTGGCGCCGCAGCAGACCTTACGGATGGGGGCCGCCTTGTCGTAGTGGCGCACATACGTCTGATACCGGCGGTAGAGGTTGGCGTAATACTCCGGCGTCATATTGCCGCCGCAGCCCCAGTTCTCGTTGCCGACGCCGAAATAATCCACCTTCCAGGGTTCGGGGTGGCCGTTCCTGGCCCGCAGATCCGCCATCGGGGACACGCCGGGGAAGGTCATATACTCCACCCACTCGCTCATCTCCTGAACGGTGCCGGAGCCCACGTTGCCGTTGATATACGTCTTGCACCCGATCTGGCGGCAAAGCTCAAAGAACTCGTGGGTGCCGAAGGAGTTGTCCTCCATGACCCCGCCCCAGTGGGTGTTGATCATCTTTTTCCGGTTCTCCTTGGGGCCGATGCCGTCCTCCCAGTGGTACTCGTCGGCGAAGCAGCCGCCGGGCCAGCGGAGAACGGGGACCTTCAGCTCCCGCAGGGCCGCCACAACATCGGAGCGCATCCCGTTGACGTTGGGGATATCCGATTCCTCGCCCACATACAGCCCCTCGTAGATGCACCGTCCCAGATGCTCGGAGAAGTGACCGTAGACCTCGGGGTTGATGTGGCTCAGTTTTTCGTTTTCACAGATTTTCAGAGTTGCCATAGGGTAAAATCCTCACTGAATCTAAAATTACAGCTCGTTATCGAAGCTGAAAATAGGCTTTTCGTCGTTCCAGTCGATGGGCTGGAGCATGGTGTGCCGGTTGGGGCTGTACAGGGGGTTGCCCACGATCTCCGCCTCCGTCCTGGCGTGGAAGACCAGGATGTCGTTCCCCTCCTCGTCCTTGGTGAAGGAGTTGTGGCCGGGGCCGTATACGCCCTTCTCCAGATCGGTGCGCAAAACGGGCCAGCGCTCCTTCTTCCAGCTGAGGGGATCTAAGAGATCCGCGTCCTCGTCGGCGGTGAGCATCCCCATGCAGTAGTTGACGCCCGTGTCGCTGGCGGAGTAGGTCATATAAACCTTGCCGTTGCGCTTGATCACCGACGGCCCCTCGTTCACCCAGAAGCCGTGGCGCTCCCAGTCGTAGTCGGGGGTGGAGAGCATCACCTGGACGGTGTCCAGGGTGTAGCCGTTCTTCATCCTGGCGATGTACAGGTTGGAGACCTGCTTCCCCACGCCCACCTTTTCGGCCCAGACGTAATACCAAAAGCCGTTGCACTGGAAGACGGTAGCGTCCAGGGAAAAGGCCCGGAAGGAGAATTTGTCCTCCTTGGCGGGGCGCATCTTCCCCTTCTCCACCCAGGGGCCGGCGATGGGGTCGTCGCTCTGGCACTCCAGAACGTAGGGGCGGATGTGCCAGGGCTGGGTCTTCATGCCGCCGGAGTAGTAGATGTACCATTTGCCGAAGAGCTTGTGCAGCTCCGGCGCCCAGATGTGGAGACTCATAGGCCCGGACTCGTGGGCCCTCCACAAAACGTGTTCCTCCGCGTCGGGAAGCTCCGCCAGGTGCTGTGCCCGGCGCAGGACGATCTTGTCATAGCTGGGGACGGAGGCGGTGAAATAATAGTTGCCGGCCTCGTCCCGTGTCACAAAGGGATCCGCCCGCTGGGGGATCCAGGGTTTGTTGAATACCAGGTTCTTGTCCATAAAACTGCCTTTTTGACTTACAGAAGTGATTTGCGGCCCTTGCGTCCGCTTTTCCAGAGGGACGGCGCCCGTCCCCCTGGAAAAGCGGGGCTTCTTTTGGAAGCCCCGCAAGGCTTGCTGAGGGGTAACTCAGCGGGGAAAATTACTCAACGCTGAGCAGCTCGATGTAGGCGCCCTCGCCGCCGAAGAAGGCGTAGACAGGCGCGTCAGCGGCGACCTCGACTTTGGCGTTCAGAGGCATGTTGACCTTCTCGGTCATGACGGTTCCGTCAGCGCCGGTGAAGGTGTAGTCCATAGCCACCGTGGTGCCGGTGCGGGTCATGGTCAGGGTGACCTCGGCATCCGCCATCAGGTTCAGCCAGCTGGTCCAATCGTCGCCCCAGGAGTACTCATAGGTCAGATCGGGGATGGGGTTGACATCGCCGGCCCAGGCCCAGTTGTCGGGACGGACGACGGCGTACTCCACATAGCCCTCCAGATCGTTGGGGCCGACCTCAGCGGCATCCAGCTTGAGTCCGGTGAAGACGGTGCAGAAGTTCATGTAGTTGGCCTTGGCGCTGGAGTAGTTGTTGAGCTTGAAGGTCACAGCCTTGCCCTCGGGCAGCTCGTAGCTGGCGGTATGCTCAGTCCAGAAGGCCAGGGTGCGCTCGGGCGTGCCGAGAGCCGCAAGGGCGTTGGCGTCCACGGGGGCGGCGCCCAGGGTGTCGGGATCCACAGGCTCAACGGTCTCGCCTTCGCCGCCTTCGCCGCCCTCTTCACCGTCCACGGGGCCGGTGTACTCGGGGGCAGTGGAGTTGACGGAAGCATCGCCCAGCTGATAGAGGCTGAGAACCTGGCCGGCGGTCAGGGCCTCGTCATAGACATACATGTCGTCGATGAATCCCTTGTAGCAGGCATCCCAGTAGTTGATGCCGATGTAGGCCTCAAGGCCGCGGACGGCGGTGTCGAGATGCTGGAAGATCTCGGGGGCAACGCCCTGATAGAACTGGTTCTCGGCGTTGGCGTCGAACATCAGGTTGCCGTTGACATAGAGCTTGCAGCCGATGCGCTCCATGCCGTCGTCGGCGGTGTAACGGACACCGTCAACAACGATGGCCACATGGGCCCATTCCTTCTTGCCGTAGACGGCATCGGGGCCGATCCAGGGCCACACGCCGTTAGCAGCGATGTTGGTGCTGATGGAGGAGTTGCGGTTCCACACGGTGGGGGTCAGGGAGGCGCCGTCAGTGCCCCAGGCGCTCTGGCAGATGTTGAACCAAGCGACGGCGGTGGCGGGGTCGGCGCTGTCGGCCATGCCGAGGTTGCGGCCCATCTGGACGATAGGCCCAAGGCTGATGAACCGGTCGCCGTTGTACCAGAAGGCGATGGTGTAGCTGTCATCGGTGGGGGCGGTCATGTCCAGCTTGATGCCGTACTTGCCGTCCAGATACACGGCCTTGCCCACAGGGCCGTCGGCGGTCATGATCTCGTGCTTGGATTCGGCGATGTCATAGGTGGCGCCGGTCAGCTCGCCGTCCGCGGGCTTGGGAGCCTGCCAGACGGCGGTGAGGCCGTCGGTGGACTCGAAATCCCAGTGGTTCAGGGCGGTGGCGGGCAGCTCCTCAGGAGTCACCTCTACAGGGGGATTCTCCTCCTCGCCGGGATTCTCCTCGGGGGGATTCTCCTGCCCGCCGGGGTTCTCCTCGGGAGGATTATCTTCTTGGTCGTTGGGCTTCTTGTCGTTGTTGCAGGCGGCCAGGGCAAACACCATGACAAGCGCCAGCAAAAGTGCTATAAGCTTCTTCATCTTAGTCTCCTTCCTTTTTTAGGAAATTTATTTATTCCGCTGACGGCGGAAATTTTTTTCCGTTGGCGGCGGAAATTTATTCCGCTGTTTGTGGAAATTTATCCCGCTGTCCGCGGAAGAAATACAAGTGAATGAAACCTCTGCTTTTCGGGGTGCCTCCCCCTCTTATCCCGAGGGGGAGGCGGAATTCAGGTCAAATCAGGTAACGGCGTTGGCCGCCTGCATCGCAGTGTACTCCGCGATCTCATCCTCGCTGAGGACGTTGTAGCCGCTGGGCCCGAAGTACTCCAGCATGGCGGTGGCGTGGTAGTAGTTGAACTGGCGGGTGGCCTCGTCCACATAGTCGGCGGCAGCAGCGGTGCCCTGGTCAACAAGGGTGTGGATATCGATCTTGTTGAAGTACTCTTCGCAGGCGTTGTGATAGCCGGCGATGGAGACCCAGCCGTAGGGGATGGGCCTCATGCAGGAGGCGAAGAAGCTCTCCCAGTGTTCCCTATGCTCTTCGTCCATGTCCCTGCAGTACATGTCGAGATAGGCGTCCCAGACGCCCTGGTCGGTGGTGAGGGGCACAGGCATAAAGTCGGCGCGCAGGGGGTTGCCGGAGTCGTTGACGATGGTGTCGTCGTTGTACAGGGCAATACGGGCATACCAGCCGTCGATGCCGAAGGTCATGAACTTCAGCAGCTCATAGGCCTCGCGGGGATACTTGGTGGCGCTGGAGACGCCGCCGAAGTCCATCGTGGCGATGGTGTTGTGCAGCTTGTTGGCGTCCTCCTCCGTGACGGCGGGAATGACGTAGGGGACGATATCCAGGTTGTAAAGATCCATGTTGCTCTTGCCCTCGGAGTCCTTGAGCAGCCACAGGTTCTGATAGGTCCAGAAGGACTCGGTGAAGAGGGCAACGTGGCCGGAGAAGCCGCACCACGCCGCGGGATCGCCCAGCCACTCCTCATTCTCCAGAGTGTCTCGGTCGGGGGCAAGATAGCCGTTGACGCGAAGGTTGCCGCCCTCCTGCTCGCCCACAGCCCAGGCGGACAGGTCAAAGTCCTTGCCGTCGAAGCCGAACTCGCCGATGATGTCGCCGCCGGCGGCGATGCCGTACAGGGAGTCAAGACGGTTCTGCTCCGTGAAGCAGCCGAAATACCGGGTTCCGTCAAGGGTGTCGGGCTGCTTGCCGGCCTTGATGATGTCGATCATCTCAGACCATTTCCAGTTCTGATCGGGGATGGCGATGGACAGCTTCTTCAGCACGTTGCGGTCAACGCCGATGGCGTTGGGGAAGAACTTCATGGGGACGGCATAGCGGTGGCCCTCCAGGCCGTAGCAGCCGATCCCGGCCTCGTTGATGGTGGCGGCCAGGTTGGCGGTCTCATCGTCGGAGTCAAAGTACTTGGCAATGTCCAGGAAGATCCTGTTGGACAGAGCAAAGTCGGCGTCGGTGGTCATGACCACGTCCGGAGTCTGCTTGTTATTGATCAGGGTGCTGAGGGTGGTGTTGTATGTACCGGAATCCTCAAAGGTCACGTCAACATGGATGTTGGGGTAGATCTTCTCGAAAACCTTCGCCAGCTCCTCGGTGGTCTTCTTACTGTCAAAGTTGAAATAGCGGAGAGTGATCTCCTGGTCAGTCATGTTCTTGTACTTCTTGAACTGATGATCGAAGCCATCGATGCTGACAAGCTCGTACTCGCCGCACTCGTCGGCGCCCACATAGTTGCCGGAACCTCCGCCGCCGTTGCACCCGGCGAGGACGCCCACCAGCATGAGGGCCGCGAGACAAAGTGCCATTATCTTCTTTTTCATGTTTGCCTCCATTTTTTAAATATTTTGACAGGTGATTGGCCTGTTCAATACAACAAGATTTATACCACAATTTTCGCGATTTGTACAGTGCTTCTAAAATATTTCACACTTTTTTAAATGGGGGTCTCCCCTCCCCGGAGGGAGATCCCACCGGGGAGAGCAGCACTTTGGAGAATTATTCGCCGGTAATACCGGTGCGGTCGATGGACTCCACGAACTGCTTCTGGAGTACGAAGTACAGGAGCAGCAGCGGGAGGATGGACAGCATCGTGCCGGCCATGCTGATGGACTCGTTCAGGGTGGGCACGCCCGCGGCCGCGCCGGAGGTCTGCTGATAGCTGCTGAAGTTATCGGCAAAGTTCTGGAGCTGGATGACCAGGGTGGTCCATTTGGAGTCCCCGTAGACGCCGTGGACGTACAGGTTGGTGAGGTACGCCTCGTTCCAGTACCACACGAAGGAGAACAGACCCACGGTGATAAAGGCGGGCTTGGCGCTGGGCAGGGCCACCTTGTAGAAGGACTCGAAGTAGCCCGCGCCGTCGATCTTGGACGCCTCGATCAGCACCTTGGGGATCTGGCGGAAGAACTGCCAGAAGATCAGGATGAAGATGGGGGCGTTGATGCCCTGCGCCAGGATAGCCGGCAGGATGAAGGCCCACAGCGTGTTCAGGATCTTGAGGTTGGAGTAAAGCACATAGGTGGGGATCATGGTGATCTGGCTGGGAAGCACAAAGGTCAGGATGATGATGCCCATGCAGATGCCCTTACCCTTGAAGTTGAACCGCGCCAGGCCGTAGCCCACGATGGAGCAGGACACCAGGTTGCAAAGGGTCGGGACGCCGGCGATGATGATGCTCTGAAGCAGGGACATCCAGAAATTCATACTGGCGGCGGCCTGCTTGTAGTTTGCGAAGTTCATGGAGCTGGGGATCCACTTGATGGAGGAGTCCAGCAGGTCATCCAGCGACATAAAGCTGGCGGAAACCATGTGGAGGATCGGGTAGATGTAGATGAACCCGATGCAGATCAGGAGCGCGTAGACCAGGAACTGCTTTAAAAAGCCCTCCTTGTCCTTTGTGCCCATCAGGAACCGGCGAACCTTATCCTTGGTGATCTTCTTATACCAGGGCTTCTTATTGGGATCAGTAATCCTCTCGGCTCGTGGTGCGCGAGGTGATCTTGCCTTGCTTCCTCTGGCGGTCAATACGCTTTGCATTACGGACGTTCCTCCTTTCGATCTTTTTACGGTTGCGGGCTTCGCGCTTGGCGGCCTTCTTGGCGCGCTTGACCTGCTTCTCATAAGCATCCTTGCGGGTCATCAGCAGCAGGGCGAAGAGGCCAACCATCAGCAGCACCACGATGGAGTACATCCAGGCCATAGCGGCGGCGTAGCCGTAGCCGCGGCCCGGGGCGCCGGAGAACATGGAGTCCTCGATAAGCCCGATAATGGGGTTCTGGTCGTTGTTGGAGGTGAACACCACCGTGTAGACCACGTTCAGCAGAATCATGGGCTTCAGATTAGGCAGGGTGATTTTCCAGAAGCACTCCCACCCGGAGCCGCCGTCGATCTTGGCGGCCTCGTACATGGATTTGTCGATCTTCTGCAAGCCCGACAGGAAGATCAGGATCTGAACGCCGGAATACCACAGCGTCATGATCATGTTGTTGAACAGGTCTGAGATTGGCTCCGCCAGCATCTTCGGCAGAACGCTGCTGATGTTGTTCGTCAGCGCCGTCATGTCGATGGCGGAGATGGAGCCTGCGCCCTCGGCGTTCAGCTGGCCCAGGATCGGCCCGCTGACGATGATCACGGGCAGGAAGAAGATCACGCGGAAGAATCCTTTTCCTTTGATTTTCATGTTCAGCATCAGGGCGATGATCAACGCGAAGACCACGATAATGGGTACCGACAGAAGCGTGCTTGTCAGGTAGTCCACCAACTGCACAATGAAGTCGGGGTCCTGCAGGAGGATGTCCGTAAAGTTCTTGAAACCGTAATAGGTGAAATCACGGCCCATAGGGGTGATCTTGATCTGGTTCAGGGCGTACCAGAAGGAGTTGATCAAGGGGTAGGCCAGGAACACGGCCGCGCCAATGAACCAGGGGATCATGAAGAAGTAACCCTTGTGGGCGTCCCGCTTCTCCAGCTTCCCGGATTGCAGGTGCTTCAGACGTTCTTTGAGGGCTTTTTTCTCCTCACGGGTCATTTTTTTCGTTTCTTCCATCGTCACTCACCTACCTTATAGGACATAGCGTCCACGGTCACGCCGTCAGCGGAGAGGGCGGACGCTGTGTAGTTTACATAGATCCGGATCCCGTTGTCGTAGGTCACTCTCACCAGACCGTTGGGAAGGACCTCATGCTCGGTGATGCAGGAGGTGCCCACGACCTCGGAGAGGGCCCGCAGCTCCCTGTCATACTGGGCGATGGTCTCACGGTAGCTCTCAAACTCCAGAGAGAAGAGATCGGAGGAATTGGTGTAAATGAGCTTGGAGGAATCCTCCGCCGTGATGTAGAAGGAGGGATACATGCCGGACTCCACCATCTGGAGGAAGTTCTCGGTCTTGTTGGCCTCAAAGTTCACATACTCGGAATAGGTGGGGACGATGCCCTTCAGAACCATGCTGAGGAACGGGATCTCCCTGTCGATGTACAGGTAATCGGAGCTGCCCAGGGGCATATCCAGCATGGCGTCGGCGTACTTCCACAGGAACTGATTGGGCTTCTCCAGGATCAGGTTCATGTCCTCATCCACCGCGCTCAGGGCGTCCATATAGGTGTCCATCGTGTGGGTGCGGGCGTAGAAGTTGCCCTTGTAGCTGAAGGAGAACAGCTTCTCGGTGATCCCCGCCAGGGCCATGTTCTTCACGTTCTTCCCGGTGAGGGCGTCCGTCAGCTCCATCAGGTTGGTGCCGGAGCGGTCGGGCATCAGGTAGTAGAAGGTCTTGTACACCTGGCCGTTGACATCCTTCTCAAATGTCCGCTTGTTCACCATCTTCATCACGCTGTAGGTGGAGGAGTTGGTGGAGGCGTTCACGGAGAGGGCGTCGTTGTAGAGGTAGATGGTGTTGCCCTTCTCGGCTTCCTGAAGGATCAGATCTGTCAGGGCGCCGGTGCCGCCGATCTTGCCGTCAGCCTTGTACTTGGTGATGGGCAGGTTGTAAAGACCGCCCTTCTGCCAGCCGCGGTAGACGGTGAGGACGTTTTCCACACCCTCCCGCCGCAAAGCGGCGTAGATATCCTCCAGCTGATTCACCGTGGTCATGGGGACGGAGGTGGTTCCCATCAGGAACTCCTCCCGCTCGGTGCCCAGCACGTCCACACGGGTGTTGTAGGCCAGATTCTGCTTCCGGATCAGACCGTTGTCCAGCAGGTACTGCCGGTAGGTCACGGCCATTCCGGAGTAGTCCGCGTCCTCCCCGGTCAGGAGGATGTAGCGCACCTGCAGGTCGGAGTGGAGCCTGTCGGCCTCCACCGCGTCAACCACGCCGGAGTTGCCCTTGGACAGGGGCTGCTTGAACACGTCCCTGAGAAGGAACCGGGCAAAAGCGCGGTTGTAATTGATGTTGTTGGCGCCGTTGGGCTGGATCTCGATGTAGCACCGCTCGTCGCCCTTCTCCACCACGGCCAGATACGCCTGCTCGTCGCCGGTGTGGGCCATGCCGAAGATAGGCATCATAACGGAGTTGGCATCCGTGACCGTCTCGTAGCGCTCCCACAGGGTGGGGATACCGGTCTTGGCGGTCAGGCCCTCGTCCGTGCCGTAGATGAGACCGGTGAAGCCGTTGGCGTAGCGGCCCTCCTTGTCATCCAGGTTGATCAGGGCGCCGTTGCCGTCGGGAACCAGCATGTAGCCGGATTCGTCGCCCAGGTGGGTGTAGCCCATCATGGGGAAGACGCTGATGGAGCTTATGTAAGTGTTCTCCTTGTCCTCGTGGATGGACTCGTCAGGGATACGGACTACCAGCTCGTCGCCCTCCAGCCGAACCTCCACGCCAAGACCGAAATCGTAAGCTCCCTTGAACTCGATCTCGGCGTAAATGCCGTTGTCGGTGTACCAGGTGGTGATCTCCGTCTCCACGGTGTTCACGTCCACCTGATAGGTGTTGGTGGTGCCGCGGATGGCGTTGATAACGATGCCGCTCTTCATGTAGCCCTGCCAGACCTCGTTGGCGGAACCGTCGTCCTTCTCCTCGGAGAGGGTGGACTCGATGATCGCGCCGGTCTTCTTGTTCTCCAGCTTAATGGAGAACTGAGGCTCGTAGTAGTAGAGGATGTAGCTGTCGCTCTCGGCCACCTGGACGTAACCGTCCTTGGCGTCCACCTTGCTCTTTACCGTGGGCTTGGGGCTGCTGTGGTCGTAATTTCCGGCCGTCAGGCGCTCTCCCTTGCTGCCCAGGACGATCAGGGTGATGGCGATCGCCGCGGCCACAAGGAGGACAGCCAGGATGATCACAAGCCACTTGATTTTTTTACGCTTCTTAGTATCCAAGTCTGTACACCCCCTCTCCGACTATCGCGGAAACGAAGTCGAATACCTGTGCCCAAAGCACATAGATGATGAAGATGAGAAGCACCAGGATCAGCGCCGTGAATGCGGTGAGGAGGATGACCTTGACCGTCTCCTTGGCGGTGAAGTTGTTGACCTCCTTCAGTCCGATGACGGCCAGGACAATGATCCAGCCGTAGGTAAGGATGCTGATCATCTGGCTGATGAAGATCTCGTTCATGGTGAGGATGTGGCTCAGCGCGTAGGCCAGGGGGGTCAGGACAATGTAGGGTACCAGGCTGTAGCAGAAGAAGGTGTAGATCTTCTTCACGGTGCCCTCGCCTTCATTGATGGTGCAGACCAGGTATGTGCAGGCCGTCAGGGCGAACATCAGAGCCACGATCATGCCCACGTCGCTGAGGATGTCGTACCGGCCCTCCATCACGTTCTTCAGGAGGAAGCCCCTGGTGTACTTATCCAGGACGTACTCCACCATGAAGATCACCAGCAGGAAGGTGGAGGTGCCCCAGTTGGCCCGTCCCTCCGCCGCGATGCCGTAGGCGCCGTCTGCGGGCTTCTTCATGTAGTACCCGGCGTAGCACAGGTTGGAGAAGAATTTGTTCTTCTTCATCTTCCGGATCACCCGCCTGGGCTTGTTCAGGATGTGTGCCCTGGCGTCCAGCTTCTTTACCACCTTGTACGCCACGAACAGCAGGACGCACAGGATGATGGCTGTCATAATGTTGTTCTTGAGCCACACATTCCGCAGCTCCCAGTAGGCGTCGGAGTAGCCGTCATAGTCCTTGGCGAGGCGGGCGTACCGCAGAGCCTGCTTGTAGTTCTCCTCCTGGAAGTAGCTGCGGCCCATCGCCTTGTTGGCGTAGTCGAACATGGAGTTCATCCGCAGCACCTGGCTCAGCGGCTCCTTGGCCTCGGTGTAGCGGCCCTTGGAGTAGAGGTACAGGGCGTTGTGCAGCAGGTCTGTGAATTCCGTCGGCTCATAGATCTGAACCTGGGCCGCGTCGGAATCCAGGACGTAGATGCGGTCGGATTTGTCAATGGTGATGCCCCTGACCATCGTGGACAGACCCACGCGCTGGCTTCCGTCGCTGGGGCCGCCGAAGGTGAACAGCAGCTCGCCCTCGTTGTTGTACTCGAAGATGTAGCCCTGCTGATCGGCCACATAGACGTTGTCGTGGTTTCCGGCCACGACCGCCACGGGCGTGTCGGCGTAGGTGTTGTCCGCGTTGCGGATCATATTCGTGCCGGCGATGTTCAGCCTCTTCAGCGTCTGGTTCTCGTTGCCGCGGGTGACGGTGAAGATCAGGCCCTTCTCGTCAATGGCCAGGTTCGTGGGCGTGGCCGGGATGTTGCTGACCATTCTGGCCCTCTGGGCGTCCGTAAGGATGGCCCGGTAGATGATGGTCATGATGTCCGTGGAGGCGAAGTTTGTTCCGAAGTATCCCAGGAACGTGCCGCCCTCCGTGGGGGAGATCTCCACGATACCGTTGGTGTTGGACTCGCAGACGATAAACATGATCCCGGCGTCGTTGACCACGATCTTAATGGGGAGGAAGTCGATGGTGTCGCCGTAGAGGGGGCTGGTGGGCCTGCCGTATTCCTCGATGAGCCTGCCCACCGAGTTGAACACGAAGACCTTCTTGGCGTCGCGGTCGGCCACATAGATGTTGCCGTTGTCCGTGACGAACACGCCCTGGGGATTGACCAGGGTCCCCTCGCCCACGGTCTTGATCAGCTCGCCGTCCAGGGTGCCCACCACGATGCGGGCGTTTCCGGCGTCGGCGATGTACATGTGGCCGTCGGAGGCGATGCAGATGTCACTGGGGCTTTTCAGCGTCACATCCTCACCGAATTTGGTGATGGTGGCGTAGGCCAGATAGGCTGTCTGCGTCTGGCGGATCTGTCCGTAGCCGTTGACCGTGTAGGTCACATAGGGCGTCTCCGCGTAGGCGGTGATCGGCCCCAGAATGGCGGCTGTGATGAGAAGCACCAGAACAAGGACGGCAAAGCGATTGAACTTTCGCATATTCTCCCGCCCCCCTTTACTTAATACCGGAGCTGGCCATTGTGTTCATAACCTTATTCTGAAGGATGATGAAGAGGATAAGGTTAGGAAGGAACATGATCAGCGAGGCGGCGGCACCCATACCTTGTCCGGCAACGGAGTTGTTGGCGTTGACCAGAGTGTTCATATAGAAGGTAAGGGTCTTCATACTGTCGTCATTGAAGAAGTAGCTGGAGGTCTCCATATTCGTCCAGACCTGCTGGAACACCAGGATGGAGGCGGTGGCGATAGCCGGCTTGATCATGGGGAGGATGACCTTGACGTAGACATCCAGATCCGTGGCGCCGTCCATATACGCGGCCTCCAGCAGGGAGTCCGGCACCTGGTCCACAAACTGTTTGACCAGGAACAGGGCCACAGGCATGGCCACAAGGGGCAGGACGTGGGCCAGGATGTTGTCGATCAGGTGGAGCTGGCAGATCACCAGGTATCTGGGGATCAGCACCGCCGTGGACACGAACATGATGGCGATCTGGTTGATCTGGGTCAGCATGTTGCGGCCCTTGAACTTGATCTTGGAAAGGGCGAAAGCGGACATGGTGGTCAGCAGCAGAGCCAGACCCACCGTCAGCAGCGTCACCAGGATGCTGTTGAAGGCGTAACGCGCCAGAGGAATACCGCTGGTGTTGGAGAATTTCATGAGCTTGGTGAAGTTCTCCAGCGTGGGGCTCTTGACGAAGAACGTGGGCGGGAAGGCGAACAGCTCATCCATGCCCTTGAAGGCGTGGTTGATGATGAAGATGATGGGCAATCCCATGAAGATGACCAGAGGCAGGATGATCAGAATGATCTTCAACTGTCCGGGTTCAAACTTTTTAGGGTTAATTTTCTTCCCCTTGTTCATCCTCTTCTCCTCCTTTCTTTCCATAAGGATCTTTTTCCGCTAAGAGAACATTGGCGCCCTTGCTGAAGAGCTGGACGATGAGCAGCAGCACCACGGAGATGGCTGCGGCGTAGCCCATTTCATACCGCTGGAAGCCGTAGTCCTCGATGTGGTTCACCAGCAGCTGTGAGGCGTATCCCGGGGAGGGGTTGCCCACCAGCATGGAGGTGACCATGCCGTTCTGGAAGGCTCCCACAATGGCCATAACGGCCGCGAACAGCATCTGGGGCTTCATCTGGGGGATGGTGATGTAGACCATCTCCTGGAAGCGGTTGGAGATACCGTCGATGGAGCCGGCCTCGTAAAGGCTCTCGTCGTTGTTCAGGATACCGGCGATCATGGAGAGGAAGCCGATGCCCATGCTGGACCAGAGTCCGATGACAATGACGATGGGCAGCAGGAACCTGGCGTCCGTCAGCCAGATGATGGGCTCCGTGATGACCCCCAGCTCCATCAGCCAGGAGTTGAGAAGACCGGCCTGGTCTCCGGAGAAGATGACCTTCCACAGGACTGTCATGGCCACGCCCGTGGTCATGCTGGGCGAGTAGAGGATCAGAGCGAAGATGGTGCGGACGGGCTTTGTCAGGTTGCACAGCGCCCAGGCCAGCACAAAGGAGAGAACGTAGCCGCCGATACCCACGACCACGGCGTACACCACCGTGTTGGGCAGGACGTACTTCATGAATTCCGCGTCGTTCGTGAGAATGGTGATGTAGTTCAAGAAGCCCACGAATTTGGGGAATTGGATGGCGTTAAAGTTCGTGAAGGAGAGAACCACCGCCAGGATGACCGGGATCAGGATGAAGACGGAGAAGATAAGGGCGTAGGGGCCAATGAACAACCAGCCGTGCCAGTTGTTTTCCCGGCGGGAGATCTTATTCTTCTTTTTCTTCTTCGGGGCGGTCTGTACCGGCGCCTTAAGTACCGTTGCTTCAGTTGTCACAGACGATCACCTCCTCAATTTCTTCCCAGGATTCCCTTGATGCTGTCGATGGTGGGAATCACATAGGGTTCAATGGTGTTTCCTTCGCTGTCGATGTAACCGAACTCCTCCAGCTTGCGGATGATCTCCCGGTCGATGGTCTTGACGGCCTCGTCGATGCGGCTCTGGGCCGGCTGGCCGTCCACCACGATGGCGTTGAAGGCGTTGGACATCTCACGCTCCAGCATGTAGGTGCCGGGAACGCGGGCCACGTCCACCACGTTCTTCATAAACTCCAGGATAACAGCTTTGTGGGCGTTGTCCACAGGCAGCTGGGCGAAGGCTTCGGTGTTGGCGGTGGTCCACATGTACTCATCGCCGTAAGTGATCTGCATGGTCTGGCCGAACTCCGCCTGAATGTCGGAGGAGGACCACCACTTGACAAACTCCCAGGCCATCGCCTCCCGCTCGCTGTCGGACTTGAAGATGACGGTGGACTCGGCGCACCCGCAGGTGGCCCGGTTGATGGTGCCGTCAGGCCGCTCCGTGCCGGGGACGACGGAGATATCCCAGGAGCCGTCCAGCTCGGGGGCGGCGTTGGCGATCAGGTTGTATGTACCGTAGTCGCAGATGCCGATGGGGATGTCGCCGTTGCGGAAGTGCTGATAGAAGTTGGCGATATCCACCGGCAGGTTATAGACGGTGAAGAGATCCGTCAGCTGCGTGAAGCCCTCGACGGATGTCTCGCTGCCCAGTGTCGTGCCCTCCTGGGCCGTGCCGGAGTAGAGGGCGCCGCCGTTCTGCACGATCAGGGGCGTGGTGCCGTGGAAGTTGCGCATGGCCGCCATGCCCGCGGTGGGATAGTAGAAGTTCAGGCCGCGCATCTGCAGCTCGGGCAGCATGTCTCTCACGTCCTCCATCGTATCCGGAACCTCCAGCCCCAGCTTGTCAAGGACGTCGGTGCGGTAGACCAGCACCCAGAAGTTCATGGTCTCCGGCATGGAGTAGACGGATTTTCCGATAGTACCGGTGAGGAAGAAGCCCGGCTCATAGGGGGCCGCCGTCTCCTGGAAGTCGTCATACTGCGCCATATCCACCAGAGCGCCGCGGACGGCCAGCTCATAGGGGATGGTGTAGTTGATACCGGTGGCCACATCCGGCGCGGAACCGGAGGAGTTGGCCAGAACCAGCTTGTACTGGTCAGGCATGATGGAGATGTCCACCTCAATGCCCGTCTGGGGCGTGAAGTACTCGTCGATCATCTTCTGCATGACCTGGACGTACTGGCTGGAACGGTTGACCCAGACCTGAAGGTGGTCGGGATCGGCGTTGGCCGCCGAGTAGGACTGGTCGGTGAAGGAGGCGAAGAAGCGCTTGATGCTCATCCACATGGACTGGAAGAAGCCGGGAAGCTTGGGAAGCTTCGCCCCGTCCTGATAGAGCCACAGCCTGTCGATGGAGAGGCCGTTCTGCAGCAGGGAGTCAATGGTGTTGGCCAGGTACTGGTTGACGGAGTTGGTGCTGGAGGACAGCTCCCCGATACGGTAGGGGATCTCGTCCGGGTTCTTGGCCAGGCTCTTCAGCTGATTGGCCGCGATGAGCATGGAGGACATCACCGCCACGTTCTTTTTCTTGGCGGTAAAATGGCGGGCGCTCTGCTCAAGCTCCGTGAGCCTGTCGGCGTAACCGTTCAGGGTGTCCTCAAGGCCGGGGATGTAACGGGAGAGGCTGAGATCCCGGTACTGGTCGGAGTTGTTGCCCGCCACCTTGGTGATCTCCAGGGCCAGGTCGTTGACGCCGGCCATGATCTCCTCCAGGGCCTCCAGCACATAGCAGATGGGATCCAGGGTGATGGTGAGGGAGACGGTGTGCTTGCCCGGCTCCAGATGGAGCGTCAGCTTGGAGCCGTCCTCATCCGTCAGAGTGTGGATCTTGTACTTGCTGGTGTAGGCCATCTGGTAGGCCTGGAAGGCGGTGTTGGGGATCTGCCCGTCCACCCGCACGTCCAGAAACACCGGGAAGTCCGTCTTGTCGGCCTGGCTGTAATTCAGCGCCAGGTAGTAGTCGCCGGCCTCGGTGACATCGAACTCATAGGTGATGGTCTGTCCGGCGGAGTTGAAGGAGTCGGCGTCCACGGTGTTCAGCACGGACTGCGTCACCTCGTAGGGGTTGACGCCGCTGTCAAACTCCGCAACGGCGTGTACGGAGGAGTCGTTGGTATAGACGTAGTCCTCACCCTGCACGGGGATGATCGCGCTGCCGGAAGCGCTCTTGGCCCCGGAGTACGCCGGGACTGTCTCAGGCGCGTTCAGGCTCAGGCTCCCGAAGAGGAAGCTGCCGCTCTTGGTAGTAAAGCGAAAAACGTGTTCCCCCGCCGAAAGCTCCAAAAGGAGCGGCGCGGAATGGCGGTAGGAGCTGTCCCGGAAGAAGGCCGACTCCCACTGGATGGCCTTGTCCGGAACCGTGACCACCTGATCGCCGTACCGGTCGTAGGACGGCTCGGCCTTGGGAAGCCAGGTGGACTGCAGCTCCACGTTGCGGCACTCGTAGAAGGGATACGCCCCGTCCACCTCCATAGACAGCTCGATGGGCAGCACCGAGGCGTCATAGGACAGGTAGTCAAGGCCCACGGCGTACAGCCCCGGCTGGGGCACGTTCACCGTCAGCTCCACCACGTTGCCCGCGGTCACATCCAGGACGGAGGGGAAGGCCCCATAATCCCGGGTGTCGGAGGTAAGCTGGGCGTCGCCGGTGGCCTGGGAGAAGGGGAAGACGATGGGATCCCCCGCATAGGCCGCCGCGGTATACCCGGCGCTCACCTTCGTGTAGTTGTTGGAGATACGTTCACTTACGAACTGCGCGTCATAAGTCGCGCTGGCGGTGGCGGTGGCGCCCAGAGTATCCCCTGGCTCCTCCGCCGAAGCTGTCATTCCCGGTGCCAGCGCCAGCAAAAAAACCGCCGCCAGCATCAGAGAGAGACCGCTTCTCAGATGCTTGAATGCTTTCCTGTCCCTCATGATGTCCTCCTTGTTCACGCCCGGAAGCCGAGGCCCCCAAGCGTTTAATGGTTTTTGCGCGATTTTAAAATGTTATCGTGGCGGCATGCCGCCACGAAACGAGGGGGACGTCCCCCTCGTCATTTTTGTGTGAATTACCGGGAATTTCAGGGAATGCCCAAACTACCCCTTATAGATGTTAAGTATTTTTAAATTATTTTACACTGTCGTGCGATGAAAGTCAATACTTGACAACCATTATTTTTGTGATATTTTTATGTTGACGGCGTGGATTGGATGATTGGTTTTGGCAAATTGCCCAACTTTCCCGATAACGCGGCCAAATCCGGCCTGTTTCGGCACATTGTCTAATTTACAAGTTTTTAAATTGGTTAAGATAACGAAAAAATTCCCGGAAAGGACAAAAAAATGAAAATTCCCCTTGAACTGAACAACTATAACGCCCGGGAGAACGCCCCCGCTGGGGCGCACGATCCCGGCATGATGTGGGACCCCGTGACGCGGCGTTATTACTCCTACTGCACGGATGCCTACGGCCCCGCCCTGGGGGTGGAGGACCGGATCGGCATCCCCGTCCGGTGGTCGGAGGATCTGGTCAGCTTCACCTACCACGGCAGCGCCCTCTCCCCCACCGCCGTGGCCCAGGGCCGGGACAACGGCCCGGCCTACCCCGCCACCCGCGGCTTCTGGGCGCCTTTTGTGGAATATGCCAACGGCGAATACCGGATGTACTACTCCGCCACCCGGGCCTTCGGCAGCTGGGAGTCCCGGATCTGGCTGGCCACGGCCCGCCACCCCCTGGGGCCATTTGAGAACCGGGGCGTCGTGGCGGACACCTGGGGCACAAAGAGGACAAGCCCCAACGCCATTGACCCCCACATCATCCGGGACGGGGACCGGGTCTATCTGATCTACGGCTCCTTCTTCGGCGGCATCTACATCAAGGAGCTGGATCCGGCCACCGGCCTGTGCCTGGACGGCGACCCCCGCAAGCCGGGCGTGTGCATCTCCCGCCGGTCCCGCCCGCCGGTGATCGACGGGCCGGAGGGCGCCTCCGCCGCCTTTGTGCCGGAGACCGGGTACTTCTACCTCTTCCAGTCCTACGGTTGGCTGGGGGACACCTACGACATCCGGGTGGGCCGCTCAAGGTGCGTCACAGGCCCCTATCTGGATCGGCAGGGCCAGGATCTCCGCGGCGCCTCCCTGGGGGAGAAGCTGGCCGGGAGCTACCGGTTCTCCGCGTCGGCGCCCCCCGTGGGGGACACCGATCCCGGCTGGAGCTGGGGCGGCCTGCGCGGGCCGGGGCACGGCGTGCCCTTCTATGACCCCAACCGGGACGCCTGGTTCTTCGTCCACCACATCCGGGACGGGGCGGAGGTCAACCGGAAGACCGAGAAGGACGGCCGGCAAAGCTTCCGCCGGTTTTATATGATGGTCAGGCCCATGTTCTTTGTGGACGGCTGGCCCGTCCTCTCCCCGGAACCGTTCGGCGGGGAGGATCTGGCCCCTCAGGTCCCCGTCCCCGGGGACTGGGAGATCATCCGCTTTAACCGGCTGGACGGGACGCAGAAATGCTCCACGCTGGAGCGCCTCGCCCCGGACTCCCCCCTCTTCGCCCACTCCCGCCTCCTCCTGTGCCCCGATCTGGAAAACGGCGGCACATGCCTGGCCCTCACCGGCGCGGATCAGGACGGAGCGTATTGGGGGAAGAAGCTGGCTTTGAAGGCCTAAAGGCCTTCAAATGCCAAGGGGGACGTGCGAAAACACCCCATCGAATTGCGCGGAATTCGATGGGGTGTTTTCTGCTGCCGCGCTGCGCGCACGGCCCAGAGGGCCGCACACTTGCGCGGCAAGAGGGATTTTTTGCGAGGCAAAGCCCCGCAAAAAAAATATTTGGATTGCGAATACGGGGCGAGGCGTCTGACGTTGACCGGAAGCCGGCGTCCCTGTTGTCGCGACTTTAAGCGACGGCGAAAATAACCGTCCCTCTGTACCGCCGGGTCAAGCCTCCAGGCAACGAAACAATCTCCCGACCCGCTCTCCCCAATTCCAATATTTTTTCCAAGGACATGTGCCTTGGAAAAAATCCCTCTTGCCGCGCAAGTGACCAGTCCGCAGACTGGTCGCGCAGCGCGGCAGCAGGGAAGGCCCCCTGGAATTCCGCAGAATTCCAGGGGGCCTTCCCGCACGCATCCCCTTGGCAGAAAAAGGGTTTTGGGTTCTCATCAGAGAACCCAAAACCCTTTTTCGCCAGTTGTTTTAGTAGTAGAATTTCCTGTGGATCAGAACGCCGGCGTAGATGAGGGAACTCACCACGCACAGGACGGCGGCGTAGATCAGAAGCTGAATAAACGTCACCTTCCACACGTTCACCAGGATCAGGGACAGCAGCAGAAGCATCACCAGCCAGTAGGCGAAGAGAAACGCCGTAACGCTGGCCCACCGCAGGGTGGTCTTGGCCGTATCCGCCGCGATCTGCTTCCTGGTCATTCCGTCGTAATAGGGGTTCACCCTCCTGCGAAAGCCGGGACGGACGGACTTTTTCGGCTCATCCCGCCCCGTCACCCGGGCGCGGCGCTCCCCGTCGTTATTTTCCGGAAGATTCGGCATACTTGACACCCCAGATGCTCTCGTTGGCTCCGACCACGGAGAAGACCATCACGTCCGTTCCGGCCTCGTCCTTCATGGCGCAGAACACGCCCTTGTACTCCTGATCGCCAAGCGTAATGGTGACGTAGGGGGAGTCCTTCTCCATCTCCCAGGTGCCCTCCTGCTGCTCCGTCACGGCCTTGCCGCCCTTGTTGAGGTACATGATCGAGGGCTGAGCGATGGTGGCGTCGATGTTGTTGCCCTGGTTGATGAAGTAGTAGCGGCCCACCACGTCCTTCTCGTCGTAACCGGTCTCGCTGATGGTCTCGCCCTGGGTCTGATACGGGAGCATGCAGGGCCAGCCGTCGGCGTTCAGCACAAACTGGTGGACACGGGGGGAGTGGTACTCGCCCTTCTTTTCAAAGCGGGTGTGGAACACGATGTACTGCTTGCCGTCCTGATCCGTGAAGGCGGAGTTGTGGCCCGTGGCCATATACGCCTCCGGCAGGCTGGGCAGCATGTAGTTTCCGGAGAGCTTCAGCGCGTAGAAGGCCTGGGCCGTCCTGCCAAGGCCGGAGCCAAGGTTCTGGCCCTTCATATCCACATACTCCCCGTCCGGCTTATCGGAGCGGAACACGCGGATCTGATAGCCGCCGGTCTGGTTCAGGTCGCCGTAGGAGACGAACAGGAAATAGTACCCGCTGTTGGCGTCGTACAGGATGTAGGGGGCCTCCATCGTCTCATGACCGCCGCCCACCAGTCTCTTGCCGAAGTAGGGATCCACGTCGTTCTCCGGATCGGCCTCGGGGTGGATGACCTTGCCGGTCTCCTCGTCGATCTCCAGGAGGAAGATGCCGCCCGACCAGGAGCCGTACACCAGCCAGTCGTTGCCGTCGGCGTCGGTGAACAGGGTGGGGTCAATGGCGTTGGGCCAATCCCGGAAGTTATACTCATTTGTGGCCGATATGTAGTTCTCCTCGGCGTACTCCTGGGACACATAGTCCAGCACATCGGTGTACTTGATGGTGTCCTTGTTGAAGCCGGAGTAGATCAGCGCGCCCTGCCAGTCAAAGTTGCCGTCCGGCGTGTCGGACACGGCATAGCACAGGTTGGAGGCGTTGAAGGTGGAGCTTGTGCAGTAGTACATCACATACTTGCCCAGCTTCTCGTTGTACTTCACATCCGGCGCCCAGACGGCGTCGCTGCCGGCGGGGATGACGCTGCTGGTGCTGCCGGTGTAGGCAAAGGCCTGGTCGGCCTTCTGGTAGATGGCGCCGAAGATGGGGTTATTGGGTCCGTAGCCGCCGCTCATCCGCGTCCAGTTCAGCAGATCCGTACTCTTGGCCGAGTCCATATGCGAGCCGTAGATATAATAGGTATCCCCCACCCGCAGAATGGAGGGGTCATGCACGGACACATAAGGGGCGGATATGTCCTTGGTGGCGATGCCGCTCATGTCCACCGTGAAGTCATAGTCAGGCTCCTTGGCGCAGGACGCCGCGGTCAACACAAGGAGGAGTACTGCCATCAGGGCCGAAACAAATCTCTTCTTCATAACGGTTCTCCTTTTTAAGGTGTTGGAGTGATGGGATTATCTAAAATATTTGACTCCGCTTTCAATTATATATGCAAATGCGCCGTATGTCAATAAGATTCCCTCCGATTTTTTGGGCATTTTGCGTAAACCCCGGCGGCCCTCTCCCGCCCCCTTGCCGAAAAATAAAATCTCCCGGGACATTTCCTCCCGGGAGATTGAAAAACCTGCTTTTGGGAAAAGGCGCGGGGTCACTCCACCGTGGCCACCGTGAAGGAGGCGGCCTGCGCGTCCTGGCCGTCTGTCAGGGTCAACTGGCCGTCCAGGAGCGTCAGGTACAGCCCCGGGTTGGACACGGACTCAAAGCTCACGCCCTCCCCGGCAAGGCCGGTAAGAGTCCGGAAGGTCTGAACCTCGGCCTGCTTGCCGTCGTGATCCTGGGCCAGCACCGCCTTGGTGCCGCCGGAGACGGTGACGTAAAGCCCCGCCTTGTTCTGGGACTCGATGGACACCAGCGTGGCGTCGGAGGCGTCTTGCTTGCCCTGGCGGATCACCCACTGGCCGTCCAGCTCCACGGCCCCGTCCAGGCCGCTTCCCAGGGCGATGTCGGTGTAGGGATAGGCGTCGTCCGCCATAGAGTTGGCGAAGTGGGCATGCTGAAGCACGTCGCCCTTCAGGCTCGTGATGGTGGAAACGGTCCCGAATGGCCCGGCCGCCGTCTCCTCCATAGCCGCCACAAGGCCCCTGTCGTCAAAGTGAAGCTCCTCGATGCAGGCCACACGGCGGAAGCCGCTTCCGTGGGGCAGGGAGCCGTTGTGGTAGATAAACCAGGTCTTGCCCAGGAAGTCAAAGACGGCCATATGGTTGGTGTTGGAGGTGGCGGAGGGCGCCATGAGCCGGTCCTCCATCACGAAGATGTCCTCCATCAGATTGTCGCCCTCCAGGATGGCATAGGCCATATTCTCCCGCCAGCCCAGGGCGTAGAACAGGTAGTACGGCCCGTAAGCCTGGCCGTTCTCGTCCGTCCTGCGGTAGAGCCAGGGCGCCTCGGTATAGCTGTCCGGAACGATCTTGCTTTTCACGTCCTTGCCGAAGGTGATCTTCCCGTCGCCGTTATAGTCCTTGACGGAGATCATGTCCTCGTTCAGCTCGCAGATGTAGACCTTGCCGTTGCCCCAGCACAGGTAGCGATGCTCCTGGCCGTCCTCCCCCGTCTCGATCCAGACGGTGGGGTCAATGTCGTTCCAGTCCGAGGTCTGGTCAGTGGTGAAGGACCCCTTCACGATGGGCGCACCGATATCCACAAACGGCCCGGTGGGGCTGTCAGATACCGCCACGCCGATGGACTGCTTGCCGGAGTCGGTCTTGTCCCAGGAGCAGAAGTAGAAGTAGTACTTGTCCTTGCCGGAGGCCTCGTCATAGTGCCGGGCGCACTGGCCGGCCCAGGCGGCGTCCGCCGTGCCCCAGCTCACGTCCTTCATGTTGAGGACAACGCCCTCGTATGTCCAGGACTGGAGATCCTTGGTGGAGTAGCACAGGTACTCCGGGATGTTGTACGCCTCATTGGTGGCCACGTCGTGGCCCACATAGAGGTAGAGGGTGTCCCCCACCACCAGCGTGGAGGGGTCGCCGCCGTAGGTGAGATTCCCGTCCCCGTCAAACCCCGCTATGGGGTTCCCGGCGCTCTTGGGGATCTCCGTGGGCTGCGGTTCCTTCTTGCCCCCGGCACAGGCCGCCAGAGACAGGGCCAGGGCAAGCGCGAGAAACAGAACGATCCATTTTTTCATCAGAACAAGCTCCTTCCCGGTGTGGTATTTTTAGGTTTGTCTAATGTATTTTATTATACGATAAAATATCCACTTGTCAAGAAAGACCTTGAGAAAAAGCGGTCGGTCAAAAAAACTGCCATCGGTCAATAGAGAATCCCGCCATCCGGGCAAACGGGCTTTTCACCGTCTCATCTGGCCGGATCCGGCCCGCGGCCCAGCCGCCCCTTACCACTCCTTTGATTTTACCTGTCTGTTCAGCTTTGACAGCTCGACCTGAGAGACAAGCAGCCCTACCGCAGATATGGCGGCAAAGGCTACCCACACCCACGACCGAAGGGCGATCCCCAATACGGCGGAAATAAGGAACAGATACAGCCAGGGCCTTCGCATCTGTTTATAACAGTTGATCTTGTCCTCAAAAGTGGTGTGCAGCTCAAAAGGCCTGCCGTCGCTCTCCCTTTCTACGATCAACAGCTCGCGGTTGAAGGTGGTGCGGTTTGTGGCGATCCTCCCGCCCTGGTCGGCCCACGGGCGCACAACAGCTTTTCCCACGTTCCAGTTGAGATTGACGGCTTTGAAGTGGACGCGATAACCGCATTCTTCCAAAAACCGCGCATAATCCTCTGCGCCCTCCGCCGATTTTTGCCCCACAAACTCCACGCAGTACTGATACTGGCCCGGCTTACACTCCTCAAACTCGTAAAGCAGCCTTCCGGTACTGATCAACCTGTATCCCGTTGCGGCCATCTTGTTCAGCCATTTTTCCTGTGATGCAATCAGTCCGCCAAAAAAGCGACAGCATTTCTTGTTCATAAAGCACCTCCCATGATCTCCGCCGCTGTCTTCGTCAGTTCCAGCAGTCTTGCCAATTCCTTTTCCGCGGTCTCCCTGCCAAGCGCTGTGATGGAATATTCCTTTTTTCGTTTTTTCCGGCCCTTTTTGAAAACCTGGCGCCGGGATATTTCTAATTGCTTTTCCCCGCCCTGTATGGTAAGATAAAGATAAAATAAGGTGAAATACTTTGACTTCAAGATATACGGGGGTATCCACAGATGAAAAAGCGCACCGGGAGGCTTCTGGCGCCCATCCTCATATGCTTCGCCGCCGTGGTCTCCATTGTGATCGGGACGGTGTACTACACCGTGATTTCCCGGAGGATCTACGAGGACAGCACCGCGCACCTGGAGGAGATCTACAACCAGGTGAACCGCACCTTCGGGGCGTTTGTGGAGCGCAACTGGGGCCTCCTCACCAACTGGGGCCAGTATTTTGAGCTGACGGGGGAGCTTGACCGGGAGACCCTGGAGGAGTACATCCTGCCCAAGCAGGACTACTGGGGCTTTTCGGATTTTTACTTCCTCTCCCCTGACGGGAAAACCGTGAATATTGCCGGCCAGGAGGGGACCATGACCCTGCCCGGCGCCTGGGAGCGGCTGATGGAGCAGCGCCTGCCCAGCATGGCCGGCCACCGCCTGCCGGAGGGGCAGGAGGTGACGGTGTTTGCCGTGCCCGTGGCCCCGGGTACATACGAGGGCTTCTCCTACGAGGCCATCGCCATGAGCTTCACCAACGCAGACCTGGCCGAATCCGTGAATGTGGACGCCTTCGGCGGCGCCTCCACCTGCTTTGTGGTGGACGGCGAGGGGGGCGTACTCTTCTCCACCAGGACGGGGGGAAGCATTTTCGCCAATTATCTCACCTATCTGGGGGCCGCCTCGGATCTGACCCAGCGGGAGCTGAACGACATCCGCGCCGACTGGTCGAACAAGCGCTCCGGCGTGATCCAGTGCCGGATCACCGGGGTGGACAGCTTCATCCTCTACATGCCCGTGGGCTACCAGAACTACATCCTGCTCAGCGTGGTCCCCGTGGAGGCGGTGAGCGCCGGGTTCCTGTCGGTGCAGAGCGCCACCATGCTGGTGTTCATTGCCCTCTTCCTCCTTATCGGCACGGCGGTGGTCTTCCTGGTGGTCATACGCGGCCGCCGGAAGTCCCAGGAGGACAAGCGGGAGCTTCAGTACAGGGACATGATGTTTGACGCCCTGTCCACTAGCCTGGACGATATCTTCCTGATGCTGGATATTGACAGCCACTGCGTGGACTACATCAGCCCCAATGTGGAGCGTCTTCTGGGCATCGACCCGGAGGAGGCCCGGAAAAACATCCGGGTCATGGAGCGCTGCGCCATAGACGGGGACGTCTACATCCCCAAGGAGGAGCTTATGGCCATCCCCCTCCACGGCAGCATCCTGAAGGAGTGCGAGTACATGCACCAGCGCACCGGCGAGCGGCGCTGGTATCGCATGGCCGTGTACCACACCGGCATCCAGGACATCGAGAAGGACATCATCGTCATGTCCGACCGCACCCAGGAGAAGCAGATGACCGGCAGCCTCCAGGAGGCGCTGGACGCCGCGGAGAGCGCCAACCAGGCCAAGTCCAACTTCCTGAGCAACATGTCCCACGACATCCGCACCCCCATGAACGCCATTGTGGGCTTCTCCGTCCTTTTGGAGAAGGACGCGGAGAAGCCGGAGAAGGTTCGGGAGTACACCAGGAAGATCACCGCCTCCAGTCATCACCTGCTCAGCCTGATCAACGACGTTCTGGACATGAGCAAGATCGAGAGCGGCAAGACCTCCCTCAACGTGGACAGGTTCAGCCTGCCGGAGCTTTTGGAGGAGCTGAATATCATCCTCATGCCCCAGGCCCGGGCCAAGGGCCAGACCTTCACCATCCACGTCACCGGCGCACCGCCGGAGGAGCTGATCGGCGACAAGCTGCGGCTCAACCAGATCCTGCTCAACCTGCTGTCCAACGCCATCAAATACACCCCCGAGGGGGGGAGCATCGATTTCACCGTGGCCGAGCTGCCCCAGAGCGCCCCGCAGTTTGCCAAGCTGCGCTTCAGCGTGAAGGACAACGGCATCGGCATGAGCGAGGAATACCAGGAGAACGTGTTCCTTCCCTTCAGCCGGGAGATCAACTCCGTCACCAACAAGATCCAGGGCACGGGCCTGGGCATGGCCATCACCAAGAGTCTGGTGGATCTGATGGGCGGCATCATCACCGTGGAGTCCGCGCCGGGGAAGGGCAGCACCTTCACCGTGGAGCTGTCCCTCACTCTGCCGGAGCGGAGCGACTCCGATCTCTGGTACCGGCACAAGGTCACCCGGATGCTGGTGGCCGACGACGAGGAGGACATCTGCCTGGACATCCGCGAGGTCATGCGGGACACGGGTGTGGAGGTCTCCTGGGTCACGGAGGGCGCCTCCGCCGTGGAGTCCGCCGTCCGCGCCCACGAGAAGGGGCTGGATTTCAGCGTCATCCTCCTGGATTGGAAGATGCCCGGCCTCAACGGGGTGGAGACCGCCCGCCTCATCCGGGAGAGCATCGGCGCGGACGTGCCCATCCTGGTTCTCACCTCCTACGACTGGTCGGACATCGAGGCGGAGGCCCGGGAGGCCGGGATCAACGCCTTTATGCCAAAGCCCTTCTTCGCCTCCACCTTCTGGCAGACGATCCGGCCCCTCTTTGAAAAGGCCGTGCCGGACGCCGTCGCGGCTCAGGCCGAACCGGAGGCCGGCGTCCTGGAGGGACGCCGCTTCCTGGTCGCGGAGGACAACGAGCTGAACGCGGAGATCCTCACCGAGATGCTGCACATGGAGGGGGCGGAGTGCGACGTTGCCGTCAACGGGAAGGAGGCCGTGGAGATGTTCGCCGGCTCCCTGCCCGGGCAGTACGACATGATCCTCATGGACGTGCAGATGCCCGTGATGAACGGCTACGAGGCCACCCGGGCCATCCGGGCCGGCAGTCACCCGGAGGCGGAGTCCATCCCCATCGTGGCCATGACCGCCAACACCTTCGCGGAGGACGTAAAGCGCGCCCTGGACTCCGGCATGAACGGGCACCTGGGCAAGCCCATCAATATGGACGCCGTCAAGGCCATGATCGGCAGGCTTTTGGGCGGCGGGAACCGGGAAAAAGGAGACGACCGCCATGAAAACCCATAAACCCCTGCTGGCCCTGACGCTGGCCCTCCTTCTTCTCCTCCCCCTGGCCGCCTGCCGGCGGGAGCAGGCGGACTCCCTCACCCTCATGGGGAAGGAGAGCGACCTGGACAAGAGCTACATCCAAAAGATCCTCCGGCTCTACGAGGATTCCACCGGGCGGGAGCTGAGGCTTATCTCCATCGAGGACGCCGAGTACGAGACCCGGGCCGCGGAGCTGTTTGAAAAGGGCCAGGCGCCGGATATCTTCCTCCACTTCAACAACGCCGATCTGAACCGCTTCTCCGTGGAGGACAATTTCCTCCGCCTCAACGACCAGCCCTGGGTGGACGGCCTCACCGACGGGGCCAGGGCCTACTGCCAGGACGCCGCCGGGAACCTGCTGGGCCTGCCCTTCTGGGAAAACTCCGTCTCCGGCTGCTACTACAACAAGACCCTTCTGGACAACCTGGGCCTGCGCCCCGCCACAACGCAGGAGGAGTTCGATCAGCTCTGCCAGGTGCTGACACAGCTTGACCTCACCCCCATCTGCTGGCCGGCGGACGGCTGCTCCTGGATGTTCCAGTTCGGCCTGGATCCCCTGTTCGCCGACGATCCGGCGCTGCTTGACGCCCTGAACAGCGGGGCCGCGGACTACGCCCAGATCCCCGGCGTCACGGACATGGTCAGGTGGATCCGGGACGCCGCCGAGAGCGGCTGGTTCGGCGGGAGCTATCTGCGCACCGGCTGGTCGGACATCGGCCCGGCCCTGGCCTCCGGCGGTGCCGTGATGACGTTTATCTGGGACTCCTGGTTCTACACGGACTTCCGGCCGGACGTGTACTCCGTGGACGACTTCGCCCTGATGCCCGTCTTTATGAACACCCAGGAATCCGGCACCTACGAGGGCGGGAACCTGAATATGATGATGGTCAACAAAAACAGCGCCCGGCTGGAGGAGGCCCTGGACTTTTTGGCCTTCTGCGCCGATCCTGAAAACTACAACGCCGCCTTTGCGGGGATCTCCACCGTCCCCTGTTTTAAGGAGCAGACCACAAGCATCCAGTCCCCTATGGTTTTAGAGGCCTCCGCCTCCGTCCAGGCCCACGAGAGGGTCTCCACCGCCGCGTCCCGCATCGTGGGATACAGCGCCGACGACATGGCGGTCATCGTCAACCGCCTCCTGCGCGGCGAGATCGGCCTGGAGGAGTGCGTCGCCCAGATGGACGCCTCCCGCAGGGCGGACGCCGTGGCCCAGGGGAAGTCCTGATACAAAAATACCGTGAAAACCACTGCCGGGAGGGGCGCATATGGGAAGATTTGAGATCCGTGACAACTTTTATCTGGATGGGGAGCCTTTCCGGATCATCTCCGGCTCCATCCACTACTGCCGCGTGCCGCCGGAGTATTGGTACGACCGGCTTTTGAAGCTCCGGGCTATGGGGGCCAACACCGTGGAGACGTATGTCTTCTGGAATGTCCACCAGCCCCGGCGGGGGGAATTTTGCTTTGAGGGGGCCGGGGATATCGCCCGGTTCCTCCGGCTCGCCCAGGAGGCGGGGCTTTACGCCATCGTCCGCCCCTCCCCCTATGTGTGTTCGGAGTGGGAATTCGGCGGTATGCCCGCCTGGCTGATGGACGGCCAGGAGGACATCCCCGTGCGCACGACGGACAGCCGTTTTATGGCCTGCGTGGAGGAATATTACAGCCGCCTTCTGCCCATCCTGGCCCCCCTGCAGCTGGATCAGGGCGGCAACATCCTGATGTTCCAGGTGGAGAACGAGTACGGCTACTACGCCGCCGACCCGGCATATGTGGACGCGCTGGCGGATCTCATGCGCCGGGGCGGCCTCACCCAGCCCTTCTGCACCTCCGACGGCGGCTACGCCGACGCCCTGGCCCGTGGGTCGCGCCCGGGGTATCTGCCCACCGTGAATCTTGGCTCCCGCGCCGCCAAGAAGCTGGAGGTTCTCCGGAGCTTCCGCCCCAACGCCCCCCTTATGATCATGGAGCTTTGGTCGGGGTGGTTTGACTCCTGGGGCGGCGAGCATCACGCCCAGAACACGGTTCAGACTGCGCGGAACGTCCGGGATGCCCTGAAGGCGGGGAGCTTCAACCTCTATATGTTCCACGGCGGCACCAGCTTCGGCTTTATGAACGGCTCCACCTGGGAATCCCGGCTCCTCCCCGACGTGACGAGCTACGACTACGGCGCCCCCCTGGCCGAGGACGGGCACCCCACCAGGAGCTATTTTGCCCTGCAGAGCCTTTTGGAGCGGCTCTTCCCCGGCTCCACCGGCCCCCTGCCGGATCCCATCCCCACCAAGGCCTACGGCATCCTGGAGGCCGTGGGCCGCACGGGCCTGTTTGAAAATCTGGACAACCTCTCCGAGCCGCGGCGTCTCCCCCGCTGCCTGCCAATGGAGCGCCTGGGCCAGAGCGTGGGCTATATCCTGTACGAGACCCTTGTCACCAGACGCACCAGCGGCCGCGTCCTGGCCGTGGAGAACGCCGCGGACAGGGTGCAGATCTTTGTAAACCACCGCCACGTCCTCACCGTCATGGGGGAGGAGCTGGCCGGGGGCGTCACCCTGCCCCGGAAGCTCTCCTCCAAGGACAGACTCTCCCTGCTGGTGGAGAACATGGGCAGGGTCAACTTCGGCCCGCGCCTCACCCAACAGCGCAAGGGCATCAACGGCCCCGTCACCCTGGATGGCGTGGAGCTTAAGGGTTGGGACTGCCGCCCCCTGCCTATGGAGGGGCTTGACCGGCTGGATCTCTCCCTCCCCTATGAGGAGGGCACGCCCACCTTCACCGCCTTTGAGCTGGATACGGATACGCCGGCCGACACGTTTATGGAGTGCCCCGGCTTTGGCAAGGGCGCCGTCTTCGTCAACGGCCGGTGCCTGGGCCGGTTCTGGAGCATCGGACCCCAGCGCCGCCTCTACCTCCCCGCCCCCTGGCTGAAGCCGGGGAAAAATCAGATCCTGATCTACGAATCCGAGGGCGCCGTGGGCAATAACCTGATCTTCCGGAGCAAACCGGAAATATAATCAATCAGCATGGATAAAACTCACCATCAATTCCGACATATTCCGACATATTATATGATAGAATCAGGGACAGACCCATCGGCGTAAACAACAGGGGACAATTTACGGATTATGTGGTATGATGCCAATAATGGGATTTATGGACAAATCGGGATCAATACATAATAATGATGAAGGGAAAAGGCTGGGAAAACAGATGAAGAAAACGATGGATATTAAGATCAAGATCGATATTAAAAAGACCGTTTTCCTGTTGTGTCAATTTGCGATTTTGCTCCTGCCATACTTCCTTGTTTGGAGCGACACGCCTGTGCTGTTAGGAGCAGCCGCAATTATAGTCCAATATGTTTGGTCCCTGAAATATACAGGCTGGGCAGGCGCCTGCGGGTATATCCTTACCTACTGGCTCGCCGGCATCCTGGATAGGCCCCAGGACGGAAATATGTATGTATATTGGTATCTATCCTATTTTGCCCTTGTCGGCGCGATTTTTGTCGTTGAATTGGTCGGGAAATCCAAAAAACAGGTAAAGGTGGACGCGCAAAATTAGAAGCATCGGCGCAAGTGAAATTCTTCCTCTATTTATAGAGTGCCAATTTACCTGATAGTCATTTTCCCATCGGCAATTGTGCTGATGGGAAAATTTTTTATACTCACCGTTGAATAAAGATTTACTCCAGCCGTGGCTCAGATACTCCGGAAGCACAAAAGGGAATTGGGGGTTCGACAAAAGAAAACGTGCGGAACAGGAACTTCAATGTTTGCGGGAAGCCGGTGTGACACGGGAACGGTTCCTTTGTACCACCTCCTCAAGGAGGCGAAAGCAGAGCGTTACCATCCATTCAATCTGTACGGGCCTCCGCCCACGGAGGCCCGGGTCGCGATAACTGACGCCTCCACTGCCTCACGGGGACGGTTTTTGTGGGACACCGCAGCGCAGCGGAGGTGGTTCACAAGAACCGTCCCTGTGGGGCACGGGAAAGGGTTCGTCGTGCGTTTCCGGGAAGCCGGTGTTACACGACGCTGCCCTTTCCCCGTCTATTATACCGCCCTCAATCAACGACACGGGCCGCCGTGGGCGGCGGCCCCTACGGCAAATTATAAAGTCTTCTATCTTAACGCAACCGTTCTGTCACCCAACCCGCCCGGGCCGATGAGGTCATCGGCCCCTACAGGCTTCCCGGCGACGCTCCCCTCATTCAATATTTTTTGCGGGGCTTTGCCTCGCAAAAAATCCCTCTTGCCGCGCAAGTGTCCAGTCCGCAGACTGGTCACGCAGCGCGGCAGCAGGAAAACGGCTCCTGAATTCCGCAGAATTCAGGAGCCGTTTCCCGCACGTTCCCCTTGGCATTGAAAGGCCGCAGGGGTTGCCGCCAGGGTGGGAGGGCGCGAAAAGCTCCCGCGCCAGAAGACTCCTGTGGCCTTTCAAGCCAGCTTACCCCTGCGGCCTTTCAAGCCAGTCATTTCGCCAGTCATTTCACTCCCCCAAGGTCATACCCCTCCAGCCAGCGGGCGGCCTTCTCGCACACGCCCCGGAGGGTACTCTCGTCAAAGGGCGAGTCCAGTCCCGCGTTGGAGAGCAGCTGGGTGAACACCCGGCTGCCGCCCTGGCGGGTGTAGGCCATGTAATGCTCCCAGGCGTTCTTCTGATCCTCCTGCATCATCGCCCAGAACTCCAGGGACACGGTCTGGGCCAGGCAGTAGTCGATGTAGTAGAAGGGGCTTTCATAGATGTGGCTCTGGCGCTGCCAGCCCTCCCCCTCGGCGTAGAAGGGGATGTCCCCGTCCAGGGCAAGCCAGGGCTGATAGACGCCCAAAAGCCGCTTCCAGGTGTGGTGGCGCTCCCGGGGGGTCATCTCCGGATGCTCGTAGATCTCGTGCTGGAAGTGATCCACAAGGGTGCCGTAGGGGATAAAGGTGATGGCGTCGGCCAGGTGGGAGTACCGGAACTTCCTGGCGTCCTCCCCGAAGAAGTCCTCCGCCCAGGGCCAGGCCATAAACTCCATCGACATGGAGTGTACCTCGCAGGCCTCCATCCCGGGCCAGGCGTAGCTGGAGGGGATCCGGTCCCGGTTCATCCAGTAGGCGAAGGCGTGGCCGGCCTCGTGGGTGATGACGGTGACATCGCCGATGGTGCCGTTGAAGTTGGCGAAGATAAAGGGGACCTTGTACGCCCCGAGGCCGGTGCAGTAGCCGCCCCCCGCCTTGCCCTCGGTGCTGAGTACATCCATCAGCTCCCGGTCAAGCATGGTGTTGAAAAACTCCGCCGTCTCCGGGGAAAGCTCCGTGTAGAACTTCTTCCCGGCGGCCAGGATGTCCTCCGCCGTCCCACGGGGCCGGGGATTTCCGGAGCGGAAGGACAGGGCCTCGTCGGCGAAGCTCAGGGGATACGCCTTGCCCAGTCTCTCCGCCTGACGCCGGTAGATGGCGTCGGCCACGGGCACCAGGTACTTGCGCACGGCCTCCCGGAAGCGCTCCACGTCCTTCTTGTCGTAGCAGTTTCTCCCCATCCGGTCATAGCCCAGGGGGATATAGTTTTCGTACCCCAGATTCTTCCCCATCTGATCCCGGAGCTTCACCAGCTCGTCGTAGATCCGGTCCAGCTCCGGCTGATGCTCCTTGAACCACCGGCCCTGGGCCTTCCAGGCCGCGAGGCGCCGGGCGTCGTCCGGATCCGTCTTAAAGGGGGTCATCTGGGAGTGGGTGTACGTCTTGCCCTCAAACTCGATCTGCGCCGAGGCGAGGAGCTTGGAATACTCCGTGGTCAGCTCATTCTCCCGCTGCATCAGAGGGATGTTCTTGGGGGAGAAGGTGCGCAGGGCGATCTCCGTGTCCGTGAACATAAGGCTGCCGTACTCCGCCTCAAACTCCGGCCGGAAGGGGCTCTCCAGCAGGGCCTTGTTCCACTCCTGCCCATACTGGGCAAGCTCCGGCCCGGCGGCGTCCCAGAAGCTCACCTCCCCGTCGTAGAAGGGATCCCGGGTGTCGATGTCGTGGCGGATGGACGCCAGCGTCGCCTGGGCGCCTATCCGGTCGTCCTCCTCCTCGGCGGAGAGGAAGATCTGCCGCGCCTCACGGTAGCTTGCGGCCTTTCGCAGATTTTGGATCTGCCGGGTGTACAGCGCTTTAAGCTCCTCCAAATCGGGGCGCTTATAGGGCATATCCTTGAATTTTACGTTGTTGTCAGGCATCTTTTGGCCTCCTCACGGGTGATTTTTCCCCAATTATACAACCCCCGGGCAAAAAGGTCAAGCGCGGCCCACCACGCCCTCCAAAAAGGGCCTTTTTTAAGAGAATCGTCTTTTTAAAAAAATCTGTCTTTTTTCTTGATTCCCCTTGACAGGGCCGTGTATACCGTGTATACTGTGTATATACAGTTCTTCTGTGAGGGATTACATGGATATCATACTCTCCAATTCCGATCCCCGGCCCATCTATGAGCAGGTGGGTGAGGCCCTGCGGGCGGCCATCATCTCCGGGGAGCTGAAGCCCGGCGATCCTCTCCCCTCCATTCGCGGTCTTGCCCGGGATCTGCGGATCTCCGTCATCACCACGAAGCGCGCCTTTGAGGAGCTGGAGCGGGAGGGCTGGATCGAGACAGTCCCCGGCAAGGGATCCTTTGCCGCGGGGGCCAACGCCCCCCTTCTTCAGGAGCGCAGGCTTTTGGAGATCGAGAACCACCTCCGGGACGCCCTGCGGCTGGGGCGCACCGCCGGTATGGGCGTGGAGGATTTGGAAAATATGTTGAAAGCGCTGCGTGAGGAGGATTTATGAACGCCATTGAGGTAAACGGCCTGGGCAAGACCTACCCCGGCTTTTCGCTGAAGAATGTGAGCTTCACCCTGGCCGAGGGGTGCATCATGGGCCTTGTGGGGGAGAACGGGGCGGGCAAATCCACCCTCATCCGCCTGATCATGGGCGCGGCCCAGGCCGATTTCGGCAGTGCCCAGGTGCTGGGCCAGGAGGTGACGGCTCCGGAGTTCACCAGGACGAAGGACGACATCGGCGTGGTGCTGGACGAGGCCCACTTCCCCGACGGGCTGAACGCCGTCCAGCTGGGGCGGATCTTCTCCAGCGTCTACACCCGCTGGGATCCCGGCGTCTACGGCACCTATCTTGACAAGCTGGAGCTTCCGGCGAAGAAGCGGATCAAGGCGTACTCCCGCGGGATGCGGATGAAGCTGGCCCTGGCCGCCGCCCTGTCCCACGACGCAAAGCTCCTGGTGCTGGACGAACCCACCGGCGGTCTTGACCCGATGGTGCGGGACGAGATCCTGGACATTTTGGAGGACTTCACCCGGCGGGAGGACAGAACCGTCCTCATCAGCTCCCACATCGTCTCCGATCTGGAGAAGCTGTGCGACTACATAGCCTTCCTGCACCGGGGCGAGCTGCTGCTGTTCCAGGAGAAGGACAGGCTGTTGGAGGAATACGCCATCGTCAAGCTCCCGGAGCGGGAGTTTCTGAACGTGCCCCCGGAGGCCGTCCGCGGCGTCCGGCGGGGGAAATACGGCGTGGAGGCCCTGGTGGAGCGCCGGCTCGTCCGGCCGGATCTCCCCCTGGAGAAACCGTGTCTTGAGGAAGTTATCGTATTTTTTGCAAGGGGGGATCGGCAATGAAAGCACTTGTGCGCAAGGATCTGTATATGCTGCAGAGCTTCGGTAAGCTGTTTTTGCTGGTGTTCACCTTATTTGCCGTGGTACCGGATCTGCAGTTTTTCTCCTACTCCTCCACCTACGCGGTGATGCTCTCCCTGTATCTGATGCAGTCGGACGAGCAGTGCAAGTGGGACTCTCTGCTGCCCATGCTGCCCATCTCCCGGCGCCTGGTGGTGCTGGAAAAGTACCTGGCCGGCTGGGCGTATCTGGCCCTGATGACCGTTTTGGCCCTGGTGTCCCAGCTGATCTGGGTCAGGTTCGACATGATGCCCCTGAACGGACAGTATTTTACGATGCTGTGCATCGACCTGGCCATCGGCTTTTTGATGCAGGCCGTCTCCCTGCCTGTCATCTTCCGCTTCGGCACAAATCGCGGCCGGCCTGTCCTGTTCTTCGCCGTGGCCCTGGCCACCCTGCTGACGGTGATCATTTTAAACGACCAGGGCTTTGACAGCCTCCTCTCCCTGCTCGTCCACATCCGCGGCTGGCACATCCTGGTGGCGGCTGCCCTGGTCAGCGTCGCCACGATCCCCCTCTCCATACACCTGTATGAAAAGCGTATCCTGAAGTGATCCCGTCGAAAAAGCCCTGCGGACTTTTCCGACAAAGGGAAGCATTAGGTTTTTTGACAAACTGCTGAAGTGATCGTACCTCCTTTTGATGATGGACGCGTGCGCGTCCCCCGGGGTAATTTTATGGACAAAGGCCCGAAGGCCTTTGTCCATAAGGGGGGCGGACGGTTCGTCAAGCGTCCCCTTAAAGCCGGTATGACACGGGGACGGTTCCTTAGTCACACCAGTGTGCGCACTGGTGGTACAAAGAAACCGTCCCCGCTGTCCCACCTCCTCAAAAGACGGACCCCTCCGTCCCGCTCCCCCATCCAAACATTTTTTCCAAGGACATGTGCCTTGGAAAAAATCCCTCTTGCCGCGCAAGTGACCAGTCCGCAGACTGGTCGCACAGCGCGGCAGCAGGAAAGGGCCACTCGAATTGCGCACAATTCGAGCGGCCCTTTCCACACGCATCCCCTTGGCATTGGAAGGCCGCAGCGTCCACTGCCAGGGTAAGAAATACGCTTAATACTACCCCCGCCGGATAATCCCTGCGGCCTTCCAAGCCAGCCCTTTTCGCCAGCTTTATTTCTCCTTGTAATACAGCTTACAGTGGCAGTAGCCCTCAAAATCCGGGTCGGCGCACTGGGCCTTGAATTCCTGGCAGACGCACTTGTACTCGGGCTTGCGCTCGGTGCGGCAGGGGCAGTAGCCGCCGGTGCGCTTCAGCCCCTCCCGGACGGTGCGGACCACCTCGGGGTCATCGTTCACGCGGATCTTCGCCATTTTTCACGCCTCCTTCAGTTGTAGAGCATCACCGCGATCTGGCGGTTCAGCTCCTCCCGGTCCATGCTCCCCTCGATGCGGTGTACCTCCCGGCCGTTGCGGAAGAACAGCAGCGTGGGCATGGCGTCGATGCCGAAGCGCTCGGCGATGTCCCACTCGTGGGAGATGTTGATCTCGATAAACCGGATCCCGGCCATATCGGCTGCGGCCTCCTTGTAGACAGGCTCCAGCATGACGCAGGCCCCGCAAAAATCCCCGTAGCAGTCCACCACGGCGTATTCGGTGTCAATAAGACGGTCAAAGGTCTGGGCAGTGGCCTCGGTGATCATTTCGTTCCCTCCAGTCTCTCCATCGCGATATTATACAGGATCTCCCAGGTCTTGGACTCCATAAAGCCGCTCTCCGCCTCGTCCCCGGTGCAGCCGTTCTCGGCGTAGAGCTTTTGCTCCTCCGGCCCGAAGGTCACGCCCTGCTGCTCGCAGAAGGCGCGGCTCATGGCCAGGGACAGGTACTGGGACCGCAGGCTCTCCTTGAACTGGGCCAGCACCTCCTCGTCCGTGAGGAAGTCCGTCCCGTCCTCGGGGATGTGGGGGTCGATGCCCTCCTGCTCGTACATCTTCAGCATCTCCTTGGCGGCCTTGTCCGTCCAGGCCTCCTGCTCCTCCTCGTCCACCTGGTAGTCGCTTTTCTCTACCAGCGCGTCGTGGAGGGCGGCGGACAGGTGCTTGGCGGACAGGGAGCGGTTTTGCTCCTGGGTCTTTTCCTTGATGTACGCCCGGTAGGCCGCCACGGTCTCCACCCCGTCGATCTTCTCCTCCCGCACGAGACGGTCGTCAATGGGGGCCGGGGTGCGCCGGACGATCCGCTGTACCGTGAGGCTGACGGGGGAGCCGGCAAGCTCCGTTTTCACCGTGTCCCCGCATCCTGCCCCCAGTAGGGCCTTCTCCGCCTGCTCCGCCCCGGGGATGCTCCGTCCCGGGTAGACCAGGACGGTGCGATCCTCCAGCGCCCCCCGGGCGGCACAGAACACCGTGTCCCCCGTTTGGACGGCGTCCCCCTGGGTCTCCACGGCGTGCTGGACGGCCAGGGCCTTCACCAGACCGTCCACGGCGGCCTCGTCCACACGCCATTCCGGAATGTCCTCCGGCGTGGGGATGAGGGCCACATCATAAAGCTTTGTCACTTTCGTTTTCATCATACTGCCTCCTTGTCGCCCCGGCGGGCGAAGGTTTGATAATAGGCGTTTGTGCGCAGAAGCTCCTCCGGCGTACCCATGCCCACGATATGGCCGTTGTCCATAACGATCACGTCGTCGGCCTCCCGGGCGGCCCGGAAGCTGTGGGCGATCATAACGGTGGTGCGCCCCTCCATCAGCCTGTCCAGGGCCGTGGAGACATCCGCCTCGCACTTGGCGTCCAGACTGCTTGTGGCCTCGTCCAGCAGGAGATACCGGGGCCGGCGCAGCACGGCGCGGGCGATGGCCAGGCACTGTCTCTGTCCGCCGGAGAAGCTGCTGCCCCCCGGCCCCACCTGGGCGTCGAATCCGCCGGGCGTCTCCTGGATAAAGTCGTAGGCGTTGGCCAGCTTCACGGCGTCCGTCAGCTCCTCCTGGGAGACCTCCCGTCCGATTCCGTAGGTCAGGTTCTCCCGGACGGTGCCGGACATCAGGGGCGTGTCCTGGGCCACGATAGCCAGGGCGTGCCGCCAGGATGTCAGGTTGAAGGCCCCGATCTCCCGGTCCCCGAAGGTGATCTGCCCCTCGTCCGGGTCGTACATCCGCTCGATCAGCTTCATCATGGTAGATTTGCCGGCGCCGTTGGTGCCCACGATGGCCGTGACGCGCCCGGCCCGCAGGCGGCAGGAGATGTTCTCCAGAACGGGCACGTCCTTGTAGGCGAAGGACACGTTGTCAAAGACGATGTCCTCCTCCCCCGTGACCTCGTCGCCCCCCTGAGGCTCGTCGGCCTGATCCAGCAGGCAGGAGATCTTCTTCAGCTCGCCGTTGGTGCCGATAATGGTGCCCACCGCCATAAACAGGTTGGACAGGTGCATGGCCACCATCGAGGAGAAGCCATAGAAGATCACCAGCGTCCCCACGGTCAGCGTCCCCTGGGCCACCATCCGTCCCCCGGCCACGAAGGAGATGATCAGGGACAGGCAGCTCAGTGCCTGAAGCCCCACCACCATGTACGCCACGGTACTCCGGCTGTACAGGTCTGTCCAGTACTGCCTCCGGAAGATGCCGTGGGATTTTTGCTTCTCATACCGTTCCGTCCCCAGCGCCCGGATGAGCCGCAGGTTGTGGACATGCTCCGTCATATACCCCGTGGTCTTGGCGAAATTCCTGGCGCCCAGCAGGGCGGAGTGGTATGCCATCACCGAGTAGACAGCGCCCACGCCGATGGTGCAGGGGATGATCAGCAGCGACCAGGTCGCCAGCCCCTTGTGGAAGATAAAGAGCTGCCGAAAGGCCACCACAGTGGCGTAGACGGTGGTGATGCAGGAGATACCGGTGGTGATATAGGAACTGGCCGAGCCGGGGTCGGAGGTGACACGGCTCACCAGGTCGTTGGGGCTTTCCGTGTCGTAGTAGCTCAGGGGCAGGCGCATCAGCTTGTCCCAGACCTTCAAGCGCACCCCGGCGCCGATCTTCTGCTCCAGCAGGCCGGAGAAATACGTCTCCCCCACCGTGGCGGCCACGGTGAGGATCAGATTCACCGCGTAGCGCACCAGTCTCTGCGCGTCAATGGTACTTTGGCTGGCGTCGATGATGGAGGCGCTCAGCTCCACGCTCTGCAAGCCCAGCGTCACCTCCACCAGGGAGAAGATCAGGTAAGCCAGCATACTGATCCAGGGCAGCTTCACGCCCCTGAAGATATGGACATACCGTTTGATCGCTTTCATTCCGCCGCCTCCTTCTCCTGGGCCTCCACCATCTGGGCGAAGATGGGGCATCCGGCCATCAGGGTGTCATAGGAGCCCTCACCCACAAGGCAGCCGTTTTGCAGGACGACGATCTTATCCACGCGGCGGGTGAGGCGCAGATCGTGAGTCACCATGAGGATGGTCTTCCCGGTAAAGGTGGTGAGGATCGCCTCCTGCACGCCGTTTGCCGTCTGGGCGTCCAGGGCGGAGGTCGGCTCGTCCAGCAGGAGGATATCCGCGTTGCGCAGAAATTCCCGGGCCAGCACAAGCCTCTGCACCTGTCCCCCGGACAGGGAGGTTCCGGACGCGGCGACCTGGGTCTCCAGCCCGTCCGGCTGTTTTTCAATGTAATCCGCGATGCCCGTAAGGCGCGCCGCCTCCAGGATCTCCTCGTCCGTCACATCCCGGTCAAGGCCGTAGGTCAGCGCCTCGCGCACCGTGCCGCTGAAGATCTCCGGCCGCTGCTGGACATAGGAGAAGCACCGCCTGTACTCCGCCAGGGGCAGTCTCCCGATCTCCACGCCGCCCATCGTGACGCTCCCGCTCTCCGGCCGGTAGAACCGCTCCAGCAGGTTCAGGGAAGTGGTCTTTCCGCTTCCGCACAGGCCCACCACGGCCACGGTCTTCCCCTCCGGCACCGTGAAGGACACGTCCCGCAGGGCCGTCTTGTCGCCGTAGGAGAAGGTGACGGAGTCGAAGGACACGTCCCGCCCGCTCTGGGGTATGGGCGCGTCCCCGGCGGCCTCCAGATCCTCCTCCGGGGCGTCGTACACCTTCGCCGCCCGGCACAGGGCCGCCTTCACCATCTTGACGGAGACCCACTCGTTCACAAGCTGTGACATGGTGTTCCCCAGCTCCTGGCTGAACAGGAAGAACGCCACCCACTGGGCCATTGTGATCAGCTTGCGTTGGATCAGCACCACCGCCAGGACGATCAGCACGAACTGCTGGACAAAATCGATCATCTGGATGGTGGCGGAGTAGCCGGCGTTGATCCTCACCTCCCGCATATTGGCCTTCACCAGCTTGTCCACGGTCTTCCGGCCGTTTAAAAGCTCCTCCCGCTCGTTGGTGAAGGTCTTGATCAGGGGCAGATTCCGCACACGCTCAGCCAAAAATCCGGTGAGGCCGCCGATCTCCTGATAGATCCCGGCCTCCGCCCGGTAGAAGAGCTTGCCCATCACCAGGGAGTAGACGTACTTGATGGGCACAAAGGCCGCGATCCCCACCACCAAAAGCCAGTGGTAGGAGCCGATGGTCTTCGTGGCCCGGAACACATAGTACAGCTCCGGGATAATGTTGATGAGCAGATAGGAGGTATGGTCCACGCCGTAGGACACGTCGTTTGTGATGGCGCTCATCAGCTCCGCCGGATCGTTGCTGTCGTAGAAGGACATATGTACCCGGAGCATCTTTCCCCACAGGTTGTCCCGGGCGCGCTTGATGGCCAGGCACGACGCCTGGGCCATAAACAGGTTCCACACCGCCATCACCAGGGCGAAAAGCACATAGTAGACCACCGTGTCCCGCAAGGCCCCGGAGGTCAGATCCCCGCTGAAGAGCGACGCCGTGGTGGTGGGGATTTTGACCAGCAGCTCGTTGTAATAGAGATTCACCCCGAAGGCTATAGCGATCCACAGCCAGGGCAGCTGGGACCGTTTCAGGACCCTGAATACGCTTTTCCAGCGTACCTCCGGATCCCGCTGTCGTTTCGGTTTTTTCATATTTGCCTCCTCATTTCAATTCAATGGGAAAAGCGCCGCCCGATCCCTCAGACGACGCCGCAGCCTGTCGAAAAAGCCCTGCGGGCTTTTCCGGCAGAGGGGACGTGCGGAAAATTTTTCTGAATTTTGCGAAATTCAGAAAAAATTTTCCTGCCGTCGCCCTGCGCGCACGGCCCCGTGGGCCGCACGCTTGTGCGACATAAGGGATTTTTTCCGACGTACATGCCGCCGGAAAAAATATTGATGTGTGGTTTTTTTGATAAGCTGAAGCGCCGCCCGATCCCTCAGACGGCGCCCGCTCCGGTCACTCCTCCGCGTTGGCGTTGATCAGATACCCTCCGTACATGTCGGCGTCAAACTGGGCATAGGTGGCCGCGTCCGCGTCCGCCTCCAGCCCGATGCCGTAGCCGGCAAACTGGAGGATCATCCCCTCCACCATCTTCTGGTTGTAGGAGTACACCAGCATGGTGGGGTCATCCCCGTAGACGCGAAGGCCCGTCTCGTCCGCGCCCATCTCGATGAGATAGTCGTACATGCCCTTGGCGTTCTCCGCGGTGTCGCACAGATAGACGTCGTCCATGTAGACAGCCTTGGCGTCCTTGGCGTAGGTGATGTGGTACTCCTTCTGGATGCCGAAGTCCAGGAATTCCGAGAGGAGGCTGTTCTCGTCGTCGGGGTTCACGTCGATCTGGGCCAGATAGAAGGTGTCAAAATCCACGTCCTTGGGGAAGGTGTACACCCGGCCGCCCACCAGCGTGACGGACTCCGCCTTTTCGCCGCCCTTGTCCGATTTTTCGCTGGAGAACAGGCCGCAGCCGGCCAGCGCCACCGCCAGGATCAGGGCGATAAGTACCTGCAAACTCTTTTTCATTTTTTCATTCCCTCTTTTCACAAATCTCGATCTGTCCGGCAAACCGGACCAAATCGCTTTCATTCTATCATTTCGGGAAATAAATGTCAACCAAATCGCGGCGAAAATCCCGCTTTTTTACAGGAAAAATTCTCTGTTTCCCCGGATTTCCGGAAGGTTTGTGCCGCCCGGGGGAATTTTCTTGACAAAAAGCCCCTGAGGGCGCAAAATATTCTTGAAGCCGCCTCGGGGCATGAAGTCCCCTCGGCGGACATATCCTTTCAGCGATCACTTTTCAGGAGGCCTTATGATGAACAGATTTTTCGCGCCGGTTCTGGCGGCGCTGCTTCTCCTGGCCCTGGCGTCCTGCTCCGGGCCGTCGGACGGGCGCCTCGTGACGCCGGTCGGCCCCGGCTCCGGTGAAGAGGAGGCCGGGGAGGATCTTCCCTCAGTCCCGGAGACGCCGGAAAACCCCGATCCCCCGGCGGCGCCGGTATATGAGACAGGCTCCGGGGAGGGTTATCTCTTTGAGTACAGCCCGGACGCCTTTGAAAAGACGGGGGACGACACCTGGACGTACACCGCCCAGACCCTCCTGCCCGTGTACATCGCCGTCCAGCGCCTGCCGGACAGGACTCCGGAGGACACCGCCGCCGGCCTCGCCCTCCAGTCCGGCTCCGACACCGCCGTCCCCCGGGCCGTGTACTTCGGCAGCGAGGGCGTGGAGGCCCTGCACGTCCATGTGGAAAAGGCGGTGGACGGCGCCACGCAGATCCAGGACTTCTACGCCATGAGCTATAAGGGCGGCACCCTCCTTGTGGAGGCCGGAACCTACGCCGGGGCGCCGGAGCAGGCGGATGACGCGCTGAAAATCGTCCTGGACTCCTTCGTCCCGGTGACGGACTGAATCTTTTCGCCCCATCCGGCGCCCGGTCGGGGAAATCGTAGGAACACAAATGAACCAAATGGAACGTATGCTGGCCGGTCTGCCCTACAAGGCGTGGCAGGACGGCCTGGACAGGGAGCGGGAGGCGTGCAAGGCCGTCCTCTATGAGCTGAACCACCTGCGGCCGGAGGAGCGGCAAAGGATCCCGGAGATCTTAAAGCGCCTCCTGGGCAGCACGGGGAAAACCGTGTGGATCGAGCCGCCCTTTATCTGCGACTACGGCTGGAACATCCATGTGGGCGAGAATTTCTGGGCCAACTACGGCCTCACCGTCCTGGATGTGGGCCGGGTGACCGTTGGCGACAACGTACTCATCGCGCCCAATGTGTCCATCTACGCCGCGGGGCACCCCATCCACCCGGCGAGCCGGAACTCCGGCTACGAGTACGGCGCCGGCGTGACTTTGGGGAACAACGTGTGGGTCGGCGGGAGCGCGGTGATCCTCGCCGGTGTGACCGTCGGGGACAACGCCGTCATCGGCGCGGGCAGCGTGGTCACCCGGGACATCCCGGCCAACGTGATCGCCGCCGGGAACCCCTGCCGGGTCATCCGGGAGATCACGGAGGAGGACAGGAAATATTACTTTAAAGGCCGGGAATTCGACGTGCCGGATTATGAGTGACCCGCGGACAGGGCCGGCCGCCGCGCAAAAACAGCACGAAGGCCACGATGAGGATTCCCGGGACCCCCTGCCAATATACGGCCTCGTTGCCCACCGGAAGCTCGGAGATGGAGTAGATGCCGTCCGGGAGACTTAAAATCTGCGTTCCCACGGCGAGGGCCAGGTATAGGCGGCTTTTTGAGCGTCGCGTTTTTACTTCCGGTGTCATACGCGGTCTCCTTGCGACATAAAATGATGGGCGGCGGCTCAGGGCTTGACGGAAGACGCCGAATATGGTACAATAATCAGGGCAGAATATTGTACATAATAGGAGGGGGTGTATACTGTGATCGCAGTCAACTTTACAACGGCCCGGAGCAGGTTCA
>CANQFV010000018.1 GCA_947599875.1 uncultured Oscillospiraceae bacterium
GCCGGAGGAGGAGCCTCCGGGAAAGAACATCAGGAGGGCAGACATGAAACAAAATTCTTCAACAGAAAAGAGCAAAAGCAGGGGCTTCACGCTGGTGGAGCTGATCGTCGTCATCGCGATCTTAGCGATCCTCTCCGCCGTTGGCGCGGTGGCCTACACGGGGTACATCGAGTACACCAAAAAGGGGCTGGATAAGAAAACAGTCGGCGAGATCATGAACGCCTTGCAGCTGGCGGATTACGCAAACCCAGGCCTGATCAAAGGGCGAATCCAAATCTTCTTCACTAAAGATGACGGGATTGTGATTCCTACAGACGTCAGCGGAAAAGTAACTGACGCCCTGGAGGACACTTTTGGCGAGGGCGCACTTCCCAACACAAAACCGAGCTATGACAAGTGGGGTTCTGTCAAATCGCCCAACCTTAACCTATCGGAGTTTATTGAGAATGTTCTCAATGATGACGCAAATCTTGACGAGTTGATTCAAAATTATGCATCTGCTGTATCCGGCGGAGGCGCCGCCTCCTTTGCTGGGGACATTGATACCCTTTGGGATACTGTCGGTAATCTTGTTGAGCTTTCCAAAAATGCCGCCACCGGTGGTTTTGGAGCCTTTTTTAAGCCGGATGATGTGGGCCATCTTTTTGAAAAAGCAATTGAGAATTCCACCCAGGAAGATACAGCAAAAACTATACTGGAAAAATGGACTGCGACTGATACGCAAAGCGGCATCTTTGAGATGAACGGCAATGAGGCGGCTGCACTGGTTGCCCGAAATTATGCGTTTGCCAGCTATGCCATGAAGCATCCCGCAGCCACAAAAGAGATGAAAGACGTACTCAATGCCTATACGAATACAGACAGCTTGGGTAATAATATTGCCACACAGTATTTAACCGATACTGCCAATTTCTCTGGCGAGGCTTGGAATCGTATAAAAAGCGATTATATCACCACTGGTCAGGCCAGAATTGATGCCGAGGCGTTTCTTGGTATTATGAAAGTTGCCGGAAGTACAACTGTCACTCCGAACATCGGCGAAAGTAACGACGATGCCTATTTGAGGGTATTCAGTGACCATACCAACGAACTCAGCGCACTGTTGAGTGACCCCTCTCTTTTATCAACTCTCCAAGAGCCGGCAGGCGGAGGAATTAAGAATGTGAACAGCGAGAACGGCATCTCATTTGCGGCACAGAAAATAAACGGCGTCCTTGTATTTTCCGATTTCAGCAATCCAGACGCCGATCCGACCGGCGGTTCAGTCGGCAAAAATACTGTCGTGGATGAAGAGGACTGCACGGAAGCTCATAATACGGCGCTGACGATCGATTTTAATAATAAAAATCCTGTTCTTAAAGACGCGACCGAAATCAATCTGTGCAGTAAAAACTCAAAGTTTAAATCGTGTACTCTTACGATTATGAGAGATGGTTCCGTAATGACCTCTAAAAACATAAATGTCGAGGTTACAGGGGCAGCAAGGCTTGCGGAAAATAAAATCACCAGCAACGGAACATTCACCATAGAGGCAACGTCAGCAGGTGAGGCCACCTTGACTGTGACATGGGGCACGACTTGCACATTCACATGTCAAATTAAAATTCATTGATTGAGATACCGGGACGGTTCTTTTGTCCCAACTTCGTCACAGCCTGACACATCAAAAGGCGGAGAGATCATGCGATCTCTCCGCCTCGCTTTTTCATCACAAATGAACCAAAAGAACCGTCCCCGTGTATCACAGCATCCCCTTCTCCGTGAGATACCGGACGATCTCCAGGGTGGTCATAAAAGCCACGTCCGGGCAGGCGGCCACGCGGCGGAGGATGTCCTCCATCTGCCCCCACATGCCGGCCGCGTCCAGGTCGTAGGTGTGCCCCACGATCTGACAGACGGCAAGCTCCCGGTCTGTCGCCAAAAAGCCGTCTACAAAGTCCTCCAGATCAGGACTCAGGTGAAATATCCCGGCGCGCCAGTTGAACCGATCCTCCGGCGGGGCGAAGCTCCGGCTCTCCTCGGAGATCCTGGCGTACTCAAAGCCGCAGAGCCTGGCGCAATCGGCCATCTCCCGGCTCCAGAAGGTGAAGGGCGCGGCAAAGCCCCGAACCTCCCGCCCGAAGAGCCGCTCCAGCTCGTCCCTGTCCTCCCCCATCTCCCGCAGGATGACGTCCCTGCCGGCGTGATCCAGGTAGGGGTGGGTCAGCGTGTGGCTGGCCACCTCGTGACCGTCGTAGAGGCTCCGGGCGGCGGCGGGCGAAAGGCGCCTCACCACCATGCCGCTCTCGTGCGTCCAGGCGAACTCCTGCCGCATGAGCCGGGAGTTTAAGTTGAAGGTGCCCTTGACGCCGTATTTGTTTAAAAGCTCCACAAAGCGGACGTCCTGAAGCACCCCGTCGTCGTAGGAGACGGTGAACACCTTGGCCTTCCCGCCGGGGTACAGCTTTTTCATCCCATCACCTCACCGGTTTTTCTATTATTATAGCAGATTCTTGGGGAAGGTCAATGTTTCCGCCGTCCTTTGCGCTTCATGCGGCCTCCCCCACGCCCCGCCGGAGTTTTCGGGGGGAGGGGAGCTTGAGGGGAACCGTCAGGGTTCCCCTCAAATTTAAATGGTAGCTCCACAAGAAAAGACCGCCTTTCGGCGGTCTTTTCTTGTGGAGCTGCTACCCAGATTCGAACTGGGGACCTCATCCTTACCAAGGATGCGCTCTACCGACTGAGCTATAGCAGCATTGGCGACCGAGAAGGGGCTCGAACCCTCGACCTCCGGCGTGACAGGCCGGCGCTCTAACCAGCTGAGCTACTCGGCCGTCTCGTCTTCCTTAACGGCGCTCGATTATTTTATCCTATCCGCGGCCGGTTGTCAAGTGTTAATTTGGATTTTCCCCGCATTTTTCCCACATTTTTAACAGATCCCCGCGCCTGACGGGGGCCGTCAGAGTGAGGGCTGCGTTTGTGACGGGATCGGGGAAAACAAGGGACATGGCGTGGAGCAGATGGGCCTGGAGGCCCAGGGCCTCCGACAGCGCCAGGGATGCCTGCGTCCCATAGAGCCGATCCCCCAGCACCGGGGCGCCCAGGGCGGCACAGTGGACGCGGATCTGGTGTGTCCGCCCGGTTTTCAGCAAAAGCTCCACCTGGGAGACCGTCCCGCCCCCGGCGTCAAACACGCGCCGCGTCCGGTACAGCGTCACGGCGGGGCGGCCCGTCTCCCGGACCACACGGCGCTGAAAGCCCTCCTGCTCCCGGTCGATGGGCAGGTCAATGACGCCCTCCCGCTCCGGGAGGACGCCGTAGAGGATGGCAACATACCGCTTCTCCCCCTGCCTCAGCGCCTCCACCGCCAGGTTCTTGTGATAGGCGGATTTGGCAAACAGGGTGATCCCGCTGGTGTCCCTGTCCAGCCGGTTCACCGCGTGGCAGATGGGGGATCCGTCCCGCTCCAGCAGAAAGCCGGACACGATATTGGCCAACGTACCGGTAAATTTCCCCCGGGAGGGGTGGACGAGCATCCCCTCCGGCTTATTCACCGCCAGCAGGCCCTGATTTTCATACAAGATCTCCAGTGGGCCGCGCTCCGGCGGGAAGTCCGGCGGCGTCTCGCACCGATCCAGCGCCACGCTGACCCGGTCCCCCGGGGCCAGGAGGCGATCCATATGGACGCTCTCCCCGTTGACGTACACGGCGCCGGCATTCTTGGCCCGCCGGATCCCCTCCGCCGAGAAGCGGAGCCGGTTTTTCAGCAGGTGATAGACGCGTCTGCCCGCGTCCCCCTCCGCCGCCGTATATTCCAGGGCCGTCACCGCAGCTCCTTGATGAGGTCAACGATGGTCTCAAAATCCATGCTGTGGCTGGCCTTCACCAGCACCACGTCGCCCCGCTCCACCGTCTCCCGCACGTCGCCTGTGAAGTCCCGGCGGTCCCTGTAATACCGGGCCTTTTTGCCCCCCGCCGCCAGGTAGCCGTCATAGATAGCCCGGGCCTCCTCGCCGCAGCACACCAGGCTGTCGATGCCGCACTCCGCCGCCAGGCGCCCGATGGTGCGATGGAGATACGCCGAGTCCGCCCCCAGCTCCTTCATGTCCCCCAGGATCGCCACCCGCTTGCCCCTGGGGCCGCTGAGGGGATTGATGGAGCTGAGGGACCGGATGGCCGCGGCCATCGAGTTGGGATTGGCGTTGTAGCAGTCGTCGATCAGGGTGACGAAGCCCGTGTCGGACACGTTGGCGCGCCCGCCCACCGGGCGGTAATCGGCGATCCCCCGGAGGATCTCCTCCGCCCCCACGTTCATGATCCGGCCCACCGCCGCGGCGGCCAGGGCGCCGTAGACGATGTGGCTGCCGAAGGCGGGGATCAGGGCAAAGATCCGCTGCCCGTCGAAGCAAATGTCGCAGGACACGCCGTCAAAGCCCAGATTCTCCACATTCTCGGCCCGCACGCTGTTCCACGGGCCGGCCCCGTACATGACCTTCTGGAAGCCGGGGTCAAAATTCCGGAGCATCTCGTCGTCCCCGTTCATCACGGCGATGCCCTCCGGCTCCATAAATTCAAAGACCTCGCTCTTGGCCCGCAGGACGCCGTTCAGATCTCCCAGCTTCTCCAGGTGGCAGTAGCCGATGGAGGTGAACACGCAGATATCCGGCCGCACCATCCGGGCAAGCTCCCGCATCTGCCCGAAATCGGAGATGCCCATCTCCACAACGGCGGCCTCGTGTTCCTCCCGCAGGGACAGAAGCGTCAGAGGTACCCCCAGCTCGTTATTGTAGTTGGCGGGGGTCTTCATGGTGAGGTACCGGCGTGAGAGGACCCGGGCCGTCAGCTCCTTGGCAGTCGTCTTGCCCACGCTGCCGATGATACCCACCACGGGGATGTCAAAAAGCCCCCGGTAGTAGGCGGCCAGATCCATCAGTGCCTTCCTGGTGGAGCGCACCCGGATGTAGGGCACCGATTTCAGCTCCCTCTCGGCCAGGCACAGCAGCGCGCCCCGCTCCTCCACCGCCTGAAGGGCAAAGTCATGCCCGTCCACGCGCTCGCCCTTGATGCAGACGAAAAGTCCGCCCCGCTCCACCTCCCGGCTGTCCATCGACACGCAGGTGATCCGGTCGTTGCGCAGATGCCAGGGGCCGATAAACTTCCCCCCGGTGATCTCCGCGATCTTATCAACGGTCAGAGCTTTCATTTTCATGGCGTGTACCTCCTTGTAGCCTCAGCCCGCAGGCCGGGCTTTATTTTTCATACCGCCTTAAAGACTCCTCCAGGATCCTTTGGCACAGGGTGCCGTAGTCCATCCCGGCGGCCAGCGCCTCCTTGGGGAACAGGCTGGACGCCGTCATCCCGGGCAGGGTGTTGGCCTCCAGGCACCAGATCCGCCCTTCCGCGTCCACAATGAAATCCATCCGGGCGTAGACCTCCAGACCCAGGGCATCCCAGACCCGCAGCGCCGTCTCCCGCAGGGCGGTGTCCAGCTCCCGCCCAAGTCCGGGGACCGGGCAAAGCTCCAGGGCGGCGCCGTCCTGATATTTGTTTTTGTAATCGAAAAATCCGTCCTTTGGCCGGATCTCAATGGGCGGCAGGGCCTGCCCGCCCAGAACGCCCACATCTATCTCCCGGCCGCGGATGTATCGCTCCACAAGAAGCTCCCTGTCACAGGCAAAGCCGTTCTCCAGGGCCTGGACGTACTCCTCCTCCGTCCGGGCGATGCCCGTCCCCACGGAGGATCCCCCCGCCCGGGGCTTCACCACACAGGGCAGAAACGGCGCCGGGGCGTGGGCCGACGATCTGTCCACGATCCGCCCCTCCGCCACGCGGACCCCTGCCTGGGCCATAAGGCGCTTGGCCGTCTCCTTGTCCATCGCGCAGGCGGAGGCCAGATGCCCGGAGCCTGTGTACCGGACGCCGTATATGTCCAGCATAGCCTGGAGCCTGCCGTCCTCCCCGTCCCCGCCGTGGAGACCCAAAAAGACAAGGTCGGCGGCGCGGCATATGTCGAGAACGCCGTCCCCCACCCGGCAGGCGCCGGCCCGGCCGCTCTCCCGGGCAACGGCCCCCAAATCAGGGGCCTGGAGGGGGATCTGGGCCGGAGACTCCTCCGCCGGCCTTGAAAAGATCTCCTCAGGGCCGCTGTACGTCCCCCGGATCCCCAAATACACATCCACCGTCACGGCCCGGTGCCCGTTTTCCCTCAGCGCTGCGGCCACCATCTGGCCGCTCTTTCGTGAGACGTCCCGTTCGGTTGAAAGGCCGCCGCAAAGTACGACAATGTCCATTCCACGCCTCCGAAGCTGATATATTGAGTTCCCTTCCATTATACACCGTCCGCCGCCGGTATACAACAAAAATCCCTCCGTCCGGCGAAAAAGGATTTTGGCAGAACACACGTCCCTGCAAAAAATCTGAGCTGAGGAGGAAAGCGGAGGAAAGCCGGTGTTACACGGGGACGGTTCCTTTCGTCGTCGCGAAAGCCGCTTAACCTCGCCGCCACGCCAGCGTGACGGCTCAGGCGTGGGCTTTGCTCCTCCTCTCCCCACGCAATCACGATTGCGTGGGGACCCGGTATGCCGTCCCCAGGCACCCGATAAAGGCGGGACTGAGGGACGGTTTTTTTGTCACACCGCAGGTGGGACTAAAGAACCGTCCCTCTGTAACGCCGGGTCAGGGCCTGCGACGTTTGCGGAAGCCGGTGTGACACGGGGACGGTTCCTTAGTCACACCAGTGTGCGCACTGGTGGTACAAAGAAACCGTCCCCGCTGTCCCACCTCCTCAAAGAAACGAAAATAGAGCGTTACCATCCATCCAATCTGTACGGGCCGCCGCCCACGGCGGCCCGCGTTGGTTGAACTGCGTTGAATCGTTACCCGGTAGTAATCGAAACCCGGGCCGACGAGGTCGTCGGCCCCTACGGCAAGGACGAAGGTTTGTACGTTGACCGCGAGATGTTGGAGTATTTCGGCAGGCGGGCCGCCGTGGGCGGCGGCCCCTACAGTCTGTAAGAGCCCCTTGTAGGGGCCGATGACCTCATCGGCCCGGGTAGGTTGGGTGACAGAGCGGTTGCGTTAAGATGGAAAACTTTAAACTTTGCCGTAGGGGCCGCCGCCCACGGCGGCCCGTGTCGCGATGATGAGGGCGGTATAATAAACGGGGAAAGGGCAGCGTCAAGCATCACCGGAAGCCGGTGTGACACGGGGACGGTTCTTTAGTCCCATCTCCGCACGGCTCCGATGTGACGAAAGAACCGTCCCCGCTGTCCCACCTCCTCAGAAGATGGGGAGTTCCCCCGTGAAAGGCGGGACTTGAGGGACGGTTCTTTTGTACCACCGCAGCGAAGCGGAGGTGTGACTAAAGAACCGTCCCTCTGTAACGCCGGGTCAAGGCCTCCGGTCAACGGAGAACGCCCCGCCCCGTAACCCCAATTCCAATATTTTTTGCGGGGCTTTGCCTCGCAAAAAATCCCTCTTGCCGCGCAAACGTGCGCCCTTGGGCGTGCGCTGCAGCGCGGCAGCAGAAAGACCCGGCGTGAATTCCGCAGAATTCACACCGGGTCTTTCGCACGCATCCCCTTGGCATTGAAAGGCCGCAGGGGGTTACGCAAAAGCTCGGAACGGCGCTAAAAGTTGCCCTCGCCAGAAGGCCCCTGTGGCCTTTCAAGCCAGCTAAAACCCCTGCGGTCTTTCAAGCCAGTTTAGCCTCACGCTCTCGTATCGCAATACACGCACCGGTACACCCGGTTTTCCGGGTCGGTGAGGCGGAAGATATGCTCGATCTCCTGCTCCACGCTTGTGATGCACCTGGGGTTGCGGCACTTGATGACGCCCCGGATCTCCTGGGGCAGGCTGGGGTGGCGCTTCTCCACCCGCTCGCCGTTGCGGATGATATTCACGGTGATGTGGGGGTCGATATAGCCCAAAAGGTCGAAATTCAGGTCGATAACCTCATTGATCTTCAAAATATCCTTCTTCCCCCGCTTACCTGAGGGGGCGTTTTTGATAAGGGCCACCTCGCACTGGAGCTTGTCCAGCTCCAGATACCGGTACAGCTCCATCCCCCGTCCCGCGGGGATGTGGTCGATGACGATGCCGTCCACGATGGTTCCGATCAGCATTTATTCCACCTCCAGAAGCATGAGTATCAGGGCCATACGGATGAATTTGCCGTTGAGGACCTGCTTGAAGTAGCAGGCCCGGGGATCCCGGTCAATGGCTACGGAGATCTCGTTCACCCGGGGCAGGGGGTGGAGGATGGCGAGGTCGGGCTTGGCCGTGTCCAGCTTGTCCGGGGTGAGGATGTAGGTGTCCTTCAGACGCACATAGTCGGCCTCGGAGATAAACCGCTCCCGCTGGACCCTGGTCATGTACAGCACATCCAACTCCGGCATGGCCTCCTGCAGCGACTCCGTCTCCCGGTACGTCACGTTCCCCGCCTTCAGGATATCGGTGCGCACATGCTCAGGGACGCGCAGCTCCTCCGGGGAAATGAGGATAAAATCCACCCCCTCATACCGGCTCATGGCGCCCAGGAGCGAGTGGACGGTGCGCCCGAACTTCAGATCCCCGCAGCAACCCACGGTCATGTGGTCAAGCCTTCCCTTCTCCCGCTTGATGGTGAGAAGATCCGTCAGGGTCTGGGTGGGGTGGTTGTGGCCCCCGTCCCCGGCGTTGATCACCGGAATACTGGCGTTCATGGCCGCCACCCGGGGCGCCCCCTCCATCGGGTGACGCATGGCGATGATATCCGCAAAGCAGCTGATCACCCGGGCGGTGTCCGCCACGCTCTCCCCCTTGGCGGCGGAGCTGGACTGGGCCTCGGAGAAGCCGATGACCTGGCCCCCCAGCTCCAGCATGGCGGACTCAAAGCTCAGCCTCGTGCGGGTGGACGGCTCATAAAACAGCGTGGCCAGCTTGCGCCGGCGGCACTTCTCCGCGTATTTTTCCGGGTTTGCGATGATGTCCTGGGCCTTGGCGATCAGGGCGTCGATCTCCTCAACGGAGAGGTCGGCAATGTCAAGTAGACTTCTCATTTCTTCGCTCCGTTCACGGCAAGATAATCTTTGATGCGCCGGACGTTCTGGGCATTCTCCGGCTTCTCCTCCAGGTATTCGATGATGTCGTACACATCCACCACGGAGTACACCGGGAAGCCGAACTCCTCCTGGATCTCCTCCATAGCGCCCTTGTCGGTCTTGCCCCGCTCCCCGCGGTTGACCATGATGAGGCAGGCCGCCACCTTCGTGCCCTCAAGCTGGGATAAAATCTCCATGCTCTCCCGGATGGCCGTCCCGGCGGTGATCACGTCCTCGGTGATGACGATCTCCTCCCCGGGCTGCGGCTTCCAGCCCACGATGGTGCCGCCCTCGCCGTGGTCCTTGGCCTCCTTGCGGTTAAAGCAGAAGGGCACGCTGAGCCCCTCCCGGGCCAGCGCCCCGGCCACGGACACGGCGATGGGGATGCCCTTGTACGCCGGCCCGAAGAGGACAGTCTTCCGCCGGCCCAGATGCTCCAAATACGCCCTGGCGTAAAACTCCCCCAGGCGCATGATCTGCTCCCCGGTCTTGATGTCCCCGGCGTTGATGAAGTAGGGGATCTTCCGCCCGGACTTGGCGGTGAAGTCCCCGAACTTCAGTACCCCCGCCGACTCTAAAAATTCGATGAATTCGTGCTTGTAGGTTTCCATATGCTTATTCCTCCTGTGGATTTTGCTATTGAATGAGCTTGTCCAATTCCCCTCTGTCGTCCGGCAAACGGGCCGATGAGGTCATCGGCCCCTACGGCAAAACTGGGGATTGCGCGATTTTAAGGGGCATTGTCACATAAAAAAGGTTTCTCCCAGAATTTCCATCCGGGTTGATGTAGGGGCCGCCGCCCACGGCGGCCCGCATCCCCCAAACCTCGCCGTAGGGGCCGCCGCCCACGGCGGCCCGCTTATGGGGTCAATGTAAAAGGATTTCTTCCATCTCCGTCAGATCCCCGGCCAGGTACTTCGCCCCCGCCGTCTCCAGCTCCTCCCTTGTCCCGTAGCCCCAGAGGACGCCCACGGTGTCCAGGCCGTTTGCCCTGGCCCCCTCCACGTCGTGGCGGCGGTCCCCCACCATCAGCGCCCGGGAGGGGTCGGAAATCCCGCTCTCCTCAATGGCCCGGGCCACAATGGCCGCCTTCCCGGCGCGGCGCTCGTCCATCGGCGCGCCGAAGAGGCCGGTGAAATACCGGGCCAGGTCAAACCGCTCCATGATCCGCAGGGCGAACTTCTCCGGCTTGGACGTGGCTAAAATCAGGGAAATTCCGGCCTTTTGGAGGCGCTCCAGGGCCCTCTCGATTCCGGGGTAGGGCACATTCTCCATCCAGCCCCGGGGCTCAAAATACCCCCGGAAGGCGGCGACCGCCTCCTCCATCCGCTCCTCCGGGATGCCGTACCGCTGAAAGCTCTCGTAGAGGGGCGGGCCGATAAAGCCGGTGAGGCTCTCGGGGTCCGCCTGGATCCCGAAATGCCGGAGGGCGCAGGCGGCGGAGCGGGTGATGCCCACCTTGGGATCCGTCAGCGTCCCGTCCAGATCAAAGAGGGCAAACTCCACGGCCATCAGTCTACAAACTCCCGGACGCACCGCAGGTATGCCGCCTCCGGATCGGGGGCGGCGGTGATGGGCCGTCCCACCACGATGTAGTCGGAGCCGATGCTCTTGGCCTGCTCCGGGGTCATGACCCGCTTCTGGTCCCCCGCGTCCCCGTCGGCAAAGCGCACCCCGGGGGTGACGGTGACAAAGCCTGCGCCGCAGCTCTCGTGGACGATTCGGGCCTCCAGGGGGGAGCAGACCACCCCGTCCAGCCCTGCGGCGGCGGCGTTTTTGGCGTAGCGGATCACCGTCTCCGGCAGCTGCCCGCCGATGCCCAGCTCGTTTGCCATCACGTCCTGGGAGATGCTGGTGAGCATGGTGACGGCGATGAGCAGGGGCCGCGTCCCGTCCGGGCGCGTCAGCCCCTCCAGGGCGTACTTCATCATCTCCGTCCCGCCGCCGGCGTGGAGATTGGTCATATCCACGTCAAGGCGGGCGAGAACGGCCATCGCCTTCTTTACGGTGTTGGGGATGTCGTGGAGCTTCAGATCCAAAAAGATCCTGTGTCCCCGCTCCTTGATCTTCTTCACGATCTCCGGCCCCTCGGCGTAATAAAGCTCCATGCCGATCTTCACAAAGGGCCTGGCCGAGCCGAATTTGTCCAGAAACGCCAAGGTCTCCCTGGCGCCGGCAAAGTCGCAGGCCACGATCACATCCTTACCCATGATGCGCTCCTCCTATGATATCCGTTAGATTTTCTATGTGCAGCCGCTCCATGACCAGGGGCAGCTCCTCCACGATCTTCTTTGACGCCAGGGGATCCACTAAGTTGGCGGCCCCCACCTCCACCGCCGTGGCGCCGGCCAGCATCATCTCGATGACGTCCTCCGCGGTGCTAACGCCGCCCATGCCGATAATGGGGATCCCCACGGCCTCATACACCTGCCACACCATCCGCAGGGCCACCGGGAACACCGCGGGGCCTGAGAGGCCGCCGGTTACGTTGCGGATCACCGGGGCGCGGCGTTTTAAGTCGATGCGCATCCCCATCAGGGTGTTGATCAGGCTCACGCCGTCCGCCCCGGCGTCCTCGCAGGCCCGGGCGATGGCGGCGATGTCCGTGACGTTGGGGGACAGCTTCATGTACACCGGCTTTTTCGTGACGGCCTTCACCGCTCTTGTCACCTCTGCGGCGCTCTCCGGGCTCGTCCCGAAGCTCATGCCGCCGTTGTGGACGTTGGGGCAGGAGATGTTCACCTCGATGAGCCCGACCCCCTCCTCCCTGTCGATGCGCTCACACACCTGGGCGTACTCGTCAAGGGAGAAGCCGGAGATATTGGCCACCACGGGCTTGTGAAAGACCTGCCGCAGCCGGGGAAGCTCCTCCGAAATCACCTTGTCTATGCCGGGATTTTGCAGGCCCACGGCGTTGAGCATCCCGGAGGCCGTCTCCGCGATGCGCGGCGGCTCGTTGCCGAAACGCGGCTCCCGGGTGGTGCCCTTGAAGGAGAAGGACCCCAGGATGTTGATGTCGTAGATCTGGGCAAACTCGTACCCGTATCCGAAGGTTCCGCTGGCGGGGATCACGGGGTTGTCCAGGGTGAGACCCGACAGCGTGACGCTTGTGTTTACCATGCCAGCTCCTCCTTTACAAATACCGGCCCGTCCTTGCAGACCCGCTTATGTCCCGTCTTTGTCCGGCATGTGCAGCCCATGCACGCCCCGAAGCCGCAGCCCATCCGCTCCTCTAAGGAGAACTGGCCGGATGTGACGGACTTTTGAAACACCGCCCGCATCATGGCCTCCGGCCCGCAGGTGTAATAATAGGTGTAGCCGCCGTCCATCGCGTCCGTGACAAAGCCCCTCACCCCCCGGCTCCCGTCCACGGTGGTGACGGTGACGGGGACGCCCAGGGCCTGAAATTCCTCCGGGTAGAAGACCTCGTCCGCCGTGTTGAAGCCCAGGATCGCCCGGGGGCGCTTCCCCTCCGCCAGCAGCCTCTTTGCCAGGGCGTACAGGGGCGGGACGCCCGCGCCGCCGCCGATGAGCAGCGGCCGCTCCCCGGAGGGGGCGGTGTCGTAGCCGTTTCCGAGGCCGGTGAGGACGTCAAGCGCCGCCCCCGGTGTGAGCCCCGCCATATATTCGGTTCCGTGGCCCACCACCTTATAAATCAGTGTGAGCCTTCCCGGCGCGAAGTCGCACACGGAGATGGGCCGCCGCAGGTAGTACCCCGGCAGCCGGATGTCCACAAACTGCCCCGGCCGGATCTCCCCCGTCTCCCCGGTCAGCACCATCTCATAAGTATTTTTCCCGATCTCCCGGTTGCTTTGGATGACAAGCTGGGCATCTGTCATTTCTCTTCCCTCCAGACGATCTCCCCGCCGGCCACGGTCATCAGGCACCGGCCGTAGACCTTCCACCCCGCGAAGGGCGTGGCCCGGCCCATGCTCAGGAAGGTGGACGGGTCGATCTCATATTCCTTTTCCAGATCAAATACGGCGAGATTCGCCTGCGTCCCCTGGCGGATCTCCCCGCCGGGGAGGCCGAACCGTCTGGCCGGCGCGGCGCTCATCCGGTCCACCAGCTCCGCCAGGGTCAGCTTCCGCCCCAGGACGAGCTTGGTGTAGATCACCGGGAAGGCGCACTCCAGCCCCACGATGCCGTTCAGACTCCCGGCAAGTCCCCGGGACTTCTCCTGGGCCGAGTGGGGGGCGTGATCCGTGGCTATCATGTCCACCGTCCCGTCCCGGAGTCCCTCCAGCAGCGCCTCCCGGTCCTCCGCCGACCGGATGGGAGGATTCATGCGGAACCGTCCGTCGTCCTCCAGATCCCCGTCCGTCAGCGTCAGGTTGTGGGGCGTGGCCTCGCATGTCACATCCAGCCCCCGGTCCTTGGCCCGGCGCACAAGCTCCACCGTCTCCAGGGTGGAGACGTGGCAGACGTGGTAGGCGCACCCCGTCTCCGCCACGAGCCTGAGATCCCGTTCCACCTGCCGCCACTCGCTCTGCGGGTCGTTGCCCAGGACTCTCAGCCTCCGGGCACAGCTCCCCGCGTGGGCGGCCCAGCCGCGCAGAAGGAGCCTCTCGTCCTCCGCGTGGGCGGCGATGGGCTTGTCCAGCTCCCGGGCCGCCATCATGGCCCGGCGCATCATGTCCTCCGCCTGAACGCCCCGGCCGTCGTCGGAGAAGCCCGCCACATAGGGGGCAAGCCCCTCCAGATCCGCAAGCTCCAGGCCCCGCTCCCCCCGGGTTATCGCCCCGAAGGGCCGCACAGCCACGGCGGCGTCCCGGCGGATGATCTCCAGCTCCGCCTCCAGCGCCTCCGGCGAGTCCGGCACCGGCGACAGGTTGGGCATGGCACACACAGCCGTGTACCCGCCCCGCGCCGCCGCCATCGTCCCGGTTCGCACCGTCTCCTTGTAGCCGAACCCCGGCTCCCGCAGGTGGACGTGGGGATCCACAAGCCCCGGCAGGGCATACGCCCCGTGAAAATCAAAAACGGCAGCGTCACCGCCAACGGAAAGGCCCAGGCCCACGGCGGCAACGATGCCATCGGAAATCCATATGTCCGCCTTGTGAAAGGCGTTGTCCTGCCGGTATACATTCAGGTTCTTGAGAAGGTAGTTCATAATGCCTCCTTTTTTAGACGCCCCCAAGGGGGCGCGGGAAGTGCGGCGCCGGCCGTCAGCGCCGGAGCTGTGAGGTCTGTGCTTTTGATGCGGGAAAAACCGCCCCCCAGTCCCGCCTTTACGGGAGTCTGGAGACGGCATACCGGGGCCCCAACATGAAGCATCGGCAGCTTACGATGTTATCAAAAAATCTTCCGTCTTTTGCGTAGGTGGGACAGCAGGGACGGTTTTTTTGTCACACCGCAGGTGGGACTAAAGAACCGTCCCCGCGTCACACCGGCTTCCGGAAAACGCACGCCGCCGCCGTTCCCCGTGCCCCAAGAACGCGCCACACCACCGTGTGGCTGCATAAACCAATTCGTCCAGAAAACCTCCGGGGGACTCCCCGGGGGTGTCTCCAGTAGGGGGCCGCAGCCCCCTAACTGGTCGTTTTTAAAAGGGGGTCCAGGGGGGAAGATCGAAATCCCCCCTGGTCGGTTTCTCTCTTTGGTTCTTTTCTCTCTTTGACGAAATCAAAGAGAGAAAGAACAAATCCCCGTCCGCCCTACGGGCGGACACCTCATTCCCCCGTGGGGGGAACCACCCGGCATCAGAAACGCCCTCCGCCCTTCGGGCGGACATCTTTTTCCCCCTCCGGGGGGAAAGCCCCGTCCCCCTCCGGGGGACTTCTCCGCTCCGCCCTTCGGGCGGACATCCTTTTCCCCCGTCGGGGGAACCACCCCCCTGCGGGGGGATTAACTATGCCGTTCTCTTACCACCATGAACGCCTCATCCGCAATCTCCAGCGTGTCCTCAATGTCCTCGTCGGTGAGGCTTGCGTTGATGAAGTGGTTGTGGTGGTTGGTGAAGAACACCCCGCGCTTGACGCACTCCGCGATCCACTCCTGGTGGAGCATGAGGGTGGGGTCGTCGGCGATGCGCAGGTAGAACAGGCTGGGCACGCCGGAGACGTGCAGGTCAAAGCCGTACTTCAGGGCCGTGGTGATCAGCCCCTTCTTCAGCTTGGTGCCCTGGTCGATGAGCAGCTGGGGGCAGCCCAGGCGCTTCATCTTATTGATGCAGGCGATCCCGGCGGCGAAGGGCACGGCGCTCATCCAGTAGGAGCCGGTGAAGCTCAGGGACGACACGGAGTTCTTCAAAAACTCCCTGCCGCACAGGGCCGACACGTTGTACCCGTTGGCCAGGGCCTTGCAGAAGCAGATGAGATCCGCCTTGAACCCGAAGTAGTGGTCGGATCCCGCCAGATCCAGGCGGAAGCCGGCGCGCACGTCGTCGATGATCAGCACCGTACCTGTGTCGTCGCACAGCTTGCGCACCTTCTGCCAGAAGCCGGGGGCGGGCAGCTGGTTGTCCGCGAAGTTCCCGTGCATATAGGGCTGGGCGATGATGCAGGCGATCTCCCCCTTGTTCTGCTCGAACACCTCGGAGAGTCCGTCAAAGTCGTTCCAGTCCACATACAGGTTGTTGGCCACGTCCTCCTCCAAGATTCCGGCGTAGTCGATCTTCTGGGTCCAGGGGGAGACGCCGTGGTAGTAGCCCTTGAAGAAGACGATCTTCTTCCTGTGGGTGTAGGCCCTGGCGGTCATCACGGCGCAGGTCGTCACGTCGTTGCCGTTCTTGGCGAAAAACGCCCAGTCGGCGCAGTCCACCGTCTCCACCAAAAGATCGGCAAAGTCGATCATCACGGGGTTGGGCAGGGTGGTGCAGTCGGAAATCGCCCGCTGACGGGCCGCGGCCTCGTCCACCTCCGGGTCGTTGTAGCCCAGCACGTTGGGGCCGTAGGCGGCCATATAGTCGATATACTTGTTTCCGTCCAGATCCCACAGATAGCTGCCCTGGGCCTTGGAGGAGTACAGGGGGAACGCCTCCACCGGCACATAACAGCCCTCCGCCGGCCCCTGATGGCCGTAGATCCCGGAGGGGATCACCTGGCAGGCCCGCTCAAAGGCCGCCCTGGATTTGGGGTACTCGTAAACCTTCCTCATATCCTCACCTCACGCCAGATACATGGACACTCTGTCCAGTATACGGTTCACATTGTCCACCATCGAGATCATGCCGCCGATGCGCACCTTCCCCAGGCCCACGCACACCACCGCGTTGACCTTTCCGTCAAACAGGTCCCGGGCGTCGCGCATGTTGGAGAACACCATGTAGCTTGTGGGGTTGTCCACCGGGGCGTGGATGGCGGTGAGCTTGTGGTCCCGGGCGTGAACAGCCCCCTCGGGGCCGCCCTGGATGGCCACGCGCACATCCCCGTCCACGATATAGGAGGCGCTGGCCCTGCCCACCTTGTCCACGTTGCCGATCTGTGCCACGGCGTCCAGGATCAGGTGGAACATGATAGCGGTGCTGACGGTAAAGAAGCTCTCGTCCTCCAGGGAGCCCTCCGCCGGCCGGAGATACGCGGTGAGCTTGTCCGTCAGGGCCGTAAATTCGTGGAGGAGAAAGCCGATCTTCGTAAAGCCCTTGCTGGGGATGGGTGTCACCGTCCCGTCGATCAGGCCGTTGAATTTCCGGCAGGAAGAAAACGGCAGCCGGATATCGCACCGGTCAATGCCCGGGGTGACGGTACACGCCCCGCCGGAGAATCGGATCGTCCCCTCCGGCCCGTCCTTGACGGCGATGCCGATGGAGATCTCCTTCCCCTGGATCAGCTTCCCGCACTCCTCGTCCAGCCGGCACAGCTGCGAAAGCCCGCCCAGCACGGCGAAGAGATTGATATACGCCAATGTCCTCTCGTCCAAAAAAGTTCGCCTCCCGTTTCATCTTGCCGCCCCGGCGCCTTGCCGGGGCGAAATGGCCCCCGCCCGAGGGCAGTGGGGCAGTTTTCCGCGCTTTTTGGCCGGCGGCGCCGCGCCGCCGGCCGGTCAAAGTCATTATAGCCTGTTTGCCGGACGTTTGCAAGGGGCCAGGGGCAGAAAACCCTTGTCAAAGGTCACAAATTCCCCGCCAAAATCGCCTCCGCCCGCTCATAGGCCCGCAGGATCTCCCCCACGCTCCAGGCCTGGGCGAAGCAGCCCTTGGATTCCCCGGGCGTCCCGCCGTCGTAGATCTCCGGGATCTGCCCGGCGCACCCCTCCCGCAGGATCTCCTCCATATCCCGAAGGCCCTCCAGCACCAGGGACGCGGACTTGCGCGATCCGCCGTCCACCTTCATCACCGCCAGGTAGTACGCCCCCAGGGGGAAGGGCCACACCGTCCCCTGGTGGTAGGCCAGATCCCGCTGAAGCTGCGGCCCGCCGTAGAAGGGCCGGAACTCCGGATCGTCCGGGGACAGGGTCCTCAGCCCCCGCGTGGTGAAGAGCCGCTCCCCCACCGCCTGCACGACCCGCCGCTCCCGCTCCGGCGGCAGCATGGTAAAGGGCATGGTCACGGCCCAGATCTGGTTGCACCGCAGCTGGGTGTCCGCCTTGGTGCCCGAGATCACGTCCCGCAGATACCCCCGGTCTTCCATCCAGAACTCCCGGTTGAAGGCGCTGCGCGTCCGCTCCGCAAGACGCCCGTATCGCTCCCCGTCCTCCCCGGCCAGGGGGGCGAGCCTCTCTAAGATCCGCAGGGCGTTATACCAGTAGGCGTTGATCTCCACCGGCTTTCCGTGCCGGGGCGTGGGCAGGATGTCCCCCACCCGCACGTCCATCCACGTCACCTGGTCAAGGCCCTCCCCGGCCCGGATCAGCCCGTCCTCATCCATGCCGATGGCGTACCGCGTCCCCTTCTCATAGGCCTCCGCGATCCTCTTCAGCACGGGGTAGGCCTCCCGGGCGAAATCCCGGTCCCCCGAGGCCCGGCAGTAGAGCCACACCCCGTTCACCAGCAGCAGCGGCGCGTCGGCGGAGTTGTAGGCCGGCGTCTCGCCCCCCTCCGGGAAGTAGTTGGGCACAAGCCCGTCCCGCTCATAGGCCAAAAAGGTGCGCAGGATGCTCCTGGCGTCCTCGAACCGCCCGGTGGCCAGGGTACACCCCGGCAGGGCGATCATGGTGTCCCGGCCCCAGTCCCCGAAGAAGGGATACCCCGCGATCACCGTCTTCCCGCCGGTGGAGCTTCTGTAGGCGATAAAGGCGTCCGCCGCCCGCACCAGCTCCCGGGCCGCGGGGGAGGTAAACTTGGCCCCGTCTAAAAGGGCGCGCTGCCGGGCGCGGCACGCCTCCACGATCCGGCCCCCGGCTTCCGGCTGTCCGTCCGCGCCGAAGGCGATCTCCAGACTCCCCGTCTGCCCCGGCAAAACCGTGATCTCCGTCTGGCAGCAGGAGAAGGCCATGCCGCTCCCGGGCCGGCCGTCCCGGCTGTCGTGGTCGTAGCACAGCGTCTCCCACCGCACCGGCGCGGCCCGCAGCTCCCCCGTGGAGCGCACAAAGACCCGCATCCCCCGGCACTCCACCTGTCCCCCGGAGAAGACCGTCTCCGCCGCCGCCTGGGGCGGCTCCCCCTTGGGGGCGCACTGGAAAACCGGCGTCACCCGCAGGACGCAGGGCGCATCCGACCCGTTCTCCACCAGGTACACCGCGGCGGCGCTGTTCTCCCCCCAGGCCATGCCGCACCGCCGGGTCACACGCACGCCCCCCGTCTCGTAGCGCCACTCCGGAAGGTCGTCCCGGACGAAGGAGCGAAGGAGCCTCCACCCCTCCTCGGGCCTTGCCTGCGCAAAGCTCTGGCCGGAGAGGAAGTCCCGCTCCTCCCCCCGTATCAGCTCCTCCCGCAGCCGGTGGACAAGGCAGAACCTGCGGCTGGGCGAGCGGGCCGCCACCAGCATCCCCTGGTCGCACCGGGTGACGGAGAAGGCCGCCGACAGGGACATGTAACCCCCCAGCCCGTTTGTCAAAAGCCAGCAGGTGGACTCCGCCCGCTCCCGGGAGGCCAGCGCCTCCCCCTCATACACGAATTTCATGGTCATTCCTCCCCGGTATCGTTTTCCCCCGGCCGGAATAGCGCTCCGGCCGGGGGACAGATCATCTCTTTTTCAGCATCAGCGCGGATACAGGCGCCAGGGCGATGCGCCCCCGGGCCTGGCCCAGGCTGCGCGTCCCCGCACGCTGTCCGTCCACAAAAATGTCCCACTCGCCCTGGGGCAGGTCAAGCTCCGCCTCCTCCGCCCCGGCGTTGAAGGCGATGAACAGCTCCTCCCCGTCCGGACTCAGGACCCGGAAGGCCACGGCCCCCGGCGCAAGGCCCTCCACACACTGGATGTCCCCCTCCCCGGCGCGGGGCCGGCGAAGCACGGGGTGCGCCTTGCGGAAGGAGATAAGCCCCCGGTAATACGCATACACCGCCTGCACCTCCGGGTCGTCGTCCAGGCAGTCCCACCGGATGGCGTTCACGCTGTCCGGGGCGTTGTAGCTGTTCTCCACGATGCGCCCCTCCCCGTCCCGCTTGGAGCGGAGCAGCTCCTCCCCGGCCAGGAGGAAGGGGATCCCCCGGGCGGTGAAGATCACCGCCGCCGCCAGCCGGTTCATGGCCGCCAGCTCCCGCCGCCCGGCGTCGGGCCGGGACACGGTCAGCCGGTCAAAGAGGGTGTGGTCGTCGTGGCAGGAGACGTAATTCACCGTCTGATCCGGCCCCCGGCACCACCCGGGCGTCCCCAGAAAGCACCGGCGGACGGTTTCCTCCATCCCGGGCTTGCCGGAGACGAACCCCGGCCCCCGGTCAAAAAAGCTCCCCCGCAGGGCGTCCCGGACGGTGTCGGAGAAGTAGGCAAATCCCGGGGTCAGGCCGGAATTCGTCTGGGTGGCCAGAAGCACCCCCCGCTTTGTGGGATAGGTGCCCATCGTCCACCCCTCCCCGTACAGGAGGATGTCCGGGCGCCTGGCGCGCAGGGCGCCCACGATCTCGTTGACCGTGTCCACGTCGATGAGTCCCGCCAGGTCGAAGCGGAACCCGTCCATGTGGTACTCCTCCGCCCAATAGCACACGGAGTCCACAATAAATTTCCGCACCATGCTCCGCTCGCTGGCCGTGTCGTTGCCGCAGTTGGAGCCGTCGGCGTACTTCCCGTTCCGCCGGATCCGGGAGAAATACCCGGGGACCAGCCGGTTGAAGCAGAAGGTCTCCGCGTCATAGACGTGGTTGTACACCACGTCCATCACCACGCCAAGGCCGGCCCTGTGCAGGGCCAGGACGGCCTCCTTCAGCTCCCGGATCCGCACCGCCCCCCGCTCCGGGCAGGAGGAGTAGGATCCCTCCGGCACGTTGTAGTTCACCGGGTCGTACCCCCAGTTGTACTGGGGGACCTCCGGCCGCGCCTCGTCCACCGAGCCGTAGTCGTACACCGGGAGAAGCTGGACGTGGGTGACCCCCAGCTGCCTTATGTGGTCAAGGCCCGTGGCCGCCCCGCCCGGCGTCCTGGTGCCCGTCTCCCCAAGCCCCGCGAAAAGCCCCCGATTTTTGATGCCGGAGCTTTCATCCGCGGACAGGTCCCGCACATGGACTTCGTAGATCACGGCGTCCGTGGGGGCCTCCCCCCAGCGGGGAGGCCGATCCTCCCCCCAGCCCTCCGGGTCGGTGGAGCGCAGGTCGATGACCATCCCCCGCCGGCCGTTGACGCCAACCGCCCGGGCGTAGGGATCCACGGCCTCCCGCAGCTCCCCGTCCACCGTCACCGCGTAGGTGTAGTACACCCCGTTCAAGTCCCCCACACCGGTGCAGACCCAGGTGCCGTTCACGTCCCGCCGCATGGGGATCCGCCCCAAAAGGTCGTCCTCCCCCTCCCGGCCCCCGGCGTAGAGCCGCACCTCCGCCTCCTGGGCCGTGGGCGCCCACAGGCGGAAATCCGTCCTCTCCGGCGTCCAGACGCTCCCCAGGCGGCCGGCGTAGGTGTATTTCTTCTCAAATGCCTTTGTGGAGTACCCCGGCGTCACGCGCCTCACCTCTTCTTCCCTTATTTACAGCCCAGGACGACGCTGGTCTGCCCGTCCAGGGTGAGGGTGGAGCCGTCAAGCTGGGCCCCGCCCAGGCCGATAGCGGCGTTCACGGTGTCAAAGGGGACATCCGTGACCCCGGACAGATCCACCGTGACAGGCTCCTTGGTGGTGTTGTGCAAAACCGCCACCGTCACCCCGTCATATGTGGCGGTGAAGCCGCCCAGACGCGTCCCGTCAAACACCAGCGCCGTGTACTCGCCCCTGGCGATGGCGGGATTGGCCTTGCGGATCATAATGAGCTTCTTGTAGTAGCTGTAGAGGCTGTCCCCGTCCCCCATCTGCTCTGCGGCCGTGGCGCTGACGCGGGCGGAGGCGTATGTGGCCCCCACGGGGTCTTCAATGGTGTCCCCGTCGCCCCACTCCATCTTCAGCCGCCGGTTGGCGTCTGTGTTGGAGCCGCCCCGGGATCCGGCGGCGCCGATCTCCTCGCCGTAGTAGATAAAGGGCGATCCGGAGGACAGGATATAGAGGTTGGCCGCCACCTTGATCTGGCCCGTGGCCTCGCTCAGGTAGCCCGCCGCCCGGTCGGTGTCGTGGTTGGCGATAAAGGGCACGATCATGGCCGACTCGTTCATGGCCGTGACCCTGTCCAGATACGCGTCCACATATCCGGTGTACTTGTTCACGTCCCCGCCCTTGGCCGTGCCGGCGATGAGGCCGTTGGACTGGGAGGTGAAGAAGTCAAAGCAGTTCAGGGCCGGGTAGTAGATATCCGTCACCCCGTCGCCGTCCCAGACCTCCGCCACGGTGTACACGTCGGGCTTTATGGCCTTCAGCTCCGGGATGAACCACTCCCAGAACTCCGCGCTGCGCTGGTTGTCCCCGTAATAGATGTACTTGGCCGCGTCAAAGCGGAACCCGTCCACCCCCAGGTCAAGGTAGTATTTGGCCACATCCAGCACCGCCTGGCGCACCGCCTCGTTGTCGTAGTTAAGCTCCGGCATATCCCCGGAGAAATTGCACTCCACATAGTCCGTCGTCCCCTGCACCAGGGTGAACGTCCGCCCGCCGGGGGCCGTCTCCCCCGCGGGATACCAGGAGTAGAAGTCATAGTACGGGTCGTCCGTCTTCTTGTTGATGTGGGCCTCCCGGAAGGCGTTGTACCAGGGGTTGTTGCGCCCCGTGTGATTGAGGACAAGATCCAAAATGACCTTGACGTTCCTCTCATGGGCCAACTCCAGCAGCTCCTTCAGATCCTCCTCCGTGCCGAATTCGGGGTCGATCTTGTAATAGTCGTCCACATCGTACTTGTGGTAGCTTCCGGAGGCGAAGATGGGGCTGAGCCAGAGGCCCTCCACCCCCAGGCTCTCGCCGGAGGCGTCCTCCCCGTCGTTTAAATAGTCCATCCGGTTGATGATCCCCCGCAGGTCCCCGGTGCCGTCCCCGTCGGAGTCGGAGAACGACCCCACGAAGATCTCATAAAACACCCGGTAGTTGTCCTGCGTGGCCTGGGCGCCCTCAAACTCCTCCCCGGTGATGACGGCCTCCCCGTCGTCGCTGAGGAAGTATTTTCCGGACTTGTCCTTTGGCCCCGAGGGCTCCTTCCGGCAGGCCCCCAGGGAGAGTCCCATCAAAAGGGCCAGCACCGCCGCGATCCATCTTTTTTTCATAGTTCCCTCCAGATCATCCGTGACAGCGCAGAGCGCCTGTCAGAAAAAAAGTAGTCATGAAGTATTTCTTGCAGGATTTCTTGCAGGGCCGCCCGCCCCGCCCCCGGCGCCTTTCCGCCCCGTCCCCCGTGGGGCACGGAGAACGGCGGCGTTTCGCGCCCCCGGGCCTCGGCGTGACACACAGGACGGCTCTTTCGTCACACCAGTGTGCGCACTGGTGGTACAAAAGAGCCGTCCCCGCTGTCCCACCTTCTCAGTCAATGAGAACCTTATTAAAAAATCATTCCAAATATTTTTTCCAAGGACATGTGCCTTGGAAAAAATCCCTCTTGCCGCGCAAACGTGCGCCCTTGGGCGTGCGCTGCGGCGCGGCAGCAGAATTCTCGGAGCGAAATTCTAATTTCGCTCCGGGAATCCGCACGCCTCCCCTTGGCATTTGAAGGCCTTCAGGCCTTCAAAGCCAGATTAGGTCAGGAGGTTCTTCTCCGTCTCGGGGTTGAACAGGTGCATCGCCTTGCCCTCGAAGGTGATGTACAGCTTGGCTCCGGCCACCAGGGTCTTGCGTTGATCTTTGTCCAGATCCAGGGTGGGGACCCTGACGATCAGGCGTGTACCGTCCTCGGTGTCCACATGCAGGTGCAGCTCGCTGCCCATCATCTCGTCCACCACCAGGGTGCAGGGGATGGCGTGATCGGCGGCCGTCGCCAGCTGGATATGTTCAGGCCGGACGCCCAGGAGGATGTCCCCGCCCGGAGCCTTCCTGTTGGCCAGCTCCTTGCCCTTGTCCCCGTCCACGGCGATCTTGGCGCCGAAGGGGGTGACATAGTACTTTCCGCCCTCGCAGACCAGCTTCGTCTTGATGATGTTCATCTTGGGCGCGCCGATAAACTCCGCCACGAACAGGTTGTCGGGCATATCGAACACCTCGTCCGGGCTGCCCACCTGCATGATGAAGCCGTCCTTCATGATGACGATCCGGTCGGCCAGGGTCATGGCCTCCGTCTGGTCGTGGGTGACGTAGATAAAGGTGGTGTCCAGCTTCTGCCGCAGGAGGATGATCTCGGAGCGCATCTGGTTCCGCAGCTTCGCGTCCAGGTTGGACAGCGGCTCATCCATCAAAAAGACCTTGGAGTCACGCACCATAGCGCGGCCGATGGCCACACGCTGTCTCTGGCCGCCGGACAGTGCCCTGGGCTTGCGCATCAGGTACTCCGTAATGCCCAGGATCTCCGCGGCGTTTGTCACCTTCTCATAGATCACGTCCTCCGGCATCTTCTGAAGCCGCAGGGAGAAGGCGATGTTGTCATACACCGTCATGTGGGGGTAGAGGGCGTAGTTCTGGAAGACCATCGCGATGCCGCGATCCTTGGGCTGCAGGTCGTTGACCACCTCGCCGTCGATCTCCACGGTTCCCTCGCTGATATCCTCAAGGCCGGCGATCATCCGCAGGGTGGTGGACTTGCCGCAGCCGGAGGGGCCGACGAAAACCACAAACTCCTTGTCGTGGATCTCCAGATTGAAGTCGTGGACGGCCACCACGTTCTTGTCGTATATTTTCTTGACGTTCGTCAGTTTAACACTTGCCATAATCCTGTGTACTCCTTTCTAACATTAACCCTTGACGGCGCCGCCGGTAACACCCTCGACATAGTACTTCTGCAGGCAGAGGAAGAGGATAGTCACCGGGATAGCCACGACCACGCCGCCGGCGCAGAAGGTGGTATACCAGTTGCCGATCTGGTCGTTGCTCAGCCAGCTGTACATACCGACGGCCACGTTGTAGCCGGCGGAGGTGCCGAAGGCCACATACTTGGCGAACACATAGTCGCCCCAGGGGCCCATAAAGGCGGTGAGGATGGTGTAGATGACGATGGGCTTTGCCAGAGGCAGGATGATCTTGTAAAGGACCTGGAGCCTCGTGGTGCCGTCCACCCGGGCGGCCTCGTCCAGGGATTTGGGTATGGTGTCAAAGAAGCCCTTGGACACATAATATCCCATGCCGGATGAGGCGAAGCCCACCAGGATCAGGCCGGGTACGGCGTTTGCCTGGGTCAGGCCCAGGTCGGCCAGGACTCGGTACAGGATGATCATGGTCAGCATCCCGGGGAACATGCCCAGGATCAGCATGAACCGCATGAGGGGCCCGCGCATCTTAAAGCGGAAGCGGGACAGGGTGTAGCTCATGCACAGCTGGATCACGGTGACAAGCACCGCGGAGACCAGGGCGATGATGAAGGTGTTGATGTACCACCGCCGGAAATCGGAGTTCCAGAGCTTGATGTAGTTGTCAAAGCCCCAGACCTTGGGGAGGATGTAGCCCACCATGCCGCGGTCGGTCTCACAGCGGAAGGACTGGAGCAGGATGAACACGAAGGGCAGCAGCCAGACGATGCTGATGATGGTCAGCAGGATGTAGATGGCGGTATTGCTCACGCGGTTGGCTGCCTTCAACCCCATGTGCCGCTTGGAGGTAACTTCTTTTTGGCTCATTACTGATAATCCTCCTCATTCTTGATGGACGGCAGCACGTTGTATACCACCAGGGAGATCAGGGCCACCACAACGAACACCATGATACCGACGACGGAGGCCAGGTAATACTGGGCCTCTGTGCCCTGGGTGATCTTAAAGAGCCATGTGATCAGCAGGTCTGTGTAGCCCACCGATCCCGCGGCGCCCGAGGCGGCGGAGTTTGTCGGCCCTCCTCCCGTCAGCAGGTAGATGACGTTGAAGTTGTTCATGTTGCCGGTGAAGCTGGTCAGCAGGTACGGGCCGGTGATGAACAGCATGTACGGCAGGGTGATCTTCCTGTACTGCTGCCAGGCGTTGGCGCCGTCGATGCGGGCCGACTCGTAGAGATCTGCCGGGATGTTCATCAAAATACCGGTGGTGATCAGCATGAGGTAGGGGATGCCGATCCAGATATTGATGATGATCACCGTGATCCTGGCCCAGGTGGCGTTCTCCCAGAAGGGCAGCGGCTCCTTGATCCACCCCAGCCCCTGTGGGCCCAGCGTCAGGTTGATCAGGCCGTTTCTGGCAAACATCTTGGAGACGTACAGCAGGGAGATGAACTGGGGGATGGCCACGGTCATGACCAGAATGGTACGCCACATCTTCTTCAGACGGATACCCTTCTTGTTGATCATCATGGCCACGAACATGCCCAGGAAGTAGTTGGTGAAGGTGGCCAGGAACGCCCAGATCAGTGTCCAGGTCAGGATCTCGCCGAAGGTGGCGGAGTAGGACTGTCCGCCCCCGGCGCTCTGCCAGGAGAACAGCGTATTGAAGTTTTGCAGCCCCACCCAGCTGAAGAGGGCGTTGGAATACCCGTTGTGGTTGCCGTCGTAGTTGGTGAAGGCCACTAAGATCATAAAGACGATGGGCATCACGGTGAACACCAGGATACCGGTGAGGGGCAGGGCCAGAAGAGTCTTGTAGAAGTTCTCGTCCACCATGCTCCGCAGGTCGTCCTTGTCCCGCTTGAGCTTGCCGCCCTTTTTCAGGATCCCCTCCATGATCTTGTTCTGCTTCACGTTCAGGCGCCAGGTGTAGATGAACGCCACGATGAAGAAGATGGTCAGCACGCCGTAGAGCAGGATCTTAAAGGAGTTGTCGTGATAGGTGGTGACGTTGGTGTCGTAAATGGGGTCATATTCCTTGGTGGGCCCCTGTTTGCCCAGAGATGGCAGCATACTCAGCCAGTAGCCGCCGGTAGTAACCATATAGAAGATGAAGACAAGCTCAAAGAGCAGGAAAAGGATGCCCCGCAAGACCTGTCCCCGGGCCATATTCCCGAAGCCCATGACCAGATACGACACTTTCGTCTTCCAGTCGCCGTGGGCGAAGGTGAGGCCGATGTCGCGGAACTCGTCCACGACCTTGACAAAGGCGGTTTTGATGCCCTTGCCGATCTTGATGAAGAAATTGGCGATAGCGTGAGGGATCGCGGCGAAGAACGCCAGGAACTTGTAGCAGAACCTCTGCCACTTGGAGAGACGCAGGAACTCTAAGTCGCTGTATTGTTTCATCAAATCACCCCTTTTATGAGGTCAGCCGGAGCCAGATGAGTGGCTCCGGCCGATCATGCCGTGTCAGGCTAAGCCAAAGCTTTATTTGTTGTCTTTGGTCTTAAGGTATTGCTTATTCCGCGGGGATAAGGGTCACTTCGCCGGTGGCGGCGTTGAGCTGAACCTTGTAGGTGCCGGCGGCCTCAGGCTTGATGTTGTCGCCGCCGAGAGTGGCGTTGGCGCCGTAGTTCACATCCCAGCTCTTGCCCTGGCGAACCTTAAATTCGGAGTCGGTGGTCATCTCGAAGGCGTCCTTGGAGGTCCAGATGTCGCCGTCGGCGGTCATCTCGAAGTCCACATCCCAGTTGGAGCCGCCGATGTTGCCGATAACGGTCCAGGCGTTCTTCACATCGTCGGACATGGTGAACACGGCCTGGATGCTCTCCTCATACTTCTGGAGGGCGGCCTTCAGAGCGGTGTCGGAACCGTCGGACTCCTTAACGTCGGTGGCGATGACCTTGGCGATATCCCACCAGGAGCCGTGGATGTTGGGCTGGGAGACGGAGTACTTGTTCTGCTCCTCAAGAGCGACGAGGGCGGGGTTGGAGCCGGCGGGGTCATTGCGGGCTTCCAGGTTGGAGGGGCCCCAGCCAAGGCCGCCGTTCTCGGCGCTTCCGTCAGGCGTCTTGTCCTTCACAGGATCGGCGGCGCGCTGGAGGGAGCATTCCTTGCCGGTGAGGTACTGGGCAAGCTGGTTGATGGCGGCGCCCTTCTTGGCATCCTCCTGGGGCTTCAGGCCCAGGAGCTTGCAGCCGGCGTAGGAGCCGATGTGATAGCTCTGGCCGTCCACCTCGAAGGAGGGCAGGTCGGTCACGCCGAAGTTGTCGCCCAGCTGGTCCTTGATGGTGCCGTAGTTCCACACGCCGGTGACCACAACAGCGGAGCCGCTGGAGAAGTCGGCATTGGAGGAGTTGACGTAGCTCTTGGAGGAGACGATCTTCCTAAGCCCCTTGGCGGCGATCAGGCCCTTGTCGGAGTTGAAGTCGTCGTCAATGGAGATGAAGTTGCCGTCGTTGTCGGTGACCCACTCGGAGTGGCAGCCAACGGCAAAGAAGAAGCTGGCGGTGTACCAGGCGTTCTCAAGCTCGAAGGAGAAGTTCTTGCCCGCAGCCTCGCAGTCGGCGACCAGCTTCTCCAGGCTGTCGATGTCCTCTTCGGGGATGACGGACTTGTCATAGTACATGAAGTAGCCGTTGTCGGCGGTGAGGGGATAGGCGTAGAAGTCGTCGCCGGCCTTGGCGGCAACCAGGGAGCTGGCTATGTTGTTGTTCTTCACAAAGTCAGCGGCGCCCTGGCCGAGCTTCATGAGAGCGCCGGCCGTGATCAGGCGGTTCAGCTGGTCCTGGGCGAAGAAGAACAGATCGCCGCCGGCGGAGACGTCGGTGGTCATCTGGGTGGCCGCGTCAGCCTCGGAAACCGGCTCGACAGTGGCCTTGAAGGTGATGCCCATCGTGTTGGACTTGTTGAAGGCCTCGACCTGGGCCTGGGTCAGCGTAACGGCGTTCTCGGGGCACCAAATGACGATGTCATATGTACCGGCAAGCTCTCCGGTGCTGCCGCCCTGGTTGGGATTGTCCTTGTCGCCGCCGGAGGGAGGAGGATTAGGGTTGTCCCCTTCCCCGCCGTCGCCGGTGTTGTTGCAGGCCACGAGGCAGAATACCATCGTCAGGGCCAGCAGCAGCGCTAAGAATTTTTTCATTTTCATTCCTCCTAAAGTTTTTAGCAGAAGATTATCCCCACTGTGTGGGGATAACAACAAGGGGGTACCCCCTTGCCCTTTTGCTATCTTTTAACATTATACCAGAGGTTTACGTCAATTTCAACAGTTCATTCCCAAAATTCCTGCTTCGTTTTCAACAAAAAGCCAAGCCCCGTTTTGTGCAGATTTCACAACAATTCGCCAGTTCGTTCACATTCTAAATATTTTCTTAACATTTCCCCTTTTTGTCGAAAAACTCATTATTAAAATGATTAAATTTGAAATAGGGGCGCGTCCCCCGTCCCCCACCGGCTTCCGGGAAACGCACGACGTACCCTTCTCCGTGCCCCACAGGGGACGGTTCTTGTGAACCACCTCCGCTCGTCGTCGCTTAAAGTCGCGATAGCTCCCCGCGCCGCAAGCGGCGCGGCCCACTCGCAGACTTCGCTCCTCCTCTCCCCACGCGATCACGATTGCGTGGGGTCCCCAGGTGTCCCACAAAAACCGTCCCCGTGAGGCAATGGAGGCCCTCAATCATCGCGGCACGGGCCGCCGTGGGCGGCGGCCCCTACGGCAAATTTTAAAGTTTTCCGTCTTAACGCAACCGCTCTGTCATCCAACCCGCCCGGGCCGATGGGGTCATCGGCCCCTACAGGGGGACTCTTACGGACAGTAGGGACCGCTGCTGTCGATAGTGCCTTGGATGGAGGTCATTCTCGTTGAACGAGACTCTTGACCCGGCGTTACAGAGGGACGGTTCTTTGGTCACACCTCCGCTGACGCTGCGGTGGTACAAAAGAACCGTCCCTCATGTCCCGCCTTTGACGGGGGAGCTTCCCGCCTTCTGAGGAGGTGGGACAAAGGGGACGGTTTCTTTGTACCACCAGTGCGCACACTGGTGTGACTAAGGAACCGTCCCCGTGTCACACCGGCTCAGTCCACAGGGCGCGCCACACAACCGTGTGGCTGCAAAAGCCGATTCGTCTCCTGCACCCCCGGGGGACTCCCCGGGGGTGTCTCCAGTAGGGGGCCCGCAGGCCCCCTAACTGGTCGGTTCAAGGGGGTCCAGGGGGGAAATCGAAATCCCCCCTGGCCGCTTTCCCTCTTTGTTACTTTCTCCCTTTGGCGGAACCAAAGGGAGAAAGTAAAATACCCCGTCCGCCCTTCGGGCGGACTCCATATTCCCCCGTCGGGGAAAGCCCCCGTCCCCCTCCGGGGGACTTCTCCTCTCCGCCCTCCGGGCGGACACCTCATTCCCCCTCCGGGGAACCCTGAAAAACTCCTCACGCGTTTTACGCGTTTTTGTAATCCCTTACGAAAGCAACGGCGGCGTTCAGCACCCGCTCCCCATCCCTGAGCTTCAGGGATATAGCCGGCTTGACGCCGGCTTCGATCTTCACCCGCCCCTTGTACTTGGGCAAAGCGTACAGCCGGCTGACCCGCTCCATTTCAAATTCCCGCAGGCCGAAGATGACCCGCCCCTGCTTCTGACTGATCTCGGAGATCCCCGTATCCGACGCCTCCCCCCGGAGCAGGGCGATGTGGATCAGGGCGTTCACCCCCGCCGGCGGGTCGCCGAACCGGTCGATCAGCTCGTCGGTCATGTCGTCCGCGTCCTCCTCGGTGCGGATGTGGGCGATGCGCCGGTACAGATCCATCCTCTGCTCCGTGGACTTGACATACGTCTCCGGGATGTTGGCGGACACGGCCAGGTCGGCGGAACACTCCGGCATCTCCGGCACCCGCTCGCCCTTCTCCTCGTGGACGGCCTCCTCCAGGAGCTTCAGATACATATCGTACCCCACGCTCATCATGTGCCCGGACTGCTCCGCCCCCAGGATATTCCCCGCGCCCCGGATCTCCAGATCCCGCATGGCGATTTTGAACCCGGAGTTGAACTCCGCAAACTCCCGGATGGCGGAGAGCCTCTTTTCCGCCACCTCCGTCAGCACCTTGTCCCGGCGGAAGGTGAAATACGCGAAGGCCCGCCTGGAGGAGCGCCCCACCCGCCCGCGCAGCTGGTGGAGCTGTGCCAGCCCCATCTTGTCCGCGTCCTCGATGATCAGGGTGTTCACGTTGGGGATGTCGATGCCCGTCTCGATGATGGTGGTACACACAAGCACCTGGATCTCCCCGGCCTGGACGGCCTCCATCACCTCGTTCAGCCGCTCCTCCTCCATCCTGCCGTGTGCCACGGCCACGGTGACGTCCTGGACAAGCTCCCGGATCTTCCCGGCGGCCCGCTCAATGGTGTCGATCTTGTTGTGCAGGTAGTACACCTGCCCCCCGCGCCCGATCTCCCGGCGGATGGCGTCGGCCAGCACGCCCCAGTCATGCTCCATCACATACGTCTGCACCGGCTGCCTGTCGGAGGGCGGCTCCTCGATGGTGGACATATCCCGCACGCCGGACAGGGCCATATTCAGGGTCCGCGGGATGGGCGTGGCCGACAGGGTCAGCACGTCCACGGTTCTGGCGATCTCCTTCAGCCGCTCCTTGTGCTGGACACCGAAGCGCTGCTCCTCATCCACCACCAGAAGGCCCAGCTTTTTAAACCGGACGTCCTTTTGCAGCAGCTTGTGGGTGCCGATAACGATGTCCACCGTCCCGTCCTGGATCCCCTGGAGGGCCTTTTTCACCTGGGCGGAGGAGCGGAAGCGGCTGAGGACTTCGATGCTCACGGGGAACCCGTCGAAGCGCCGCACCGCCGTCTGGTAGTGCTGTTGGGCCAGAACGGTGGTGGGCACCAGGATCGCCGCCTGCCGCCCGTCCATGACGCACTTCATCACGGCGCGCATGGCCACCTCCGTCTTTCCGTACCCCACGTCCCCGCACAGCAGCCTGTCCATCGGCGCGCGGCTCTCCATATCCTCCTTGATCTCCCGGATGGCCCGGAGCTGGTCGTCCGTCTCCTGATATTCAAAGTTGTCCTCAAATTCCCTCTGCCAGGGGGTATCCGGCGAGAAGGCGAAGCCGTTGGCCTTCTGCCGCTCCGCCTGGAGCTTTAAAAGGCCCTCCGCCAGATCCTTCACCGCCGCCTTGGCCTTGGATTTTGCCCTGGCCCAGTCGCCGCCGCCCAGCTTGGACAGCTTCACGACGGCGTCCTCCCCGGCGCCGATGTACTTGGACACCACGTCCAGCTGTGTGGCGGGGATGTACAGGCTGTCCGTCCCGGCGTAGGCGATCTTGATGTAGTCCTTCTGCACCCCGTCCACTTCCCGCTTCACCATCCCGGCGAAGCGTCCGATGCCGTATGTCTCGTGGACCACCAGATCCCCGGGTGACAGATCCGTAAAGCTGTCCAGCTTCTGCCGGTTGGAGGGCAGCTTCTTTTTCGCCTTCCTCCGGAAAAATCCCTGGGTCAGCTGCCCCTCGGTGATCACCGCCAGCCTCATCCCCGGGTACTCCAGCCCGGCGCTGAGAGCGCCCACGGCGATGACGCAGTCCCCCCGCTCCGGGAGCTTGGCCAGCTGAAAATCGTAGGCCGTGGGGATCCCCTTTCTCTCCAAAAACTCCTTGAGGATCTCCCCCCGCCGCCGGTCCCGCACCAGCACGATGACGGAGTACCCGGATCTTCTGTAGTGCGCGATATCACTGGCCGCCGTATCCAGGCTCCCGCCGTAGCTGGGCAGCTGCTTGGCCGTGAGCGTGGCCAGCGTCCTGGGCCGCATGGGGTACTGGCTGGCGGTGAAGCTCGCCATCATCACCACGGGGAAATCCCCCAGCCGCCGGATCACGGACTCCCAGTCCTCCGTCAGCCGCTCCGGCCCGCCCTCCATGACGTTGGCCTCCCGGAGGCTGGTGAGATCCTGCCCCAGCTGCCAGACGGTGTTTTTCACCCGCTCGGCCAGCCTCCCCGGCTCCCCCAGGACTACCACGGCGTCCCCGGGGATGTAGTCCACGCCGCTGGCCGGGTCAAACAGCAGATCCAGATACCGGTCGGAGGCCGGGAGGCCCCGCCCCTCCCGCACCCGGTTCACATCCGCCAAAATGCTCTCCAGCAGCTCCCGCTTTGTGCTTTTCCGCCGCAGGAGCCGCTTGCCGTACTCCTCCATGCGCTGCGTAAGGCCCGCCTCGCCCCCCTGGGCGGCGGAAACCGGCGCCTCCCTGGCCGGGAGGATCACACACTCGTCGATATTCTCCATCCGCCTCTGGCTGGACACGTCGAAGAACCCCATCGAGTCCACCGTATCCCCCCAGAACTCGCACCGCACGGGGTACTCCTCCGCCGGGGAGAACACATCCAGGATCCCGCCGCGCACCGCGAACTGCCCCGCGCCCTCCACCTGCTCAGTCCTCTCGTACCCGGCCCGGGTGAGCTTATCTGTCAGCGCCGCAAGGTCGCTGTCCTCCCCCACCCGGAGCCGGACAGCCAGCTCCCGCATGGTCTCCGGCGGCATGGTTCTGGTCATCAGCCCGTCGGGCGTGGCCACCACCACCGGCGCCTGCCCGGCCAGCATAGCGTACAGCGTTCCGATCCGCTCCCGCTCCGCGTCCCGGGACACCCCCTCCGCGTTGTAGAAGATGAAATCCCGCCCCGGCAGCAGCCGCGGCACGGCCCCCGTAAAGGCCCCCAGATCCTCGGCCATCCGCCTGGCCTCCGCCTCGTCGGCGCAAATCGCCACCAGCGGCCGGCCCGTTGCCAGCTGCATCGCCGCGGCGGCGTGGGCCCTGGGCAAAGCCCCGGCGCCGCTGAGCAGAGCGGGGCACCGCCCCGCCTCGATGGCCTCCAGCACCGTCCGGACGGAGTCCTCCTTCACAATGGCCCTTGTCAGAATTTCCATAGCTCCCCCTCACTGCCTGCGGGCTCCCCCGCAAAAGGGATGAGAAACACCCCATCCCCCGAAATTCGGAAAAAATGTTGTTCCCCACGCCGCAATGCCCCGATACAACGTATCGGGGCCGTATATTCCCAAAAAAATCTCAAATCCAAACATTTTTTGCGGGGCTTTGCCTCGCAAAAAAACTCAAAATTTCAAATATTTTTTCCAAGGACATGTGCCTTGGAAAAAATCCCTCTTGCCGCGCAAGTGTACGGCCCTTCGGGCCGTGCGCGCAGCGCGGCAGCAGGGAATACGGCACAAAATTCACATTTTGGGCCGTATTCCCGCACGCATCCCCTTGGCAGGAAAAGGCCTTCAGGCCTTTTCCGCCAGCTTCCGTCCCCCTTGGCATTTGAAGGCCGCAAAGCGGCCTTCAAAGCCAGTGTTTTTTGATTGCCGCCCACCGTCTGGGGTACTGCTCCGGGGTGGGCCGCACCTTCTCCACCACCGCCACCCGCCGGAGGATCCCGGTGCCGGGCAGGCTGTACTCGTACACCTGCTCCAGCCGTCCCCCCAGGGTCTCGATGGCCCGCTGCGCCCCCCGGATCTCCTCGTCGGAGTCCCCGGCCTTCATGGCCAGGAACCGTCCCCCCGGCCGCACCAGGGGCAGGCACAGCTCCGCGAGCATATCGAGCCTGGCCACGGCCCGGGACACCGCCGCGTCGTACCGCTCCCGGTATGACGCATCGCGCCCCAGCTCCTCGGCCCGGCCGCAGACACACGCCGCCTCCAGCCCCGCGCCCCGGAGATACTCCTCCAAAAACCGGATCTTCTTCTCCGTGGCGTCCAGCAGCGTCAGCTCCGCCTCCGGCACGGCGATCTTCAGCGCCACGCCGGGCAGGCCCCCGCCCGTCCCCACGTCGATGAGGCTCTTGCCCCTCAGGTCGATGCATCCCAGGACCCCCAAGGAGTCCAGGATGTGTACGGTCGCCGCCTCCTCCACATCCTCCACGGATGTGAGGTTAAAGTCCCTGTTTGCCCTCTCCAGGGCGTGCAGGTAGCGGACATATGCCTCCGCCGCCCCCTGTGGCAGGCTGACGCCCAGGGCCTGGGCGCCCCGGGCTATGATTTTAGCCGGCATCTCACTTCTTGGCCAGCAGATCCCGGATCTCGGTGAGCAGGACTTCCTCCTTGCTGGGCGCGGGGGGCGCGGGGGGCGCCTCCCCCTTCTTCCGGTGCATGGCGTTGATGACCTTCACCAGGCAGAACACCACGAAGGCCAGGATGATGAAGTTGAAGACGGCCTGGATAAAGTTCCCGATCATGATCTGCGCCGGCCCAATGTGGAAGCTCAGCGCCGCGAAGGTGTCCTCCCCCACGAAGATGCCGATGATGGGCATGATGATGTCGTTGATCAGGGAATTGGTGATGTTGGAGAAGGCGCCGCCTACGATGACGCCCACGGCCAGATCCATGACGTTGCCCCGCATGGCAAAGGCCTTAAACTCGTTGAGAAACTTTTTCATCCCGTGTCTCCTCCCGTCAGGTGCCCTTACGCCTCTTGGGGCGCCTCAGGCTCCGCCGTCTCCACCTCGATGGTGATGTCGGTGTCGTCCCCGGCCTCCTCATCGCAGCAGCAGTCGTCCTCGCCGCAGCAGCACGCCTCATCTTCACAGCAGCACTCCTCTTTCCCGGTCTTGGACAGGGAGGGCAGCAGGCTCACGGTGATGACCGGCTGCTGGTCGTTCTTGGTGTAGGTAGCGGCCCAGGTGGCGGCTGTCACCTTCACCTTCCCGTTCTCCTCGTCCTTCTCCACCTTATACGGTGTCACCGCCGCCACGGCCGCGGCCCCGATAAGTACCTTCCAGATTGCTTTCATAGTTTTTTTCCTCCTTGTATTGATTATGCTAAATTAAATTGACAACATCTTATCCGCCCCCGCCGGGGCGGCGGCTCACTTTGCCGGGACGAGCCGCTCCTTCCCGCCCATGTAGGGCCGCAGCGGCTCCGGGATCCGGACGCTGCCGTCGGCGCACAGGTTGTTCTCCAAGAGGGCGATGAGCATCCTGGGCGGGGCCACCACCGTGTTGTTCAGGGTGTGGGCCAGGGTCATCTTCCCGTCCTCCCCCCGGATGCGGATCTTCAGCCGCCTGGCCTGGGCGTCCCCCAGGTTGGAGCAGGAGCAGACCTCAAAATACTTCTCCTGCCTGGGGCTCCAGGCCTCGATATCGCAGCTCTTCACCTTCAGGTCGGCCAGGTCGCCGCTGCAGCACTCCAGCTGCCGCACGGGGATGTCCATGCTCCGGAAAAGCTCCACGGAGTAGTTCCACATCCGCTCATACCAGGTCATGGAGTCCTCCGGCTTGCACATCACGATCATTTCCTGCTTCTCAAACTGGTGGATACGGTAGACTCCCCGCTCCTCCAGGCCGTGGGCGCCCTTCTCCTTCCGGAAGCAGGGGGAGTAGCTGGTCAGGGTGTGGGGCAGGCTGGCCTCCGGGATGATCTGGTCGATATACCGGCCGATCATGGAGTGTTCGCTTGTGCCGATGAGGTACAGATCCTCCCCCTCGATCTTATACATCATGGCGTCCATGTCCGACTGGCTCATGACCCCCTCCACAATGGCCCCGTGCATCATAAAGGGCGGGATCACATAGGTAAAGCCCTTTCCGATCATAAAGTCCCTGGCGTAGGCCAGCACCGCCTCGTGCAGGCGCGCCACGTCCCCCATGAGATAGTAAAAGCCGTTCCCCGCCACGCGCCTGGCGCCGTCTAAGTCGATGCCGTTCAGGCTCTCCATGATCTGGGTGTGGTACGGGATGGGAAAATCCGGCACCTTCGGCTCCCCGAAGCGCTGGACCTCCACGTTGCAGCTGTCGTCGGGGCCGATGGGCACCGAGGGGTCGATGATCTGGGGGATGCGCATCATCACGGCCCGCAGCTCCCCGTCGTATTTCCCCTCCAGCTCCTCCAGCTGTGCCAGCCTCTCCCCGTCGGCCTTCACCTGGGCCTTCAGCGCCTCCGCCTCCCCGGCCTTAGCCGGGTCCTTTTTGGCCTGGCCCATCAGGGCGCCGATCTGCTTGGACAGCTGGTTTCGCCTGGCCCTCAGCTCGCTGGCCTCGTTGATGGCGGCCCGGTTGAGCCGGTCAAGCTCCAGCGCCCTGTCCACCAGGGGCAGCTTGGCCTCCTGGAACTTCTTGCGGATGTTCTCCCGGACAAGCTCCGGGTTTTCGCGGATCAGTTTGATATCGATCATTTTATCTCTCCCCCTCCGGGATATTGGCCACATACGCCTTGTAAATATCCAGATTTTCCCCATCCAAATACGGCTCTAAGTCGTCCATGCGCCGCAGCAGCGCCTGGCGCAGCTCCGCATCGTCGGTGTTCAGCAGCTGGGAAAGCACCTGGGCCGCCTCCAGCTTCTTTTGCAGCGTCTCGTTCTCCCGCTGAAGCTCCTCCAGGTTCTTCATGGTCTCCCCGTGCTGACGGGTGATATCCGTCAGGGCCGCGTTTGTCCGGTGCTGCATCCCATAGCTCAGGCCGATGAGGGCCAGCGCCACAACAAAAAGCACCGTTGTGTAGATGATCACCGAAATCTCCCTCTTCCGGGAGTACCGGGGTGCGGACGGCTCCTGCCGCTGCTCCTGCGTCTCCCCGTCGGGGGCGCCGTTTCTCCGCTCTAACTTCATTTCCTCCTGCACCTCCTGATGGCGGTACACAGGTTATAGAGGTCGTCGTCGCTGGTGTAGCTCAGCTTCATGACGCCGCCCTTCTCCGTGTGGTCGATGGTCACTTTCCGGTCTAAGATGCGCCCCATCTCCCACTCCAAGTCGGCCACATAGTCCACTCCGTCCGGCCCCAGCCGGGGATTTTTCTTCATAGCCCGGGCGGCCCTGCCCCGGGGGTCCTCCTGAGCGGCCAGCTTCTTCACCAGCTGTGTCGTGGCCTTTACGGACAGGCCCTGGCTCACCGCCCGGTCTGCCGCCTCCTTTTGCAGGGTGGGGTCGTCCAGCTCTAAGATGGCCCTGGCCTGGCTCAGGGACAGGCGCTTGTCCTCCACCATCTCCTGGACGGGGCCGGCAAGGCGCAGCAGCCGCAGGGAGTTGGCCACCACGGGCCGGGACTTGCCGATCCGATCTGCCACCTGCTCCTGGGTCATGCCGTACTCCCGGATAAGGCCCTGGTAGCCCCTGGCCTCCTCCATCGGCGTCAGATCCTCCCGCTGGAGGTTCTCGATGAGTGCCAGCTCCGCCGTGGTCTTCTCGTCGGCCTCTAAGATGTTGGCGGGGATCTCCGTAAGGCCCGCCTCCCGGGCCGCCCGCCACCGCCGCTCCCCGGCGATGATCTGGTAGTACCCGTCCCCCAGGGGCCGCACCGCCACGGGCTGGATAAGGCCATGCTCCCGGATGGACTGGGTCAGCTCCGCCAGCTTCTCCTCGTCAAATTTCGTTCTGGGCTGTTCCGCCCTTGGCTCGATGCGCCCAATGGGGAGCATCTCCACGCTCCCGCCGGTGTCTATGGACTTGTCCCCCAACAGGGCCGCCAGTCCGCTGCCCAAGCCTTTCGCCATTTATTTTCTCCCCTCGTTCCTCTCGATGATCTCCCGCCCCAGGCTCAGGTACGCCTGCGCCCCCTTGGAGGGGAAATCGTATTCCAAAACCGGCTTCCCGTGGCTGGGCGCCTCGGACAGGCGCACATTCCGGGGGATCACCGTCTTCATCACCTTGTCCCGGAAGAACTTCTTCACCTCCGCCGCCACCTGAGGGCTGAGGTTCGTCCTGCCGTCGTACATGGTGAGGACGACCCCCTCCAGCTCCAGCCCCGGGTGGAGCTTGCGCTTGATGATCCGGATGGTGCCCGTCAGATCGGAGAGCCCCTCCAAGGCGAAGTACTCACATTGTACCGGCACCAGCACCGTGTCCGCTGCCACCAGGGCGTTGAGTGTCAACAGCTCTAAGGACGGCGGGCAGTCGATGAGGATGTAGTCGTACCGCTCCCGCAGACCCTCCAGGGCCTTTTTTAATATGTATTCCCGCTCCTGCATGTCCACAAGCTCAATGAGCGCCCCGGACAGGGACTTGTTGGAGGGCAGCAGGTCTCCGTATTTCGTCTTCACCAGGGCGTCTGGGGCCGCGCTCTCGCCGATCAGCACCTGATAGGTGCCGGTTTTTACCCGCCCCTTGTCCACGCCCATCGCGGATGTGGCGTTCCCCTGGGGATCCGCGTCCACCAGCAGCACCCGTTTGCCTTTGATTTTCAGGGCGTCCGTCAGGTTCACGGCGGTGGTGGTCTTCCCCACGCCGCCCTTCTGGTTGGCCACGGCTATGATCTTTCCCATCTGGTTCTTCCTCCGCATCCTGGCCCCGGCCCGGCTCCCCGGGGGAGGGCCGTCTACCGGCTCCTGAAAGCTCCCTTATTATATACGATTCCCACCTGCATTTCAAGATACATTTCGTGAATTCTTTTTGCTCCCCCGCCGCCTCGCCTTCCCCGTTTTCCGGCCGGTTCGCTTTAGTGGGAGAAATTGTTTCGCGTGAAACATTTTCGCGTAGTAAAGCAGTAAATTGCTTCACGCGAAACAACGCCGGAGTACACTACCAAATCCACGAATAAAACTTTCAGCAGATCAGGGCGTCAATGTCCTGAACGGTGAGGCCGGGGTGGAGGGCCATGTTGATCCCGTAGCCCATGAGCCGGGAAATGGCCGCCACGCTGGCGTCGATCTCCCGGGGGGTGACGATCATCCGCCCGGCGTGGGGCCGCAGGGCCTGGGCGTCCAGGTCGGCCCCGGCCTCCCGGGCCATATCCAGGGCCAGGGTGGCGGCGTCCACCACCGTGGGCACCCCCAGGGCGATCACCGGGACACCCAGGGTCTCCCGGGACAGGGCCGCCCTGGCGTTGCCCACCCCGGAGCCGGGGACGATGCCGGTGTCGGAGATCTGCACCGTCCGGCAAACCCGGTCCATGCTCCGGGAGGCCAGGGCGTCCACGGCGATGACGGCGGCGGGCCGCAGCTCCCGGGCCACGGCGGATACCACGTCGGCGCTCTCCAGCCCCGTGGTGCCCAGGACCCCCGGCTCCACCGCCGCCACGGAGGACAGGGAGGCAAACTCCCGGGGCATCTGACGCAGCAGGTGCCGGGTGATCAGGGTGCTTTTCAAAACGAGATGTCCCACGGCGTCCGGGGTGACGGCGGGGTTGCCCAGCCCCACCACTAAGACCGTCCCGTCCACCGCCGCGGGATCCCGGGGCGGGGGCAGCAGGCGGGACAGGATCTCCCCGATCACCTGGGCGCACCCGGCGAAGGACTGATCCTCCCGGCGAAGGAACCGCCCCAGCTCCACGGTGACGTACACGCCCTTTGGTTTACATAATTCCTCGGCGGCCCGGTCGCCGGTGATGTGGACCTTCACGATCCGGAAGCCGTTTTTCTCAAATTCCTCCTCCCGGACGCCCTCCAGGGCGCCGATATTCTCCTCGCTCCAGATGGTTTTGGCCTCCTGGGCCAAATCGGATCGGCGTGAAAGCAACGGCACAACCCCCCATATCTTGTGTGATGAAAATAGTATGCCCACAACGGCGGAAAATGTGCGGAAAACCCGGCAAAAAAATCAAAAAAACACTTGCCAATTCCCCCGCCTTATGTTAAAATATCATTCCGCACGAATAAACGTGACCGATTTTTTGAGATAAATCCGGCCAAAACCGGCAAAACTTCAAAAAAACACGGTTAGGCGTGACTTTATAGGAGGAGGTGGCCAGGAAATGCCCAACATCAAATCAGCCAAAAAGCGCGTTCTTATCGGCAAAGCTCGCAATATTCGGAACAAATCGGACAAATCTGAGCTGAAAACGGTTCTGAAAAAGTTCGACGCGGCAGTTACCGGTGGAAGCCGCAGCGATGCCGAATCTGCCTATAAAGTTGCCGTGAAGACCGTTGACAAGGCGGCGGCGAAGGGACTGATCCACAAGAACAACGCCGCTCATAAAAAGAGCGCTCTTGACGCAAAACTCAACGCAATGAACTGAATTTGTCCCTGAAAATCGCATAATGTGCCAAAAAGTATCGCCAAAGTGTCCTTGGGCGATACTTTTTTTCCGCCCGGAAAACGGGCCGGACGGCGCCCTCCGCCCGGAAAAAGATGTTGAAAAAGCCCCTGAATTTCGGGAGATCTCCCGAAATTCAGGGGCTTTTTCCCGCCGCCGGGCCCCCAGGGGGCGGTTTTTGCCAAAATCAGGGCAGAACGCCCGTCAGATCGAAGTCCGGGGTGTACTCCTCTTTAGCGGAGGAAAGCTCCTGGTAAAATCCGTCCGCAATGGGACTTTCTTCCATGTATCGCATGGCCTGGGCGTACTCCTCCGGAGTCAGCCGCCGGTTCAGCTCCGGAAACGCCTCCGCCATGCCCATCGGCGTATACTGGCTCATCAGTGAAAAAAGTACCTCTCCCGGCCGAAAAGCCTGAGAAACCCAGTCAATTACGCGTCTTGTGTTGTCCAGCGCGTTAGGCAAAACCAGGTGCCGGATCAGGACGCCCCGGCGCAGGAGGCCGTTTTCGTCCAGCTCATAGGGGCCGGTCTGGCGGAACATCTCCAAAATGGCGGCCTTCGCCGTCTCCGGGTAGTCCGGCGCGGCGGAATACTTGCCCGCCAGGGCGGGATCGGCGTACTTCATGTCCGGCAAATAGATCTGGACCCGGCCCTCCAGGCGCCGCAGGGCGGCAACGGACTCGTAGGCCGAGGTGTTCCACACCACCGGCACGGGCAGGGGCGGTGTCAGGCTCTCCACCACGGCGTCCAGGAAGTGGGAGGCGGTGATAAGGTCGATGTTATGGACCCCCTGGTCAAGGAGGCGGCGGTAGATCCGGCGCAGATCCTCCGGCGTCACGGGGACGCCGGCCTCCCCCCGGGAGAGGGCGTAATTCTGGCAGTAGACGCACCGGAGGTTGCACCCGGCAAAAAAGACGGCGCCGCTGCCGCGCTCACCGGACAGGGGCGGCTCCTCCCACATGTGGGGGGCGGCGCGGGCCACACGGGGCGTAAGGCCCTGGCCGCAGAAGCCGGAGCCGGTGAGGGCGTCCCGCGGCGCGCCGCATTTTCTGGGGCAGATAGCACAAGGAAATGGCATAAAAGTCACCCTCCCACATTGACTTTCGCGGTAACAAGACTATAATAAAGGCTGAAACCGGCGGCGTCAAGAGCTTCTTGCCGCCACGGATTTCCGGCCGGGGGCCGAGGACAGCCCCGGCGGAAGGAGGAACCGTATGAAAATCGTGATCCTGGACGGCCACACGGAGAACCCCGGTGATTTGAGCTGGGAGGGGTTCGCGGCCCTGGGGGAGCTGACGGTCTATGACCGGACGCCCAAGTTTGACACGGAGGAGATCATCCGGCGCATCGGGGACGCGCAGATCGTCATCACCAACAAGACGCCTGTGCGGGCGGCTGTGCTGGACGCCTGCCCCGGGGTGAAATATGTGGGCCTGCTGTCCACGGGGAAGGACGTGTGCGACTGCGCCTACGCCGAGAAAAAGGGCGTCACCGTCACCAACATCCCGGCCTATTCCACTGACGCCGTGGCCCAGCACGCCATCGCCCTGCTTCTGGAGATCTGCTCCAAGGTGGGGGTCCACTCCGCCGCCGTACACGCCGGGGAGTGGCAGAGGTGCGAGGATTTTTGCTTCTGGGAGGCGCCGCTGATGGAGCTTTCCGGCCGGACAATGGGGATCGTCGGCTTCGGCCAGATCGGCCGGCAGACGGGGCGGATCGCCAAGGCCCTGGGGATGCGGGTGCTGGCCGCGGGCAGCCGGGAGACGCCGGAGGGCCGGGAGATCGGGACGTACACCGATCTTGATACACTGCTGCGCCAGTCGGACGTGGTGTCCCTCCACTGCCCGCTGAACGACGACACCCGGAAGCTCATCAACCGGGAGACCATCGGGAAGATGAAGGATGGGGCGATCCTCATCAACACGGGCCGGGGCGGCCTTGTGGACGAGAAGGCTCTGGCGCAGGCCCTGAAGTCCGGGAAGCTGTACGCCGCCGGGGTGGATGTGGTTTCCGTGGAACCCATCACCCCTGATAATCCTCTTTTGGCATGCGCCAACTGCTTTATCACTCCGCATGTGGCCTGGACGCCCCAGACCTGCCGCCGCAGGGTGATGGACATTGCTGTCGCGAATCTGAAGGCATACCTCGGTGAGGGGATGGCCTGAGAGGCCAGCGAAAATGGAATGATGGCCGCCCGGAGGGCGGAGAGGAGAAGTCCCCCGGAGGGGGACGGGGCTTTTCCCCGACGGGGAAATATGGTGTCCGCCCTGCGGGCGGACGGGGGATTTTACTTTCTCCCTTTTGATTTCGTCAAAAGGGAGAAAGTAACAAAGAGGGAAAACCGACCAGAGGGGGATTTCGATTTCCCCCCTGGACCCCCTTGAACCGACCAGTTAGGGGGCCGCGGCCCCCTACTGGAGAAACCCCCGGGGAGTCCCCCGGAGGCGCGGGGACGAATCGGCTTTAGGCGGCCACACGGTGGTGTGGCGCGCCCTTGGGACTGAGCTGGTGGGGATGTCGGGGGCGGTTTCCCGGGGAGGATACCTCTCTCCGTGCCCCACGGGAGATGGGTTTTACGGCGCTTATTGGCTTTTTCTCGAAAAACGGAAAAAATTTCTTTTCCTTGCAATAATTTTTCCATCTTATGCGTTACTTAATTGACAGGAGTGGATCACATGGAGTCGGAGGAAACCATTGAGGAAGCCCGGGAGGCGGCCGAACTCGAGGGGCTGCTTTCACGGGTCGGCACGGGGGACAAGGAGGCCCTGGGGGAGCTGTACATCCGCACCCACGCGGCCGTCTACGCACTGGCTCTGTCGGTATTGGGGAACACCCACGAGGCCGAGGAGATCTGCCACGACGCGTTCCTGCGGGTGTGGGACTGTGCCGCCGGGTACAGGGCCAAGGGGTCGCCGATGGCATGGCTCATGACCGTAACGAGGAACCTGTGCCTCACCCAGCTGCGGCGGAAAAAGAGGCGGGCTGAGCTGACAGCGGAGGAATGGGACGCCATTCCCGACCGGGACCGGGGGCTGGAGGCGGAGGACCGGGCGCTTTTACAGTGGGCGCTGGGGTCCCTGGACGGGGATTCCAGGCAGATCGTACTTCTCCACGCCGCGGCGGGCCTTAAGCACCGGGAGATCGCCAAGCTCCTTGGCCTTCCGCTGAACACCGTCCTGTCAAAATACAGCCGCGCCATTGCCAAGCTGCGTGCGGGATTTGAGAGAGGAGAGGATGACATATGACGGATCAGGAAATGGAACGCAAGCTGAAAAACGCCATAGAGCGTTCGGCCCCCGACGGGCTGGAGCGGCTCCTCTCCGCTGTTGACAACGGGAAAGGAGCCATCAAGATGGAAAAGACCAATCATTTGAAAAAGAAAAACCGCTGGATCGGCCTTGTGGCCGCCATTCTGGCCGTGGCCCTGATCGGCGGGGCGGGCGGCGTCTACTACTCCCGGAACGTGGCCGTGGCCACGGTGGTATCCCTGGATGTGAACCCCAGCATCGAGCTGCGGGTCAACGCCTCCCAGCGGGTTTTGAAGTGCCTGGCCCTGAACGGGGAGGCCGGGGAGATTCTGTCCTCCATGTCGGGCGGCGCGGATCTGGAGGGGGCCAAGCTGGACGTGGCCGTCAACGCCATTGTGGGGGCCATTGTCCGGGCCGGATATCTGGACAGCCTCAGCTCCGCCATCCTCATCTCCGTGGAGGACCGGGATCAGTCCCGGGGCGCCAGGCTCCAGGCGGAGCTTGTGGCCACGGTGGACGGGGTTTTGAAAACCGCCTCCAACTCCGCCGGGGTGATGAGCCAGAGCGTGACCGGCGGCCGGGAGCTGGATAAGCAGGCCCAGGAGAACAACATCTCCTCCGGCAAGGCGGCCCTGGTCAACCAGGTGCTGGATCTCAATTCCTCCCTGGATTTCGCGGAGCTGTCCAAGCTCTCCGTGGAGGAGCTGCGGGACCTCATCCACATCGGCGCGCCGGCCATGCTCATCGGGCGCGACGCCGCCGCCCGCATCGCCGAGGAGAGCGCCGGGGTCAGCGGCATCGACGGTTATCTCACCCAGTTTACCCAGGTTGACCCGGAGATCGACGACCCCGTCCCCAACTACGAGGTGGAGATCAACTGGGGGGGCAAGGAGTACAAGTATGAGATCGACGCCTTTACCGGTGAGATCCTCACCAGCCGTGTGCCGCCGGAGGCCCTCCCCGACCAGGCTGTTACCACCGAGGATGAGGCCTTTAACGCCGCCGCCGAGTATTTTTCCCAGCAGCACCCGGAGCTTATCGGCAACTTCCTGAATATCGAAAGCCGGTACGACGCCCAGGACGGCCATTTTGAGGTGGAATTCTGGTGCCGGGGATGGGAGTTTGAGTACGAGGTGGACGGCCAGACCGGGAAAGTCCTGCGGGAGGAGACGGATTACCGCTACACCGCCCCCACACAGACGGATACGCCCTCCACGCCGGATCAGCCGGATACGCCCACCCAACCCACGCAGCCGGATACGCCCTCCCAACCCACACAGCCGGATACGCCCGCTCAACCCACGCAGCCGGATACGCCTTCCAAACCCGCCCAGACCGGGGACATCGGGGCGGAGGCGGCCAAGGACGCGGCCCTGAAGGACGCCGGACTCTCCGCGGCGGAGGTCACCTTCCTCCACGCCAAGGCGGACTATGAGGACGGAAGGCCGGTGTACGACGTGGACTTCTACACCGATACAAACGAGTATGACTACGAGATCGACGCCGCCACCGGGGCCATTCTCAAGGGCGAGGTGGAGAAGCGGCCCGGCGCCGTGACGCCTCCCGCCACGGATCCCGGCTCCACCGGGGACATCGGCGAGGCGGCGGCCAAGGACGCGGCCCTGAAGCGGGCCGGGATCACCGCCGCCGTGGATTGGATCCGGGTGGAACACGACTATGATAACGGCCGGCACTACTACGAACTGGAATTTGAGTGCGACGGCACGGTGTATGACTGCGACGTGGACGCCGCCACCGGTGACGTGGTGAAGTTCGAGTCGGAAAAATGCGACAACGTCCTGCACAACCACAACCAGGCCGGCTCCGGCCAGCCCCAGTCCGGGGACATCGGCGCCCAGGCCGCCAAGGACGCGGCCCTGCGCCACGCCGGACTTTCCGAGTCCCAGGTCTCCCGCCTGAAGTGCGAAAAAGACCGGGACGACGGGAGAACGGTGTACGAGGTGGAGTTTAACTCCAACGGCTGGGAGTACGAGTACAAGATCGACGCCGCCACCGGCGCGGTGCTGGAGCATGAACGGGATAAATAAACTGGCGGAAAAGGGTTATGGGTTCTCTGATGAGAACCCATAACCCTTTTTCTGCCAAGGGGATGCGTGCGGAAAGGGCCCATCGAATTCTGCGGAATTCGATGGGCCCTTTCCTGCTGCCGCGCTGTGCGACCAGTCTGCGGACTGGTCACTTGCGCGGCATAAGGGATTTTTTCCAAGGCACATGTCCTTGGAAAAAATATTTGGATTGGGGACGCGGGACGGAGGATTGTCCGTTGACCGGGGGCCTTCACCCGGCGTTACAGAGGGACGGTTCTTTTGTCACACCTCCGCTTCGCTGCGGTGGTACAAAAGAACCGTCCCTCAAGTCCCGCCTTTCACGGAGGAACTTCCCGTCTTCTGAGGAGGTGGGACAGCGGGGACGGTTTCTTGTCGCAGGGGCCCCACGCAATCGTGATTGCGTGGGGAGAGGAGGAGCAAAGCCCGCGCCTGAGCCGTCACGCTCGCGTGGCGGCGAGGTTAAGCGGCTTTCGCAACGACGAAAAGAACCGTCCCCGTGTAACACCGGCTTTAAGGTGATGCTTGACGCTGCCCTTTCCCCGTTTATTATACCGCCCTCAGTCAACGACGCGGGCCGCCGTGGGCGGCGGCCCCTACGGCAAATCTTAAAGTTTTCCGTCTTACCGCAACCGCTCTGTCACCCAACCCGCCCGGGCCGATGAGGTCATCGGCCCCTACAGGGGGACTCTTACGGACAGTAGGGACCGCTGCTGTCGATAGTGCCTTGGACGGAGGTCATTCTCGTTGAACGAGACTCTTGACCCGGCGTTACAGAGGGACGGTTCTTTAGTCACACCTCCGCTTCGCTGCGGTGGTACAAAAAAACCGTCCCTCAGTCCCGCCTTTTTCGGAGGGGCTTCCCGTCTTTTGAGGAGGTGGGACAAAGGGGACGGTTCTTTCGTCACATCGGAGCAAAGCGGAGATGGGACTAAAGAACCGTCCCCGTGTCACACCGGCCTCCCATAATATCGGAAACTCTTGACCCGGCGTTACGATCTTGATAACCCTTCTTTTCTCCGCTTTACGGGTATGGTATAATAGGATATATACGCGGCGAGGAGGGTGGGGATGACCGCATTGACCGGCGCGGCCCGGCCGGTTATCCCGCAGACCCGGTTTTGGGGAATTGACGCGGCGCTGTTCACAAAAAATTAACCCTTGCCGCGGGGAAAAAATTATAATAGATACAATCAGTTTGGGAGAGGCCATTGGCCTGTTCCCGGGCGGCCCGGGCCTTTTTGGCGGGGCCGCGGATCAACCAACCACCCAGGGGGGAAGAAAAAATGGCGGAAAAGATCCTTGTCGTCGAGGACGACACCAACATAGCGGAGCTTCTTCGGCTCTATCTGGAGCGGGAGGGGTACATGACGGCCATCGCCCACGACGGGGAGCGGGGCCTGGCGGAGTTTGAGCGCTCCCGTCCGGAGCTGGTGCTGCTGGATATCATGCTCCCCAAGCTGGACGGCTGGGGCGTTCTGCGGAAAATCCGCGCCCAGGCGGACACGCCGGTGATCATGCTCACGGCCAAGGGGGAGACGTTTGACAAGGTGTCGGGCCTGGAGATGGGCGCCGACGACTACATCGTAAAGCCCTTTGACGTGAAGGAGGTGGTGGCCCGGATCCGGGCCGTCCTGCGCCGGTACGGCACCTCTGAGGGGGAGGGGACAAAGCGGCGGCTCGTCTTTGACAAGCTGATCATCGACATGGAGTCCTTCGTCCTCACCGTGGACGGGAAGCCCGTGGATATCCCGCCCAAGGAGATGGAGCTTCTCTACCACCTGGCCCTGTCGCCCAACCGGGTGTACACCAGAAATCAGCTCTTGGACGAGGTGTGGGGCTTTGACTACTTCGGGGACTCCCGGACGGTGGACGTACATATCAAGCGCCTCAGGGAGAAGCTGGAGAACGTCTCCCCGGAATGGAGCCTGAAGACCGTCTGGGGCGTGGGGTACAAATTTGAGCTGAACACCACCCAGGAGTGATCCCGGGGAGCCGGGAAAAAGGGGGCTTTTTGTCTTGCGGGAGCTTCTCAGCGGCGTCTATGTCAAAAACTTCATTATTATCGTTCTGCTCATCGCCGTGTGCCTTCTCGTGATGGGTATGGCCTTTGCCGGGATCAGCTACAGCTTTACCCTCCGGGAGCAGCTGGAGAGCATGACTCAGGCGGCGGGCACGGCGGGATCCATGCTCCGCTCCTACGCCCAGCAGTGGCAGTCGGGGCTGGACTCGCTGAACATGGGCGCCACCCTCACCTGGATGTCCGACCTTGCGGGCTACCACATGCTTGTCACGGATATCCAGGGGCAGATCCTCAACTGCTCCGACGAGGTGGCCAACTGCTACCACCTGGGGCTGTCCGTCCCGGCCGACGCCGTGGCGCGGATCAACAGGAGCGGCTTTTACCGGGGACTCACCACCCTGAACGGCGCCTTTGAAAGCCCCCGGTATGTGGTGGGTATGGCCCTCCCCGCCGGGCGGAATGTGGGGTATATCTTCCTCTCCGACGCCGGGGGACCCCTCCGGGGCATCTGGGCGGGCTACGCCAGGATCTTTCTGTTTGCCGCCGTGGTGGTGAGCATCCTGGGCGGGGTTATGGCCTATGTGGTCATCCGGAAGACCGGCCGCCCCATCAAGGAGATGTCCGACGCGGCCAGGAGCTACAGCCGGGGGGACTTCACCCCCCGCGTCCACACCGGCGGACGCCGGGATGAGGTGTCGGAGCTGGCGGAGGCCTTTAACGTGATGGCCGACTCCCTCCAGCGCAGCGAGAAGAGCCGCCGGGAGCTGATCGCCAACGTCTCCCACGAGCTGAAGACGCCCATGACCACCATAGCCGGCTTTGCCGACGGCATTCTGGACGGCACCGTGCCCCGGGAGCGGGAGGGGGAGTATTTGCAGATCATCTCCTCGGAGACAAAGCGCCTGTCCCGGCTTGTCCGGGGGATGCTGGATATGTCCCAGCTCCAGTCCCTGACGCCGATGGAGCTGCAAAGCCGCTCCTTTGACCTTTTGGAGGTGGTGTGCCAGTCCCTCTTGAGCCTGGAGGGGAAGATCACCTCCAGGAATCTGGACGTGGACACCGTCCTGCCGGAGGAGCCGGTCTATGTGGTGGGGGACGGGGACGCCATCACCCAGGTGGTGCATAACCTCCTGGACAACGCCGCCAAATTCGCCACCCCCGGCACAAAGATCGTCCTCAAGCTGTGGCGGGAGGAGGGCCGGGCCTTCGTCTCCGTGGCCAACCGGGGGGAGACGATCCCCAAGGAGGAGCTGCCCCTGATTTTTGAGCGCTTCCACAAGACCGACAAGTCCCGCTCGATGGACCGGGACGGGGTGGGCCTGGGCCTGTATATCGTCAAGACCATTCTGGACAGCCACGGCAGCACCATCTACGTCACCAGCCGCGACGGCCTCACCACCTTCCAGTTTGACCTGAAGCTGTCCAAAAATCGGACGCCCCAGGCGGAGGGCGGGAAAAGCTGAGTTTTTCCCCGATCCCCGGCAAAAAAATGAGGAATTTCACAAATTGTATACACTTTATTCACACTTTACTGAAGGGTATCCTGTATAATGCAACATGAAGCGATTCCTCCATAAAGGCGATAGCCCCCACTGTCGCCGAATTGCTTTACGCGGAGTTCTCCCAATCCGCAAAACTTAGCGAAAGCTAAGCGTTTCTCCCTCATTTTTGTAAAACCCCGCCCCTGGATTCTGAGGAATCCAGGGGCGGGGCTTTATTTTCGCTGGCTTGAAAGGCCGCAGGGGTTTAAGCCGGCTTGGCAGGCCACAGGGGTCTTCTGGCGCGGAAGCTTTCAGCGCCTTCCTACCCTGACGGTAAACCCCTGCGGCCTTTCAATGCCAAGGGGATGCGTGCGGAAAGGCCCGCTGGAATTCTTCGGAATTCCGGCGGGCCTTTCCTGCTGCCGCGCTGCGCGACCAGTCTGCGGACTGGACACTTGCGCGGCAAGAGGGATTTTTTGCGAGGCAAAG
>CANQFV010000019.1 GCA_947599875.1 uncultured Oscillospiraceae bacterium
CTCCACTCTGGCATAGGATACAGCACACCAAGTATGTTTTTCTCTCTTTTGGGTGTCCACTAATCTTGACAAGTTTCCCGACCAGGGGGGATTTCGATTTCCCCCCTGGACCCCCTTGAACCGACCAGTTAGGGGGCCTGCGGGCCCCCTACTGGAGAAACCCCCGGGGAGCTGCCCGGGGGTAATTGTATCGAATGGGTGGGCAGCACCCACGCAGAGGTGTGTCATTGTGTCATGTAGCGTCTTGCAGACTTCCGAAAAAGGCAGGACTTGAGGGACGGTTCTTTTGTCACACCGCAGGTGGGACTAAAGAACCGTCCCTCTGTAACGCCGGGGCAGGAGTCTCGTCCAACGATAATGGCCTCCGTCCAGGGAGTTATCGACAGCAGCAGTCCCTACTGTCCGTAAGAGTCCCCCTGTAGGGGCCGATGACCTCATCGGCCCGGGCGGGTTGGATGACAGAGCGGTTGCGTTAACATGGAAAATTTTAAAATTTGCCGTAGGGGCCGCCGCCCTCGGCGGCCCGTGCCGCGATGATTGAGGGGTGCAAAAGAAACAGGGAAGGGCGGCGTCGTGCGTTGCCGGAAAGCCGGTGTTACACGGGGACGGTTCTTTAGTCACACCAGTGTGCGCACTGGTGGTACAAAAAAACCGTCCCCGCTGTCCCACCTCCTCAAAAGGCGGAGAAGGGTGTCGTCTCCGAAAAGCCACCCTCGACTTCCACCTCCTCAGTCCAACGGGCGCGGCACACCACCTTGTGGCTGCTCAATACTCATTCGTCCAGAAAACCCCCGGGGGACTCCCCGGGGGTTTCTCCAGTAGGGGGCCGCGGCCCCCTAACTGGTCGTTTTTAAAAGGGGAGTCCAGAGGGGGAAAATCGAAATCCCCCTCTGGTTGTTTTTCTCCTCTTTGTTACTTTCTCCTCTTTTGTCAACACAAAAGAGGAGAAAGTAAAATTCCCCGTCCGCCCTTCGGGCGGACACCTTTCCCTACGGGAACGCCTCCGCCCCCTCACGGAATGAGGATCAAGTTTTCATGGCCCTTAGGGCATTCAGAATGGCCAGCACGGCCACACCCACGTCAGCGAACACGGCCAGCCACATATTGGCGGCTCCCACGGCGCCCAGGACAAGGATGGCCAGCTTCACGGCCAGGGCGAAGACGATATTCTCCCACACGATGGTCATGGTGCGTCTGGAGATGGCGATGGCCTCCGGGACTTTGGAGGGCTTATCGTCCATCAGCACCATATCGGCGGCCTCGATTGCGGCGTCGGATCCCAGGGCGCCCATTGCCAGGCCCACGTCGGCGCGCATGAGGACGGGGGCGTCGTTGATGCCGTCCCCCACAAAGGCCACGGCCCCGGCGCTCTCCCGGATCAGGTTCTCCATTGCCGAGACCTTATCCTCCGGCAAAAGGTCGCTGAGGACGGTATCCATACCCAGCTTACCGGCCGTCTCTCTGGCCGCGGCGGCCCTGTCCCCGGTGAGCATCACGGTCTTGATGCCCATCTCCCGCAGGCGGGCCACGGACGCCGCCGCGTCCTCCTTCACCGTGTCGCTGATAAGGATCGCGCCGGCGTATGTACCGTCAACGGCCACATGCACCACGGTACCGGCCCGCTCCTCCTCCGGCACCGAGAGGCCGGCGGCCGTCTCCATAAGCCGGGCGTTCCCGGCGAGGACGGTCTTCCCGTCAACGCAGGCCCTGAGTCCCAGGCCGGCCAGCTCCTCCACGGACGAGGGGACCGCCCCCTCCCCGGGGGCCGCCTCCGCAATGGCCCGGGCGATGGGGTGGGTGGAGAACCGCTCCGCCCCGGCGGCCAGGGCCAGAAGCTCCCCCTCCTCCATCCCCACGGGGTGGACGGCAGTGACCCGGAAGGTCCCCTCCGTCAGGGTGCCGGTCTTATCAAACACAACTGTTTTGGCGCCGGACAGGGCCTCCAGATAGTTGGAGCCCTTCACCAGGATGCCACGCTTTGACGCCCCACCGATGCCGCCGAAGAAGCTGAGGGGCACCGAGATCACCAGGGCGCAGGGGCAGGACACCACCAGGAACACCAGCGCCCGGTGGATCCACTTCATCCAGGGCTGGCTCAGAAGCAGCGGCGGCAGGATCCCCAGCGCCAGGGCGGAGAAGACGACCGCGGGGGTGTAGTACCGGGCGAAGTGGGTGATGAAATTCTCCGTCCGGGCCTTGCGCTCCGAGGAGTTCTCCACCATATCCAGGATCCTGGCCACGGTGGATTCCGCGTAGACGCTGTTCACCCGGGCGGTGAGGGCCGCGTTGATGACGATGGTGCCGGAGATCAGGCTGTCCCCCGGGGCCACGTCCCTGGGGACGGATTCCCCGGTGAGGGCGGCGGTGTTCACGCTGCCGCTCCCCTCAAGCACCGTGCAGTCCAGAGGCACCCGCTCCCCGGGGCGGATCAGGATGGTCTCCCCCACGGACACCTCCTCCGGGTCCACCTGGGCGGCGGCGCCGTCCCGGATCACGTTGGCGTACTCGGGCCGGATATCCATAAGCGCCGCGATGGAGCTGCGGCTCTTCCCCACGGCCACGGACTGGAACAGCTCCCCCACCTGATAGAACAGCATGACGGCCACGGCCTCCGCAAATTCCCCGGTGGCCATTGCCCCCACCGTCGCCACGGACATCAGGAAGTTCTCGTCAAACACCTGCCCGTGGGCGATATTCCTCACCGAGCGCCACAGCACATCCCACCCCACCGTGAAGTAGGGCACCAGGAACAGCAGGAGCTTCCACACCCCCTGGACGGGGATCAGCTCCGCCGCGATAAACAGCGCGCCGGCAAGCAAGATCCGCGCAAGATCGGCTTTTTGATGTTTCGTCACAAAGATCCCTCCAAACCTTCTCTTCTCCCGTTGCGGAAAGCCCCGAACCGCGTTACGCATGATCCTAATTATACTATGTAACACCGTCCGGCGGCTCCCCCCGCGCCCTCAGCGGCAGATCACGCAGTCTGGCTCCACCTTTTTGCACAGCCTGACCACTTCGTCCATGATCTCCTCGAAGCGGGACTCCTCCGCGTCCACGGTCATCCTCTGGGTGAGGAAATTCACGCTGGCGTCGTTGACGCCGTCCAGCTTTTTGATGCCCCGCTCCATCTTCGCGGCGCAGTTGGCGCAGTCTAAGTCCTTGAGACGGTAGCTCTTTTTCATACGGTTCTCCTCCTTCAAAATAAATCATTGAGACAGCCGAGGCCCGCAGGCCTCGCGCTTTTTTTACTCCAGCACATGGGACAGGCCCTGGTCGATGATGCCCCGCACATGGTCGTCGGCCAGGAAGCAGATGATGTTCTTCCCCTCGCGCCTGGAGGAGATGAGCTTGCTCTGCTTTAAGATCCGCAGCTGGTGGGAGATGGCCGACTGGCTGATCCCCAGAAGCTCCGCGATGTCGCAGACGCACATCTCCGACTCCATCAGCACAAACAGGATCTTCATCCGCGTGGAGTCCCCGAACATCTTGAAAAGATCCGCCAGCTCGTAGAGGGTGTCGTCATCCGGCAGGACGTCCCGCACCTTCTCCACCACGTCGGCGTGGGCCTCCGGCACCTCACATAGAAGCTCGCTGTTCTCATCCATAGTTATTCATCCTTTCATATGAGCAAGTGTTCATACGTTTGACTGTCTGTACTATACCACCGCCGCGCCCGGCTGTCAAGAAGAATTTTCCGGAAAATAGTTACAATGCTGATACTGTTATTTTCTTACAGAAGCTTTTCCCCCTCCCCGCCCGGATCGCCCCGGACGCAAAAAATCCACAAGATTTGTGGTGAAAAACTTCTCCGTTTCCCCACATCTTGTGGTTTTTCCCTCATTTTTGGGAATGAATACAAATTTACGTTTAGATGTTGACAATCGGGATACAATGTGTTACAATTTGGTTACGATATTCATCAGGAGGTCACCCGATGGCAAACGCGAAATCTCAGGAAATACTTGAATACCGTGGACGGCCCCTCCGCCGTAAGGACAACATCCTCTACTACGGCAGCATGTCCGACAAGTACATCATTATGATGCAGGTGACCGATACAAAAACGGTTGACGATATGGATGTGGCCACGCGGGTCTCCGTGCAGCTGCAGCTTACGGATCCGGATCTGAAATCCCGGGACCGGGTCGTCAAGAAAACGGAAAAGGGCGGGCTTTACGCCGCGATGGACGTTGCCGCCGTGTGGCTGGAGAGGGCACTCTCCTCCAAGTGATGAAAGGACTAAAGCTAAGCATGAAGACACTAAAGAAGGTTGTTATCGCCGTACTTGTTCTGGCTATCTCCCTGAGCCTGTGCGCCTTTGGCGTCAGCGCCGAGGGGGGGACCGTCGCCTGGGGCGCCGCCACCGTTGACGCCTCCGCGCTGAACATCCGCAAAGGCCCGGGAACCGGCTATGACCGGGTGGGCATTGTCGCGGGCGGCACGATCGTGGTCGTTCTGGAGAAGACCAACGCCCAGTGGTACAAGATCAACTACTCCGGCACCGTGGGCTATGTCTCCGTGGATTACCTCACCGAGATCCTGAAGGCCGAGAACTTCAAGGCCACCGGCGTCATCAACGGCTCCGGCGTGCGGATGCGCAAAGGCCCCTCCACCGGTGAGAGCATCATCACCTCCTACGACGAGGGCAAAGAGGTACATATCATCGGCATCAACAACGGCTGGTACAAGGTGGCTGAGGCCGAGGGCACCGGATATATCCGCTCCGACTATGTGAACATCACCGGCGGCGGCCCCACCTACTCCACCGAGAAGGCCGCAAACTCCACTCTGGGCCAGCAGATCGCCAACTTTGCCCTGCAGTATGTGGGTTACAACTACGTCTACGGCGAGGAGTCCCCCTCCAGGGGCTTTGACTGCTCCGGCCTTATGTACTATGTGTACGGCCAGTTCGGCTACAAGCTGGAGCGCCGCGCCTCCATGCAGTACAAGTACAACGGACGCCATGTGAGCAAGAGCGAGCTTCAGCAGGGCGATCTGATCTTCTTCTCCTCCAACGGGGGGGCCAGCGTCACCCACGTCGGCATGTACATAGGCAACGGACAGTTCGTCCACGCCTCCACCTCCAAGACCGGCGTCATCATCTCCGACCTGAACAGCAGCTACTACACCCGCTGCTACTACGGCGCCAACCGGATCATCTGACGCCCGGCACACCGGCTTTTGACAAACTGAAACTGAGGGTTCTCGTAAGAGAACCCTCAGTTTCAGTTTGTCAAAAACTCAAGTTCAAACTTTTTTCCGGCGACATGTGCGTCGGAAAAATCCCTTTTGTCACGCAAGTGTACGGCCCTCCGGTCCGTGCGCGCAGCGTGACGGCAGGGAAATTTCTCTGAATTTCGCAAAATTCAGAGAAATGTCCCGCACGTTCCCCTTTGTCGGAAAAGCCCGCAGGGCTTTTTCGACAGGCTGCTGCTGAGGGTTCTCGTAAGAGAACCCTCAGTTTTATTTGCCGGAAAAGCCCTGCGGGGCTTTGCCTGGCAAAAAATCCCTCGCCTGCGTCCCCCCTGCCCGGGCGAACAGGCACGCCGCGGCGGCCGAGGCTGCCGCGAGGAGGGCGGCTGCGGCCAGGGCCGCGCCCGTTACGGCCCCCTTGGCGTCAAGGCACAGGGGCATGGCCGCCACAGGCAGGACGACGGACAGGGGGCGAAACACGCCGATGTCCATGTAGGCGTAGAGGACGGAGGGGATCAGCATCGCGGCGCTGGCGGCGACAGTGGCGGCCTCCAGGCGTCTTGCGCAGTCGGAGAGGAACAGCACCATGACCGCACAGCAGAAAAGGCTCAGCCAGCGGTAGGCGTAGAGAAGCGCCAGCCAGAGGGCGACGGGGCAGTTTAAGGGAAACTCCGTCAGCATGGACAGGTTCTTCGCCGGGGCGGAGGCGGGGATATCAAATTCGGACAGCAGCGTGTAGACCTCCATGCCGTAGACGGCGGCCCAGACCAGGGTGGTCATGGCGGCCGCCAGCAGCAGCTTGCGGAGGATCAGCGCGCCCCGGCCCCGTGCCGTGGATCTCAGGAGATATGTCATGCCGGACTGCCGCTCGTAGGCCATGCTCCCGGCCAGAAGCAGGGTCAACGCCAGCACCGCCACCAGGGCGGCCCTTTGCTGGTTTGCCTGGGCGTAGGCGCCGTAGACGCTCTCGAAGGGCGTCTCGTCCACGAGCCAGGGGGTGAACCCCTCCGCCGCGCCCCGGCGGCGCAGCTCCTGGGCGCGGGCGCGAACCGTGGAGAGGCCCTCGCTCTTTGTCTGGGCCGCGGCCGCCTCCCGGCTATACTTGTCCAGCAGCGGGTACTCGATGAGGCCGTTATCGAAATCGGCCTGGGCCTGATCCCGGGCCGCGATCACCGCGTCAAGCTCCGCCTGCTCCGCGTCCATCCGGTCGAAGGTGCCCTCCGTGATCTCCCCGGCAAACTGGGCGGTGTACTGCCGCGCCGCCTGCTCCGCGGAGGACATGATGGGGATAGAGACGGTGTAGTTAAGGCCGAGAACCACATAGACCAGCAGCGCGGCGATGACCACGCCCTTTTGGATCCACAGGGTCTTGTGCAGCTCCATGCCCATGAGGTGCAGGCGGCGCAGGAGCCTGTCCGTGACGCTGTTGAGCCTGTACGCCACCCGGCCCAGGAGATCCCGCCCCGCGGCGGGCTTTTTGCGGCAGTGGACATACACACATATCGCCGTCAAGAGTAAGCACAGCGGAACCAGGGCCAGCTGGGAGATGCTCCGGATCCCCAGGGGGTAGGTGAAAATGTCGATGTTCAGGTAGTTTGTGTAGAGGTCGGACAGGCTGATGTAGGTAAAGAGGTTGAAGTATTTGAGGATATTAAAGGCGCTCTGCACGGGCAGGAAGGTGTAGAGGCTGTACTCCACCGCCAGCACCCCCGCCGCCACGATGACGGTGTATTTCACGTTGTTGATGGCCGTCAGCATGAGCCAGAGGAGCAGGCTCACCAAAAAGGCGGCGGCAACGCGAAGAAGGAGGAAGCGAATAAGGAAGCCGCCCACCGTGGTGAGCATGGGCAGCCGGCCCAGCGCCTCCACGGACTGCACAGCGCGGTCTAAATCCCCGACGCCGCCGTACAGGGAGAAGCCCAGGGCGAGATCTGTGCCGCAGAGCAGCAGCACTCCGACGACGGATGTGCCCAGCAGGATCAGCGTCCGGCGAATGGCCAGCCTGAGTCTCCCGTTTGGCGCGGCGTGGACGACGCTCCACAGACCGGCCTTGCGCTCCTCCAAAAAGGACAGGGCCACCAGGAGCAGCGCCAGCAGCAGGAAGTAGTCCGTGAGCCGGAAGGACATAAACGACTCCACCGCGCCGTCCGCCCCCAGCGTCAGCTCCACGCCCCGGAGCTTTTCAAACTCCTCCGCCGTTTTGAGGATGTTCCGCCCGGAAAAGCTCTTAGGGTCGCTGAAGATGGAGAAGGTCAGGAGGTTTTCCTTGTTCCTCTGGATGTTCTCCAGCCACTGGCCGTAGCCGGTGAGGTACTCCGTCTGCGCCAGCAGATTCCTGACCGCCACATAGTCAAGCCGGGCCTCGCCGTCACCCTCCGCCGGCTCGCCGCTGTCAAAGAGAGCGGACGACAGGGCCTCCTCCTGCCCGGCGAGATACGCCTCGGCGTCCGCCGCCGGCATGTCCCGCACCCGCCGGATCCACTGGAGATACCGGCGGTACGCAGATCCGGCGTCCACGGTCTCCTGCGTCACGCTGTATTCGCCGTTTAGGATGATGGTTCCGCCGGCGGGCAGTGAGACGTCCAGGCCGTAGTCGTTTTTTACCTGCTCCCGGGCAAAGAGAAAGCCGTTCAAAAGTAAAATAAGGATGAGGCCCAGCGCCAGCCGCCGCCGGGAGAAAATTCGTCCAAGCTCTCTCATATCACTCACCCAAATAGTAGAGGTACACGTCCTCCAGGCTGAAGTGCCCCGGCACCACGCTCTCCCGCACCTCCTGGGCCACGCGCTCTATGAGCCGGTCGGGCCGATCCATGCCTACCACGCGGCCTTTTTTCATCATGAAAATCTGGTCGGAGATGGACTCGATGTCGCTGACAATGTGGGTGGCCAGCAGGATGATCCGCCCCCGGGACAGGGAGGAGATGAAGCTGCGGATGCGGATGCGCTCCTTGGGGTCAAGCCCCGCCGTGGGTTCGTCGAGGATCACCACCTTGGGGTCGCCCAAAAGTGCCTGCGCCAAGAGTACCCGCTGCTTCATGCCGCCGGAGTAGCCGCCCAGCTTCTTGTGGCGCGCATCGGAGAGGTTCGTGACCTCCAGCAGCCTCTCGATCTCCTCCCTGGCCTGCTTCTTGGGGATGGCCTTCAAATCGGCCATGTAGGAGAGGAAGGTCTGCGCCGTCATTTGTTCGTAGCAGCCCTGCTGCTGGGGCATGTAGCCCAGGACGCGGCGGAAGTCCCGGCCCAGCTTCAAAATGTCCGTCCCGTCAAAGAGGATCTGCCCCTCCGTCCGGGGGATGTTGTCCGTGAGCAGGTTCATCATGGTGGACTTCCCCGCGCCGTTGGCGCCTAAGATGCCGTAGATGCCCTCGGTGAAGGTGATGTTCACATGGTCAAGGGCCGTGAAATTGCCGTAACGCTTTGTCAGGTCAAGTAGTTCAAGCTTCATAAGTACCCCCAAATTACCAATCCCAGGTGTAAATCTGTGTTATTTCGCCGCTCTCGATGCTGACACAGCACAGGTGCAGGCCCTGAGACAGCGCACCGGTTCTCACCATGAAGTACAGGTCATTTTCAGAGACAAACAGGGGAACGCAGTCCGCCGCGTCTCCGATCTCGTGATACAGCCCCGTCAGGGACAGCTCCTTTAAAAGCGCGCCGTCAAGGCCGTAGATGAAGAAGGTGTCGCCGCCCGTGTTGTCCCCGTGGGTGGCATCCCGGATAAGGCACATATACCGGTCGGAGAAGACGGCCGTGCCATACGGCACCTTCGCGGTGGTGTCCGCAAGCTTCACCGTCTCCCCGCTGTCAAGGTCGCTCCGCCACAGGCCGTTTCCCGCCAGGAAGAAATACAGGCTCCCGTCCAGAACAAACCACTGGCTGGGGGAGACGCCGGTCTTGTTCCAGGTCCCCACCTGGGCGCCGTCCGGGGTGGCCCAGACCTGCCGGACGTGTCCTTTCAGCGTGTCATAGGCGAAAAGCGTGTCCTTAAAGCTCCCGTCAGGCTGTTCCATATTCGCCATAAAATACACGCTGTCCCCGTCGGCCCAGAGGGTGAGGTTCAAGTCGTCCCTGGTCTCACTATGGCCGTCCCCACCGGCCCCCTGTCCCCAGATCGCCCTGGCATCGTCCGCCCCGCCGCCCAGCGGGACGGCGTAGAGGACGTCGTTGTAAACGTAATATACATACCCCCTGTGGTAGATGGGGGCCGTGTAGGAGGCGGGGGAGGCGCCCAGGGAGAATTTCAGCTCCTGGACGGTGCGGCGGCCGGCGCCGTCCGGCTTTAGGGACAGCACCACCTTCTCCCCGGCGGAGGTCACGCAGTGGAGCTTGCCCCCGGTAAACCACATGCCCGCGGTGTTGAGCCGTGCGTTGCAGGAGGTGCCGCTGTGGCTGCAGTCGGGCTTAGCGCACAGGGCCGCGGCCTTTTTCGACGTCTTGTCCACATAGTAGAGATAGGCGTCCTTTTGGAAATAGATGCCCGCGTCCGTCTCGCACATCTGCGTAAGGCCGGGATAGAGGGACTGGTGCATATTCCGCTGGAAATCCTCGTCCCCGGTCTGTCCGTCCGGAATGTTCACGCCTGATCTCTGACAGGCCGCAAGCGACAGGATCGTCAAGGATGTCAATAGTACCAAAAGAGCTTGCCTCGCGATTTTCAAGAGCCATCCCTCCCGCGTTTTATTGGGCATTACCAATATGCGCTCTGCCCCAAAGGATTTCAATAGCCCTGGCACAACCGGCGCTTTTCGCGGCGCAAACGGCGGCCTGCCACGCGAAGATCTTATCACCCCGTCCCGTGCGCCTCAAGCGCCTGTGCAAAAGTGCAGGGAGATCGCGCAAAAATGCGGTGTGGCGTCACGTCCTCTCCCAGTCGGTGATCACCTTGATATCGCCCGTTTCAATGTCGGCGCGGCAGAGGATGTAGTCGTACTTCTTTTTCCCGCCCATAAAGGAATAGTTGTCCTGGCCGGTGGCGTCGCCGCCGATCACCGTCTCCGCCTCAGCCACAAAGAACAGGCCGCCGTCGGAGCAGAAGACAGGCTCCACGTTCACAATGCCGTCAAACCGGTGGTAGACCGCCTGGAGCGGCAATTCGTATAAAAGCTGGCCGTCCAGGCTGTAGATATAGAACGTGTCGCCGCCCACCAGGTGCAGATAGTCGTAGCGCGACCCCTCCGCAAGCTCAAATCCCGGCAGGCTCCTGTCCTCGGGCACGGCGTTTAAAAGGCACATGTATTCGTCGGAAAAGATCGCCTTGCCGTAGGGGGTCTTCCCGTGGGTGTCCGCCAGCTTTTCGTATTCGCCGGAGCTGAGGTCGCACCGCCAGTAGTCCCCGCCGGAGAGGTAGAAGTAGATGGCCCCGTCCTTGATGTACCACTTCGTGACTGAGACGCCCGTCTGCGTCCACTGGCCCACCGTACCGGCGTCCGGCGTCTCCCACACCTGCTTCACAAGGGGTTCGTCGCCGCTGTTCTTTTTGCCCTTCTTCTCCGCGGCGGCGGCATCAAAGGCGAAAAGCGTGTCCTTGTAGGTGCCGTCGGGCTGCATCACGTTCGTCATGAAGTAGACGGTGTCGCCGTCGGCCCACAGCGTGAATTTGTTGCCCACGGGGATGGAGTCATAGAACTGGACGCTGCCCTTTTCGCCCTCGATCTCCTCTCCCCACAGAGCCTGGGCGCGTTTTTTCAGCTTGCCGCCCAGGGGGACGCGGTAAAGGACGCCGCTGTAGAAGAAGTAGACGTATCCCCGGTGCAGGATCGGGTCAACGTGGGTCGAGCTGCCGCTGGGCTCAAACTCCAGCTCCTGCACCACCCGCTGGCCGGTGCCGTCCAGGGCCACGGAGTAGATGCGCTCGCCGTGATCCACGAGCTTGCCGCGCTCCTCCAGCAGGGTGCTGTTGGTGTAGTAGAGGCGCCCGCCCGTCTCCCACAGGACGCCGCCGTATATTTCGGCGTTGCAGGTGTCGTCATTGTGGGCACATTCGGGCTTGGTGCATAAAAGCGCGATTTGATAAGTCTCCTTGTCGATAAAGTAGGCGTGGGAGCCGCCGTACAGGATGTAGTAGCCGTCCTCCGTCTGGCACACCTTGTCGAGGCGGTAATAATCGGACTGGTGCATGTTCTTCTGAAATTCGTCCGTTGATTTGATGATGCCGCTGCAGGCGGTGAGGGAGAGGGTCAGCGCCGCCGCAAGCGCGGCGGCCAGCAGCTTTTTCGCCATATCGGGTATCCTCCTGAGTGAATGATCTTGCAAGCGGGTTTTCCGCATGCCTGATCATTCTAAGGGGCGGTTTTAACGAAAACCTAACGATTTTCAAAAAAACCGCTGTACCAGCGAAAAAACGGCCGTGACGGCGGCGCCGCCGCCCTCCGGGTTCTCCAGTCTCAGGCTGCCCCCGTGCTTTTCACACAGCGTGTGGCAGATATACAGGCCCAGGCCGAAATGATACGTTTTTTCGTTCTGCTCCCCGCTGTAATAGGGCTTTGCGGCGGCTGTAAGCTCCTTGCTCTGAAAGCCGCGGCCGTCGTCGGCCACGCGGATCGTCAGCGTCTCGCCGTCGCTTGCCAGCTCCACGGCGATTTTTGACCTGGCGAACCGCAGCGCGTTGTCCAGCAGGTTTTCAAACACCTGCGTCACCGCCGCAGGGTCGATGTTCAGCGTGGCGGCTTCTATGTCGGAGGTGATTGTACAGGAAATGCCCTGCTTTTCACCCAGAAGCGTTGTGGTCTCCCGAAGGCCCGTGATGAGATCCCCCGTGGGGACGGTCTCCCGCTGGATGGGCAGGTCTGACAGCTTCTGCGCGGTGTTCATGCTGTCCACAAACTGCCTGAGACGTTCCACATGGGCGGACATGGTGTGGACGGTCTCAATGACCCTCTCCCGGGGAAGCTCCCCGGTGGGGAGGTACTCGGAGAGTGTGTCCGTGTACCCCTTCAAGACCGCGATGGGGGTGCGCAGATCGTGGGTGTAGGCGTCGTTGAGCTGCTTTCGCTCCTCTATCATCCGGCTCAGGCGCAGATTGTTCTCGTCCAGGGCACAGCGCATCCTCTCAAAGGCCCCGCACAGCTTCGCCATCTCATCCCGGCCGGGGTAATTGAGGGAGAAGGCGAAATCCTTCTCCGCGATTTTTTCAGAGGCGTTTACAAGCATGGCCAGGGGCTTTTTCAGCTTGGTGAAATAGAGCAGCAGCACGGCTGTCAGCAGGCTCACGGAATAGAGAAAAACCGGGGCGTACTGGATGACCCACCGGCAGATCCGGTATAGGCGCTCATCCCCCGGGGACATGCCGTCAATGTCCACCTTGTAGAAAAAGGTCTCGCCCCTCTCCCCCGTCACGGTCTCGTAGACGATGCCGCTGTCGCCGGGGGTCCTGTCCTGGATCATGATGTACTGCAGGTTGAGCTGAGACATCTTGGCCTTGGCCGCGCTTGTCACCCTGCTTGACGCCAGGGACGCGGTGATCAGCGCCGCGGCGGCGAACAGGAAAATGGCCAGCCACAGCGGGATACTGCGGTACCACGCCTTTATTTTACCCATTTGTAGCCCACCCCCCAGACGGTCTGGATATACGGCTTGCACCCCGCGGCGGAGAGCTTGGCCCGCAGGCGGCTGATATGCTCCATCGCCGTGTTGGGGTCCGCGTCGCTGTCCATCTCCCATATGCGGTCGAAGATCCGGTCCTTGCTGAACAGCTGTCCCGGGTGCAGGGACAGAAGCTCTACGATCTCATACTCCTTGGGCGTCAGAGAGATGGCCTCGCCCCTGAAGCTGACATTCCGGGTGGTGTAGTCGATCACAAACCGGTCGTCCAGCAAAAGCCGGTGTGCCGTCTGGCCGCTCCGGTCCTCCCGGCGCAGGTGGGCGGCCACCCGCGCCCCCAATTCGCTGACGGAGAAGGGCTTGACGATGTAATCGTCGCCGCCCGCGTCAAAGCCCTCCAGCTTGTCCCGGTCCCCGACCCTGGCGGTGAGGAACAGGATGGGGCAGGTGACGTGTTCCCGGATGCGGCGGCACACCTCCAGCCCGTCGATATCCGGCATGTTGATGTCCAGCAGGATGAGATCCGGCTGTTTTGCGGCCTTCTCGATCCCGGCAAGGCCGTTTTCCGCCAGGATCACCTTGTAGTCCTTCAGCTCAAAATACTGCTTGAGCATGGCGCCCATGTCCTTTTCATCGTCGATGATCAGCAGAGTTTTTCCCATGTGTCACCCCTCCCGAAGAAAGTATACCAGACAATTTTAACGAAATCCTAACGGTTTCGAAATTTTCTCCGTGCGGCAGAGAACTTCCCGCTCCTGCCGCCTGGCGGCCCCTTTTTCCTGTCCCCTTATTGCCAGCTGTAGATCTCAGTGATCTGGCCGGTGTCTATATTCACGCGGCAGAGGACGTTGTTTTGCTCCTTTCCGCTGACGCCGTTTTTCTCTGACATACGGCCGGCGTCCATGTTGAAGTACAGGTTCTCCCGGTCGCAGAAGAGAAGGGTGAAGCCGTTGACTGTCCCCCGCCTCTCCGTCAGCGGCCCCAGGGACAGCTCCTTTAAAAGCGCGCCCTCCAGGTCGTAGACATAGACGGTGTCCCCGCCCTGGTGGAAGGGGGCGCCCACCATGAGCGTGCCGTCAAAGGGGTTCGATAGGGGACGGTCATTCAAAAGGCACAGGCGGTCGTCGGAGAAGACGGCGCTGCCGTAGAGGGTCTTATCCGTGGTGTCCGCCAGCTTCACCGTCTCGCCGGTGGTGAGATCGGACTTCCAGAAGTCCCCGCCGGAGAGGTAGAAGTAGATAAAGCCATTCGTGACGTACCACTGAGATACGGACACGCCGGTGGTCTCCCACTCCCCCACGGTCTCCTTACCCGGCGTCTCCCAGACCTGCTCCGCCTCGCCGCCGCTCAGGGGGCAGGAAAAGAGGGTGTCCCTCTGGGTCCCGTCCTGCCGGGTGACGTTGACCATGAAGTAGAGGGTGTCCCCGTCGGCCCAGAGGGTGTAATGGGGCTGGGCGGGGTCATAGGCCGCGTAGCCGCCGTCCGGGGTCCCGGCGGCGCTGTCCCGCCCGTAAATGAGCCGGGCGTCCCCCGGGTCGCCGCCCAGGGTGACGGCGTACAGGCTGCCGTTCAGGACGAAGTAGACCTCCCCCCGGTGGTAGATGGGCCTGTCGTAGGCGGCCTTTCCAAGGTCCATGACCTCCCGGCGCTCCGTGCCGCTCATGGTCTGGGAGAAGACGCGCTTTTCGCCGCCCCGCTCCGCCCGGACGTAGTAGAGCCGCGCCCCGTCCGTCCAAAGGCCCAGGACGTCCACAAGGGCGCCGCAGGTGTCGGGGTCAGAGTGGCCGCAGTCGGGCCTGGCGCACAGAACGGTGACTCTCCCCGTGGCCTTGTCCATGTAGTAGAGCCTGAATTTCAGTCCCGGCCCCAGGTCGCAGTTGAAATAGAACCCCTCCTGTGTCTCGCAAATGCCGTCCAGGTCGCCGCCCCGGGACTGGTGCATGTTCTTCTGAAATTCGTCGCTGACGGTCTGGGCGGCGGGGATGTCCAGGCCGCCCTTTTGGCAGGCGGCGAGGGTGAGGGGGAGCAGCGCCGCCAGGAGGGCGGCCAGGGGCCGTTTCGCTGTTTTCATGGGGTTTTCTCCTTACCGAAGCTTGTAAATTTGCGAAAGCTCAGCGGTCTCAAAATTGGCCCGCCACAGTGTGACAGAGCCGGTATTGCCCACCGGCATCCCGTACTGGGTGGAATAGACCGTGGTGGTGGCCAGAAAGTACACGTCGGTGCTGTCGCACATGAGCATGTCGATGTCGATTTTGCCGTCCAGCGCGTCACGCAGCGGCTTTAGGGAGATCTCCCCTTTGAATGTCCCGTCCAGCCCGTAGAGGAAGATGCTGTCCCCGGGGACGCGATACCGGCCGCCCTCCGTGACCTGGCCCTGGAAATCCGCGGGCAGCTGACCCAAAAGGGCCAGGTAGTCGTCGGAAAAGACGGCGCTGCCGTAGAGGGTCTTATCCGTGGTGTCCGCCAGCTTTTCATATTCGCCGGAGTTGAGGTCGCACCGCCAGTAGTCCCCGCCGGAGAGGTAGAAGTAGATATACCCATTCGTAACATACCACTGAGATACGGAAACGCCGGTGGTCTGCCACGCGCCGACCTGGGCGGCGCCGGGGGTGACCCAGACCTCACGGACGTCCGAGCCGTCCAGGCCGCACCGGAAGAGTACGTCCTTGTATGTCCCGTCGGCGGTCTGGACATTTGCCATAAAGTAGAGGGTCTCGCCGTCTGCCCAGAGGGTGTAATGGATGGCGTTGGGGTTAAAATCGACCCTGCCGTCGGCGTAGGACTGGGACGAGCCGGCGCCCTCCGGCTTCCAGATCTCCTCCGCCGAGTCCTTCTCCCCGCCCAGCTTCACCCGGTAGAGGATGTCATCGCTGACGTAGTAGATATAACCGCGGTGATAGATGGCCGTGTCGTAGGAGGACTGGGAGGCGGAAAACTCGTTGAATTTCAGCTCCTGAACCGTCTCCCGGCCCGTGGCGTCGGGCCTTACGGAACCCACTGTCCTGGGGTCGTTGCTGTTGCTGACATAGTACAGCCGCTCGCCGCCTGTCAAAAGATAGTTGGCATCTATCATGGCGTTGCAGGTGTCGGGGTCAGAGTGGTCGCAGTCGGGCTTGGCGCACAGGACGGTCATCCTGCCCGTGTCCCTCTCCAGGTAGTAGAGCCTCCCATAGCCCACATAATAGCCCGTGTCCGTCTCCACAAAGGTGGGCACCCCCGTCCCCTCCGTCTGATGCAGGTTTTTCTGAAAATCCTCCCGCCCGGTCATTGTCAGGGGGATGTCCAGACCGCTTTTCCGGCAGGCGGTGAGAGAGAACATGAGCAGAGCCGCCAAAAGCGCGGCAAGGGTTTTTCCCGTTGTTTTCATCCCGTCACTGTCCTTTCTTCAACGTGCAGATGACCTGGGCTTCGCCGGTCTCTATATTGGCGCGGCAGAGGTTCACGTCCCCCTGGTTGCCCTGCAATCCGCTGAGGCCGCCCCCTAAGCTGGAGGTACTCATGGACGTGGTGCGGAAGAAGACATCGCTGTCCGTGCAGAAGAGCAGGTCGATTTCTGCCATTGCGGCGGGGTCCTGGTACAGCCCCTCCAGGGGGATCTCCTTCACAAACGTCCCGTCCTTCCTGTAGATAAAGAGGGTGTTGCCGTAATAGCGGAAGATCCCGCCGGGCTCAGGCTCCGTAAAGCCGTAGAAGAAAACGGGGTAGTCGTTTAAGAGACAGATGTACTCATCCGAGAAGATGGCGCTGCCATAGGGCACCTTTTCGGTGGTGTCCGCCAGCCTTTCGGTCTTGCCCGTGGCAAGCTCCGTTTTCCAGAGGCCGTTCATGGCCAGGTAAAAGTAGATATACCCGTCCTCCACATACCACTGACTGACCGAGACGCCTGTCTCCTCCCACTCCCCCACGTCCTCCTTGTCCGGGGTGATCCAGACCATGCGGACATCGGAGCCGTCCAGGCCGCACCGGAAGAGCGCGTCCTTATACGTCCCGTCCTCCGTCTCCACGTTTGTCATAAAGTACAGCGTGTCCCCGTCGGCCCAGAGGGTGTAGCGGATGGGATTGGGGTTATAATCCTCAATGTACATGCCCCCCGGCCCCTGGTGGGCCTGGGTGGAGCCGGCGTTCTCAGGCCTATAAACCTCCTGGGCGGAGTCCTTCTCCCCGCCCAGCTTCACCCGGTAGATGATGTCGTCGCTGATGTAGTAGAAATACCCCCGGTGGTAGATGCCCCGGTCGCTGGAGGAGTCGGAGGAGGAGAACTCGTTGCATTTCAGGGATTGGACGGTCTTTCGCTCCGTGGCGTCCAGCTTTATGGCGTGGACAAGCTTGTTGGGCTTGCCGTTTTCATACTTGTTTGTCACGAAATAGAGGTTATCCCCGCCGGCGATCAGGTAGCCGTTGATGATGCCGTTGCAGACGTTCTCGTCCTGGTGGTCGCAGTCCGGCTTTGAGCAGACGATGGTGGTCTTGAAGGTGCCCTTCTCCATGTAGAAGAGCCAGCCGTAGGACATGTAATAGCCCGTGTCCGTCTCCACAAAGGTCGTCCTGTCCGCCTGGTGGAGATTTTTTTGAAAGTCCTGGCTGACGGTTTGGTTGGCGGGGATGTCCAGGCCGCCCTTTTGGCAGGCGGCGAGAGACAGCGCCAGCAGCGCCGCCAGGAGCGCGGCGATAGGTCGTTTTGTCATGGTATGCTCCTCCTAAAAAATGATCGCGCAGGCGGATCCCCCGCCGGCACGACCATTTTAAAGGCCGAGTATAACATTTTCGTAACATTCACAAAAATGTTGCAATTACAGGGAGAACACGGCCGTGACGCAGGCCCCGCCGCCCGGGGCGTTGGCCAGGGTCAGGCTGCCGCCGTGCTTTTCGCACAGGGTGTGGCAGATGTAAAGGCCCAGGCCGAAGTGGTACGGCCCCTCCGTCTGCTCCCCGCTGAAATAGGGCCTGTCCGCGCCGGAAAGCTCCTTTGGCGAAAATCCCCGCCCGTCGTCGGTGATCCGGAGGGAGAAAACCTTCTCCCCGGCCTCAAGCTCCACCAAAATCCTTTCCCTGGCGAAGCGAACCGCGTTGCTCAGCAGGTTTTCGTAGACCTGAGTCACCGCCGAGGGGTCGATGTTCAGCGTCTGCGCCCCGATGCGCGGCTCGAGGGTGCAGGCAAGGCCCCTTTTCTCGCACAAAAATGCCGCCGTCTCCCGCATCGCGCCCACAAAATCGCCTGTTTCCACGGGCTGTCTCCGGACGGACAGATCCGCCAGCCTTTGCGCGGTGTTCATGCTGTCCACAAACTGCACAAGCCGGTCAATGTGCGTGGACATGGTGTCCACCGTCGCCGCCACCTTCTCCCGGGAGAACTGCCCGGTGGGGAGGAAGCGCCTCAGGATCCCCGCGTATCCCTTCAAAACGGCCAGGGGCGTGCGCAGATCGTGGGTGTAGGCGTCGTTGAGCTGCTTTCTCTCCCGGATCATCCTGTGCAGGCGCAGGTTGTTCTCATCCAGCGCGGAGCGCATCGTCTCAAACGCCCCGCAAAGCCTGGCCATCTCGTCGTGTCCGGAGTACTCCAGGGAGAAGTCAAAATCCCCCTCCGCGATTTTCTTGGAGGCGCCCAGCAGCAGCGCCAGGGGCTTTTTCAGCTTGGTGTGGTAAAAGAGAAGTGCCGCCCCCAGCAGCGTCAGGGTGTAGATGAAGAGCGAGGCGTACCGCAGAAGGAACTGGTAAAATCCGTACAGGCGGCGATCCCCGGCGGAGAACCGGTCGGGGCCAAGCACCTCCTGAAGGTGGACGCCGTCCACGATGTAATAATAGCGTTCTCTCCCCTGGTTCTCCTCCCGCGTGTCCTCAAGCTCCATAGGGACCGCGTATTGGATCTGTAATTGGATTTCCGCCTGATGGACGGCGAAGATGAGCTTGTTGGAGGCGAAGGACGCCAGGAGCAGCGCCGCGGACGCCAGGAGGAAAATGGCCAGCCACAGCGGGATGCTCCTGTACCAGGACTTCACGCGGTCTTTTATTTTACCCATTTGTAGCCCACCCCCCAGACGGTCTCGATATACGGCTTACACCCCGCGGCGGAGAGCTTGGCCCGCAGGCGGCTGACCTGCTCCCGGAGGGCCGTCTGCTCCGCGTCGCTGGCGATGTCCCAGATCTGCTCGATGATCCGGCTCCAGCCCAGCACCTGGCCGGGGTGGGTGGACAGAAGCTCCACGATCTCGTACTCCTTGGGCGTCAGGGAGATGACGGTGCCCGCGCAACTGACCTGCTTGGCGGTGTAGTCGATCATAAAGCTGTCGTCGAAGAAGAGGCGGTGCGGGGTCTGGGCGCTCCGATCCTCCCGGCGCAGGTGGGCCTCCACCCGCGCCCCCAGCTCGTCGATGTCGAAGGGCTTGACGATGTAGTCGTCCCCGCCCACGGCGAAGCCCTCCAGCTTGTCCTGATTTTCCACGCGGGACGTGAGAAACAGGATGGGACAGGTGACGTGTTCCCGGATGCGGCGGCACACCTCCAGCCCGTCGATGTCCGGCATGTTGATGTCCAGCAGGATGAGATCCGGCTGTCTTCCCGCCTTCTCCATCCCCGCAAGCCCGTTTTCCGCCAGCGTGACGCCGTAGCCCATAAGCTCAAAATACTCCCGGAGCATCCTGCCCATGTCCTTCTCGTCGTCTATGATCAAAATCGTTTTTCGCATGTGTCATCCCCCCTGGCAGCCATTGTACAGGACAAGTATAACATTTTCGTAACGTCCCGGCATTTTTTCGCACGCGGGGTCATTCTCTCCGCGCCGGGCCGCCTATGTCCCATTTTATCCGGAGGGCCTGAGAAAATCAATATTCCGCCCCGGCCACGATCTCCCTGTCGTCCTGCGTGGGCGGCTCCCGGTTTGCCGCGGGCCAGTCGGACAGCTCCCGGATCTCCCCGGTGGCGGTGTCGATGCGAAACAGCGACGAAACGGCGCTGAGATACCCGCCCCGGTAGCACAGCAGGTAGACAAGGTCCCCGTCCGCGAAGGCCGGGTCGCAGGAGGAGATGTCGCCGTAGGTCTCATAGATCGGGGCGAGGCTGACATCGCCCCCGCGCTCACCGTTCAGCCCGTAGACGGTGACGGCCCTGCCGGCGGCGGAGTAGAGGAACATCCTCTCATCCGTAAAGAGGGCCTGGCCGCCGGACACGCCGGCCAGCCTTTTTTCGCCGCCTGTTTTCAGATCCGCGTCCCAGAATCCCCCGTCGGCCAGATAGTAGAGATGCCCGCCGGTGATGGTGAAGCTGAATTTGCTGCCGGATGCGTAGGAGATGATCTCATCCCCGCGGGAGGTGATCCGGGAGGAGCGCCAAAGCTCCCGGGTCTCCCCCGCACTGTCGCCCAGAAGGTAGAGTACGGCCTTGGAAAGCCCGTCTGCGTCCATATAGCGGCACATGACGTAGGCGCTGCCGCCGTCGGCCCAGAACTTCCAGTCCCACTCCAGCATTTGGCCGGTGTCCGGCTCCAAAAGCGTCACGTTGTCCCTGGGGTCCCCGCCCAGGCGGTTTTTGCAGACCCGGTTGTCCCGGAGAACGAAATAGATCTCCCCGTTCCACAGCATGGGCTCATAATTCGCCCTATACCACCCCTGCATATCCTGGGGGGTCATAAGCGCCTGGACATCCCGGTGGTTCGACCCGTCCGGGTCCATAGCGCACAGGGTCAAAATACTGTCGTGCATGGCGTCCATGTTGGTGTACCAGAGCTTGCCGTCGTAGAAGGTGAGGAATTTCGTGTTGGCCCAGGCGTTGCAGGTCTCGTGGTTTTCGTGGCCGCACTCCGGTTTGCCGCACAGCAGGATCATCCGCCCGGTGTCGGCCTCCATGTAGTAAATGTACCCCTCGTTTTGCAGGTAGTACCCGCCGCCGGTCCTGCAGGCGGCGTTTAAGCGGAAGGGGTGGTTGACGCTCATCTCCTTCTGAAAGCCGCCGTCGTCGGTTCCGCCCCCGGCGGAGGGCGGGGACGGGTCGTCCTGCCGCGGGGGGTCAAGGGCCTGCGCCGGGGGTTCGACCGCCGGCCCGGAAGGCCCCTCCGGCCCGGCCTGACAGCCGGAGAGCAGAAGGACGGCAAAAAGGAGCGGGAGAAGGGCTTTTTTCATATCGGGATCCCTCCAAAGGCGTGATCAATCAGATAAATTGGGGGCTGTCAAAAGGTCGTGGGCGCCGGGATCTCTCCCGACGCCCACATCTTATGACGCAATTCTCAAATTCCTCTCAAATCTTTTTGAATTTTTATGGTCACTCTCGCCCCGCCCTCGGGGGCGTTGTCCAATTTAAGCTCGCCCCCCAGCTTTTTTGTGAGAACGGAGCAGATGTACAGCCCCAGGCCGAAGTGGGTGCCGTCCCCGGCCCCCTCCCCCCGGTAGTAGGCGGAGGCGGCTCCGGCAAGGTCCCGGTCTGTAAAGCCGCTCCCGTCGTCCCGGACGGTTATCACCGCAAGATTCCCCTGGATCTCAAAGGACACGCGGATCTCTTCCCGGGCGTGGCGGGCGGCGTTGGAGAGGACGTTTTCATAGATCTGCGCCAGCGCCTCCCTGTCGGTGAAGATCGTAAGGCCCCCGGCGTCCGGCGGCGCCTCCACCGTGGCGGCGGGGTAGAGACACCGCGCCGTCTCCGCAAGCTCCGAGAGCATCTCCAGGGCGGGCACAGGCCCGACGCCAGGCTCGTAATCCTCTAACTTTTGGATCCGCCCCATCGTACCGGCAAAGGAGGTGAGCCGCTGGATCTGGCCGGAGATCTCCCGCACCGAGTCTCGGATATCCCCCAGCTCCTCCCGGCCCTCAAGCTCGGCCTCTATGATCTCCGCGTGTCCCCGCATGACGGTGAGGGGCGTGCGCAGGTCGTGGGCGAAGGCCGCGTTCAGGCGCTTGCGCTCCTCCACGGCGTCCCACATCTTTTGCTCGTTCCAGACAAGTGCCTTGCGCATCACCTCGAAGGAGCGGCACAGCCGCCCAAGCTCGTCCTGCCCCTCAAAGCCCACCCGGAAGTTCAGGTCGTTGCCGGCGATCTTCTCCACCGCCTCCGTCAGCGCCCGGTAGGGCCTTCTGATCTTCCAGCGGTAGAAGATGAGGGCAAACACGGCCAGGCAAACCGTGTACCACAGCAGGGCGGCTATCTCGTCCATGTGGGCGTAGAAGTCAAATTTCTTCCTGTCCGTCCCGTTAAGGGGCGTCAGCGCCGCCACATGTACCTCCCCCTCGCCGCCCACGATGACGATCTTCGCCTTCTCCTCCACCGTGGAGGACTCCGGCGTGTAGGGCGTGTAGCCCGTGCCCACGGTCAGCAGCTCATACTGGCCGACGATCTCTGCCATGTGGCGTCTGGCCGCGCTCACCGTGACCTTCGTCAGCGCCAGCGCCGTCAGAAGGCACCCGATCCCGCAGAGGATGAACGCCGCCGGGATGGGTATTTTGCGCAGTCCGTTTTTTATCCGATCCATTTGTAACCGATCCCCCATACCGTCTCGATACAGTTTTCGCACCCGGCCTTGGCAAAGGTGAGGCGTATAGTGCGGATATGCTCCATGATGACGCTGTCGTCCCCGTCGCCGTCCAGGCCCCAGACCCGGTCGTAGATCTTCGCCCGGTGAAAGACCTGCCCACGGTTCAGGGACAGGAGCTTGATGATGTCAAAGTCCTTTCGGTTGAAGCTGAGCCTCTCGCCGCGGACTGTGACCTCCCGGGCGGAGTAATCGACGGTGATGTCGCCGAACACCTTTCTCTGGATGTCCCGGCTCCTCCGGTCACGGCGCAGATGCGCCTCGATCCGCGCCCCCAGCTCCGCCAGGGAGAAGGGCTTGACGATGTAATCGTCCCCGCCGGAGGCGAAGCTCTCCACCTTGTCCTCGTCCCCGTCCCGGGCGGTGAGGAAGAGGATGGGGCAGGTGACGCGGTCCCGGATGGCCCGGCACACCTCGATCCCGTCCATCCGGGGCATGTTGATGTCCAGCAGAATGAGATCCGGCAGGGTCTTCGCCTTCTCCACGGCCTCGGGGCCGTCACAGGCGCAGCTCACCTCGTACCCCCGGCGCTCCAGGAAACTCCGCAGCATCGCCACGACCTTCGGCTCGTCGTCCGCCACCAATACGCGATACGCCACGATACCCACCTCCCAGCTTATCATACCATACAAATCTCAAATTTTTCTCAAATTCCCCGATTTTCAAGAAAAATTCACATTGCCCCGCGGAAAAACCCATCCGGGTTAGGAAAGCGCCGCGCCCCACCCCACCCCGAAAAAGGCGGGACGGAGGGGGGGGGGGAGGTCAAGCGTCACCTTAAAGCCGGTGTGACATGCGGAAGGCCGGCGTCCCTGTTGAACCGCCTCCTCAAAAATCGATAACTGAGCGCCCCCATTGCCTCACGGGGACGGTTTTTGTGGGACACCGGAGCGTAAGCGGAGGTGGTTCACAAGAACCGTCCCCGCTGTCCCACCTCCTCAAAAGACGGGAAGTCCCTTCGTAAAAGGCGGGACTGAGGGACGGTTTTTTTGTACCACCGCAGCGAAGCGGAGGTGTGACAAAAGAACCGTCCCTCTGTAACGCCGGGTGAAGGCCACCGAACAACGAAACAATCCTCCGCCCCGCATCCCCCAATCCAAATATTTTTTCCAAGGACATGTGCCTTGGAAAAAATCCCTCTTGCCGCGCAAGTGTCCAGTCCGCAGACTGGTCGCACAGCGCGGCAGCAGGAAAGGGCCACTCGAATTCCGCAGAATTCGAGTGGCCCTTTCCGCACGCGTCCTATTGGCATTGAAAGGCCGCAGGGGTTTACCGTCAGGGTAGGAAAGGCGCTGAAAGCTCCCGCGCCAGAAGACCCCCTGTGGCCTTTCAAGCCAGCCTGCCAGCATTATTTGTTCTTCCCGCACGTCTCGCAGTGGCCGGTGCAGGAGGCGTCCTGCAGCTCCGGGGGCGGCTCCAGGCCGTTGCGCTTGTAGTAATCGGCCAGGCACGCCCGGATGCCCTCCTCCGCCAGGACGGAGCAGTGGAGCTTCTGGGGGGGCAGCCCGTCCAGGGCCTCGGCCACCGCCTTATTGGTGAGCTTCAGCGCCTCCTCAATGCTCTTGCCCTTCACAAGCTCCGTGGACATGGAGCTTGTGGCGATGGCCGCGCCGCAGCCGAAGGTCTTGAAGCTGACCTTCTCGATGATGCCGTTTTCGATCTTCATATAGATCTTCATAATGTCGCCGCACACGGGGTTGCCCACCTGGCCGATGGCGTTGGCGTCAGGCAGCTCCCCCACGTTCCGGGGGTTGGTGAAATGATCCATGACCTTATCGGAATACATAATTTACCTCCTCAGGATTTTACCATTTGATCCAGGCTTCGCCGGGCGGCGGTAAGCTCGTCCTCCGGCAGCTCAACCTTGTATTTTTCGTCCCGCAGGCACTCGTAAAGGGCCTGGAGAGTCACTTTTTTCATATTGGGGCAGACAAAGGCGCCGCCCACGCCGTAGACCTTCTTCTCGGGCAGCTCCCGCCTCAGGCGCTCCACGATCTCCCGCTCCGTGCCGATGAGGATCTGGGGGGCCTGGGTTTTCCGAGCGAAATCCAGGATCTCGGCGGTGGAGCCAACCAGATCCCCGTGTTTCACCACGTCGTCCCCGCACTCCGGATGGACGGCGAACACCGCCTCCGGGTGGGCCTCTTTGGCCGCCAGGACGTCCGCCTCCGTCACCCGGTGGTGGGTGGGGCAGAAGCCGTCGTGGAGCCAGAAGGTCTTCTCCGGCACCTGGGCGGCCACATAGGCGCCAAGGTGCCTGTCCGGCGCAAAGATGATCTCCTCACAGTCCAGCGCCCGGGCGATGCGGAGGGCCGAGGAGCTGGTACAGCACACGTCGCTGACGGCCTTCACCGCGGCGGAGGAGTTGACGTAGCACATGACCCGGGCGCGGGGGTGCTGTGCCCGGAGCCTCAGCACATCCTCCGGCGTCACCATATCGGCCATCGGGCACCCGGCGTCCAGGCTCGGCAGCAGGACGGTCTTCTCCGGGGAGAGGATCTTGGCACTCTCCCCCATGAACCGCACGCCGCAGATGACGATCAGCTCCTCCCGGGCCTTGGCGGCCTTCTGGGCCATCGCAAAGGAGTCGCACACCGCGTCGGCCACATCCTGCACCTCCAGGGGCACATAGTAGTGGGCCAGAACCAGGGCGTTCTTCTCCCGTTTCAGCTTCAGGATCTGCTCCTGAAGGTGGTTAAAACTTCCCATTCAGTCTGTCCTCCCACAGGGGCGACATGCTCCGCAGTCTCTCCACAATGGGTGGCAGAGTCCGGATGATGTAGTCGATATCCTCGTCGGTGGTGGTGTCGGTGATGCTCAGGCGCAGGGAGCCGTGGGCCACCTCGTGGGGAAGCCCGATGGCCAGCAGGACGTGGCTGGGATCCAGGGACACGGAGGAGCAGGCCGAGCCGGAGCTGGCGCAGATCCCCTCGTGATCCAGGCTGAGGACAAGGGACTCCCCCTCCACGCACTCAAAGACGAAGCTGGCGATCCCTGGAAGACGGTTCACCGGATCCCCGGTGAGGCGGCTGTAGGGGATATCCCGGAAGGCCCGGATGAGCCTGTCCCGCATGGCGGAAACCCGGGGCATGGTCTCCGGCAGGTTCCGGACGGCCTCCTCCAGCGCCGCGGCCATTCCCACGATCTCCGGCACGTTCTCCGTCCCGGAGCGCTGGTTGCGCTCCTGCCCGCCGCCGTGGAGCAGCTGGGGCACCCGCAGGCCCCTGCGGATATACAGCACGCCCACCCCCTTGGGGCCGTGGAACTTGTGGCCGGAGATGGAGAGCATGTCGATGTTCATGGCCTTCACGTCGATGGGGATGTGCCCCGCCGCCTGCACGGCGTCGGTGTGGAACAGCACCCCGTGTTCATGGGCGATGCGGCCGATCTCCGCCACCGGCAGGATGGTGCCGATCTCGTTGTTGGCCATCATGACGGTGATGAGGATGGTGTCCGGACGGATGGCCGCCTGCAGCTCGTCAAGGTCGATGCCGCCCGTCTCGTTCGCCTTCAGATACGTCACCTCGTACCCCTGCTTCTTCAGCCAGTCCAGGGTGTGGGTGATGGCGTGATGCTCGATGGAGCTGGTGATGATGTGCCGCCCCTTACCGGCCTTGGCCTCGGCAATGCCCTTCAAGGCCCAGTTGTCGGACTCCGTGCCGCAGCCGGTGAAGTAGATCTCCACAGGCTCGGCGTTCAGGCACCCGGCCACCTTGGCCCGGGCCTCATCCAGGCCCCTGCGGGCGCTGCGCCCCACGGAATAGAGGCTGGAGGGGTTGCCGTAGTTCTCTGTCAGATAGGGGAGCATGGCGTCCACGCACGTCCTGGACATGGCCGTGGTGGCCGCGTTGTCCGCGTATACAAATCTCTTTTCCATAGAAAGTCGCCTCGGTTTCATTAAAGTGGTTAGCTAAGGATAATAGTATACCCCTTCGGTGGGTTTTGTCAATATCTCATGCTTGTAATTGAGCAAAGAATATGCTATAATGTGCCGTAGGTTCTGGGCGGCCCTTGTGAGGTATTTTGACGGCGGCACCCCGTTGTTCTCGGAGGAACTCCTCCGTGAGCTGCGCCGGTTGGAGTTTTGCTACAACCCTCCCCACCCCGTGCCTTTAGCCGATTATTCCAAGGCGTATCAGGCCGTGTGGGAGGACTTTTCCAGGTCGGTTGACAGCTTCGCGGACTGCACTGTTTTTGACGGCTCGCTTTTGCATCACCCCCTGAACGATATGATCAGAAACTACAACGCCTCGAAGGAGCAGGCCGCCGCGCACGTCAAAATGCTGTTGAACTGTTTGAAAGCCGTGTTGGACAAAATCGTCACGGCAATGTACGAATAAATCCGGGGTTGCTGCAAGAAATCCCCGCACAGGAATTTGTCCCTCCCCCCTGGGAAGGCGACTTTACCGGAGTGATACACATGAAATACAGGATCTCAGCCAATGTCATCCGGCGGCTGCCCCGCTATCTGCGCAGGCTGACGCTGATGGAGCGGCAGGGTTTTGAAAAGACCTCCTCCGGCGATCTGGGCGCCCGCATGGGCCTGACGGCTTCCCAGATCCGCCAGGATCTCAACTGCTTTGGGGGCTTCGGCCAGCAGGGCTACGGCTACAACATCACGGATCTGAAGGACGGCATCGGCTCCATTCTGGGCCTGGACAAGCCCCTGACGGTGATCGTCATCGGCGCCGGGAACCTGGGGCGGGCGCTGATCGCCAACTTCCACTTTGAAAAATACGGCTTTCAGCTGACGGCCGCCTTTGACCCGGCCCCGGGCCTGGCGGGGACATCCATCTCCGGCACCCCCGTCCTCCACTCCGACACGCTGGAGGAATACCTCACGGAAAACCGGGTGGACGTGGCCGTCCTCACCCTCCCCCGCTCCCACACCCTCCGGGCCGCGGAGCTGGCGTCCCAGAAGGGCGTCCGGGGGATCTGGAATTTCACCGGCATCGACATTGACGCGGATCTGGGCGACACCATTGTGGAGAACGTCCACCTGTCCGACAGCCTTTTGACCCTGGGGTACTACCTCCGGGGGAAAACGGAATAATCCCCCTTTGCTGGGAAAGCCCTGCGGGCTTTTTTGACAAGCCGTCCATGACCCCTCTCTTCCCCCGTCCGGGGCGCTCAGGCCCCGGCGGAAGCCCACGATTGGAGGAATTATGAAAAAAATCGTATCCGCCGCCCTGGTTCTCACCCTTCTCACCGCCCTGACCGGGGCGTCAGCAAGCCCCGGCGGGAGTTCCGACCCGCTGGTGACCCTCTCCTACGCCCAGGGGGCGTACAAGGACGCCCTGGTGGAGGAGCTTGTCTCCGCCGCCGAGGAGCGCCTGCAGGAGGTCTATGACCGGGCCGCGGCCTCCCTGGGGCAGACAGCTCCGGACGCCAGATACACCGACGGCCGCCAGGGCTTCACCCTCTCCGGCGGCACCCTCACCGTCCCGGCGGGGGGCTGCGTCACGGTGGTATCCGGGGATGTGGCCGCTGCCGTAAACTCCGGCGAGATGATCGACGCCTCCCAAGGCTCCGCCGTCTCCGGCTCCACCCTGCTTCTCAACCGCCGGTACATTGTGGCTGAGGGGTCCGTGACCCTCACCGCTGCCGGCTCGGCCCAGCTCTTCCTGGAGGGGCCGTATGTCCCCGGCTCCGGCGTCCTCACCCCGATGGACGGCTCCGCGCCGGACAAGCCCCAGCAGCCGCAGGTGGTCTTTACGGACGTCTCCCCCAACGGGTGGGCGGCGGAGGCCGTGAGCTATATGGCCTCCCACAACCTGATGAACGGCACAAGCACCACGAATAAAACCTTCTCCCCCGCCGAAACGACTACCCGCGGCATGGTGGTCACCATCCTGGCCCGGGCCGACGGGGTGGACACCACCGGCTCCTCCCCCTGGTATCAGCGGGGCGTGGAGTGGGCCGTCAGCGCCGGCGTGTCCGACGGGACAAAGCCCACCGCCACCATCTCCCGTCAGGAGATCGCCACCATGCTCTGGCGCTACTACGGCCAGCCGGCCTGCGACCAGGCCCCCGGAATGCCCGACGACTCCGCCGTGGCCTCCTGGGCCTTCACCGCCGTGAGCTGGTGCGTGAAAAACGGCATCATCACCGGCAACGGCCAGGGGCTTCTCAACCCCAACGGCTCGGCCCGCCGGGACGAGGTGGCCACTATGATATACAGGGCGCTAACGAAACTGGGTTGAAAGCCCTAACTGGCTTGAAAGGCCGCAGGGGTTTAGGCTGGCTTGAAAGGCCACAGGAGCGTGCTGGCGAGGACAGCCTTTAGCGCCTCTCCAACCCTGGCGGCAACCCCTGCGGCCTTTCAATGCCAAAGAGATGCGTGCGGAAAGGCCCCTTGGAATTCTGCGGAATTCCAGGGGGCCTTTCCTGCTGCCGCGCTGTGCGCACGGCCCAGAGGGCCGCACACTTGCGCGGCAATAGGGATTTTTTCCAAGGCACATGTCCTTGGAAAAAATATTGGAATTGGGGGGCGCGGCTACGGGCAGCCGGTGTGACACGGGGACGGTTCTTTAGTCCCATCTTCGCACGGCTTCGATGTGACAAAAGAACCGTCCCCGCTGTCCCACCTCCTCAAAAGACGGGAAGTTCCCCCGAAAAAGGCGGGACTGAGGGACGGTTTTTTTGTCACACCGCAGGTGGGACTAAAGAACCGTCCCTCTGTAACGCCGGGAGAAAACTACCGGTTGCGGTGAAGGGTGTCGTCTCCGTGAACCCACCCCCAACACCCACCGGCTCAGTCCCAAGGGCGCGACGCACCACTGGGTGGCTCATAATACCGATTCGTCCAGAAAACCCCCGGGCAGCTCCCCGGGGGTTTCTCCAGTAGGGGGCCGCAGCCCCCTAACTGGTCGGTTCAAGGGGGTCCAGGGGGGAAATCGAAATCCCCCCTGGTCGGTTTTCCCTCTTTGTTACTTTCTCCCTTTTGACGAAATCAAAAGGGAGAAAGTAAATGACCCCGTCCGCCCTTTGGGCGGACACCTTTTTCCCCGTCGGGGAGACTCCCCTCCCGGTTTTTACTTGCCGGGCTTCTCCTCCCCGTCTTGGGGGGTATTCTCCGGGGGTTCCGGGGTCTTGGCCTCCCCGGCCTCCTCCGTTTTCTCCGCTTTTTCCTTCTCCGCCTCCTCCTCCGTCTCCTTCGGCTGCTCCGACGGCTTATAACAAAGCTCACGGCTCTCCGGGTCGATGGACGCCAGGTTCCGGTAGCTCTCGGTGTCCGTGGGCAGGCCCTTGTGCCGGAGGATCCGGGTGTTCAGGCGGCTCAAGAGGCTGTACAGCACCGTGGTGAGGGGCACGCCCACGACCATGCCCAGCAGGCCGAACAGTCCGCCGAAGAAGAGGATGGCGAACATGATCCAAAACCCGGACAGGCCCGTGCGGGAGGCGTGGATCCGGGGCTTCAGGATCTGGCCGTCGATCTGCTGGAGAACCAGGGTGAAGATGATGAAGATAAGGCACTGGGTGGGGTTCTCCAAAAGGATCAGCAGCGCCGAGGGGATGGCCCCGATAAATGGGCCGAACATGGGGATCAGGTTCGTCACGCCAACGATGATGGAGACGAGGATGGCGTAGGGCATACCCGTGATCATCATGAAGATGTAATTCACCAGCCCCACGATGGTGGAGTCGATGATCGTGCCGGTGATGTAGTTGCCGAAGGCGTCATCGATAAAATCCATCTCGGTGACGATGGCGTTGGCGGCCTTGGCCGGGAACAGGGAGTAGGTCAGCTTCTTGGCCTGGGCGCAGAAGGTCTCCTTGTTGTACATGACGTACACGGAGATGATGATGCCGATGCCGATGTCGATAAGGGTCCCCACGACGGAGATGACGCCGCCGGTGATGTTGGTGATCAGCGTGGTGATCTGGGGCAGGACGTTTGTCTCCAGCCACTGGACGGTCTTCTCATAGATGGTGTTCAACCACTTCACCGCCACGCCCTCCAGGGCGTAGCCGTCCAGCGTCCGCTCCAGCCAGTCCATCGCGGATTTCAGGTATCCCTCGGAATTGGAGACGATCTTCACCACGCTGTTGTACAGCTCCGGCAGGACGGTGGCCAGCAGGGCCGCGATAAGCCCCAAAAACAGCAGGAGCGTCACAAGGATGGAGAAGATCCTGGCGGCCTTCCGCGCCTTCACCGGATCTTTGAAGAGCCGGGAGGACAGCCGGGAAAAGACCCGCCGCTCAAAGAAATTCAGCACCTTATTGAGCAGATAGGCGATGAGGAAGCCGTAGATCACCGGCGACAGCACGGAGATCAGAAGGCCGATCACATCCCGGATCCCCCTCATGCTGTTGAGCAGCCAGAAGAAGAGGATGCTGGTCACCACCACACAGAAGGCCGTGACCCCCCAATACAGGTACTTCTTGTCCCATTTAAAGCTTTTCATGGTATCACTTCCAAAACCGCCGCGCAGGCGGATTCCTTTCGCAGTGATCAGCCGGCAGGGGCGTCAGACGCCCTCCCCCAGCTCCCGGTACATGGACGCGGCGTCGTCCTTGCGCACCGTCTCCTGCACGGAGAGAACCTCCACGCGGACTTTTCTGGCGCCAAAGGACATTTCGATGATGTCCCCCACCCGAACCTCCTTGGACGGCTTGGCGGTGACGCCGTTTACCGAGATCCTGCCCCCGTCCGCCGCCTCGGCGGCCACGGTGCGGCGCTTGATGAGCCGGGAGACCTTTAAATATTTATCAAGTCTCATACGATTGGGCAAACGCCCACCCCTCCATACGGAATTTGCCCCGGCGATCCGGGGCAAAGTCTTTGAACGGACGGAACCCATCCGTCCCAGCCTGCCGAAAAAGGCCGCGGGCCTTTTTCGACAAAGGGAAACCCGGTGTTTTGCGCGGCCGCGCAAAATCCGGTGACTTTTTTGGCAGGGGAGCCTGCCAAGTGATTTTCGTTACTGGGCGATGGTGTCCTTCAGAGCCTTGCCGGCCTTGAAGACGGGCGTGCGGGAAGCGGGGATCAGGATCTCCTGCTTGGTCTGGGGGTTGCGGCCGACGCGGGCGGCGCGCTCCTTCACTTCAAAGGCGCCGAAGCCGATGAGCGTGACCTTCTCGCCGGCCTTCATGGCCTCGACGATAGACTCGATAGCGGCGTTGACGGCCTTGTCGGAATCCTTCTTGGAAAGGCCGGTCTTCTCAGCGACCACGCTGATAAGTTCTGTCTTGTTCATAACGATTTATTCCTCCAATGTATTTATATCTTTAAGATCCGGAGATCTTAAATTCCTTTGACTTCCTCCCAGAGCTTGTCCATCTGGGAGAGGGACATGTCCTCCAGCTTCTCCCCGCGCCGGTTGGCCAGGGCCTCCATCCGGGTAAACCGGGCCACGAACTTGTCCGTGGCGGCGCGGAGGATCTCCTCCGGGTCGGCCTTGATGAAGCGGGAGACGTTCACACAGGAGAAGAGCAGGTCGCCCAGCTCCTCCCCGGCGTTCTCCCCCAGGGCCAGGGCCTGGCGAAGCTCCCGGGTCTCCTCCTCTATCTTGTCCAGAGCGCCGTCAACCGATACCCAATCGAACCCGGCTTTTGCCGCTTTTTTCTGGACCTTCTCCGCCCGCCACAGGGCGGGGAGGGATCTGGCCACGCTCTCCAGGGCGCTGGCGACGGTGGCCTGGTGCTTCTCCACCCGCTTGATCTTGTCCCAATTTTGCAGCACCTCGGCGGAGTCGGCCACGCTCACGTCCCCAAAGACGTGGGGGTGACGGAGGATCAGCTTCTTGCAGATGCCGTCCGCCACGCCGTCCAGGTCGAAGCGGCCGGCGTCGTTCTCCATATCCGCGTGGAACACCACCTGGAGCAGCACGTCGCCCAGCTCCTCCTGAAGGTGGGCGGGGCTTTTCTCATCGATGGCCTCGATGACCTCGTAGACCTCCTCGATGAACTCCCGCCGGATGGACTCGTGCGTCTGCTCCCGGTCCCAGGGGCAGCCCCCCTCATGCCGGAGGATGGTCACGATCTTCCGCAAATCGTCCACCGTGTAGCTGGATTTATATTCAAAATCTACCATACTTTCACCCCAACTGCAAGACAATTTTGCATGAATTCCGTGAAGTCACCGAATTTTCAGCATTTTCGCCAGTTTCTCCCCCTTGGGAAGGAGCAAAATGTCCTCCTTTGTCACAGCCCGCAGGGCGATGATCAGCACCCCGTAGACCGCCACGGCGGCCACGACGGCGATCCCCAGGCACACAACGCCCCGGAGCCGCCCCTGGGCCAGGGGGATAAATTTATCGCACAGACCGTAGATGCCCCAGGCCGCGCCGCCCATGAGCAGGGAGCAGATCAGGGGCCGCAGGGTGATCTTCAGGTAATTGGGCCGCTCCGGCAGCTTCACGGCGATGAAGATCACGTTGATCAGCGTCACCAGCGCGTAGCACAGCAGCGTCCCCACCGGGGCGCCGGAAATGTTCACCGCCGGACTGCCCACCAGGACGTAATTGACGGCGATCTTCACCACGCCCCCGATGGGCAGGGCCAGCAGGGCCAGGCGCTCATAGCCGGAGGCCTGGAGGATGGCGTTGGTGATCACATAGGCGCACACAAAGAAGCTGGCGATCCCCAGCACCTGCAGGAGGGCGGGGCCGTGACTGTCCGAACCGGGGAAGATCACGGTGAAGATAGGCTCGGCCAGCACCGTCAGCCCCACGGCGGCGGGCATGGCCAGGAGATTGGTCAGCTTCATGCTGGACTCCACGGCGCCCCTGGCCTCCTGGGCGTTCTTCCTGGCCAGGGCGGCGGCGATCACCGGCACCACGGATACGGCGATGGGGGTGATGAAGGAGGAGGTGAAGCTGAAGAGCGTCATGCCCTTGGAGTACACCCCGTACAGCACATCCACACGCTCCGCCGGCAGCCCGGCCCCGTTGGCCAGCTGCCCGCGGACAAGGGAGGTGTCGATGATGTTGATGATGTTCAAAACGGAGGAACTTAACGTGATGGGGATGCTCACCGTCAGGATCCTTCCCGCCGTGGTCAGGTACGGCTCCGGCCTGTCCAGATTCAGCGTCATGGGCGTGTTCCTGGCGATCCGCCGGCACATGCACCACAGCACCGGTATGGCAAGTCCCAGGCCGATGGTGACGCCCACGATGGCCCCGGCGGCGATGATCTCGTTGCCCATGCCCATGCGCTTTAAGCCCCAGGCGATGGCCAGGCCGAAGATCAGCTTGCACATCACCTCCATGATCTGGCTCACGGCGGTGGGGAGCATGTTCCCGTGGCCCTGAGACCAGCCCCGGAGGACGGAGACGATGCAAGCGAAGAAGATGGCGGGAGCCAGGCACCGGACGCCCGTGGCCACAAGGGGGTCGTTCATCAGCCCCGCAAGCTGGGGGGCGAAGACGAGCATCACCGTCATGCCCACAAGCCCGATGAGGCCGAAGACCATATACCCCGTGGAGTAGATCCGCCGCACCTGCATGGGGCGGCTTGTGGCCCGCGCCTCGGAGATCAGGCGGGAGAGGGCCACGGGCACACCGGCCGTGGAGAAGGTCAGGATCAACGTGTAGATGTTGTACATCACGTTGAAGTGACCGGCCCCCGCGTCCCCCAGCAGGTTGAACAGCGGTATCTTGTAGATCGCGCCCACCACCTTGGTCAGCGCCACGGTGGCGGCCAGGATCGCCGCGCCGGTGAGGTAGTTCTGCTTTTTCGGTTCCGCCAAGTCCATCGTCCTCTCGAGAAAGTGGGGAGCGTTCCGGCTCCCCTTCAAAAAACTATTCAAAACAGCGCCATTTTACACCGATTATTTGAAAAAATCAAGGGCGGGACGGACTTTTTCCCTCCCGCTCCCTGTCTTTTTTTCAAGGAATTCGCCCCCTCCGGGGAAAAATGGGGGATTATGTCACCTCTGTCCCCCGGATCCCGGTTGCCGGCGTTTACATAAAAGCTGTGGAAAACTCTGTGGAAAACGTGGAAAAACTCCCCTTAAAACGGGGTTTTTCCACGAAAAACGGCGTGTGGATAACAAATTTCGACAGAAACCGGCAGGATTTTCTCAAAAGGGCGTTTTGTCAACCTCACCTGTTCCGCCGGAGTCTCACGTCGCTCCCCGCGAAGCGCACCAGGTAAAATTCCCCCATCAACCGGGACATAATGGGGGCGGAATACCGCTCCGCCAGCTGGGATTCGGTGAGATTGGAGCTGATCACGGTCTTTTTTCCCCCGGTGAGGCGGGTGTTTATCAGGGTGTACAGGGCGCTGGTGACGAAGGCCGTGGGAAACTCCGTGCCCAGGTCGTCCAAAATCAGCAGGTCGCACCTCTCCAGGCGCTGTACCTCCGCCCGGGCCTCCTCCGGGTCGCCCCGGCCGAATTTCTCCGCCTCGTACTTGGCAAAGGCCCCGGAGGCCGTCTCGTACACCACAGACCAGCCCCGCTGGGAGACGACCCGGGCGATGCAGGCGGACAAAAAGGTCTTGCCAAGGCCGGTGCCGCCCTGGAAGAAGAGGTTTTGGGATTTGGCGGAGAAGTTCCGGGCGTACTCGCAGCAGTAGTCGTACACGCCGCTCATCACGTCCCGGGGGGACAGGCCGGTGGCGGGGTCCACCGCGTCGTCGTAGCAGTTGAGGTCAAAGCTGTCGAAGGTCTCCTCCCCCAGCTTCAAAAGGCCCGACAGCTCCAGCCGCTGCTCCTCCCGGTACAGCTCCATAAGGCAGGTGCAAAGCTCCGTGCCGTTGTAGCCCGTGTCCCGGCACTTGGGGCAGATGTACCGCTCCTCCAGGTAGTCCATCGGGAAGCCGGAGCGCAAAAGCTCCATGCCCCGGCGCTCCTGAAGCTCCAGGTTCTCCTCCCGCACGGCGTCCATCGCCTCCCCGGGGTCTGTCCCGTGGGTCAGCGCCGCCGTGACGGCCCGGGTCATATTCTCCCGGAGGCGCCTGTCCAGCTCCCGCACCCGGGGATTTTTCTCGTAGACCTGCTCCCGGCGGCGGATATACTCCTCCTCGTTGTGGGTCCTGCGCTGATCCAACTTCTCCTTGGCCCTTCTCAGGAGCTTGCCGTCAAGACTCATTGCCCTCACCTCTCATCTCTTCGATCTTCCGGCGCATACGGGCCAAATCCTCCGCCGTGACCCGGTTCTCCCCGCCGGCGGGGCGGGCGGGGGCCTTCCCCTCCGCCTTCCTGAAGCCGGGGGGCGGGTCCCCGGCAGCGATCTCCTCCGGCGTGTGCAGGCCCTTGGCGTGCCAGCTCTTTAAAATGGAGTCCATATACCGCCAGGCCAGGCGCCCGGTGTTTGTCACCGTCCGGTCGTAGGCCATACCCACGGTCTCCGCCCGGAAGCCCATCTGCGTCCAGCTGTCCAGATATTTCCGCTCCGTGGCGGAGAGGGGGCGGCCCGTGATCCCCAGCACCGGGGCAAGCTCCCGCTCCCCGGCCTTCAGCTCCCCCTGGCGGCGGATGTAGCTCTCCGCCGCGTCGATGGAGAAGATCCCCTCCCGCTCCCAGATGTAGGCGGCCTTCTCCACATAGCGCATGGAGGGCCTCCGGCCGGCGCCGTACCGCTCCTCGCACTGGGACACGCAGTGGTTCACCAGCATCAGAATGACCTCCGGCGGCAGGCGCAGGTAGTCGTAGATGCCGAAGAGCGTCATCAGTCCCTCAGAGGACAGCTGGCTGCCCAGCTCCTTCTGCACGTCCCGCACCAGGGCCGGGAAGACGCCGCCCTGGCTGATCTCCCGCTCGATCTGGCCGGGGGTGTACTGGGGAAGCTCCTCCGGCCTCTCCAGGGCCGGGGCGGCCGCCCGCTCCCGCACGGAGACAAGCCCCACCCGGGAGAGAACCTGCAGCGCCTCCTCCACCTGGGCCTGGGTGCGGTGGATGTCCCCGGCGGCCCCGGCGGGGTCGAACCGGCCCCCGTGGGAGAGGATATGCAGGTACAAAAGGGCCGCGTCGCCGCTGCCGCACCCCAGAAGACGCCTGACGGCGTCCCCGGAGAGGACGATATTCTCCTGGGAGGGAAGTACATATTCCCCGGACATAAGCCCGCCCCCTTTCTTCCGCTTGCCTTCTTTTGACCTATTATAACAAACTTCGCCGTATAAGACAAGTTGATTTCGCGTTTTTGGCAGAGTGGGGGCTTCCGGCGTTTGAACAAACTGTAACTTCCGGCCGTTCTCCTTGACATTGGCGGGGTTTGTAGTATAATGATATGGCTTGAAAAAGCGCCTTTGGGAAATAATCGGAAAGGCGGACAGACACTTGCGTATCGATGTTCTGGGTGTGGAATTTGATCCTGTCACAATGGACGAGGCGGTGGATCGGGGCATGGCGCTGATCCGCACCCCCGGCGTGCATACGGTTGTCACCCCCAACCCGGAGATCGTCATGCTCTGCCGGGAGGACCCGGAGCTTACGCAGGCTGTGCGCGGGGCCGATCTTGTCCTGCCTGACGGCATCGGCGTGGTGTACGCCGCCCGGATCCTCCGGCGTCCCCTGCCCGGCAAGGTGCCGGGGGCGGATTTTGCGGAGGGCATCATGGCGCGTCTGGCCCGGCAGGGCGGCAGTGTGTACCTGCTGGGGGCCAAGCCCGGCATCGCGGAGACGGCGGCGGATAAGCTGGCCCTCAAATACCCCGGCCTTCGCGTGGTGGGGACACAGGACGGGTATTTCACCGACTCCCGGCCTGTGGTGGAGCGGATCAACGCCGTGTCCCCGGATTTTCTCCTGGTGTGCCTGGGCGCGCCCAAGCAGGAGAAGTGGATGCGGGAAAACGCGGATCGTCTCTCCGTCCGGCTCATGGCCGGTCTGGGCGGCTCCCTGGACGTGTACGCCGGGGCCATCCCCCGGGCGCCCAAGCTGTGGCGGAGGCTGAATCTGGAGTGGCTGTACCGGCTCCTCAAGCAGCCCTCCCGCATCGGGCGGATGATCAAGCTGCCCAGGTTCATCTTTGCCGCCCTCCGGCAGCGCCGGCGGGAAAAACAGGGAAAAATCGAAGGGGAGGAACCCAAGATATGATCTATATTCTTTTAGCTGACGGATTTGAGGATGTGGAGGCCATCGCCCCCGCCGATGCCCTGCGCAGGGCGCGGGTGGACACGGCCTTTGTGGGCGTCACGGGCATGGAGGTGACGGCAAGTCACGGTCTTCGCGTCCGGGCGGACATGCCCCTGGCCCAGGCCGACGCTGCCGAGTGCGAGGCGGTGGTCATCCCCGGCGGCCTTCGGGGCGTGGAGAACATCGGGAAGTCGAAAGAGGCCCTGGCCCTTGTGCGGGCGGCCTACGACGCGGGAAAGACCGTGGCCGCCATCTGCGCCGGCCCCACGATCCTGGCCTCTCTGGGGATCTTAGAGGGCCGCCAGGCCGTCTGCTACCCGGGGATGGAGGATCAGCTCACCGGCGCCACGGCGCTCCCCGGCGCCCGGGTGGTGGTGGACGGGAACGTGATCACCTCCCGCTCCGCCGGGACGGCCTGGGACTTCGCCCTGGCGCTGGTGGAGGCCCTGCGGGGCGGCCAGGCCAGCGAGAAGGTGCGCTCCGCCATTGTCTATGACCGGTCTCAAGGCTGACATCCGTCTCCTTGTTCTGCGGCGGGAGGCAAGTCTCCCCCCGCAGGAGCGGCTGAGGCAGGACGCGGCCCTCACAGGCCGGTTCCTGGCCCTGCCGGAGTACCGGGACGCCCTCTCCGTCCTCCTCTACCTTGGCACGGGGGCGGAGCCGGACACCCGGCCCATCCTGTCAGACGCCCTGGCCCGGGGAAAGCGGGTGGCCCTGCCGGCCGTCACCGGCCCCGGCCTTATGGAGGCCCGGGAGATCCGCTCCTTAGGGGAGCTTGTCCCCGGCAAATACGGCATACCGGCCCCGGGGGAGGCCTGTCCCGCGCTTTCGCCGGAGATCTTTGACCTGATCCTGGTGCCCGGGGCGGCGTTTACCCCGGAGGGGCATCGCCTGGGGCGCGGCGGCGGATACTATGACAGATACCTGCCGGCCACACGCGGGGTGAGGGCGGCCCTGGCCCGGCCCTGTCAGCTCTTTGACACCCTTCCCACTCAGGAACACGATATCCCCGTGAACCTCGTGATCACCTGCCGGTGAAAAGGCCCCGGCCCTTTCCGGCAAGGAAGCATTTTCGCACCCCCTGCCCTCCCGGGCGGCCGGAGGCCGTCCGGGGAGATAAGGGGCGGACACCGCGCCCGCCTGAGAGCGAACGCCCCCGGCGTGCGCCCTCAGCTAAGGCCGGGCGTGCCCCGCGGCGGCGTCAGCACCCGCAGCCGCCGTTGTTGTAGTTCCCGCAGCCGTTATTGCCGCAGCCGTTGTTGCCGCAGCCACAGCAGCAGACGATGATGAGGATGAGGATGATCCACAGACAAGAGTTACCGCCAAAGCAATTCATTTTGTTACTCCATTCCGCCGACGCGCACGGCATATTTGATGTGTGGAAACCCGCCCGGCGCGTTGCGGCGGGTCCAGGTGACTTTCCGTCATCTGGCTCATTCTATGTCGGGGAAGCCCCCGGCGTCACAGCCGCACGCCTTCATCTCTGAAAAGGAGGTTTTCATGTCCGTCGATAAGAACGAGGAATTCTGGAAGGAATTGATGGGGGAGGATTTTAAAGTCGATCTGGATCCCCCGCCGGAAAAAAAGCCGGCTCCCCCTCCACCCGCGCCGGAGGCTCCGGCGGCGGAGCCTGCGGAGGACTCCGGGCTTCGGGAGGACAAGCTGGGATTCACCATAGAGTATGTGGACAGGGACGGAAACGCCGCGGGGTCCCAGCCCCACCGGGTCCAGCCGGCCCAGCCGGAGCCTGCTCAGCCGCCGGTTCAGAGGCCGGTTCAACAGCCCACTCCCGGCACGCAGCAGCCCGCTCAAAGGCCGGTTCAGCAGCCGGTACAGAGGTCGGTTCAACAGCCTGCGCCCAGTAACCCTCAACCCATGCAGAGGCCGGTTCAACAGCCTACTCCCGGCGCGCAGCAGCCTGCTCAGAGGCCGGTACAGCAGCCGGTACAGAGACCGGTTCAGCAGCCCACTCCCGGCACACAGCAGCCCACGCAGAGACCTGTGCAGCAGCCTGCGCCCAGTACCCCTCAGCCGACTCAGAGGCCGGTTCAGCAGCCTGCGCCCGGTACACCTCAACCCACGCAGAGGCCGGTGCGGCAGCCCGCGCAGCCGGTGAGGCGGGACGGGGAGGGATCCGTCCCCCGCCCGGAGGAGCTTCCCCGGGGGAAGCGGGGCAAGGACCCCGCCGACAACTTCGAGGTGGAGTTTGATTTTGACGAGGAGTACCCCGACGTGGACGAGAAGGCCATTCGCCGGGGCCGGACAAAGCGCACCGGGTGCCTGTCCGGGATCCTCATGTTCATCTTCGTGGTGTGCGTCAGCGCCGTTCTGGCAAGTCTGGGCTGGATCTGGGCCACGGACGTGCTGGGTCTGGACGGGGAGGATGTGCCCGTGGAGGTGACGATCCCCAAGGAATATATCCACACCGAGGAGCGCCAGGGGGAGGACGAGAACGGGGAACCCATCACGGAGACGGTGGACGTGGCGGACATCGACCTGGTGGCCGAGGAGCTTTACCAGAAGGGCCTGATCCGCTACAAGTGGCTCTTTAAGCTGTTCTCCCGGTTCGCCCACGGGGACACCAAGGTGGAGGCCGGGACCTTCACGCTGAATATGAATTTCGATTACCGCGCCCTGATCCACGGCATGTCCGCCAGGACAGGCGCCCGGAAGACGGTGGATGTGACCATCCCGGAGGGGTACTCCATCACCCAGATCGTCCACCTGATGGACGAAAACGAGGTGTGTGAGCCGGACGAGCTTCTGGACACCCTGGCCAATTACGACTTTGACTATGACTTCCTGGACAGCGGCACTCTGGGGGACCCCAAGCGGCTGGAGGGGTACATGTTCCCGGACACCTACCAGTTCTATGTGGGGGACAACCCGGTGAACGTGGTGAAGAAGTTCCTCAACAACTTCCAGAAGAAGTGGACGGAGGAATTTGACGAGCAGGCCGCAACGCTGGGCTACACCAGGCACGAGATTTTGATCGTGGCCTCCATGATCGAGAAGGAGGCCGGCTCCGACGCGGAGCGCGACTCCATCGCCAGGGTCATCTACAACCGCCTGGAGCATCCCGACAGGCAGGGGACAAACGGGCTTTTGCAGATCGACGCCACCATCTACTATGTGATCGCGGACACGGGAGAGGCCTTCTCCACGGAGCTGGACACCCCCTACAACACCTACCTCTACCCCGGACTTCCGGTGGGGCCGATCTCCAACCCGGGGCTGGCCTCCATCCGTGCGGCCCTGAACCCCAGTGAGAACGACTTCTACTACTACGCCCTGAGCAAGGCCGGCACCCACAAGTTCTTCAAGACCTACGCGGAGTTTACCAAGTTTGTAAATTCCGACCAGTACGGAGGGTAAAATATTTGCCGGGAATCCCTGACGGGCTTTCCGGCAAGGGGGAACGTGCGGGGAACACTTCTGAATTTTGCGAAATTCAGAAGTGTTCCCCTGCCGCCGCGCTGTGCGACCAGTCTGCGGACTGGACACTTGCGCGGCAAGAGGGTTTTTTAGGCGAGATGCCGCCGGATAATATTAGAATCAAGTTTTTAATCTGTGTGGAAAAAACCCTTTAGATTTTCCCACAGACTGATTGGCAAGACAACATCAAGCAAGGAGATAGACAAAACACATGAAACCTTATGGCCTTAACGAGCTTCGGGAGATGTTCCTCAAATTTTTTGAGTCCAAGGGGCATCTGCGCCTCCCCTCCTTCTCCCTGATCCCCCAGAACGACGCGTCACTGCTGCTCATCAACTCCGGCATGGCGCCGATGAAGCCCTTCTTCACCGGCGAGCAGGAGCCGCCCCGGCACCGGGTCACCACCTGCCAGAAGTGCATCCGCACCGGAGATATTGAGAATATCGGCCACACGGCCCGCCACGGCACCTATTTTGAGATGCTGGGCAACTTCTCCTTCGGGGATTACTTTAAAAAGGAGGCCATCCCCTGGGCGTGGGAGTTCCTCACAAGCCCGGAGTGGGTGGGACTGGATCCCGACAGGCTCTATCCCTCCGTCTTTGCCGGGGACGACATGACGCCCGCCGACGACGAGGCGTATGCCATCTGGCGGGACGTGGTGGGCGTTCCGGAGGACCACATCGTCCGCTTCGGGCGGGAGGACAACTTCTGGGAACACGGCTCCGGCCCCTGCGGCCCCTGCTCCGAGATCTACTACGACCGGGGCGTGGAGTGGGGCTGCGGCAAGCCCGACTGCCATGTGGGGTGCGACTGCGACAGGTTCATCGAGGTCTGGAATGTGGTGTTCTCCCAGTTTGACAACGACGGCGAGGGCCACTACACGGAGCTGAAGCAGAAGAATATCGACACCGGCATGGGCCTGGAGCGCCTGGCCTGCGTGTGCCAGAACGTGGCCAGTCTCTTTGATGTGGACACCGTGATGCGCATCACGGGCACGGTCAGCTCCATAACCCACGCCCACTACGGGGAGAGCCACGAAAAGGACGTGTCCCTCCGGGTCATCACTGACCACATCCGCTCCTCCGTCTTTATGATCTGCGACGGGGTCCTGCCCTCCAACGAGGGGCGTGGATACGTCCTGCGCAGGCTCTTGCGGCGGGCCGCCCGGCACGGACGGCTTTTAGGGGTGACGGAGCCGTTCCTCTACCAGGTGGTGGACACGGTGGTTCAGGAGAACGAGGGCCACTATCCGGAGCTTCGGGAGCGGCACGACTATATCAAGCGCGTCATCCGGGTGGAGGAGGAGAGCTTCTCCAAGACCATCGACGGCGGCATCCGCATTTTCAACGATATGCTGGCCCTCCACAAGGAGCGGGGGGAGACGGTGTTCTCCGGCGAGGACGCCTTCAAGCTCTACGACACCTACGGCTTCCCCATCGACCTGACCCGGGAGATGGTGGAGGAGCAGGGCATGAGCGTGGACGAGGACGCCTTCAAGGCACAGATGGAGGAACAGCGCCAGCGGGCCAGGAAGGCCCGGGAGGCCCTGGGCGATCTGGGCTGGGCCGGCGTGGAGTTCGGCAAGGACGTGCCGGAGACCAGCTTTGTGGGGTACACCCAGAACGCCATTGACGACGCCCGCGTCGTGGCCCTGGTGGTGGAAAACGAGCAGGCCGAGGAGCTGATGCCCGGCGTTGAGGGCATCGCCGTTTTGGACAGGACCCCCTTCTACGCCGAGATGGGCGGCCAGGTGGGGGATCGGGGACGCCTCACCGCCGGGGATATGACCTTTGAGGTCACGGATGTGCAGAAGAACAAGGGCGGAAAGTATATGCACTACGGCAAGGTGATCTCCGGCTGTCTGAAGCTGGGGGACACCGTCACCGCCCAGATCGATACCGCCAGGCGCGAGGCCATCAAACGCGCCCACTCCGCCACGCACCTTTTGAACGCCGCCCTCCGGCAGGTTCTGGGGGATCACGTCCACCAGGCCGGATCCCTGGTGGAGCCGGACAGGCTGCGCTTTGACTTCACCCACTTCGCCCCCCTGTCCGGGGAGGAGCTTCTCCGGGTGGCGGACATCGTGAACCGGGAGATCCTCACCGGCGACGCCATCACCACCCAGGAGCTTCCCATCGAGGAGGCCAGACGCCTGGGGGCGCAGGCGCTCTTCGGGGAGAAGTACGGGGATGTCGTCCGGGTGGTCACAATGGGCGACGGCTTCTCCGTGGAGTTCTGCGGCGGCACCCACGAGGATCTTGTCTCCAAGGTGGGGCCGTTCCGCATCACCAGTGAATTCTCTGTGGCCTCCGGCGTGCGGCGCATCGAGGCCATCACGGGGCTTGAGTATTTTAAGGAGAACGAGCGGGTGAACCGCATCCTTTTAGAGGCGGCCAACGCCATGAAGACCTCCCCCTTTGAGCTGGTGGACAAGCTCCGGGCCAACCAGGAGGAGGTGCGGAAGCTCCACCGGGACATTGACTCCCTCCAGGACAAGCTGCGCTCCGGCGAGATCGGCCAGTTCCTGGCCTCCGCCAAGCATGTGGGCGATCTCCATGTGGTGACGGTCAGCCGCCGCAGTCTCTCCCCCGACGAGCTTAGGCGCTTCGGCGACATGCTCCGGGATCGGGATCCCGCCGTGGTGGCCGTCATCGCCAGCGTGGACGGGGAGAAGCTCACCTTCCAGGCCGTCTGCGGCAAGGACGCGGTGGCAAGGGGCGTGAAGGCCGGGGATATCATAAAGGCCGTCTGCGCCATCTGCGGCGGAAAGGGCGGCGGGAGACCCGACTCCGCTATGGGCGGCGGGAAGGATGTCCTGATGCTGGATGACGCCCTGGCGGCGGTGGATAACTTCGTAGCCGAGAAGCTGGGGATATGAGTACAAGGGAGGATTTAAAGCGCCTGCGGGCCCTGTCCATCGACCTATCCACCCTGGGGCTGGAGCAAGGGGGGCCGGAGCCGGTATCATACTTCTGCACCCCCGTGGGGGCGGAGCCGGTGGGCGCTATCGGCTGTGACGGCGTCCACTTCGTCCTCCTGCCGGGGGACGAGCGGGTGTTCTGCGTGGACCCCAGCATGGGGAAGATCGGGACCTTCGTGCTGCCGGTGGGGGAAGACCTATGTCAGTTCCTGTCCTTCGTGCTGTACTGTCGGGACGCCAACCCCATCTCCCAGATCTGGTGGATGACCGAGGAGCGGTTCCGGAACCTGCTGCGGGAAGACGCGGAGGCGTCCTGGCCGGGATGCGAGGCGTTTTTCGCGAAGAAGGACGCGGCCCTGGCCGCCGTGGCGGCGGCGTTCGACTTGACGCCGGATGACCCCTTTGAAAAGGTCAAGGCCATGCAGGCCGCCTTCGACCCGTCCGTGTTGAAATACTCCGATGAATATTACGACGTACTCGGTCTTGAAAGGGAGTAAATATCATGAAAATTGACTTCACCGCCGTTCCGGAGCAGCGCATTGACGGCTTCAAGGGCGGCGCGGGGCTTTTTGAGCCCCGGATGGTCACGGATGAGAACAACAAGATCATGACCGCCACCCTGGCCCCCGGTGCCTATATCGGTTCGCACACCCACGAGGGGAACAGCGAAATCGTTTACATTTTAGAGGGCGAGGCCGTCATGGTCTGCGACGGCCTGCGGGAGGTTCTGAATCCCGGCGACGCCAGCTACTGCCCCGAGGGCCACACCCACAGCCTGAGAAACGAGTCCGACAAGCCCCTGCGGTTCTTCGCCGTGGTGCCGGAACACATGAAAGGAGAATAACCATGTCCGACGTTCTCAAATACGACGACAACTGCCTCTTCTGCAAGATCATCAAGGGGGACATCCCCTCCACCAAGGTCTACGAGGATGCGCTGTGCTGCGCCTTCCGGGACATCGCCCCCCAGGCCCCCACCCACATCCTTGTGGTGCCCAAGGCGCACATCCAGTCCGTGGCGGAGGTCAACGGCGGGAACGAGGCCTTAGTTGGCCACATCTTCACCGTCATCGCCAGGATCGCGGCCCAGGAGGGCCTCACCGGCGGCTACCGGGTCATCTCCAACTGCGGCCCCGACGCCTGCCAGTCGGTGCCCCATCTGCACTTCCACATCCTGGGCGGCGCCAAGCTGGGCGAGCGGATGGGCTGAATAGGCGCTCCTTCCCCTCCCCCTCCGCCTGAGGGACGGACGGGAGGCGGTTTGGGAGCTTTAAAGTTATACCGCAAATGGATTGCCGTTTCCCGCAAAAACTGTTACAATGAGAAAAGATTTACCATTCAGGAGGTACACCACATGAGTAAAGGAAAATTCTACCTTTCCACCGCCATCGCCTATGCTTCAGGCAAGCCGCACATCGGCAACACCTATGAGATCGTGCTGGCCGACGCCATATGCCGTTTCAAGCGAATGGAGGGCTATGACGTGTACTTCCAGACCGGCACCGACGAACACGGCCAGAAGATCCAGGAGAAGGCCGAGGCGGCCGGTGTGACGCCGCAGGCCTTTGTGGACGGCACCGCCGGGGAGATCCGGCGCATCTGGGATCTGATGAACACCAGCTACGACAGGTTTGTGCGCACCACGGACCCCGAGCATGAGCGGAAGATCCAGGATATCTTTGAGCGGATGCTCCGGAGCGGCGACATCTACAAGAGCAAATACGAGGGGTGGTACTGCACCCCCTGCGAGTCCTTCTGGACGGAGAGCCAGCTTGTGGATCACAAGTGTCCCGACTGCGGGCGGGAGGTAAAGTGGGCCGAGGAGGAGGCGTATTTCTTCCGCCTCTCCAAGTACACCCAGCCCCTGATGAAGTACATTGAGGAGCATCCGGACTTTATCCAGCCCGAGGCCCGGAAGAACGAGATGATCAACAACTTCCTAAAGCCGGGTCTTCAGGATCTGTGCGTCTCCCGCACCAGCTTCACCTGGGGCATCCCGGTGAAGTCCGATCCCAAGCATGTGGTCTATGTGTGGCTGGACGCCCTGTTCAACTACGCCACCTTCCCGGGGCTGGAGGTAAACGGGGACGCCTGCGGCGAGACGTTTGAAAAGTTCTGGCCGGCGGATGTCCACCTGATCGGCAAGGACATTTTGCGCTTCCACACCCTCTACTGGCCGGCGTTCCTCATGTCCCTGGGTCTGCCCCTCCCCAAGCAGGTCTTTGGGCATCCCTGGCTTCTGATGAGCGACGGGAAGATGTCCAAGTCCAAGGGCAACGTGCTGTACGCCGACGACCTGGTGGAGCTGTACGGGGTGGACGCGGTGCGCTACTACGTCCTCCACGAGATGCCCTTCGCCTCCGACGGCACCATGACCCACGACCTCCTCATTGAGCGGATCAACTCTGACCTTGCCAACATCCTGGGGAACCTGGTGAACCGCACGGTGTCCATGCAGAACAAGTATTTTGACGGCGTGGTCGGCTCCAACGCCAACTTGGAACCGGTGGACGCGGAGCTGATGGAGCTGGCCCTCCAGACGCCTGTGAGGTGCGCGGAGAAGATGGCGTCCCTCCATGTGGCCGACGCCATTGACGAGATCTTCACCCTCCTGCGCCGGGCCAACAAGTATGTGGACGAGACCCAGCCCTGGATCCTGGGCAGGAGCGAGGAGACGCGCCCCCGCCTGGCCACTGTCCTTTACAACCTGACGGAGACGGTGCGCTTTGCCGCCACGCTTTTAAGGCCCTTCCTCCCCGGCACGGCGGATCGGATCTTCGCCCAGCTCAACCTGCCCGTGTCCTCCTGGGACAGCCTCTCCACCTTCGGCGCCATACCGGAGGGACACAAAATCGGCGCGCCGGAGATCCTCTTCGCCCGCATCGACCCGGCCAAGAAGGCCCAGGAGATCGAGGCCTTCTACGCCGCCAAAAATCCCGCCCCCAAGACGGATCCCATCCTCCCCGAGGTGACCATCGACGACTTTGCCAAGTGCGACATGCGCGTGTGCAAGGTTCTGGCCTGTGAGAATGTGAAGAAGTCCCAGCGGCTTTTGAAATTCACCCTGGACGACGGCTCCGGGACGCCCCGGCAGATCCTGTCCGGCATCGCCCAGTTCTACAAGCCGGAGGAGCTGGTGGGCAAGACGGTGGCGGCGATCCTCAATCTCCCCACCCGTAAGATGATGGGCCTGGACTCCAACGGGATGCTCATCTCCGCCGCCCGCGAGGAGGACGGCAAGGAGAAGCTCCACCTGCTGATGCTGGACGACGCCATCCCCGCGGGATATAAGCTGTGCTAAATAACTGGCGGAAAAGGCCCTCGATTTCTCTGACGAGAAATCGAGGGCCTTTTCCTGCCAAGGGGGTGCGTGCGGAAGAGGGGGCGTGAATTCTGCAGAATTCACGCCCCCTCTTCCTGCTGCCGCGCTGTGCGCACGGCCCGGAGGGCCGCACACTTGCGCGGCAAGAGGGATTTTTTCCAAGGCACATGTCCTTGGAAAAAATATTGAAATAGAGGAGTGGGACGGGGGTTGTCCGGTGTCCGTAAGAGTCCCCCTGTAGGGGCCGATGACCTCATCGGCCCGGGCGGGTTGGGTGACAGAGCGGTTGCGTTAAGATAGAAAACTTTATAATTTGCCGTAGGGGCCGCCGCCCACGGCGGCCCGTGTCGCGATGATTGAGGGCGGTATAATAAACGGGGAAGGGCAGCGTCATGCGTCTACGGGCAGCCGGTGTGACACGGGGACGGTTCCTTAGTCACACCAGTGTGCGCACTGGTGGTACAAAGAAACC
>CANQFV010000020.1 GCA_947599875.1 uncultured Oscillospiraceae bacterium
GTTTTCACGGATCTTTTTCTCCGGATGCCTTTTCATTGGGAGAAAACGGTGGTATAATGGGAAAAAACAGGGGGGTGGGAAAATGGAATCCGTCTTGGAGGGCTTAAATCAGGCCCAGCTCCGGGCCGTCACCACGACGGAGGGGTACGTCCGGGTCATCGCCGGGGCCGGATCGGGCAAGACCGGGGCGCTCACCCGCCGTTTTGCCTACCTGGTGAACGAGGCGGGCATCCCCCCGGGGAACATCCTGTGCGTCACCTTCACCAACAAGGCCGCCGCCGAGATGCGCCAGAGGATCCACAACATGACCGGCGACGACGACACGGGCCGGATTTGCACCTTCCACAGCTTCTGCGTCTCCGTCCTCCAAGAGGACATCAACGCCGTGGGCTATCCCAAGAGCTTCCTTGTCCTGGACAACGCCGACATCAACGAGATGCTGAAGATCGTGTATGAGGAGCGGAACCTGACCCTCCGGGACATGACCTTTCAGAACGCCCGGGACATGATCGAGATGCTCAAGCTCGTTGAGCGGCCGGACTACTACCTGGACATGCTGGAGCTGTCTTTGGATCAGCTCCGGGACAAATACGCCAACGCCGTGACGGCCAAGGACATCATCTTCTACGGCTACCTCTATCAGGAGAAGAAGTGCTTCGCCTTGGACTACAACGACCTTCTCCGCTTCACCTTGTACATCTTCCGGGAGAATCCGGACATCCGGCGCAAGTGGCAGCAGCGCCTGGAGTACATTATGATCGACGAGTTCCAGGACATCGATGCCATCCAGTACGAGCTGATGGAGGTGCTGGCCGGCTTTCACAAGAACCTTTTCGTGGTGGGGGATCCGGATCAGACCATCTACACCTGGCGCGGGGCGGACATCAAGTTCCTCCTGGAGTTTGACAAGAGATTCCCCGGCACAAAGACTATTATGATGATGGAGAATTACCGCTCCACCCCCCAGATCCTGGCCGCCGCCAACTCCCTCATCGACAAAAACGCCTCCCGGATCAAAAAGGATCTGATCCCCACCCTGCCGGCGGGGGAGTGCGTCCTGTGCCACGACGCCAAGACCGCCCGGGACGAGGCGGCTTTTATCGCGGACAGGGCCAGCGCCCTCCACGGGGAGGGCGTCCCCTACCGGGATATGGCGGTGCTGTACCGCTCCCACTTCCTCACCCGGGAGATGGAGGAGGTGTTCACCGCCCAGGAGATCCCCTTCACCATCTACAGCGGCCTGCGTTTTTTTGACCGGCGGGAGATCAAGGACGCCCTGGCCTACCTGCGCCTCATCGCCCTGGGGGACGATCTGTCCTTTATCCGCGTGGCCAACGTGCCAAAGCGCAACCTGGGCCAGCGCCGGATGGGCTATCTGCGTCAGACAGCCGCGGAGGAGGGCCGCACGCTGTATGACACCCTGAAGGCCCACCTGGAGGACCCCATCTTCAACGGCACAAAGGCCCGGGAGCTGGTGAGCCTGGTGGAGAGCTTCTCCGCCTCCTACGCGGACAGGCCCATATCCGAGGTGCTTTCCGCCCTGCTCAACGCCTCCGGCTACGAGCGGATGCTCCGCACCGAGGGCAGCCAGGAGCGCCTGGACAACCTGGCGGAGCTGAAGCAGTCGGTGTACGACTACCAGGTCTCCGGCGGGGAGGAGACGACGCTGGAGAGCTATCTGGCCCATGTGGCCCTGTTTACGAACCTGGACGCCGGCGACGCCGGGGATCGGGTGAAGCTTATGACTGTCCACGCCGCCAAGGGCCTGGAGTTCCCCTGCGTGTTTTTGGCGGGGATGAACGAGGGGATCTTCCCCTCCAAGCGCACCAACACCCGCCGGAAGATGGAGGAGGAGCGCCGTCTGGCCTTTGTGGCCGTGACCCGGGCGCAAAAGCGCCTCTTTCTCACCTGGGCGGACGGGAGGAACCTGGACGGCTCGCCCCGTTACCCCTCCCGCTTTGTGCTGGACATCGACCGCAGTCTTCTGACGTACACGGCCCCTCCCCGGGAGGGCCTCATCCGGGAGGCCCGGGAGTACGCCTCCGCCTGGGAGCGGCGTTTGGCCCTGGACGAGACGGACGACCTGCTGCCGCCGGGTACCGCCGTCCTCCACAGCGTCTTCGGGCGCGGCGTCGTGGAGGGGATCGACACGGAAAGACAGGCGTATGTTATCAAATTTGACGGAATACCCACCCCCAGGAGCATAGCCTTTCGGGCAAAACTGGAAAAACGATAAAAGTACTGCAAAAATACTGGATTTTTTCCGGAAAAGGAGTATAATTCAAATTCGGAAAGTGTATTGGTGTAATTCATAAAACATATCCACAATCGAGGGGAAGGACAATGATCACATCTGATATTTACGGGAAGCTCTCTGACGGGCGTGAGGTACGGCGGTTTACCCTCGCCAATAAGAAGGGGGAGTACGTCCAGATCATCGAGTACGGCGCCATCATCCACGCCGTGTGCGTCCTGGACAGGAACGGCAACATCGCCGACGTGGTTCTGGGCTGTGAATCCGGTGAGCGGATCGAGGGCTTCGGCCGGGCCGGCCGGGTCATCGGCCGTGTGGCCAACCGGATCAAGCGGGGCAAATTCACCATCGGGGAGCGGGAGTACTCCCTTGTGTGCAACGAGGGGAAGAACTTCCTCCACGGCGCCGGGGACGACTACGGCAAGAAGCTGTGGGCCGGCTCCATCGAGGGGGAGAGCGTGGTTCTCAAGTACATGGATCACGACACCGTGGGCTTTGACTGCGACGTGTCCGCCCAGGTTCGCTACCGGTTTGACGACTTCTCCCGCCTGACCATCGAGTACGACTTCACCGCCCTGGGCGACACCGTGATGAACCCCACCAACCACGCCTACTTTGACCTGAGCGGCGCCGGCGACATCCGCGACCACGATTTGTGGATCGGCGCCACATACCGGGCGGAGAAGGACGAGGAGGGCATCCCCACCGGCGGCCTGATCCCCGTGCGGGGGACGGCGGCGGACTTCACCTACCTGCGCTGCGTGCGGGAGGCCATGAAGTTTGACGACGGCAACTACTTCGGCGGCGGCCAGAGGACATACGACGAGTTTTACGTCCTTGATAAGCAGGAGTCCGGCAAGCCCGTGGCGGATCTGTACTCCTACAACGTGGGGCGCGGGATGCGCACCTACACCGACATGCCCGGCCTTGTTTTGTACACAGACCCCGGCACAAAGACCGAGACCGGCAAAAACGGCAGGGTCCTCGGCCCCTATTGCGGCATCTGCCTGGAGAGCGGCTTCATCCCCAACGCCGTCAACTGCCCGGAGTTTGCAAGCCCCGTCTTCCTCCAGGGCGCCAGCCTCCGCTCCACCACGGTTTACGAATTTTACACAAGATAAAAAAACTGGCGAAAAAGGATTCCGGGTTCTCTGAAGAGAACCCGGAATCCTTTTTCTGCCAAGGGGGGACGTGCGGGAATATGCCCATGAATTCTGCGGAATTCATGGGCATATTCCCTGCTGCCGCGCCGCAGCGCACGCCCAAGGGCGCACGTTTGCGCGGCAAGAGGGATTTTTTGCGAGGCAAAGCCCCGCAAAAAATATTTGGATTGGAGGGAGCGGAATAGAGGATTGTCCGTTGATTGGAGGCTTTCACCCGGCGTTAAGACGGAAAACTTTAAAATTTGCCGTAGGGGCCGCCGCCCACGGCGGCCCATGTCGTTGATTGAGGGCGGTATAATAAACGGGGAAAGGGCGGCGTCAAGCGTCGCCGGGAAGCCGGTGTGACAACAGCCAAAAAAGGGAGCAACTATAGATTGCCAGGCCGCAATCTATAGTTGCGCCTCTTTTTTGCCCCTGCCGGGTAGGCGCTCTGAGGCAGCCGGTGTGACACGGGGACGGTTCTTTAGTCCCATCTCCGCACGGCTTCGATGTGACGAAAGAACCGTCCCCTTTGTCCCACCTCCTCAAAAGACGGGAAGTTCCTTCGTGAAAGGCGGGACTGAGGGACGGTTTTTTTGTCACACCGCAGGTGGGACTAAAGAACCGTCCCTCTGTAACGCCGGGCAAAGACCTCCGAACAACGAAACAATCTCCCGTCCCGCTCTCCCCCAATCCAAATATTTTTTCCAAGGACATGTGCCTTGGAAAAAATCCCTCTTGCCGCGCAAGTGTCCAGTCCGCAGACTGGTCGCGCAGCGCGGCAGCAGGAAAGGCCCCCCTGGAATTCAGCAGAATTCCAGGGGGCCTTTCCGCACGCATCCCCTTGGCAGGAAAAGGATTTTGCGTTCTCGTCAGAGAACGCAAAATCCTTTTCCGCCAGCCTCTCTGTTCTGTTTTCCTCCCGCGAGAATAGGCTTTACCGGAACACATCGACGCGGGAGGGGAATATGCTTTCATCCATAGGAGCCGCGCTCTGGGGCGCGCCCACGGTGGCGGCCCTGCTGATCTGCGGCCTTGTTCTCAGCCGCCGGGCGGGCTTTGTACAGATCCGCTGTTTCGGCCTGGCCATCAAGACAAGCCTTGGCCGGATCTTTCGGCGCAGTGCCTCCCGCGGGGCCTCCCCGCTGGAGGCCGTCTGCACCGCCTTGGCCGGGACGGTGGGGACGGGAAACATCGCCGGCGTGGCCATCGCCCTGAGCCTGGGCGGGCCGGGGGCCGTTTTCTGGATGTGGGTGTCCGCCCTTGTGGGCATGGGCATCAAGTACACGGAGATCCGCCTGGCCGTGCAATACCGGGAGAGGCGCGGGGCGGAGTATGTGGGCGGCCCCATGTACACCGTAAAAAACGGCCTGGGGAAACGCTTTGCCCCCCTGGCCGCCCTCTTCGCCGTCTCCGGAGCCGTGGCCTCCTTCGGCGTGGGGAACATGATGCAGGTGGGCAGTATCCTGACCATGACCGGGGGAGACGGTCCCGTCCCGGCCTGGGCCGTCTGCGCGCTCCTGGCCGTGATGGTCTATCTCACCTGCCGGGGCGGCGCCGCGGGGCGGGGGAGAGCCGCCGCCATGATCGTCCCGGCAATGGCCCTCCTCTATATGGCCGGCGCGCTGACGGTGATCCTTGTCAACGTAAACCGCCTCCCGGAGGCCCTGGCGTCCATCTTCACCGGCGCCTTCTCGGGGAGGGCCGGCTTGGGCGCGGCCATGTCCGTGGGCTTCCGCCGGGGCCTCTTCTCCAATGAGGCCGGTATGGGCTCATCCCCCATCGCCCACGCCTCCGCCGACGCCCCGGATCCGGAGAACCAGGCCCTGATGGGCATCTTCGAGGTCTTCGTGGACACCATACTCATCTGCACTCTCACCGCCCTGATGCTCCTCACCGGCCTTCCCCGGCTGGAGGTGGGGACAATGGCCGGAGCGGAGGCCTGCGCCGCGGCCCTGGCCGGCGTATTCGGGGAGAGGGCCGCCGGCCTCTTTATGACCGGGGCGATGGGCCTCTTCGCCTTCTCCAGCATCGTGGGCTGGTCCCTCTATGGGGAGCGGTGTGTCCAGTTCCTGGCCGGGGACAGGGCGGCCGCCGCCTACCGGCTCCTGTTCGCCGCCGCCGCGCTCCTGCCGGCCTTTTTCCGCTTTACCGCCATCGTCGGCGTCTCGGACATCTTAGGCTTCTTTATGCTGGCTGCCAACATGACCTCCCTGATGCTCCTGACCCGCCGCGCCGGGCAGCCGCAGGGGAGATTAATTCACCCTCAACATCAATCTCCCGCCCATCTCCGCCCCGCCTCCGCCCCGGGCGGGAAACTGGTCGAAAAAGGAAGAAAAATGGAGAAAAATGTATGAGAATTTACAAGAATTTATTGACTTTTACCGTGTGAAGTGGTAATATGAGAATCTGGAAAGGCAGATATTACCGCGAAGGGATAGGTTTGACGCAATGAAACAGGAAAAAAGACGATTTGGCGACAGGAAGGACGGCGCACTCATCCGTGACCTGGATGCCATGCACTTTGTGGTGCCGCTTCTGTACCCCAACCGCTGTGACAACGAGGCGTACATTTCGGAGCGTATCGATCTGACGAATCTCAACGCTTATTTGGCCCGGAAGAACGAGACGGAGAAGGAGTTCCCCTACACCCTCTTCCACGCCATTCTGACGGCGCTGGTGAAGACCGTGACCTTGCGTCCCAAGCTCAACCGGTTTATACAGAACAAGAATATGTACCAGCGCAACGAGGTCTCCGCCAGCTTTGTGGTGAAGAAAAAATTTGCCGACAACGCCGGGGAGGCCCTGGCCTTCATCCACGCCAAGGATGAGGACACCATCGACACCATCCACGAGACCATCCGCGGCCAGGTGATGTTCTGCCGCTCGGACAGCAAGGACCGGAGTACGGACAGCATGGAGTTCTTCACCAAGCTGCCCCGGTTCGTCTCCAAGACGGCCGTCCACTTTGTCACCTTTCTGGACCGCCACGGCTGGTGCCCCAGAGTCCTCATCGCCACAGACCCCTATTATGCCTCGGTGATCATCTCCAACCTCGGCTCCATCAAGCTGAAGTCCGGCTATCACCACCTGACCAACTGGGGCACCTGCTCCCTGTTCTGCATCATCGGGGAGAAGGGGATGAATCCGGTTTTCGCCCCCGACGGCAGCTATGAGATGCGCGAGACCCTGGATCTGGGCCTCACCATCGACGAGCGCCTGGCCGACGGGTACTATTATTCTAAATCCATAAGACTTCTCAAGCACCTGCTGGAGAATCCGGAGCTGCTTGACAGGCCAGTTTCTGAGGAGGTCGATTTCTAATGGGAGATGGAAAAGTCAAAACGCCTTGGCTGAAGAGTTTAGGTGACATGCCGTCACACCTGGAGTATTTTCAGGGTTCCCTGTACGAGCTGGTGGCAGGTGTGGCGGAGAAGTATCCGGACTATGTGGCCTTTGACTTTATGGGCAAGCCCACCACCTACCGGCGTATGCTGGAGATGATCAACCAGTGCGCCAAGGCCCTGCGCACCATCGGCGTGCGTGAGGGGGACAAGGTGACCATCGCCCTGCCCAACTGCCCCCAGGCCGTGTTCATGTTCTACGCGGTGAACCGCATCGGCGCCATCGCCAACATGATCCACCCCCTGTCCAGTGAGAACGAGATCCAGTTCTACCTCAACGAGTCAAAGTCCGTCACGGTGATCACCCTCGACCAGTTCTACCACAAGATCGAGGCCATCCGGCAGAACACCGGCATCGTCAACGTCATTATCGCCCGGATCCGGGATGAGCTGACCCAGCCGTTGAAGACCGGCTACATGCTCACCGAGGGCCGGAAGATCCAGAAGATCCCCGCGGACGCCCCGGTGATCATGTGGAACGAGTTTATCCGCCTTGGCAACGCCTGCTTCTGGAATTACAAGGTGGAGAAGAAGGCCGACGACCCCGCCGTCATCCTCTACTCCGGCGGCACCACCGGCACCACAAAGGGGATCCTGCTCACCAACTACAACTTCAACGCCCTTGCCGCCCAGGTCATCGCCGTCAACCCCATGTTCCGTCCCGGGGACAAGATGCTGGCGGCCATGCCCGTTTTCCACGGCTTCGGACTGGGCGTGTGCATCCACACCATGCTGGCCAACGGCGGCCGGTGCCTGCTTGTTCCCCGCTTCACCCCCAAAAGCTACGGCAAGCTCATCGTCAAGGAGAAGTGCAACTTCATCGCCGGCGTCCCCACGCTGTTTGAGGCCCTTCTTCGCCTGCCCAGCATGGAGAAGGCGGATCTCAGCTCCCTGAAGGGCGTTTTCTCCGGCGGGGATTCCCTGTCTATCGAGTTGAAGAAGAAGATGGACAAGTTCCTGTACGACCACCACTGCGCCATTCAGGTGCGGGAGGGCTACGGCACCACCGAGACGGTCACCGCCTGCTGCCTGACGCCGCCCCACATCTACAAGGAGGGTTCCATCGGCCTTCCCTTCCCGGACACCTATATCAAGATCGTGAAGCCCGGCACCGACGAGGAGCTGCCCTACGGGCAGGAGGGGGAGATCCTTCTCTCCGGCCCCACGGTGATGCGGGAGTATATCAAGCACCCGGAGGAGACGGCCCAGACACTGCGGAAGCACGACGACGGCCTGACCTGGGTCTATACAGGCGACCTGGGCCTTATGGACGAGGAGGGCTTCGTCTACTTCAAGGGCCGGGCCAAGAGGATGATCATCACCTCCGGCTACAACGTGTACCCCGCCCAGCTGGAGAACATCATCGACGCCTGCGAGCTTGTGCAGATGAGCTGTGTCATCGGCGTCAAGGACGACTACCGGATGCAGCGGGTCAAGGCCTTCGTTATGCTCAGGCCCGGCGTCCCCGCCACGGAGGAGACGCGGGAGGCCATTCTGGCCCACTGCCGGAAGAATATCGCCAAGTACGCCATGCCCCGGGAGATCGAGTTCCGGGACGAGCTGCCCAAGACCCTGGTCGGCAAGGTGGCCTACCGGGTGTTGGAGGAAGAGGAGGCCGCCAAGACCGCCCCGGCTCCGGAGAACGGCGCCGCCCGTTGATCTCACGGAAAAATCAGGGAGGCAATCAAGGAGGATCAGGCAGTCACGGAAAGATCGGATTTTATACCGGCATCGGAAGGAACCGGTATTATTTAAGGAGAAGAGAGAAATGAATAAAAACACCAATCAGCCCAGAAATGACGACCTCTACAAGGCCATTATGAAGCTGCAGACCGTTGAGGAATGTATGAAGTTCTTCGACGACCTGTGCAGCGTCTCAGAGCTGCGTGCGATGGAGCAGCGCTTCCTTGTGGCGGAGCTTCTCCATCAGGGGATGATCTACAACAACATCCTGGAGAAGACCGGCGCCTCCAGCGCCACCATCAGCCGTGTGAACCGCTCCCTGCGCTACGGAAACGACGGCTATGAGGTGGTGTTCCGGCGTATGCGGGAGGACGAGGAGAATTGACTCCCTACGTCAGCCTTGCGCCCTTCTATGACGAGCTTACGGGGGATGTGCCGTACCGGAGATTTGCGGACTTTTACCAGTCCCTTTTTACCGGGTACGGCGTGACCCCGCGCCTTGTGCTGGATCTGGCCTGCGGCACGGGCACCCTGACGCTGGAGCTGGCCCGGCGGGGCTATGAGCTGATCGGTGTGGACGCCTCGGCGGACATGCTCAGCGTGGCGCAGGAGAAAACCCTGGAGGCCGCCCCGGCGGTCCCGCCCATCTTCCTCCAGCAGACAATGGAGGAGCTGGATCTGTTCGGCACGGTGGACGCCGCCGTCTGCTCCCTGGATGGGATCAACTATGTGCCCGACCAGGCCCTTGACCGGGTCTTTGATCGTCTGCGCCTTTTTGTGGCCCCGGGAGGGGTCTTTATTTTCGACGTGAACACCCCGTCAAGGCTGGAGAGCCTGGACGGTCAGGTCTTTTTAGACGAGCGGGACGACGTGTACTGCGTCTGGCGCGGGGAGCTGGCGGAGGATCGCTCCTGCCTGCGCTACGGGATGGACGTCTTCTCCCTCCGGCCGGACGGCGCCTGGGACAGGGAGGGGGAGGAGCATGTGGAGTACATCCACACCGCGTCCCGCCTCACCCGGTGCCTGGAGTCCCACGGCTTCGGGGACGTCCGGATCTTTGGCGAGCTTCGCCAGGAGCCGCCGGAGGATGATGAGCAGCGGATCTTCATCGCCGCCAGGCGGATGGCTTGACCGGCAGGGGAGAGGGGGAGGAGCCGGACGCCTGGCGCTTTTTAGAGGAAAAAGCGCCGCCGGTTGATCCTCTATCGAACGGACGGATAAAACCTCTCCGGGGTGCCGGAGATTCTTTTTGGAGGAAGCTATGGATAAAATCGTGAGGGCGCTGTCGGGGGACGGACTTGTGAAAATCACCGCCGTGGATCTGACGGACGCCGTGGAGCGGGCCAGAAACATCCACCGCACCCTGCCTGTGGTGACGGCCGCCCTGGGCCGGGTCATGTGCGCCGCGTCCATGATGGGCAACGCCCTGAAAAGCGAGGGGGACAGTCTCACCCTCCGGATAAACGGCGGCGGCCCCGTGGGCACCGTCCTTGTGGTCTCTGACCACCTGGGAAACGTCCGGGGCTACGCCCAGAACCCCCAGGTGGACATCCCCCTGCGGGAGGACGGGAAGCTGAATGTGGGCGCCGCCGTGGGCCGGCAGGGGATGCTCACGGTGATCCGTGATATGGGCTTCGGCGAGCCTGTCAGCGGCAGTACGGCCCTTGTCAGCGGCGAGATCGCCCAGGATCTGGCCCAGTATTTTGTGGAGAGCGAGCAGATCCCCACCGCCTGCGCCCTGGGCGTCCTGGTGGATCGGGATCAGCACGTCCTGGCCGCCGGGGGCTATATCGCCCAGCTCCTGCCCGGGGCGGGGGAGGATGTGGCCGAGAAGCTGGAGGAGAACGTGGGAAGGGCCGGAAGCGCCACCTCCCAGCTTCTGTCCGGCTCGGTGGAGGATATGGCCCTGCGCGTCCTGGCGGGCTTTGAACCACGGATCGTGGAGACGGACCAGGTGTCCTACCGGTGCCTCTGCTCCCGCTCCCGCGTCCTGGCGGCCCTGTCCGGCGTGACCCGGGAGGAGCTGGAGACCATGCTCCGGGAGGACGGCAGGATCGAGGTCAAATGCCGCTTCTGCGACAGATCCTACGTCTTCACTGACGCCGATCGGGAGCTTTTGTTCAGAGATAAATAAAATAACCGGCCCCGGGAGCTTGAAGACAAGCCGTCCCGGGGCCGATTTTTGTGTTTTTTTGCGAAGGGATGTAAGGTTTTGCGTCCTGCCTGGTCTTATAGGGGAAAGGAGGTGGTAACGTGACGCGATTTGAGGAGATCTACCGGGCTTATTTCAACGACGTGTACCGCTATCTCCGCCGCCTCTCCGGGGACGAGACCCTGGCCGGCGAGATCACAAGCGAGACGTTTTTCAAGGCCATGCGCGCCCTGGACAGCTTCCGCGGGGAATGTGACGTGCGGGTTTGGCTGTGCCGGATCGCGAAGAACTGCTACTACACCTATTTGAAAAAAGCCTCCCGCACGGAGGCCCTGGAGGACACGGCACTTTGGAGCCTGCCCTCTCCGGAGCCGGCTGCCGAGGAGCTGTGCATCCGCAGCGAGGAGGCCGCCGGGATCCGGGCGGCCCTGCACACCCTGCCGGATCCCTACCGGGAGGTGTTCATGTGGCGGGTACTGGCGGAGCTGAGCTTTGCCCAAATCGGGGAGATCTTCGGGAAGACCGATAATTGGGCCTGCGTCACCTACCACCGGGCAAAAACCATGATCAAACGCAGATTGGAGGAGCAAAACCGTGAAAAATGAGTGCAGTATTGTAAAAGACCTGCTTCCGCTGTACGCGGAGAAGATGGTAAGCGGCGACACGGCGGCCTTTGTGGAGGAGCATTGTAAAAGCTGCGCGTCCTGTCAGGCGGCCTTGGACGGGATGCGGGAGACTGGCCCCCGGCCGGGGCCTGACGATCCGGCCCCTCTGCGGCCGCTGCGCCGGAGGCTGAAGGCCATGCGCGTACAGACCGTGGCCCTCACGGCCCTGTTTGTGACGGCCCTCCTTGTGTCCCTGGCCGCCGCGCTGGGGGCGCCCATCTACGCTCCGTATTCGCCGGAGCTTGTCACCGTGGAGCCCTATGGCCTCACAGGGGCGCTGGTGAGCTTTGGCGGTGAGGTGACTCACGTCTCCTACGACCTCCACGACGACCTGGAGGAGGGGGGCGTCCGCGTCTGCGATGTTGAGGCGTGGACCACCCTGTGGGATAAGTGGTTCCAAAAGGGGGGCGGGGGCCTGTCCACCGTGGTGCCCTCCGGCCAAAAGCCCATGCGCATCTACTACGTCCCCAATGACGCCAGCGAGAACATCTGCCTTGCCGTGTACGACCCCGCCGCCCAGCCATCTGTCCGCCCGGACGGCGAGACAAGGGGCGTCCTGACCCTCCCCAGATTGACCCTGGGCTATTACCTGATCCTGGCCTGCGCGGCCCTGGGGGTAGGGTGCGCCGCGTGGCTTATGACACGGAAAAAGCCGGACATCCGGGTTTGGGTGGAGCGCGCCTGCCTCTACCCCGTGGCGTATATCGTCAGTCACTGTCTCGTCACCGGCATAAACTGGGCGACCTACTCCATCTCTCGGGACTTCGCCTTCATTCTGGCCCTGTCCATCCTGTTGTACGGCGGACTCCTGCTCCTCCACAACGTGATTTTGCTGAAGATCCACCTGTCCGCCCCCGCCGCCCCGCCCCTTCCGCGGCGAGACTAATTGGAGTCCGCAATTATAAAGCGCCCATCGCGGCGTCCTCTTCCGCGCTGTCCCGGTTTTTGACCGCTCCCACCGGACAGACCGCAAAGCAATTTCCACAGTGTAGACAGTGATTTTGCCGGATATGGTAGGGCTTTCCCGGCTCAATGCACCGCTGGGGACAGTTTTTCAGGCACTTGCCGCAGGCGATGCAGTTGTCCAGGATGACATATCCCTTCTGCGTCAGGTTTCCCGCGCCGATGGTATAACGCTCCCGGAAGATGGGGTTGACGCCGAGATTGAAATATTCGATCTCGGCGTCCCGGATCTCAAAGACGATCCCCGCCAGGCGCCGGGTGTCGCCGGGATAGACGTTGGAGAGATAGGGTTGCTCTGTAAAGATCGTGTCGATCCACTTGTCCTGCTCGTCCTCCGGGACGGGAAACGCCCTTGCCGACAGGCGGACCATCTCTTTATACTTGGTGTACCCAAGCACCTGCACGCGCCCGTCACGCAGAAGCTCCTGGCAGAAGGCTTTTCCCTTTGCGGTGAAGAAGATCATCCTGTCCGGCTCGTAGTGAATGGCGGAGATATTGCGGATCTGCGGCGCGCCGTCCCGGTCCACGGTGGCAAAGGCCAGTACGCCCACATATTCTAACTTCTTCAAACAAGTTTGCGCGTCCACTTAAAACACCTCGTTTTCGGCACAGCAATCAGCATTACGGACACCAATAATGAACCTGCGCTGGCCGCCTCCGGCACTTGGCGCCCAGATCCCCGCCTCAATGATTGTTTTCATATCCTCGCGGGAAATCTGTTTGCTCTGATACTTTCGGATGGAGCGGCGGGTTTTCATAAGCTCTAAAAGCTCCATCAGACGACCTCCTTCCAGCACTGCGGGTCGGCCGCGTAAAAATCCCCGCTCGTCCCCTTGGCCACGGCTGGACAGCCCCGGCAATAGGGGAGAAGCTCACACTTGCCGCATTTGATAAATTTATCATACTCCCGGTACTGCTCCATTTCGCATACCCACACATCCGCCAGCCGGTCGGTGAACACATTTCCCACCTTGCGTTCTGCTACGCGGCGGCAGGCGTACACATCGCCGGTGGGCAGGATGGTGATATGGCAGTTGCCGCAGTTACACCCGCCGTAGATCATGCCATCCTTTGCGTCTGCGGGAATTTTGAAAGTCCCGGTTTCATACTCGTAGAGCGTCCAGAGATGGTCTTTTTTGTTAAAATAAGTCCGGCAGCCCTCCGCCTCATACTCTTTGAATTTTTTATCACATATCGCCAGCAGTTCCCGGTACTCCTGCGGCGTCATGGAGGCGTCCAGATCGCCGCCGCTGGGAACATAGCGGGAAAAGGCAAATACGTTTGCTCCCGCAGCCACCACCGCGTCGATGATCCCCGGCACTTCCATGCGGTTCGTTCTCGATACCGTGGTCATGATGACGCTTCGCATCCCGGAGCGGTTGATGCAGCCGATTTTTTCTATGGTGCAGTCAAAGGAGCCGGGCTTGCGAAACCAGTCGTGGGTCTGACGGAGGCCGTCCAGGGAGAGCTGGTACTTCTCGCAGCCGAAGAATCTCATCTCCCGGCACACCTGGTCGTTTAAGTGGAACGGGTTGCCCATGATGGTGAACGGAATACTATGTTCTTTGAACAGCGCCAGCAGCCGCCAGAAGTCCGGGTGCAGGATGGGGTCGCCGCCGGTGAGGTAGAAATACGGCAGACGACCGTAGACCTCACAGAAGTCCAGACAGTTCCAGAAGGTGTCCTCCATCTGCGTCCAGGCCATGCTTGTAAGCTCATGGCACTTATCCCCGGAGAAGATGTAGCAGTGCTTGCACCGCTGGTCGCACTCGTCTGTTAAGTGCCATTGAAAGGAGAAGTATTGCATACGCGTCCCCCAAATCTATGGTAAATCGATAAACGATGATTTTCCGCGGCCCCGGTCGGGGCCGTTTTTCATTTGTCCCCGGCTCCGCAGGCAGTCCCGCAGGCGGCGGGCTTTTCCTCCGGCTTGCCGGCGGCTCCGCAGGCGGCGGGGGCCTCGGCGGGCTTGTCTCCGGCGCCGCAGGCAGAACCACAGGCGGCCGGCTTTTCCTCCGGTTTATCGGAAGCGCCGCAAGCTGCTCCACAGGCGGAGGGATTGACGTCCTCAGACCAGGAATAGAGATTTAATAGTGCCATACTGTTTGCCTCCTTGACGTATTCAGGGCTTCCCCTGTATTGCCATTCTAAGACAGCCCGGAAGGCGGCGCAAGTACGCACTATTTTGTGGGATACGCACCTTTTTGTAACTACTTGACGGGGGAGGAACGGCACATTAAAATATAATGTAACATTCAATTTTTATGCGGGAGGCGTTTTATGAAAACGAAAGCCGAACTCATCCCCGAATGTCCCGTGGCGACAACGGTTCAGCTCATCGGCAACAAGTGGAAGCTCCTCATTATCCGGAACCTCCTCGACCGCCCCTGGCGTTTTAACGAGCTTCAAAAGAACCTGGAGGGGATCAGCCAAAAGGTGCTGACAGACAGCCTGCGGTCTATGGAGGCCGACGGCCTCATCACCCGCACCGTCTACCCGGAAGTCCCGCCCAGGGTGGAGTACGCCCTCTCGGAGCTGGGCGAGTCCCTGAAACCGATCCTGGACGCCATGAGAGCCTGGGGAGAGGATTACAGGGCATCAAAACAGTGAGATCTGTCAAACTCTTCCCGGATTTTCCGTGAAATATAAGGGCGAAAGTCCTCACCACGAGGAAAGCGGCCTGCAAACGCAAGCCGCTTTCTTCGTGGGACAAATGTGGAATAAATGGTTAACAGTCCTATCTTTCAAAAAGCTGTACGACAAGGTTGTCTCCACCAAAAAGAAAGACCTGCTTTCGCAGGTCTTTCTTTTTGGTGGAGACGGACGGGATCGAACCGTTGACCTCCTGAATGCCATTCAGGCGCTCTCCCAGCTGAGCTACGCCCCCGGATTTCTCACAGCATGAGGATTTTACCATAGTGTGGGACGATTGTCAAGAGGTTTTTCGGATTTTTTTGAAAGAAGACCCGGCGCCCGCCAGACCTCCGATGATCCGCCGGCCCCCTCAACTCTCCAGCCAGTATTCCAGCCACTTGGTGCGCAGCTCCTCCACGGCCCGGCGGGAGGGGGCCAGGCAGCCGCCGCCCTTGAAATTGACGGCGCTCTTGTCGATGGAGGTGATGAGGCTCAGATTGACGCACCAGCTGGCCCCCACGATGGTGAAGCGCCTATCGCGGAGCAGCTCGGCGCAGGCGTCCCGGAAGGCCGACCGAATGGTCATCCCCTGGATCACACGCCCGTCGGAGGTGTAGTAGCACACGGAGCGGTTCTTCAGCTCCGCGTAAGTCAACTGGGAGAAGGGGAGGAACGCGTCCCCGGAGTTGGAGCGCACAATGACGCCCCGGAGCCGCTCCTCCTGGGTGATGGAGACGGCGCGGCGCAGGACATCGTGGAGCTTCTCCGACTCCACGGGCTTTGTCAGATACTGAAAGGCCGACACGTCGTAGGACTCCAGCGCGTACTCGGTGGAGGAGGTGAGGTAGATGATCAGCCCCTCGTCTCCGGCGGCCCGCAGACGGTGCCCCAGCTCAATGCCGTTCATTCCCGGCATAAGCACATCCAAAAGATAGATATCCCGCCGCTCGCCGTTTAACTCACGGAGCATCTGGACGGGGGAGTTAAAGACCGACACGTTCAGATCCTCCACCCCCTCGGAGCGGAAGAAGCTCACCACCTCCCAGCGCAGCTGGTCGGCGGCCTTGACGTCATCGTCACAAATGGTAATTTTCAGCATGGGAACACCTTCGCTTCCAATGTGGATGATACTCCAACGCGCCGCCGGGCGAAATCCCGGTGGCGCGTGATGCGGATCAGAGATCAATACAGGGGGAACCTGGCGCACAGATCGGTGATGATCTGTCTTGTCTCCTCCTGAGTGCCCTCAAAGTCGTGGGCCGTGGCGGCGATGCGGTCGGCGATGATGATCATCTCCGGCTCCTTAAAGCCCCTGGTGGTGACGGCGGGGGTGCCGATCCGGATGCCGCTGGTGACAAAGGGCTTCTCCGGGTCGTTGGGGATGGCGTTCTTGTTCACGGTGATGTATACGCTGTCCAGGCGCTTCTCCAGAACCTTCCCGGTGACGCCGGTGCCACGGAGATCTGCCAGCATCAGGTGGTTGTCTGTGCCGCCGGAGACCAGGTTGATCCCCCGCTTCATCAGCTCGTTGGCCAGGACGGCGGCGTTGCGGACGATCTGCGCCTGATACTCCCGGAAGCCGGGCTTCAGCGCCTCGCCCAGGCACACGGCCTTGGCGGCGATGACGTGCATCAGCGGGCCGCCCTGGGTGCCGGGGAAGATGGCCTTGTTAAACTGCTTGCCGAACTCCGGATCCTGGGTGAGGATCATCCCGCCCCTGGGGCCACGCAGGGTCTTGTGGGTGGTGGTGGTGACCACATGGGCGTAGGGGATGGGGGACTCATGCTCGCCCGCCGCCACAAGTCCGGCGATGTGGGCCATATCCACCATGAGATACGCCCCCACGCTGTCCGCGATCTCCCGGAAGCGCTTGAAATCAATAGCCCTGGGATAGGCGGAGGCCCCGGCCACGATCAGCTTGGGGCTGTGTTTTCTGGCCAGCTCCTCCAGGGCGTCATAGTCGATCCGCCCCGTGTCGGAGGAGACGCCGTAGGGGACAAAGTTAAAGTATTTTCCGGAGAGATTCACCGGGGAGCCGTGGGTCAGATGTCCGCCCTCCGCCAGATTCATTCCCAGCACCGTGTCGCCGGGATTTAAAAGGGCGAAGTACACGGCAGTGTTGGCCTGAGCGCCGGAATGGGGCTGCACATTGGCGTACCCCGCGCCGAAAAGCTCACAGGCCCGCTGGATCGCGATGTTCTCCACCTCGTCCACAAACTCGCAGCCGCCGTAATAGCGCTTGCCGGGGTAGCCCTCGGCGTATTTGTTGGTGAGAACGCTGCCCATAGCCGCCATAACGGCAGGGGAGACGTAGTTCTCACTGGCGATCAGCTCGATGTTTCGCTTCTGACGGCCAAGCTCACGCCCCATAGCCGCGCCCACGGCGGGGTCACGCTCGCTGACCAGCCCGATGGAATCCAAAAGATCAGAATACATAGGAAATACCTCTGAAAAACTTATTCCCGCCCATTATATCATCAGAAACCCGATAATTCAAGAAAAAACCCCTATTTTCTCATGAGGATTATGCCCAGAGTTTTAGGCCCGCAGTGGTTGGAAATGGTGCATCCCGCCACGGCGTCGATCACCTCGTCGAAGGGGCACGCCTGCGTCACCGCCTGCCTGGCCTCCTCCAGAAATTCAGGGGAGAAGCCGTTGGATTTTACAAAGAACATCCGTGTCCGGTCAAGCTCCTCCGGCCGCGCCAGCCGGTCGGCGATGTACCGCAGCACCACCTTTTCAATGGATCCCCGGTACTTACGCCCCACATCCATCTTTCCGTCGGCAAGCTCGATGCACGGCTTCAGATTCAGCAGATTGGCCCCCAGCGCCACAAGGGGGGAACACCGTCCGCCCGCCTTCAGGTAGTCCAGGGTGTCAATGACGAAGCTCACATCCAGCCGCTCCCGCTCCTCCTCCATCGCCGCCACGATCTCCTCCGGGGTCTTCCCGGCGGCGGCCATGTCGCAGGCGTCCAAAACAAGCATGGAGATGCCCACGGTGAGGTTCTTGGAGTCCACCACATAGACGCCCCCCACCTCCTGGCCGGCGATGCAGGCGTTCTGGTAGCAGGCGGACATGGACTGGGAGATGGTGAAGTGGATCACGGCGTCGTATTCCCGGCGAAACTCCCGGAACTTCTCCAGATAATCCCCCACATTTACGGCGGCGGTGTTGCCCAGCTTGCCCCCGGCGGCCACATGGTCGAAGATGTCCTGGGCGGTGATCTCCACCCCGTCCCGCTTGGCCTCGCCGTCTATCACGATGTACAGGGGGAAAATATGTACATTGTATTTTTCCGCCAGCTCCACGGGCAGATCGCAGGTGCTGTCGGCAGTGATCTTGATCCTCATATGCTGTCCTCCCAATGCGTCGTATTTCTCTAAAGCCGGCGGCGACCGCCGCCTTCCACCGGCTATAATAACACATTAACGAAGAAAAGGGTATTGGTTAAATGAACAAATTTTCAAAAAATGTACGGATTATGCCGTCACAATGAAGAAGATACCCCCCCGGAGGGGGGAAGGGGGGCGTTCCCGGAGGGAAGGTGTCCGCCCGGAGGGCGGAGAGGGGGGCTTTCCCCGACGGGGGAATAAGGTGTCCGCCCGAAGGGCGGACGGGGGCGATTTACTTTCTCCTCTTTTGTGTTGACAAAAGAGGAGAAAGTAACAAAGAGGAGAAAAACAACCAGGGGGGATTTCGATTTCCCCCCTGGACCCCCTTGAACCGACCAGTTAGGGGGCTGCGGCCCCCTACTGGAGAAACCCCCGGGGTGCTGCCCAGGGATGCAGGGGACGAATCGGTGTAAGCATCCACCCAATGGTGTGCCGCGCCCTTTGGACTGAGCTGGTGGGATGTCGGGGGCGGCCTCCCGGAGACGACACCCTCCTCCGTCTTTTGAGGAGGTGGGACAGCGGGGACGGTTCTTTTGTACCACCAGTGCGCACACTGGTGTGACTAAAGAACCGTCCCCGTGTCCCACCCTGTTCCCGTGTCCCACCCTGTTCCCGTGTCCCACCCTGTTCCCGTGTCCCACCCTGTTCCCGTGTCCCACCCTGTCCCCGTTCCCCACCCAGCGCGGCAGCAGAAAGACCCGGCGTGAATTCTAAGGAATTCACGCCGGGTCTTTTGTAGATGTTCCCTTGGTTTTTGCCTTTACTGCGCGTTCTCCTCGTAGACGGAGACCTGCTTGCGGCTGCGGTTCACATGCTCGTAGCGGACTTTGCCGGAGACCAGGGCATAGAGCGTATCGTCGCTGCCCTTGCCCACGTTCACGCCGGGGTGGATCGCGGTGCCGCGCTGGCGGACAAGGATGTTGCCGGCCAGAACGAACTGCCCGTCGGCGCGCTTGACGCCAAGACGTTTGGACTCGGAATCGCGGCCGTTCTTGGTGGAACCCATTCCTTTTTTATGAGCCATGAATATTACACCTCCGATATGTGGTATGGTTTACCGGTCACTTACGCGTTAACGGCGTCGATGGTGACCTTGGTGTAGGGCTGACGGTGGCCCTGCTTGCGCCGGTAATTCTTCTTGGGATGCATCTTGTAGACGATGATCTTCTTGGACTTACCGGTCTTTACCGCGGTGGCGGTGACGGACGCGCCGGAAACCAGGGGCTTGCCGATGGTAGCGGTGCCGTCGTCGTTGAAGATGGCCAGAACCTTGTCAAAGGTGACGGACGCGCCGTCCTCCACGTTCAGCTTCTCAACGAACACGGTGTCGCCGGGGTTGACGCGGTACTGCTTGCCACATGCCTCAATAATCGCTGTCATATCTTTTTCACCTCTTATAATGTAGAGACTCGCTCTCGCAGGCGTGCCCGGGGGCATCTTTTCAAAAGCTCAGCTCAAAGCGGCTTTCCCATTATACCTTCCCATGCCGGAGTTGTCAACATTTTTTTGCGTCTACGTCCCCATTTTCCCGGGAATTTGTCAGGAAAAATGCTTCACATAGACCCTTGACGGCTCCCCGTCCATATCCCTCATCTGGGTGAGATAGGTACAGCCGTATTTTTCGTACAATCCCACATGATTTGTGGAGATGTACACCTGCTCCACATGCTGGGCCTTCGCCAGCCGCCGGATCTCCTCCAGCAGCAGCCCCACATAGCGGTGCCCCCGGTGCTGGGGGAAGGTGTACACGAACCCCATCCAGGGGGTCAGCTCCGTGGGCTGGATATCGTCCTTCTGCGCGTATGTGCAAAAGGAGATCAGCTCGTCGCCCTCCGTCAACAGCAGCACCCTGGAACCCTCGCCCACGGCGTTGAAAAAGGTCCCGTCCCGGAGCAGCTCATACAGATACACCCCCGCGCCCCAGTCGCACCGGGAAAGCTCCCGAAGCCAGTGATCGCGCCGTTCACTCTCAAAGTAATTGATGATCTCCATCCGATTCTCCTTATAAATCATATCCTCATTCCCGGCCCGATTCACCGGTAGATCCGCACGCTCACCCGCAGGCGCCCCTTTTTCGTTTCCCGCTGGATGCCCTCGTAGGCAAACCGCCCGTAATGGCGGACGGACACGATCTCCCCCGGCGTCAGCTCCGCCGACGGGCTGGCCGCCAGACGCCCGGAGATAAAGACCTGCTCCCCCTCCACCAGCTCCCGGGCCTCATTTCTGGACAGGCGGAACACCGCCGCCACGGCGGCGTCAAGGCGCTCCGACGCCACCACAAGCTCCGTCACCGGTGGGGGAGAGGACAGGGCCTCGGGGGCCGGGGACAGGGCGCAGGCCACGGTCGTGTGCCGCACGGAGGTGAGATTTTCGCAGATGAACCCGGCCACGCTGTCCAGACAGAAGAGATACCCCTCGTTGTCCACAAGGGCGATGTCCCCCATCACCTCCCGCCGCAGTCCCAGGGACATGAGGGCGCCCAAAAAGTCCCGGTGCGTCAGGGGATCGGCGAATTTTTGCCGGACGGGGGCGATTTTGACGCACACCACCGGCGGGGCCTGGATGTAAGCGCAAAGCTCCTCCGACCCGAAGCAGGCCACCTTCCGTTCCGAGGCTTCAAGCCCCCCGAACAGGGTGAAGGGGCAGGCAAGCCTCAGCCGCAGCAGGGCGTCCTGCTGCGCCAGGGTCAAAAATTCGGAGAATACCCAGCACCCCCGGTCATACGCCCGGGAGGCCAGCTCCGTCATCCGGTTAATAAACAGCGCGTCGTTGTCCATTACTGATCCCTCAAAATTTTAGAAAGCCCCGGCAGGCACGCCTGGGCCGCGAGACCTGTGAAAAGCCCGGCGATCACGCCGGAGACGGTGAGGACCGGCAGATAGACGGCGAGGGACGGAGTGGCCGTCACCAGGATCGCCGCCCCCATCTGCCCGGCGTTGTGGGCAATGGCGGCAAAGACGGAGGCCACCCAGACCTGCCGCTCCGTCACGATCTTCTTCATAAGCAGTGTCACGGGAAAGGCCACGAGACTCCCGGCGAGGGAGTAGATCAGCGCCGAAGCGTTCCCGGAGAACACCGACCCCAACAGGATCCTGGCCGTCAGCACCGCCAGGGCGTCCCAGGGGCCCATGAGATACAGGGTGATCAGCGTGACGATGTTGGAAAGCCCCGCCTTTACCCCGGGCACGGGGATGAGATCGGGGAGCTGCAGCTCTAAAACAAAAATCGTCAGCGCCACGGCGGTGAGAACCGCGTCCCGCGCCATCCGTTTCAGCTTCATCCCGTCACCCCGCAGTCGTGTCAGGCCCCGCGCCGCCTGTGAGGCGGATCACCAGTCTGTGGGGCAGGCAGACGATGGGGGAGGCGGAGTCGGAGAGCCACCCGGCGTTCACGCACACTTGATCGGGGCAGTCGGCGGACTCCACCCGGATGCGCCCCGGTTCGATGAGGATCACGTTTACCCCCCGTGGCCCCTCCACCGTCAGGCGCCGGGGTTCCCGAACCCGGTCAAGATCCACCGTGTACCGCAGCGCCCCGTCGGAGTAGATCTCCGCCACATGTCCCGGCGCGGGACGGAGCCACAGCCAGACCGCCGCGGCCCCGGCCAGGAGCAGGATACACCCGATCACCGCGGCCCAGGTTCTCGTCTTAACCACGCCGTATCACCTTGACTTCCTTGCCGGCATACGTCCCCGACAGGGTGAAGCAGTCCTCCAGCCCCTCGGTTATGTAAACCTCACCCTCCCCGGTGACAAGCACCAGGTCAAAATCTCCACGGCTCCGCCAGAGGCGCTCCGCCGCGTTTTTGCCCATAACAAATACGGCGGTGCTGAGACCGTCGCACAGCAGTCCCTCCCGGCCCACCACGGTGACAGAGCTGAGACCGCTGTCAGCCGGATACCCGGTTTTCGGGTCGATGATGTGCCAGTAGACCTGCCCGTCCTGTTCAAAATACCGCTCGTACCCCCCGGAGGTGACGACCGCCGCGTCCCGAACCTCCAGGACGCCCAGATAGCTCTCCCCAAAGGGATCCCGCACTCCCACGCGCCAGGGGGACCCGTCGGGCTTGCTCCCCAGGGCGTACACGTTGCCCCCTAAGTTGATAAGGCCGCTTTTGGCCCCGCCCTCCACCCAGGCGTCCCGGATGGCGTCGGAGGCCAGCCCCTTGGCCACGCTCCCCAGGTCGATCATAGCCCCGTGCGGCAGGGAAACGGTGCCGGAGCTGACCGACACGCCGGTGTAGTCAACCCGCGCCAGAAGCTCCTTCAGCTCCTCCCGCCCCGGGATCCGGTACGTCCCGGTGGTAAAGCCCCAGGCCCGCACAACGGGGTAGACGGTGATGTCCAAGGCCCCGTCCGTTATCCGGCAAAGCTCCAGGGCCTCCTCCACAAGCTCCAGAGCCGTGGGAGAGAGCCGGGCGGATCCGGCGGCGTTCAGGGCGCTTATCTCGCTGTCCGGATCCGTGACGGACAAGGACTTCTCCAGCCCCTCTAAAATCTCCTGGGCGTCGTCCAGAAGCGCCTCGCCCCCGTAGACCCGCAGCTCCGAAACGGTGTCCATCGCGAAAACCGTCCGCTCCCGCGCCTGGGGGGCGCAGGAACACAGAAAAAGCGCAAGGAGCGCCGCGGCAATGGCCGCCCGCCTCATTCCTCCGCCTCCGGCGTCTGGGAGGTCTCCTGGAGCCAGGGAATCTCCAGCTTCACGCCCTCGGAGGTGTACACAATATACCGCCTGAATCCGAAAAACACCGCCACGGCCAAAATCAGCAGGATGGCCGCCAGCACGAAGAACACCGTCAGCGCCGTCTTCAGCGGGCGGCGGCTGCGGTAGATACGAACCTCGCTGCGGCGCATATCAAAGCTCCCCGCGTTCGATATCGGTGAACATGTTCACCCGAACGGCGTGGCGTCCCCCCTCAAAGGAGTTGGACAAAAACGTGTCCACGATCTTCATGGCCAGCCCCTCGCCCACCACATTGGCGCCCAGGGCCAGCATATTGGCGTTGTTGTGCCGGCGCGTCATCTCGGCGGAGTAGCAGTCGGCGCATAGGGCGCAGCGTATGCCGGGCACCTTGTTGGCGGCGATGGAGATGCCGATCCCGGTCGTGCAGATCACGACCCCCATGTCGCACGTCCCGTCAGCCACGGCGTGGGCGGCCCTTGCCCCGAAGATGGGGTAGTGGCAGCTCTCCGTGGAGGTGGTGCCGAAATCCACGGTCTTGTGGCCCAGAGCCTCCAGGTGCGCCTTGACCTTCTGCATCAGCGCGTAGCCGCCGTGGTCACATCCAAGAGCGATAACCATATGAATCACATATCCTTTCCTATCCGGACAAATTCCGGCTTGTGATTTTTAAATAGACAGACGTAGGAAAACCCCAGAGACAGGAGAAGCTCATACCCCTCCCGCACCCCCTGGCCGTAGTCCTGGGCCTGGTGAGCGTCGGAACCCACGGTGATGATCTCCCCGCCGCACTCCCGGTAGAGCTTTACCACCGCCGCCGGCGGCATGAAATCCGACAGCGCGTCCCTCAGGGCGGAGGTGTTCACCTCGATGCCCACGCCCCGCTCCACGCACAGGCGGAAAAGTTCCCGGAGCCGATCCTCAAAGAACATGAGATCAAAGCCCTTTCCCTGCCTAGCCATGTACTTTTGCATATACCCGATGTGCCCCAGCACGTCGCACATGCCGGATGCGGTGAGGTTGATGTACTCGTCGATGTACTTCTCCACCGCCGGCCGGAAGTTGTCAAAATCCTCCGGGTAGTTGAGGTAGTAGAAATCCCTGGCGCTGCGCAGGTTGTGGATGGAGCCGATGATGAAGTCGAACATGGGCTGACCGCAGACGATCCGCCCCTCCTCCGGCACATAGTGGGGGGAGCTGACCTCGCATCCCAGACGCAGGTCGATGCGCCCTTGGTACTTCTCCCGCAGGGCCAGAAACTCCCGCTCCATCCCCTCCCAGTCGTAGAAGGGCGGGAACTGGTCATAGGGCGCGTCCTGGTTGGCGTTTTCGTTGTGATTGGTGAGGCACAGATGGGTGACTCCGTTTTTTATGGCCCCCTGAACGGCCTCCTCCATCGTGCAGGAGGCGTCCGGCGAGTAGGGCAGACAGTGGGTGTGATAATCGGCAAGAAACATGGTAAATCCCCTCCGTATACATAGGGAGTATACCACATCCGGGGAAAAATGAAAAGACATTTTAACACCCCAACCTAAAAACCCCATCAGGTTACGGAAAAATCCCCCGTTGACAGAGCAGCAGGACAGGCCCCTGGAATTTCGCAGAATTCCAGGGGCCTGTCAGTTTGTCAAAAAACTCAAGTTCAATATTTTTTCCGGCGACATGTGCGTCGGAAAAAATCCCTTATGTCACGCAAGTGTACGGCCCTCTGGGCCGTGCGCGCAGCGTGACGGCAGGGAAATTTCTCTGAATTTCGCAAAATTCAGAGAAATTTCCCGCACGTTCCCCTTTGCCGAAAAAGCCCGCAGGGCTTTTTCGACAGGCTGGCATGCCCGTGAATTCCACAGAATTCACGGGCATGTTTCCTCTTATTCCTTATTGGGGTAAAAGGCCGCAGGCCTTTCTCCCCGGATAAGTCTTTCCTTTTCCTCATGGCTCATCCGCTTGAGCTGGATCTCCCTTTTCAGGGCGGAGGACTTGTCCGGCACCTCCTGGACGTACACCGGCTCCACCGGCAGGTGCGAGCGGGTGTATTTGCCCCCACGGCCGGCGCTGTGGGCCTTGAACCGGCGCTCCGGGTCGTTGGTGGAGCCGGTGTAGTAGCTCCCGTCGCCGCAACGCAGGATGTACACATACCAGCTCATGCGCCCAGCCGGGCAACAAACCCCGTGATCATCAGATACAACTCCGTTTCCGGCACCTCCGCCAGACTCCGTCTCTCCTGGGGAACCGTCACCTGCCCCCCCTCCCGGAGGGTGATCTGAAGCGCGTTCCTGTCGCCCCGCTCCCCGGAATACCAGATGCCCTGATAGGCAATAGCGTCCTCGCCGGCGGTGAGCGTCCCCTCCAGGGCCAGATCCGTCACGTCGTTCCGGTGGGTGATGAAGGAGAACGTCCCGTCCTCATCCCAGGTCAAGAGCGTCTTTGTCTGCCCATCCCATGTGAGGGATATATCGTCGGACAGGATCAGCTCAAAGTGGAAATACGGCTCCACCGCAATGCTCACCAGCGTGCCGTCGTCGCCGTAAAATTCCGCCTCCAGGTACACGGTGGATCCGCCGTCCTCATATTCGCCGCTGACGTGCCACAGCTTCCCCTCCGCCACGGTGAAGGTGACATCCGCCCCCCTCCCGGCCTGACGCACGGCCTCCGCCGCGCTCTTCAGCTCCGGGGCAGGGGAGTGGACGGACAGATCCTCCAGGCACTTTGCCAGCGTCTGGGCGTCCACCGCCCCCCGGAGGTTCACCCCCGTATAGGTCTTGTCCCCCCGGGTGATTGTTGCGTCCTCCGCCGAAAAGTCCAGCGTTGCGGCGAGACTTCTGGCAAGGCGCATCACCGTCTCCGTCCAGGTCTCCCGGTAGACGTGGACATCCGGCGGCGTGGCGTCCAAAATCCCGTCAAGCAGGGACAGCGTGTCCAGATCGATCTCCATAAGCTCCGCCAGGGCCGAGCCATCCAGCTGCTCCCGGAATTTTTTTGGTTCCAGCCCGAAATATCCGGACTCCCCGAACACATCGGGGCAGGACAGCCCCACAAACTCCGGGGAGTAGGTGAAGCTGAAATTCAGCTCCCCCTCGGGGACGGAGGCGTCGATCTGCGCCGTGCCGTCCCGCTTGTCGTACAGGAGCATCCCCGTGACGCTCCCGCCCCGTTCCCCCTGCTTGTCCGGCCAATCCAGGGTGAAATCCGCCGTCAGGTGGGAATACTCCGCCGCCTGGGCCAGGGCATACGCCCGGGACGCCTGAAAACGGGCGGTCAGATCCCGCTCCGTCACGCCAAGAGCGTCCGTGAGCATCGCCGCGTAGTCCGGATCGGCGCCGTCCGGCTGCTGAGGCCCGTCAGGCGGCAGGGGAGACTCCCCCCCGTCGCACCCGCCGGTGAGGGCGAGGGCCGCGGCGGCCAGCAGAAGAGCTAAAATTCGGCGGAAAGCTTTCATGGAAGATCACCTCATGATCATAGCGGTGTTGAGAACCAGGGTGGAGTTGATAAACAGCACGTCGGAGCCGGGCTTGAAGGTCACATAATTGCCCAGATAGGAGCTGGCCGCGTAGCGCAGGTCGATGACCGTGATCTTGGCATAGGCCCCGGTGAACAGGGGCGCCAGGGAGGAGCCGAAGGAGTCCCGGAAGATGTACAGCTCCCTGTCCGTGCGGGCGTTGGGACACTGGATCTCGATAATGGACTGGGTCCCGCCCAGGAACACGTCGTAGCCGTCCATCCCCTCGAATTTGCTGAGGGTATAGATCCCCTCATCGCTCTCCTGAAGGACGCCGGAGCTGCTCATGCAGGATACCTTTGCCGCGTCCGTGTACGGGCTTGTCAGATAAGTGAGGCTCTCCGGCTTTACCGGCATGGCCGCCTGCTGGAGATAGACCCCGTAGAAGGGGGACAGCTCATGGGGCGTATATTCCCCCTCCGGGGTAATATACTCGCCCATGCCCATCGCGTTCCCCAGCTTCTGCACCGTGTCAAAAAGCCTGGCCTGGAGCCAGTGGGTATCCGTGCGGTAGTATTTGCTCAGATCCAGAGTGTCCAGGATGTCGATGTACTGCGCCCCCTGGACGTCCGACTTCATAATGTCCAGAAGCCGGTCGTAATCCAGATGGGGATAGATGGTGTCCTGGGTGAAGTAGCTCTTGTCCGGTACAACGGAGAAATACACGTTGCAGTCGGCAAGCACGGTGGAGATCAGGGAGTTATAGAGCCTGGCCGCGTACCGGATCTGGGTCTCGTCCGTCTTTGTCTCGGTTTTGAAGATGATGCCGTCCCGCATCCAGTAGCCCTTGGAGTCCAGCTGCCAGAGGCCGTAGAAGCGGAAGAGGGCGTTTGTCTTCCGGAATCCCTCCCTCATGGGGAACTGATCCAGGAAATAGGACTCCAGCTCGTCGGAGAACTCCCGATTGAAGACGGCCTTGGCCGAGACCTCCGGGAGCTGCTTCAGCTCCCGCCGCTCGGCGTCGCTGACGGCCTTGTCGGGGAGGATGAGCTGCGCCGCGCCCAGGCCGAAGATCAGCAGGGCAAAGACGGCGACGATCAAAATATATCTGGCTTTTTTCATCATGCGTCCCTCCTCAGAACCTGAAGTACAGGAACGGGTTGAAGCTCCCGTTGATGATCAGCGCCGTGGACACGATAAGCAGCGCCGCCGTTGCCACAGGCTCCAGCACCGTCTTGGGCGCGTCGCCCAGCTTCTGATACAGCAGCTTCGGGATGGGCGTGGCGCCGATCATCGCCAGCACGATGGGCACGGCGTAGCTTCTCAGGTAGTACACAGCCTCGCCGGACACCAGGGGGATCCCTCCGGCGCCGAACAGGCCGCCGATATCAGCCGCCACACCCTTGAGGCCCGCGGCGTTGAAGATCACAAAGCTGATGACCACCGTGAACAGCACATAGATGTGGCTGACAAACGACGGCGCCTTCTCCAGGAGCTTCCCCAGCCACAGCTTCTCGATGATCAGCAGCACGCCGAACATCACGCCCCACAGGACGAAATTCCACTCCGCCCCGTGCCACGCGCCGGTGAGGATCCAGACAATGGCGATATTCCGCAGCCATTTGAGCTTTGTGGTGCGGTTGCCCCCCAGGGGGATGTACACATAGTCCCTGAACCATCCGCCCAGGGTCATGTGCCAGCGCCGCCAGAACTCCGTGATGGACTTGGAGATATAGGGGTAATTAAAGTTTTCCGGGAACTTGAAGCCGAACATGGAGCCAAGTCCTATGGCCATATCGGAGTAACCGGAGAAGTCGAAGTAGATCTGCAGGGCGTAGGCCACGGCGTACAGCCAGTAGAACAGCACCGACTTGTCCCCGGAGTCCCGAAAGATCTGGGTAAGCTCGCCCATGATGTTGGCGATCATCACCTTTTTCCCCAGACCGAAGACGAAGCGCCGGATCCCCAGGGCCAGCCCCTCCAGGGAGTGGCGGCGATCCTCCAGCTCCGCCGCCACATCCACATACCGAACGATAGGCCCGGCGATGAGCTGGGGGAACAGGCACACAAAGGTGGCCATCGTCCCCAGATCCTTCTGGGCGTGGGCGCGTCCCCGGTACACGTCAATGGTGTAGCTCATGGTCTGGAAGGTGAAGAAGCTGATGCCGATGGGCAGGGGAACGCCGGTCTTGGGGATGGAGGTCCCCAGTATGGCGTTGACCGTGCCGATGAGAAAATCAGTGTACTTGAAAAAGCCCAGCATCCCAAGGTTGATGACGATGGAGGATATGAGGGCGATCTTAGCCTTGCGATCCCCCCGGTGTTTCTCTATGTAGATGCTGTGCAGCCAGTCGGAGATGGACGAGAAGATCAGCAGCAGCACATAGACAGGCTCCCCGAAGAAGTAGAAGACCAGGGAGGAGACCAGCAAAACATAGTTTTTTGCCCGGACGCTTGGCGCCAGAAAGTAGAGGAGCAGCACGACGGGCAGAAAAGCGTATAAAAAGGTAGCTCCCGAAAACAGCATGGTGTTTCTCCTTATCAACAGCTATGGGAGGCCCCGCTGCGGAGCCTCCCAATAGGTTTTTACCGGGGATCTCAGGCGTTGAAGGCGTCGATGAAGGCCTGGGCGTCCAGACCTAGCTCGGCCTTGGAGGTCATCACAAAGAGGATAAGCCCGTCCTTCACGGCGGAGGCCACGGAGTCAGCCGTCATGCAGATCATCCAGTTGGGGTTGGCGTTGCTGTCCAGGTCGGCCTTCAGCTTGTTGATGTCCGTGCCCTCAGCCGGCTGGATCAGCAGTACAACGTGGGCCTGGCCCATTATGGGCTGGTTGACGGCGATCTTGGCGCCGGCGGGGACGTCCATGTTGCTGAACCAGTTCTTGAAGAGGCCGTCGGTCTCAAAGCCGTTCTCCTTCAGGGCAGCGAAGGAGGTGGTCTCCACCATCATCTCGCCGGTCTTGCCTTCGCAGATAGCGGAGAGCTTCTCCACCAGCTGTTCGTCCGTAAGGTTGGAGGCGGCGTCCTTGTCCGCCTTGTTGTTGTCACCGCCACAGGCGGCCAGGGCCAGGACGAGGATCGCGGTCAGTACCAGAGCAATTGCCTTTTTCATTTTTTGATCTCCTTTTTTCCTTTTGTTATTTTTGAATATATGCAACCCTTATCGGGGGTCAACCGTTAAAAGCCGCCACCAGGGCGTCCGCGTTCTCGGTGGAGGACATGACGAAGAGGATCAGGTTGTCCTTCACGGCCGTCTGAACCGACTGGGCCACGGCGCACACCATCCAGCGGGGATTGGCGTTGTCCATAAGCTCCTTGGCATACGCCTGAGCGTCCACGCCCTGGGGGGCCTCGATGAGCATCACAATGTGGGCCGGGGGCGCCATCTGCAAAAGGTTGGTTGCCACCCGCATCCCCTCGGTGTACTGGAGCTTGCCGTCAAAATAGTTGGCAAAGGCCGCGGAGCTGCGCAGCGACTCGGTGAAGGAGCCGGAGACGATCCCCTGGCACAGGGCGTCCAGCTTGTCCACCAGATCGCCGGCATCCGTCACCGGCACCTCCGGGGCCTCATCCTGGCCCGATCCGCCTATGCCGCCAATGCCGCCGATCCCACCGGGGAATCCGGGAACAGGGGTAGTGGGCCGACCGCCCTCCTCATCGGGGTCCTCCCCGTCGTCGGGTGTATTCCCATCCTCAGGCTTGTCCCCATCGTCAGGCGTATTCCCATCCTCGGGCTTGTCCCCGTCGTCGGGGGTATTTCCATCCTCGGGCTTGTCCCCGTCCTCAGGCGCATTCCCATCCTCGGGCTTTTCCCCGTCGTCGGGTGTATTCCCATCCTCGGGCTTGTCCCCGTCGTCAGGGGTATTTCCATCCTCAGGCTTTTCCTCCTCGCCGGGGTTGTCCGCCTCTTCACCGGGGTTTTGGTCGCCTGACTCCTCCGGGGGGTCGGACGGATCGGCCCCGCCGTGCTTTTCCGCCGCGCAGGCGGCAAGGGACAGCGCCAGAGCGGCGCAAAGGATCCATGCGGCAATTTTTCTCATCTTTTTCCGATTCCTTTCCTCGGGCCGTTAACCGGCCCACGTCTATTAGACTGCGGATCGGAGTAAAATGTTCCCTGCCGCGGCAATCTTTTTTTGCCTGCACTCGCGCTGCGGATTATTTTACCATATTCAGGTACGTTTGTCAAACCCGGAACACGCCTCCGGGCACAAAAATCCCCGGCAAAAAAAGAATAGTTATTTACAAATGGACGCCGGGGGATTAAAATGAGATCAAGAGCGGCCTATTAAGGCGGAACGTGTAAAAAGGAGGAAGAAAATGAGAACATGCGGGTTGTTGATGCCCTTGGCGTCCCTGCCGTCCATGCACGGGGTAGGCGGCCTGGGGAAAGAGGCGTATAGGTTTGTGGACTTGGTGTCGCAGGCCGGGGTGGGCATCTGGCAGATCCTCCCCTTGAACCCCCTGGGGTACGGCAACTCCCCGTATCAGCCCCTGTCGTCCTTCGCGGGGGATGAGCTGTACATAGATTTGGACTTCCTCTACCGGGACGGCTATCTCACCAAAAAGCCGGAGGAGATATCCCCCCAGGTGCGCAGCCGCGTGGACTATACGGCCGCCAGGGCGCATAAGGAGAAGTACCTGCGCCTGGCCTTTGAGCGGTTCACCCCGGACAAGATGTACAAGAGATTCATCCAGTACACCTGGGTCCGCCCCTACGCCGTCTTTTCCGCCCTGAAGGCCCAGAACGGCCTTCGCAGCTGGGTGGAGTGGCCGGAGGACCAGAAGAACTGGATCCTGGACGGGGAGTACGACATCTCCCCCCTGAAGACAGAGATCGCCTACCGCATGTTCCTCCAGTACATTTTCTACCGGCAGTGGGTGGCCCTGAAGAAGTACGCCAACGCCAAGGGCCTGCAGATCATGGGGGACATCCCCTTCTATGTGGGGCTGGACTCCCTGGACGTGTGGGGCAGCCGGGAGAACTTCCTGATCAACGGGGACGGCGTGCCCTCCGTGGTGGCCGGCGTGCCGCCGGATTTCTTCAACGAGGACGGCCAGCGCTGGGGCAACCCCATTTACAACTGGGAGTACCTGCGTCAAACCGGGTTCAAATTCTGGATCGACCGCCTGCGCTGGGCGTCGAATCTCTACGATATCGTGCGCATCGACCACTTCCGCGCCTTTGACACCTACTGGGTGATCCCCGCGGAGTGTCCCACCGCCCGGGTGGGGGAGTGGAAGGAGGCCCCCGGTTACGAGTTTTTTGACGAGCTTTTCCGCCAGCTCCCGGATATCCACATCGTGGCGGAGGATCTGGGGGATCTGCGCCCCCAGGTGCTGGAGCTGCGGGATCACTACGGCCTTATGGGCATGAACGTGGCCCAGTTTACCTTCATGGACCCCAACCAGCCCATCCAGAAAAATCAGCTTGTCTACACCGGCACCCACGACAACCAGACCGTGAGCGGCTGGTACCACGACAAGCGAAAGAAGGAGCGGATGGCCATCTCCGCCTTTTTGAAGGACTACGGCGCCCCCCGGGAGCTGATCTGCCACAAGCTGGTGAACTTCGTGATGCGCTCTCAGGCCGATTACTGCATCATCCCGGTGGCGGACATTCTGGGCGCGGACGACAAGGCCCGCATCAACACGCCCGGCACGCTGGGCAGTCCCAACTGGGAGTGGCGGCTCAACAACTACCTGGGGCTGGCCAATCAGCTCCCGGCCCTCCGTGCCATGATCAGAAAGACAAACCGTGGGGTGGACAGTGGAAACCTGGCTTGAGAGCGTGTACTCCGACGGATCGGAGTATTTTGTCAGCTCCCCGTCGCCGGCCCTGGGCGAGACGGTGCGGGTGCGCCTGCGCCTTTTAGACCGCGCCCCGGTGCGCCATGTGCTGCTGCGGAGCCTCCATAACGGCCTCCAGGAGTTTCAGGAGATGGAGAAAACCGCCGTCCTCCACGGCCTTCGCTATTACGAGGCCCCCCTCCGGATGACGGAGAACCGCGTAAGCTACCAGTTTTACCTGGTCACGGACGACGCCGTCTGGTATTACACCCAGCGGGGCGTCACCTCCTGGATGCCGGATCACACCTATAATTTCACCCTGCTGGCCGACTACGTCCAGCCGGAGTGGGTGAAGGACGCGGTGTTCTACCAGATCTTCCCGGAGCGCTTTTTCAACGGCGACCCCGCCAACGATGTCCGGGATAACGAGTACGCCCTGGACGGCTTCGGGAGTATCCGGATGCCCTCCTGGGACGCCGCCCCCCTGGACTACAGCCGGGGGAGGTGCATGGACTTTTACGGCGGGGATCTGAACGGCATCCGGGAGAAGCTGCCGTACCTCAAGAACCTGGGCGTCACCTGCCTGTACCTCAACCCCATCTTCACCGCCCCCTCGGTGCATAAGTACGACTGCGTGGACTTCTTCCATGTGGACCCCCACCTGGGCGGGGACAAGGCCCTGGCGGAGCTGACGGAGGCGGCCCACCGCATGGGGATCCGGGTGATTTTGGATATCTCCATCAACCACACCGGCGCCCAGCACATGTGGTTTAACCGGGACGGCGTCTTCTTCCCCAGAACATCCGGGGCGTATAACAACCCGGACAGCCCTGAGCGGGCGTATTACTTCTTTGACGAAAAGGGCCGCCCCCACTACTGGTGCGGCGTGGAGAGCCTGCCCACCCTCAATTACACCTCCCAGGCCCTGCGGGACGTGATCTACCGGGATAAGGACGCCGTATTGCGCAAGTGGCTGAAGTCCCCTTACTGCATTGACGGCTGGCGCTTTGACGTGGCGGACACCTTCGCCCGGAACGACCGGGTGCAGCTGGCCCACACCCTCTGGCCGGAGATCCGCCGTGCCATCCGGGAGGAGAACCCCCAGGCGTACATCCTGGCCGAGGACTGGGGGGACTGCGCCCAGTACCTCCAGGGGGATGAGTGGGATTCCCCCATGAACTACTTCGGCTGCGCCAGGGTGATCCGCTCCTTCCTGGGCCAGGCGGACAGGCACCTGGGGCGCCTCCCGCAGCTCCGGGGCCTCCGGCTCAAAATGACCGGCCAGGACGTGCGGGAACGGGTTCTCCAGCACCTGGCCAAGCTGCCCTTTGTCATCCAGCAGAACCAGTTTAACCTTCTGGACAGCCACGACATCGACCGCTTTCACAATGACCCCGCCGTCACGCCGGACATGGTTCGGGCGGCGGTGATCTTCCAATTCATGCTCACCGGCGCCGCCAGCATCTACTACGGCGACGAGGTGGACATCGGCGGAACACTCGGCTCCAACGAGGGCTGCCGCTGGCCCATGCCCTGGCGGGAGAATATGGAGTCCGGGGCCGGCTTCCGCCTCCACCGCACCATGTGCGCGCTGAAGGCCGCCCACAGGGCCCTGTCCCGCGGCGGGATGAAATTCCTCTACGCCTCCGGGCCGGTTTTCGCCCTGTCCCGCTTCACGCCGGAGGAGGCGTTCGTCGCGGTGTTCTCCAACAGCGACAGGGCCGAGTCAGTCCCCATCCCCTTTGCGGCGGTGGGCGCCGCCGGGCCGGGGGAGGAGATCTTCGGCGAGAACCCCCACGCCCTCCCCGGGGAGGACGGATGCACGTTCGTCACCGTGCCCCCCTGCGGGGCGCTGCTGCTCCGGTGCCCCATGCTGTGACACCCCGGCTTCGCCCGGCATAGGATGCTCCAGACGCGCAGGCGTCAACTGATTAGGAAGATGACCGTGTTTACCTATACCGTGCAGAGGGGCGAGAGCGCCCGGTCTGTGGCGTGGAAGTTTATGGTCTCCCAGGCCGCCCTGACCCGGGAGAACGAGACCCCCTTTTACGAGGGGCAGAAGGTCACAGTTCCCGTGTGCATCCTGACCCTCCCCCCGTCAGCCGGGCAGAACCGGGCGGACTACTACCAGGTCCCCCCGTCAGCCATCGTGTCCCGCCCCGGCACCGAAAACATCATATTTTGAGCTGGCTTGGAAGGCCGCAGGGGCACGCTGGCGAGGGAAGCTTTTAGCGGACTTCCCACCCTGGCGGTAACCCCTGCGGCCTTCCAATGCCAATAGGACGCGTGCGGAAAAGCCCCCTGGAATTCTGCGGAATTCCAGGGGGCTTTTCCTGCTGCCGCGCTGCGCGACCAGTCTGCGGACTGGACACTTGCGCGGCAAGAGGGATTTTTTGCGAGGCAAAGCCCCGCAAAAAATATTGGAATTGGGGGAGCGGGTCGGGGCAGTTTCCGTTGATTGGAGGCCTTGACCCGGCGCTACAGAGGGACGGTTCTTTAGTCCCACCTGCGGTGTGACAAAAAAACCGTCCCTCAAGTCCCGCCTTTTACGGAGGCCTGGGGACGGCATACCGGGGCCCCACGCAATTATGATTGCGTGGGGAGAGGAGGAGCAAAGCCCGCGCCTGAGCCGTCACGCTCGCGTGGCGGCGAGGTTAAGCGGCTCTCGCGACGACGAAAGGAACCGTCCCCGTGTAACACCTGCCCCCGTAGAGGCATCCTTATGCCTTTTTCGCCAGCCTCTTCCAAAATTCAAATGCCGACGGAATGGCGTCCTCCTCCCGCACTTCCCGGGGCGTCCGCCACACATACGGCCCCGCCTCCGCGCCGCAGGCGACGAGGAAGCCCCGCATCCGCCACTCCACATGGGTGAAGAGATGCTTTGCCTCCCCGCAAGGCTCTATGGACATTGGCTCCAGCTCAGAGAGCATTGGCCCCAGCTGCTCCGCCGTCAAAAATCCCTCCAGATTGGGAAACTCCCACATCCCGGCCAGAAGCCCCGTCTCGGGCCTGCGCCGCAGGGCGTACTTCCCGCCGCACCGGAGGAGGAGAACCGTCCGCTCCTCCACCCGCCGGGCCTTTTTGGGCAGACGCACAGGCAGCTGCGCCGTCTCACCCCGCTCCCGGGCAAGACACAGCGCCGCCAGGGGACAGCTGCTGCACCGGGCGGCTCCCTTGGGCAGGCAGACCGTCTCCCCCAGCTCCATCAGCCCCTCGGTGAGGGCGCCGGCGTCCCGGCCGGAGGGGTAGAGCTTCCGCAGAAGCTCCCGCATCTCACCCCGCGTCCGGGGATTCAGGGCGTCGTCCCGCCGCGCCGTGAGGCGCAGCAGCACCCGCAGTACGTTGCCGTCCACCGCCGGTTCCGGCTCCCCGAAGGCGATGGACGCCACGGCCCCCGCCGTGTAGTCCCCGATCCCCGGCAGATCACGGAGCGCCCGATAATCCCGGGGCAGCTCCCCGCCGTACTGCTCCACAAGCACCCCGGCGCACTTGCGCAGATTCCTGGCCCGGCTGTAGTAGCCAAGCCCCTCCCAGAGCTTTAACAGCTCCTCCTCCGGCACATCTGCCAGCGCCCTCACATCCGGGAGCCGCTCCATAAACCGGAGATAGTAGGGGATGATCGCCTCGATCCGCGTCTGCTGGAGCATGACCTCCGAGATCCAGACGGCGTATGGCGTGGGATGCTCCCGCCAGGGTAGGGGACGCCGGTTCTCCCGGTGCCACCGGAGTACCTCCGGTATGGCGTCAGCCACTCTCTGAGATTCCTTCACCCCGCCGCCTCCTTTTGCGGAAAAATCAGACGCCCGCGCCGCCCCAGGCGGCCTGCGGAAAAATTCAATGCCGGCTTTTCACAAACCGTGAAACTCGGAGACGCCTTGCGGTATCTCCGAGTTTCGGAAAAAGTTTATTTCAGGTTGTTCTCCAGAGTCTCCAGGTTCTCCTCCAGCTCGTGGGGGAGCTTGCCCTCGCCGACCTCATCGAAGAACTTGCGGATGTCGGCGGCCTCGTCCTTCCAGACCTCCTTGTCGATGGTGAGAAGATCCTTCAGCGTCTCGGGGCTCACCTCGTCCTCGATGCCCTCCAGATTGATGTCCTCGGGCCTGGGCATGTAGCCGATGGGGGTCTCCACGGCGTCCACCTCGCCGGCGCAGCGCTTCAGGATCCACTCCAGAACACGCATGTTGTCGCCGAAGCCCGGCCACAGGAAGTGTCCCTCCTCGTCGGTGCGGAACCAGTTGACGTGGAAGATCTTGGGGAGCTTGGTAACCCGCTTATCGTGGCCCATGTCGATCCAGTGCTGCCAATAGTCGGCCACATGGTAGCCGATGAAGGGCCGCATGGACATGGGGTCGCGGCGAACCACGCCCACGGCGCCGGTGGCTGCGGCAGTCGTCTCGGAGGCCACGGTAGCGCCTACAAACACGCCGTGATTCCAATCCCGGGACTGATAGACCAGGGGAGCGGTGCGGGCGCGGCGTCCGCCGAAGAGCATGGCATCCAGGGGCACGCCCTGGGGATTATCAAACTCCTTGGAGAGGCAGGGGCAGTTGCGGGCCGGAGCGGTGAAGCGGGAGTTGGGATGCGCGCCCTTGGAGCCGTCGGCCGGATCCCAGGGCTCGCCCTTCCAGTTGAGAGCGTCCTTGGGGGGATTCTTGTCCATGCCCTCCCACCAGACGGTTCCGTCCGGCTTCAGTACCACGTTGGTGAAGATGGTGTTCTTCTTGGTGGACATCATGGCGTTGGGGTTGGATTTCATGGAGGTGCCGGGGGCCACGCCGAAGAAGCCGTTCTCCGGGTTCACGGCCCACAGACGCCCGTCGGGGCCGGGACGGATCCAGGCGATGTCGTCGCCCACGGTCCAGACCTTGTAGCCCTTCTTCTGATATCCCTCGGGGGGGATGAGCATGGCAAGGTTGGTCTTGCCGCAGGCGGAGGGGAAGGCGGCGGAGATGTAATGCACCTCGCCGTTGGGGAACTCCACACCCAGGATCAGCATATGCTCGGCCATCCAGCCCTCGTCACGGCCCAGGCAAGAGGCGATGCGCAGGGCAAAGCACTTTTTGCCAAGAAGCACGTTTCCGCCGTAGCCGGAGTTGACGGACATGATGGTGTTCTCCTGGGGGAAGTGGACGATATACCGCTTCTCGGCGTCCAGATCCGCCTTGGCGTGAAGACCCTTGATGAAATCGGGGCTGTCGCCCAGGGCGTCGTAAACGTCAAGGCCAACTCTCGTCATAATGGCCATAGACACCACGACGTAGATGGAGTCGGTAAGCTCAATGCCGTATTTGGCGAAGGGGGAACCCACAATGGACATGGAGTAGGGGATGACATACATGGTGCGGCCCTTCATAGCGCCGTCATAGATCCCGTCCAGGAGCTTGTGCATCTCCTTGGGGTCCATCCAGTTGTTGGTAGGGCCGGCGTCCTCCTTCTTCTCACAGCAGATAAAAGTGCGATCCTCCACACGGGCCACGTCGTTCAGGGCGGAGCGGTGATACACGCACCCGGGAAGCTCCTCGCCGTTGAGCTTTACAAGCTCCCCGGTCTTGTAGGCCTCCTGGCGAAGCTCCTCCAGCTGCTCCTCGGAGCCGTCGATCCACACGATCTTGTCGGGCTTGGTGAGAGCGGCCATCTGGTCGATCCATGTGAGGACTGCCTTGTTTTTGGTGTACATGCGAACAAACCTCCTTGTAGAGATACAATTTTCTCTGTATATCATTCTACACGAAACGGCGGCTTTTTTTCAACGTCACACATGACAAATTCTTACCGGGCAAGATCAATTTTTTGATGTAGTTTACTTTAGAGAAGCGTTTCTCCGATGCACCGGAGACAGGGCAAAACGCCCGCAGGGGAAACTGAGTAGGCAGGACACGGGGACGGTTTTTTTGTCCCACCGGCCTGCGCAGACGTATCCCGTCCCCGTGTCCTGCCCTAAATCCTCCTCTCGATTTGCCTTGTCAGGGCGGCGAAGGCCGCCATATCCAGCGCCTCGCCCCGGACTCCGGCGGGCAGCCCCGCGTCCAGGACGGCCCGGGCCGCCTCCGCCTTGTCCAGTGCCCCGGAAAATCCCGCCGCCAGGGCGTTTTCCAGCGTCTTTCGCCGCTGATTGAAGGCCGCACGGACTACGCGGAAAAAGAGCTGCTCATTCACCTTTTCCGCCGGCCTCTCCCGGCGCGTCAGGCGGATGACGGAGCTTGTCACCCGCGGACTTGGCTGGAAGCACTGGGGCGGCACGTCGAAGAGCCGCTCCGGCACGGTGTAAAAATTCACATAGATCCCAAACGCCCCGTAATCCGCCGTCCCGGGCCTGGCGCAGATGCGCATCGCCACCTCCCGCTGGATCATCACGGTGATGCTCCCAAAAAGCCCGGAGCCGATGAGCTTTGTGAGGACGGGGGAGGTGATGTTGTACGGCAGATTGGCGCAGACGGCGGGGGAGAGACCCGGGAAGTATTCCTCTACCAGGGCCGCCACGTCGGCCTTCATCACATCCTGCCGCAGGACAGTGAGATTCTCAAAATGCCCCACCGTCTCCCGCAGCACCGGCACCAGCCGCTCATCCACCTCCAGCGCCACGACCCGCCCCGCCCGCAGGCAAAGCTCCTGGGTCAGGCACCCCACGCCGGGGCCGATCTCCAGCACCCCCGTGTCCCGGCCGGCGCCGGACTCCCGGGCGATCCGCTCCGGCACACGCGGATCGATGAGAAAATTCTGTCCCTTGGACTTCTGAAACGTAAACCCGTGTCTGGCCAGCAGGGCGCCGACTTCCTTTATATCGCAAAGCTCCATAAAACCCCTCCGGTGCGTGATACACCCATCTTAACACAAATCCCCTCCGGGCACAATGCCCGAAGGGGAACCGAATTACATGAAATATTAGTCCAGCACATACACCGTGGCCTGGCGGACGCCGAACTGGCGGCACTCCTCCTCCGTCTCAAAGAAGAGGTCAATAATATCGCTGCCTGGCGTATCTCCCACCACCGCGGGGCCGTAGGTGTATTTCCCGTCGTTGGTGACTATGTAGACCCGCGTTCCCCGGGGCAGGGTGGAGGGCAGGGCCGCCACGATCCCCACCTGGACCGGCACGCCGGAGGAGGTCATGCTCCCGGCGGCGTAGGAATAGGCCGTGGCCTTCATACTCACCGTCTTGGAGTAGGACAAAGTCTCGCCCGTGGACGTGGTCACCGTCCCGCCCTGATCCGTCACGGTGTGATTGTTCTTCGCGCCGGATCCCGTATTTCCTGTGGACGTGTCCGCTTTAGTCTCCGTTTTAGTCTCCGTTTTAGTCTCCGTCTTGGTATCTGTCTTGGTATCCGTCTTGTTGCCGGTGCCGGTATCCGTGTTTTTATTTGTATTGGTATTGGAACCGGTGTTCGTATTCGTATTTGTCTTGGTATCCGTCTTCTTGGTGGAGGTGGTTGTCTTGGCCGGGGCCTTCGTCCCTCTGGCGATCACCTGGGCCACAGGCTCCGTGACCGTCTCCTCGCCCACCTGCTCCCTGGAATCCTCCACACCGTCAATGTACTTTACCCGGTAGATCAGCTTCTTCTCGCCGTCCGCCCCCTGGGTCAGGGTCTTCTCCTTTCCCTTCTCAAGGGAGCTGTCGTCCTTGTACTGGGTGGCAAAGGGCACGCTCACCCGTTCCTCCGCCTCGCCCCAGGTCACACGCCGGATGGTCACCTCCAGCCCGTCCGTGACAGGCGTCTCCGGGCTCCGGGAAATCAGATCCTCCTCGCCCAGGCCCACCTCCATCGCGTCCAGCAGCTGGCCCACATTTCCGCCCGACGCCCGGACATGCCTCTCCTCGCCGTCCACGTTCACCGTGACATCCAGCGGATCAAAAAGCCGCACAGCCGTGTACGACCCCTCATCCGTCACCTCGCAGATGTAGTCCTCCGTCTCATATCCGCACTGCCGCACAAGCTCCTCCACGTCGGCGGCGGGGGAGGCGGGGATCACGGAGACATCCGCGCCGTGGCAGACCAGATAATACTCCGGCTCGTCGGCCATATCGGCGGAGAAGGACAGCCCCAGCGCCATCGCGGGTATCACCGCCGCGGCCGCCAGAGCCATTGCCGCCGCTTTTTTCAACCGGCGCCTGTCTCTCATGGGGATCCTCCTTTCCCAGCTTCGGACAAAGGTAACAAAAGGTAACAAAATCATTACAATCCGGATTATAGCCCTAAAAAGCCCCTGTGTCAAGAACTATTTTCCGCGAAAACACCCGATATCCCCGTCTACACGGGATTTTCCGTAAAAATTTCAAAAAATTGTTGTAAAAACCGCCGGAATATAATAAAATAAATACTTGGGCGTGTGACCGTATGGCCTGCGGGCCGGCGCGCCGGCAGAGAGATTTACCGCTTACGGGTGTCGAGATATGAAAAGAACGCTTCGGGCGGGGCTGACCGCTCTTTTATTCCTTTTGCTTTTGACCTCCTGCGGCTCCGGCGGCGGGAACAAGGTTTACGAGGTCTCCGACATGGCCGGGAAGATCGTGGGCGTGGTCTCCTACACCACCTCCGCCGGGTATATCGCCCGGTTTGGCGAACCGGTGGAGATCCGCTATTTTGACGACGCCGCCCAGCTGAAGGCCGCTCTGAAGGCCGGCAGCATCGACTGCGCCCTGGCAGACCCCACGGTGAGCCGCCGCCTCACCCGGGGCAGCTTCAGCCTGCGCCGCCTGGACGACATGTTCGTGGACTGCGACTACCGCCTGGCCGTCTCCGTGGAGAACCGGGAGCTGCTGGCCAATCTGAACACCGCCCTCCGGAGCCTCTCCGCCGACGGCACCGCGGATCGCATCGTGGACGCCTGGCAGAGCGGGGAGCAGGCGTCGGAACACACCCCGGACCCGGACCGCACCCCCATCACCGTGGCCATCGACCCCACCTTCTACCCCTACGCCTACTATGACGGGGAGGGGGAGCCCGCGGGGCTGGAGATCGACATTGTCTGGGCCGTCTGCGACAAACTGGGCCTGACGCCGGAGTTTGTGGCCGCCCAGCCCGGGATGCCCCTGTATCTGGCGGAGATCGGCAAGACCGCCTTCGCCATCGGCCGGATCTCCCTGGATCCGGACAATGAGGCCGTGAGCTTTACGGACGCCTATATGCACTGCGACGAATACGTCGTGGTGAGGAAATAGCAGTAAAATCAAAATGCGCCCTGGGCGCGGGAAGGATCACTATGGAAATCACTGCAAACGACACGCAGGCCCGGAGGCTGAAGATCGCCTCCGTCTTTGCCGACGCGGAGACCCTGGGCGGGGAGACCGTCACGGTGTGCGGATGGGTCCGCACCGTCCGGGACATGAAGAACTTCGGCTTTATCGAGCTGAACGACGGCAGCTGCTTTAAAAACCTCCAGGTCGTCATGGAGCGGGAGACGCTGGACAATTACGCGGACATCGCCGCCCAGAACGTGGGGGCGGCCCTCACCGTCACGGGCCGCGTCGAGCTGACCCCCGGCGCCCGTCAGCCCCTGGAGCTGAAGGCCCGGAGCATCCTGGTGGAGGGCGCCTCCACCCCCGACTACCCCCTGCAAAAAAAGCGCCACTCCGTGGAGTATCTGCGCACCATCCAGCACCTGCGGCCCAGGACGAACCTGTTCTCCGCCGTGTTCCGCGTCCGCTCCGTGGCGGCCTACGCCATCCACACCTTCTTCCAGGAGCGGGGCTTTGTCTACGTCCACACCCCCATCATCACAGCCTCCGACTGCGAGGGGGCGGGGGAGATGTTCCGCGTCACCACCCTGGACCCCGAGAACCCGCCCCGCACCGAGAGCGGCCAGATCGATTACAGCCAGGACTTTTTCGGGAAGCCCGCCAACCTCACGGTGTCCGGCCAGCTGAACGCGGAGAACTTCGCGATGGCCTTCGGCAACGTGTACACCTTCGGCCCCACCTTCCGGGCGGAGAACTCCAACACCCAGCGCCACGCCGCGGAGTTTTGGATGATCGAGCCGGAGATGGCCTTCTGCGACCTGAACGGGGATCTGGAGGTCATGGAGGCGATGGTCAAATTCATCATCAACACCGTTTTGGAAAAGTGCCCGGACGAGATGGCCTTTTTCAACTCCTTTGTGGACAAGGGCCTGCTTGACCGCCTGCACAACGTGGTGTCCAGCGACTTTGCCCGGGTCACCTACACCGAGGCCGTGGAGCTTTTAAAGGCCAACAACGACAAGTTTGACTTCAAGGTGGACTGGGGCACCGACCTCCAGACGGAGCATGAGCGCTTCCTCACCGAGCAGGTCTACCGCCGCCCCGTCTTCGTCACCGACTACCCCAAGGAGATCAAGGCCTTCTACATGCGCCTCAACGACGACGGCAAGACCGTGGCCGCGGCGGACTGCCTGGCCCCCGGCATCGGGGAGATCATCGGCGGCAGCCAGCGCGAGGAGCGGCTTGACGTCCTCACCGCCCGTATGGCGCAGCTGGGCCTCAAGGAGTCCGACTACTGGTGGTATCTGGACCTCCGCCGCTACGGCGGATGCCGTCATGCCGGCTTCGGCCTGGGCTTTGAGCGGATGATCATGTACCTCACGGGCGTGTCCAACATCCGCGACGTCCTGCCTCACCCCCGCACGGTGGGGAATGCGGAATTTTAAACCTGGCTCAAAAGGCCCGAGGGCCTTTTGATGCCAAGGGGACGTGCGGGAAATTTTACTGATTTTTGCGAAATTCAGTAAAAATTTCCCTGCCGCCGCGCTGCGCGACCAGTCTGCGGACTGGTCACTTGCGCGGCAAGAGGGATTTTTTCCGACGCACATGTCGCCGGAAAAAATGTTTAGATGTGGAGCTTTTTCAAAAATTTTTTTGCGAGGCAAAGCCCCGCAAAAAATATTGGATTGGGGATTTTTGCATTTTGAGGAGACAGTATGGCGGATAAGAAGAGGGAGCCTAAGACATACGGCATGAATATCGACTTCAACGCCTTTAATCTCCGCCCGGCGTCCTCCTATCTGGACGACCTGAAGCGGCTGAAAAACGAGCTGAGCGCCACCCTCGCCGGCGCGGGGACAAAGCCGGTGAACATGGAGCCGCTGCAAAGCTCAATGGACGAGGCGAAGAAGGCCGCCGACGACCTGCTGCGGGAGATGGAGGCGGGGGAGGGCGCCCTGGGGCCTGCCGCCCCCAAGACCCAGGCGGAGGAGAGTCCGGAGAAGCCGGATCTGGACAAGCTCCTGGCGGAGCTGGACAGCCTTGTGGGGCTGGAGGAGATCAAGAAGAACGTCCGGAGCCTCATAAACCTGGCCAAGGTGCGCAAGCTCCGGGAGGAACACGACCTGCCCACCCCGGCCATGAGCCTGCACCTGGTGTTCATGGGCAACCCCGGCACCGGGAAGACCACGGTGGCCCGGCTCATCGCGCAGCTCTATTACGCCATCGGCGTCCTGTCCCGCGGCCAGCTTGTGGAGGTGGACCGCTCCGGCCTTGTGGCGGGTTTTGTGGGCCAGACGGCCATCAAGACGGACGAGGCGGTGAAGCGCGCCATCGGCGGCGTCCTCTTTATTGACGAGGCCTACTCTCTGGCCGCCAACACCGGCGAGAACGACTTCGGCCGGGAGGCCATCGAGACGGTGCTGAAGGGCATGGAGGACAACCGCAGCGACCTGGTGGTCATCGTGGCGGGGTATGAGGAGCTGATGGAGCGGTTCATCGCCTCCAACCCCGGCCTTGCCTCCCGTTTTAACCGGTACTTCGTGTTTGACGACTACTCCGGGGAGGAGCTGTACAAGATTTTTCTCTCCATGTGCGAGAAGAACAAATACATCCTGACCGTGGAGGCCCAGGAGTTTGCCCGGGCCTACTTCGCCCGGCTTTACGAGAGCCGCGGGGAGAACTTCGGCAACGCCCGGGATGTGCGCAACGTGTTTGAGAACGTGATCTCCGTCCACGCGGACAGGGTCGCCCAGACATCGGATATTGACGAGGAGGATCTGACCCTGATTTTGCAGGAGGATCTGGAGACAGCCTCCGGGATGTGAACCCGGAATTTACGAGAGAGGCGGTGAGACGGCGTGATCGTGCTTGATTTGGAATTTAACAGCGGCTGGTACAGCGTGAACATGGAGGAGATCCTTCAGATCGGCGCGGTGAAAATCGACTACCCCGGCGGCCCCATCAAGAGCGCCTTCAACGCCTACATCCGCCCCAGCGTTCACAAGCGCCTGTCGCCCATCGCCCGGCTCCTGCCGGAGGTGCAAAGCTCGATGGACAGCCCCCTGGACTTCCGGCAGGCCTTCGCCCTGTTTTTGGACTGGGTGGGGGACGAGCGGGTCTGCGCCGAGTGGGGGAGGAACGACGTGCGGGTGCTTTTCAAAAACGCCTGTTACTGGGGCCTGGAGGCCAAGCTCCCGGACTACTGCGTGGATCTGCAAACCGCCTTTGGCAGGACGGTGGACGCCAAAAACGGCCTGCCCCTCAGCCGCGCCGTGGAGTATTGCGGCATCCCGGACTCCTTCGTGTTCCACGACGCCCTGAACGACGCCATGTATACCGCCCTTGTCACCCGGTACATAGACGAGGGAACCCTAAAAGACTGCGCCTTCGCCCTGACGGAGCGGGACATCCACCCCGTCATCCCCCCCAAACAGCCCAAGAAGAACCAGACCCGCAGCGGCCCCTTTGACTCCCGGAAGCAGGCCCTGTCCAGCCGCTCCAGCCGCCGCGTCGCCTGCCCGGAGTGCGGGACCGTCCTTTGCGTAAACGAGTGGGCCACCCAGGACGGCACCGTCTTCTATGCCCGCTGCTCCTGCGGCGGCCACAAGTTCATCCGCCGCCTGAGGATGATGGAGGCACCCGACGGCCGCTTTTGGACGTATACCGACACCATCAGCTGGTCCAGCGACAATGTGAAGCTCCTGAGCGCGGCGCAAAATTACGCCCGCCACACCTGCGCCCCCGACAAGCCCCCCAGAAGACGCAGGAGATAATAGGGCAGGGGAGCGGGAAAAGCTGAAAAGTAGAAAAAAGAGGCGGAGAGGCCGTTTGGCCTCTCCGCCGCGCTGTTTGATTGCAAGCAATGATACAAAAGAACCGTCCCGGTGTATCACTTGACAATTACGTTTAGGGTAATAGTTCCGCCGCCATTCGGCCTGTACGGATTGCCCCATGTCACAGCTATAGTACCACCACTTTCACCAACGATTATCTTAATGCCGTTTTCACTTCTGCCTGCGGATGTCACCCCCCCACTAACACTGTATGTCTCACCATTGGGGGGAAGTTGATTTACCGTAACAGTAATTGTGCTGTTGGGCGCCATTATTACTTCGCCGGAATAAGGGTTATCGCCTGTCAGGGTTAAACTGGAGCCATCCTTAGTATAGGCAACCTCCTGCGGTGCATCATTACCACTTCCATCCCTCGGATTAGCTTCTATCGGGGAGACGCTGTTCTCATCCCAAACAAGAGCGCCGTTTACCTTTTTTACATTGATTATCACGACGGAGCCTGTTGCCTTCGCTGCAAGTTCTTTGATTATGCTCAAATCCGTCTTTCCCGTGAGTACGTTGCTCACCATCGGCACATAGGGGTCTAGCTCCGCGAGGAAGTCATCGTCTGAGTATGTATCGCCGAGATTCTTTTGGGCTTCTGCCGCCGCCTCCATGAGACCCAGATACGCCCGTGCGTCAGCCTCGGCCTGGGATGTGACGTATTTCTTAGCAAGCGTTTCGAGTTCTGCTTTAACGTCCGTATCAGTACACCAGCCTAATTCCATAAACTTGTCGTCCGTTTTAAACTGATACTCAGCCATATAGTCCTCAAGCACTTTTTGCGCCTCGGGTGAGATAGACGGTTGACGCTTTGCATAGCTGACAAAAGAATGCTTGGTGGCAAGGTTTAAGGCCATTCCGCTAAGGCTGGGGTCGGTGGCTCTATTTTTCCATGTTGAAATAACGGTATTATCATCGAACCCCTCGGCGTTATAATGATCCACAATCAATTTGACGATGGAGTTTTTATCTCCTTCGCCGATTTTACTCTGAATTTCAGGGACTGCGCCACTGTTGATCATCGTTATAAGCGTTTTGAATCCGTCCCAGTATTCCTCCATATCCTCTGCAAAGGCGGCGGACACGCCCTTAGTCGGATCCTTCAGGTTTTTTGTATATTCTGCAATCTGAGAGCCATCAAGGCCCAAACCCGCAAACACTTTCATATTTGCGGTGCCGCTCCACTTGCCGTAGCTCAGCTTTGTGCTGGCAAGACCGCCCTCACCAAGGGCGTCCTCAAGTGCGTTTTTCAGCGCCGCAGTGTTTTCGTTGTTTAATCCGGCGGCATCGGTCTTGTCAGTGGATATGACAACCATTGCGCCGCCGTTTTCCCCGAATAAGCTCGAGTCCGCGTAGTCTGCTAACTCCAGCGCGTGCATGATTTCCCCCACCGTCTGCTTATCCAGCCCCTTCTTGGTGTGTTCGATGTACCCCGTGTAGGCCACCGCTCCCACGGCGGACAGGATCGCTAAGATCGCGATCACGACGATCAGCTCCACCAGCGTGAAGCCCCTGTTTTTGCTCTTTTCTGTTGAAGAATTTTGTTTCATGTCTGCCCTCCTGATGTTCTTTCCCGGAGG